>JAXGRD010000001.1:0-606046 GCA_040766105.1 Anaerovoracaceae bacterium
TTTCCAAAGTGTCTTTGTGCAATATTGTCCCTGTAAATATCGCAGTAGTGTTTGTTACTTCCTCGCCTTTTCGCATTAGTACAAATTCTAAAAAATCACCATGATCATTCACAACGTGAATGTATTCGTTTTGATGTTTGGATAGTATGATATCACATGCCTCTTTCAAATCAATCATAAGTACACCTCTTCTACTTCCTATCATCATCTATACTAGTCCAAGTATATCGCATTTTATATGAAAAAAAGGGTAAATATGTCCCCCTTTTAGTTTTCTTCTCTCGTTCTTGGCTTCCCAAGGATATTTATAACGGTCAACACAAGAATGATAATCAACACAGCGCAGTATATAATTCCCATGGTTGGGTAAATATCTATAACCCCTACCACATCTCCAGCTGCTACCCTACAGTTGATGTCAAAAATGCTAAGTACTGGTACTATTGCGAAACAAGTAAGGCTAATGATTATGAATAAATCTTTTCTCTTCCCCCTCTGTTTAATCCCGACGCTTGCAACAACAATTGACAGCAGAAGTAACAAGATATATGCAATTCCCATCCACTTTCCCTCCTTCAATCTCAATACTCGCGCATGAGTATCTTCATGGACCGGGCACTAGGTTCCTCGCCATATTCATAAACCTCTCTAAAAATTCTTGGCAACCTTTTCAAGCGAAAGTTCATGTCTTCCAGATCAAAAGAAGTTAGATCCAATTCATCGACCCCAAGCCAGCATTGATACTCTTCATAGTCCTCGCCCTTTTTCTTCTTGAAAGCCTTTGCTATCCTCATCAAACCACCGGTGCCACCACAGTCCTCAATGATGCCATAACCTTCCCCTTCAATCACTCGCGGGAGCTCCCAGCCGGACAGTTTTTTATCTGCAAAAATTTCTTCAAGCATAAGTTTCACTGCCCAACCATCGCCATAATCATAGTTAAAGATAACCGTGTCCCCGGCTTGCAGCAGGATGTTTTCCATTTTCACTTCTACTGCATTTTGGATGTTTCGGTTCTCAAGGTCTTCCGGGGGTTCATACGGACTGGGCACCTCATATATAACAGTCCCATCCGGCCTCCACCGGTTTACCTCATCTTCATTCACGCAATGAATCCCCCATTTCTCATAGCGTTCTTTCCTGTGGTCTTCAAAGTTAAATAAATGGCTAGCCTGCATTTCAAACATCGTCATGACAATATAGCCCAACTTGGGAAGATACAAATTATTCAAAACTTGAAAACGTCTCCAGATTTTTGGTTCATAATCTTGCAACTCTGCATAGATTTGGTATATTGGATGTGCTGTCATTTTTCTTCCTTTCTCCTTTATTTTAGAGCATCAATTCGTTCTCTTGCCATTCTTCTCAGTTACTGCTGTCCCCTCTCTCAGAGAATTGTACAGCTGACCACCTCTAACTCATCGTATTCGATACTTGTTACGGTTTCCATAACTCTGCCTCGCAAGTAAGCCCTTCTCTTCAAATTTCATGACGAAAGTACGGATTGTTGCATAGGCTGCATTTCCAAAGTCCTTTTCCAATTGCTTAGTCGAAAACTCGTTGGTTCCGTAGGCACTCATCACGAACTGCCAAAGATTTCGTTCTTTTTCTGTAACATCACCCTTCTGCAAGATGTTGGAGTAGTCTGTCATCGTCTTCTCCCCAGGCAATTCCGCAGGTAATTTCTCATAAACACTTTCGTTCATGTATTGTAGAAAAGGAGTGATATCCATAACCCCGCTGACCTCAACATTTTTTTCAATGCGCTCAAAGATACGATAGTATATCTTCCGACTCATCTCTATATATTTTGACAAAGACACATGCATTGTACCCGGATATCCTCGTTGAACAAGATACCACATCTGCACCAGCCGCGACATCCGACCGTTTCCATCGAAGTAGGGATGTAGATAGGATAAATAGAAATGAATGATTGCCGCTTTTTGAAGCTCATCACTACTGGATATTTGCATGTATTTGACAAATCCATTCATGTATTCCGGCAACTTTTCATGAGGAATTCCGCTATGTATCGTCTTTATTCCATCGTGAACAACTACCTCGTTGTGTCGATACAACTTGTCCGGCTTTAGTTGATCCTCTTCCTCTAGGGAATCCCCTATTGCCAGTTTATATAATCGGAAAAGATTACTTTCGTCTATTATATGTGCTGGGTTACTAATATACTCTATCCCTTTTTTCATCCCAACAATACGTTCTTCCATCTTGTCTGTCGCAGCACGTCCTGCAAAAATCTTTCGGATGCTTTCTTGTTTGTAATCTATGCCCTCTATATCGAAGGTCGCTGCAGTCTCCTCCTCCATGGCCAGTTGTCCATAAGTATTTCCCACAGATCCATTCCCATATAATATTTTGATGCTCCGGTCACTTATCTTCACTTTATCCGGCAAAAAAACAATTGGCTTTCCCCGGAAGTCCACTAATTGTATCTCCTGAAAAAAAGAAGCCTTCAAAATCGATACATAATCCTTCATCTTCTCCGACCCGTATTTATATTTCATTTTGTGAAGATCATCTGACTTAGTATCCCGATACATTTCAATGAAATTCTTTATATCCATTATACTCACTTTCGTTCTGATACTAATTGATACCAATTTATATCAATTATAGTCTCCGGCTTACTCTCTGTCAATATGAAATACATCCTTCCTATTGCTCATTATGGTATAATAGACCACATAATTGATTGGACACGGGAGGGTTTTGAAATGACGAACGATAAAGCCAACGTGCTGTTAATTGGCAATGCCGGTTCCGGGAAGAGCACATTGATTCATGCGATACTGGATGACAGGGCTACAAAAACATCTATAGGAAAACGTGGCGCCGAAAGAATGGACATCTATGAAGATGATGCCGTTCCCTTTCGATTGATCGATACGAAGAGCATAGAACACAATCGGTTCCACAAAATCCGTGCAACGCGCCAGATTGAAAAGTGGATGAAAACCAATTATCGAGAAGAAAACAGAGATAGGCAAATCAGCATGATCTGGTACTGTGTGGATGCGATGTCCGCAAGACTCTTCTCCGAAAACATAAAGATGCTGAAAAACGTCACCAAGGTTTGGAATGACATCCCCATCATCGTTGTATTAACAAAGTCTTATTCCGAACCCCACCGGGAAGGATATGAAGAGCTCATTGAATACATGATTGAGAAATATGGGAAGGGGAAGATGAATGTGGTGGACGTAATCTCCGTCGTCGCACAAGAGTTTCCCATTGATGAATATACCGTCATTCCACCCTATGGTTTAGATGCCCTGGTGGATCGAACCGTAGAACTCACCCCGGAAGCCTTGCGAATGGCAACCGTTGCCGTTTCCAATTATCAGTTGAATATGAAGCGAAAGTTAGCCCACGGGTTCACCGCAACGGTGACAGCAGGTTCCGCCTTGGTGGGTGCAACACCTATCCCCATTGCCGATGCCGCCATTCTTGTTCCTGCCCAAACAGCATTGGTGCAGGGTATTTCCAAAATATACGGCATGCCGACTAAAAATTCCAACGTTATTCGGACCATTGTGGAGTGTGGAACAGTATCCATCCCTGCTCGCATGGCCGTATCATCCCTAAAAGCCACCTTCCCCGGCGTGGGCAATGCCATCAACGCCATCGTGGCCGCAGTCTTAAGCGGTGCCATCGGAGAAATCTCCATTATGATTATGGACCGAATTTACACCGGGAAGATAAAAGATGACGATTTGGATTTTATCAAGAAGTTTACGGAGCATGAATTCTATAAGATTATTGAAGACAAACTTCCCATGTTGAAGGACCTGGAGAAGAAGGATTTATCCGACCTGAAAAGCATCGGCCTCTTCATCGCCAAAGTGTTTAGGAAGTAAATTTTTTAGGGTGCATTTTTCGGTTTTTCAAATGCGTTTGCACCCTAAAAGAACTTATCCGGAATATAGGACCCAGATACAGGCATCCATAACCCGTCCTCTGTTGAGTGCATCTTAGCAAATCCGAATGTGATTTTTTCTGAGAAGAAGTATCTTTTGTTTCCTTCTGTGGAGATTTCCACCCTGCCAATCTCCGTATAATCACACCTTGCCTTTATTGATACATCGGATACATCATAGAATTCTACCGTTGTAGCCGTCCCCAGCGGTTTATTCCAAAAATCTATAAGCAAGTAAGGGACATACTCCTCTCTATCCGAATCCAAAATTCGGCCCAATAGTACCGTGGAAAACCCGTCGATTTCTTGCCAAAATGCGGGATTTTCGATAACCTCATCTCTACCAATTTCTTTTAGGGAAATCTCCCTTGTTCCCGGAATATTTTTGTAGTACATATTTTTCAAGCTCCCTTGTTTGGATTATCTTAGGTAGTTCAGTCGTATCTATTGCATGTGCTACGAAGTCCATCTTTTTATCTTGCTTGCTAATTTCTATAAATACTTGTCTCTGCAAGTTACCAGCAAGTTAAATCCTTCTCACATATTGCATCTTAACTTTGAAATATCAACAATCTATTGTGCACTCCATTTTCCTCGCATGTCATCATGCACATTACCAGCAAGTTAAATTCATGCCCAATATGGTATATATTTCATATATCTTGGAGCTGTGTTTGCATCCACCGCTTTAATTAAACCTTCGTTTAAAGTATCTTTAATCAGTCGCGAAATACTTGCAGATGAAGAATCTTGCAACCCAAAACGATTTCTCAAAGAACTATTTGTAATAGTTTCAGACGAAACATACTTAATGCATGCATGTAAATAACAATCCCAGATTTTGTCTTCCATGCTCATATTTGCAAAAGCAATGTCAGAAAATAGTATAACCTTTGTATTTTCCTCGTACAAAATAATTTTAGGAGCAGGTAATGTTTCAAGTTCACATGAGATTACAATTCTATCCCATCCTGATCCCAGTTCTTCACACATTCCAAATCTGCGCATCAAGGCTGCAATTTTTTCATTTCTGGATTTAGGCGGGTTATCAATTATCCTTTTGATATCTACAAGTGGAACACCAGGGTTTGTCACTTCAATGCGATTTGGGAATATTTCAATCATTGGTCCTGTTCCAGATATTGAAAGGTCTTGATGAATCAAAGCATTGGCCACTATTTCACGGACTGCAACAATGGGGAATTCTTTCTTTGTCTTTCTGATAGCTCCGTTTATTTCTTCTGATGATGGTAAAATCGCTTCTAAAAATCCAATAAGACCTTCAAATCCATTTGCATACCCTTTACTTCCGGAGAATTCTTTTAGAATGTTTAGCCTATCATTCCTTTCGTATTGCACAACGCGTATAGCTTTCCTAGACAGTCCATGAAAATCGCTTAATTTTTTAGCGAACAATATTGCCCCTAGATTGGTAATATCAAACATACCATTATCCTGTTTAATAACCATTTTCTCTTCTAATAAATAGTGGATTATTTCATCTTGAGTCGTAGGTAGAGGCATTTTCCTTAATTCAAAATAGGAATATATATCCATTTTTTCTATAACACCTTGAACATCTAAATCCTTTTCTGCAATTAGCTCTTCAAAATTAGTATTTCTTATGCGATCCCATAATTGGGTTTTCATTGATGGATAATCATTTAGTTTCTTTGTATAACTCCCCACTCTTATATAATCCACCTTTTTAAATGTCACCGTTTGATTTACAGCTCTATTAATCATTAACAATACAACCCTCTTATTATTTATTTCTAGAGAATGAAAAACAAAGCTTGCATTTTTTGACAATAAATTTCTTAACCAGCTTTCAATTTCCTGATTGCCTACTTTGAGAGAATATTGATCATACGTAGTTCCAACAATTTCGTGAGTGTCGTCGTCTATTCCCCAAATCATATATGCACATGTTTTTTCATAATATGCCGCTGCATTTGCTAATGCACTTATGTCTTCTCCAATCATGTCAGGGCAATAATTATTATGCTTAAATTCCACCCATGAAATTTCATTTGGCAACTTTATTAATTTATCAACTAGCATATCCAAATTTTCCAATTGTAGTATTCTCCTTCCTACACCTTAACTGTTTAATTGTGAGGTGATACAATCACTAACAAATCCATTAGCGGTAAATATTTTTGCTTCACCATCATTTGCTTATGCTCCTTTATTGGCCTTCTATAGAACTGAAAATATCATCGTGCCTTAGGCTCATTAGGTACTACTTCTCCATGTTGAAAGATTAGGTTTTGCTTTTCTATAAATACATATATGTATAGGGGTTCCATGGTTTAAACCCATTAGTATCTATGCCAATAAGAATATCTCATTTTTATCGAAGCATATCTGAGAAGTATGGTTATATATTTGAATCATATCTTCCATTTTGTTTATGAATACGCTAGTGCCGGGATTGCCTAATGTTGCGAAAGATATGACTGCTTCATTTTCCATGTCATTTGCATTGCACTTCAAGTGTTCTCCTTTGTCCTGAAGAAATTCATCAACTGGACCTTTCTTTATAACTGGAATACTACCAATGGCTTTTCCTGCAGCTTTACCCACATGGCCTAACCCTTTTACCACATTTGTATCTATCGCCGATTTGCTCAGCTTTTCTAGGTGCATTGAGCACTTTCCAAAGAGTTCTCTATATTCATGTGCCATCGCTCCTATTTCATTGCTAATTCCGCGGATATATTCTTCTTTGAAATTTCCACTTAACATTATTTCCAGGAACGAAGCTAGGGAGAAGATATAATGTGATAGTCGATAGTATTCAAACATTTTTTTGAGATTATCCAAAGTCGCTTGTACTTTTGCTTTCCCCACCACAATTTTATTTTTGCTTAACAAATCAGCAACTTCTTTCTGATAGGTAAGCATGTTCTTTCTAGCCATTCTTTGAACATCTAAAACCATTTTGTGGTTGCTCTCTACAAAATGCGAATTGTCCCAATTCAGTTTGTACTTAGTCAAGATGTTCATCAAGGTCTCGGCGTCCGCTTCTACTTGGGATTCCATCTCTGCCTCTAAAAATGACAATATCTGTTTATTGGTTTCTACAATTGTTTTAATCTCTTTTTCGATGGCATAAAGCGCTACCGCCATCATCGCCATTTGTGGATTAATTGCAGAGAGCGAGAGGGAGTCTGCTTCTGCAAATTTAGCCATTTTAGAGCGCCCATCACTCGTCTTGAGTGCGCCCCAGAATGTTTCACCCTTCGCTGCTTTTAACACATCTCCCACGCCCGCATTTGCAAGCTGGTACAAGCCGCCTGTTGCAAGCTCCATCGTATTAAAGGCAGGCACGAGAGAAGCTATGGCCGCCCCTAAAGTGGATATCTCAGCAATAGGCACACTTCGTGTGGTCGATTGATTAATACTTGCACGAGCATCAGATAGCATTTCTCCCGTGAGTTCAATAAGTTCGTTTTCTTCCCTAGTCGGTTTGGTTTCTCTACGGTCGTTAATGTTTACAACTTTATCCATGTTTCTCCCTCCTGCTAATGAGTTAACCTACTCCTTCATAAGGTTTTTGGTGCCGTAGCATTATCACTATGCTCTCGCATCCATCTCACCGCTTCAACTATCCCAATTATTAAAACTAGTCGCTGACCACATTTGAATCAATAATTTCTCTTAATTCAAATTATCCATTTAATATGATCGATATGAACAAACGATACCTTTTTATTATAAAAAGAAATATATATTACTTGGTTTTTATATTTGTTTTATATCCGCATCAGGCAAATAACCTTCAACAACCGTTACCACATTCCTTAGCGCCTCTGTTAAAGCTACTATTGAGCTTGATTCTTCTACAGTAAAATCCCCTTCTATCTCAGAGTCTTCAATACTTTTTTCTTCGTACATCAATTCAATCATTTTAGTGTAAGAAAAACCGAATTCCTTGCCATCAGTATTGACTATTATGACTTCAACCGTATCATCCTTTTTATTAAAATTGAGTCTCATTATTAGTCACCTCACATCCTTTTTAAATCATACTTCTTTACACGTTTTTTTATGGAAGGTTTTCCCCCATCAGTTATTTCTGCTATATAGTCTAATATTTTCTTGCCATTTATGGTTCCCTCCAAAGGTGCTGATCTAATTACTATTCTCCCTCTATCATTTGTACATACAACTACATTTTGTGCATCACCAAGCATTGGAATTGTTGCATTGTGCGATACCAATACAACTTGTTTTTGTGGCTTTATTTTCATTATTTGCTCCACAAGTCCATGGTTGATATAATCAGTTGCTAGGTTATCTTCAGGTTGATCAATAATCAACGGTGCAACGTCTTGCTCATATGCTAAGATTAAATCTAAAATAACTGCCGCCTTCCATCCTGGACTAAGCATGTGAAAATTCTCCCCTTCTCGAGTCACTATTTTGTAACTTCGTTTGTTCAGGTCTTTTAGGCTCGTGTAAATTTTCTCTGCTAAATCATCATACCCCTTAACCTTGGGCCTCAGGGAATAATTGTCCATATGAAGAACATCGGGGACGAGTTCTTCTATACTATTAATCCTACTTTCTATCTTTAAAAACTCGTTAATGATTCCAACCAGTACCTTCGCCTCCACATTATATGTATTTTCGATACTTAACGTGTGTCCATTTGCTTTCACCTCTTTAGTCCTCACCTTAAGTTCATATTTCTCCAGAGTCATCCGTGCAGTGTAAAACATCTTCATCGCTTTCAAACACGAAGTAAGTTCTTTTATCAGCGATTCCCGTTGTTGAATCTTTGTTGCGTTTTCCCTATCCTCTGCATTTAGAGCTAGTTTGGTTTTGCTTCTAATTTCATTAATAGCCTCATTTGATGCATCACTATACTGTGAAATCCCATATAAATAGGTCAATCCACTAATAATAATAGAAATTTCTTCCGAGATATTAATATCTATGGGACTATTATTAAAGAAGTCCTCTATTTCAGTTAATGTACCTTTATACTTATCATATTTAGCGGGTGACAATCTCAATAGACTAAGTTCGTTGTCATTAGGTACTATTATGGATAGCAAATCTTTAAAATTATTTTTTTTTTCGATTAAATGAGATGGTGCCTGAATGTGTCCCAACATATCTTTGTGTTCAATGACTTGTCGTGCTGACTCCACTAATTTTTCAATAATCTCTTTTAGCTCCCCTAAGCTCCTACTTACAAGTTCTTTCGACGATATCTCTTCAGGAAAAACATCAGCAATAATATCAATCTCTTCCAGCTTTGCATTTTCACTTTTCAAAATAGAAATAATAAAGTTCTGACTAACATAGTGTGGAATAATGCCAGAAGGATTCATAACCTCAATATCGTCTATTTTAAATGACGAATAATTTCCTCCTTCAAATTTATGCGTTATTCCCCGCACCAAACTATCAACAAATAGTGTTTTACCGCTTGAGGACCCTCCAATAACAACATTAAGTCCAGGTGTCAATTCGACATCAATATCACAGCTTTCATTCTCCAACTTGATAGTACCTATACTGCAGTTCCATTTGTCTGGTGGGGTATAACCATAACTCAATCTCGATTTCTCTGATAATGCTAATCTTAACCCATCATAAGTTGGCTCGGCTAACATCCATGTCGGAATGAATTCCTCAGCTTCCCTAGCTTTGCTTTCTGGGTATTTCTCCGGTATATAATTGTCTGTGCAGGTAATAAGGTTAACAAATTCATCTATGCCTATTCGCTTGAAATAATCTAATGTGTCCTGTAGCCCTCTATTACTCCGTGCGGTAAAGCCATCGAAATGGTTAAAATAGATACTTCTTTCCATTATTGTATCAAATCGACGCCCTGGTGATGTGGCTTTATCAAATGTTTTATGAGATTGCCCTCCGTGTGGGAGAAGCATGTATTCAAATTCATCAAACTCGTTCGATATTTTTTCTATATTAGGTATGTTAGTGTCATCGCTGGATACAGTCTTATTTTCGTAAATTTTATCCAAGATCTGATTGATTCTATCTGCATTTTCCTCATTTACTTCGCAGTTGAATAGCATATGGCAATGGTACGGTGGGGCATCATCATATTTTTTTATGTGCAATTCGACTCCAAAAATAGCATTAACCTCTTCATGCTTTAAAGCCATATATGCGCTTTTATTAATTGTATTATGGTCACTAAGTGAGATAAGTTTTGGGTTCTCACCCGCAACATTATTTATTTTTTCTAATAATGTTTTTACATCGTATTGTTCTCTTAAAGAGTTTGGATTTTCTGAAGTATGAATATGTATATCTATGAAGGTTGGTTCCATTTCGTTTTTCTCCTAATCTATTCCGTGTACATATAATACACCGCAATGGGGTTTCTATATCTCGTAGACCCTACGCCACGATTAAATTTCTCAATACCAATATCACGCATACCATATACCGTCTTTATTCCTTCCAGCCAATAATCGCAAATTTAGAATCTTACTAATACTTTACTGCTTGGTCCTCTTAAATAAGTAATGGGAGACAACGAAACAGGCTTACTTCCTTCGCAGGAGACTGTAGCCCCTTCTTCCTGTCATTAATTACACTCATTGACATTCCGCTCTCATGAGAAAAATTTAACGAAGTGCGCCTTCCTACTGCGTGTGGAAGCATAAAATAATTCATCATTTTGAATCACCTAAGATTTATCATCCATCGCTCGAATTCTTAGAACATCTTCTTAACAGTAAATCTTTCGTGCGGTAGTAGAAGTACCATTAATCCTTGGTGCAAATGTTTTGAAAACAACTAATACACATAGTATCTAAAGGAGGTTTCTGCTATTTCCTTCATAATAGCAAACATTTCTTTTGTCTCCCAAATTTCTTCCCTAAAAAACATGGATACTGGAGAAAAAAAATTATTATCTGCATTTCCGTCCTTCTTAAATACATATATTTTGTTCAAATCATAAAACTCGTTTAACATACTCACTTTGGATAGTACAGTTCTTTCATTCTCGTTAAAATCACACCCCCATCCAAAACAAATAAACGGAGTAATTTTTTCATGGTTCATCATAGCTTTTATCCCAGTCAAATTTTTCCCTAACCGCTCTATTGCATTCCCCGTCGCTTGTTTCTTCTTTCCTTCTTTCCTCCGTTCATCATTTGTTCCTTGTCTTTTTATTTCAGCAATCAATATGGGTTTTTTTGAACCACTCTTTTCATCTATTAGGTGTAGTACGCCTCCATCGGGAATAATTTTTCTATCAATATATCTATCATCAAATTCCGCTCTAACTTTTTTTCTCTTAATAAAATCAATCATGTATGATATATCAATACTCTTCTCGAAAGAAATTTCTAAATCCGGGAACTGATTTTTGATATCAAATCTAGAGTATAGGTATGAAGTCACTTCATTCATTGCAACATATATGTTCTTGTCATCCAATTTGGACTTCTCATTTTTTGGCTTATGCTGATTTTTACGATTTCTCAAGCTATCTGATTGTCCCATTCTACCGATCCTTTCTCAAAGTAATAAGGAACTCATGAACATATGTGCTTCTGCCATTAAGGTTCCTACAGCCTCTAAATGTATTATATTTTATTGCTTTATATGTCGCCTTCCCATATTTGTTGACGATTTCCTTCATCTTCTCTATCGGGATGAATCCCTCAGAATTATACGAAATAATAATGTATTTGCTCTTTACGTTTCCCAGCAACTCGTCAAAAGCATTTATTGCAAGATTACTTTTGTTATAAACAGACCGGTTCCAATTATCAGGTATTCCGGACACCCGGCTAAGGCGTCCATCAATTTTATTATTTGCAATCACATTTAGCATAAAAT
Organism: Anaerovoracaceae bacterium; assembly: GCA_040766105.1. Lineage (GTDB taxonomy): Bacteria > Bacillota > Clostridia > Peptostreptococcales > Anaerovoracaceae > JAXGRD01. Next base: position 11,780 of record JAXGRD010000001.1, read on the forward strand.
AATTCGACCCATACGGGTGCTGATTATATGGAGGGTCTAAGTATGCAACATCCACTTCCCCCAGAAGATTCACAACTGAGTTTGCATCTTCCCTCATCACCCTATACTCGCAATCATAATAGCTCCATACTGGTTCCTTAATTTGAATTCTCCCCAGGATTCTCTTTAAAGCATTTCCACCATTTCCACCGTATTTACCGATGCCTGTCACCGAATCCTTATAAAACCCTTTGAATACGCCACTTGTATTGACATGTACTGAAGATTCATAAAGCAATGGGGCCAAAAAGAATTTTTGCATCTCATTCGGAATTTCCTGAATGCCTTTCCTGTAAGTGTCAATTCGTCTTGCATTTTCCGAAGTATAGAAAACCCTCTCGCCTTTTTTTATTTTTTCATCGTTTTTTGGAGCATAGTTATTTGATATAATCCCAAGGAATTTATTGTTATCTATATATTCCTCAATAAAATGCTTATACTCCTTATATTCGTTATGCTTTATCTCCGATCGGTTAGATAAATAGCATTCATTTACAATCTCGCTATACTTTTCAAGGTCATTGGCAATGACAAGTGATGAATGCTGCTTTAATAGTCTCGACACAACCCCAGAGCCTGAAAACAAATCTAGGGAAACAAGCTTTTCTTTATCTAGCTTTTTTTTTACATCTACAATGCAATTGTTGATTTCTCCCAACAAACCTCTTTTATTTCCTAGGTAAGTTATTATTTGTTCTTTTAAATATTTATCGCTTTCAGTCATAGAATAGTCTCCATTTCGTTTTAAATAATGCAAAAGCACCTCTCTGAGATAGAATGTTTTTTCCTTTGGCCAAATAATTAACATCTTTACTTTTCCCAGATACAAGCTAGTGACTGCAATCAGTCCATTAATACCCTTAATATCTGATTGGGATTTTTGATTGATAAATAGGAACCTTTGGGTATCCCATTACTTTAAGCAATTCCTTCGTACTGGATTTCGTGATGTCATATTCAGTTATTGGCGAAATCGTAATCTTGGAAACAGCATCTGGTGGTAACACAACATTTAAATATGGTACAACCATTCCCCTATTGATGCAAAAGCCTTGCACCATCTCCCTATTATTTGGACCAGCATATTTATTTGCTTCAAAGCTATTATGAGGAATGTTTTTTTCTAATATACAAATAGCAATTCTATACTCTTCTTCCGAAGCAAACTGATTGCTTTTAAAAAAAAGTCCCTTTGTTTCAATGAAATTCCTGATGCTAAATAGTGCGTGCTTTAATTTTTTCTTATAATCTTTTGTCAACATCTTTTCTATTTCATCAGCCAATGGTCTAATCAGAGAGAACTGTTCCTCTTCTTTATACAACACTTTTCCATGATATACCGAAAAACTGTTTAGGATTTTAGTATGTTCAGTGTCAAACGTTTTTAAAAAGTTATATAGATTAAAACCTATACTATATCCTTGATAATTACCGTTTTTGATATAGTAATTCCACATGTTTAATAAATCCGGTCTTGCACATGTACAAAACAGGAAGTGCCTACTCTCTGCATAAGGATGATATGGTAAGTTATAGTATCGTATCTCAATTAAATTGTTCTCTTTAATATCGTCAATATTGTTTTCTTCCAGAAGTTTATATACAGTAGACGCAAATTGGGGAAAGTTCTCTCTATTTTCTTCAACAAATGACAATATACGTTGAACCACATATGTGGTTTCAGATCTGTCATTCATGTACCTTACATCTGTAAATCTTATTTGCTTTTCTGCAACAATTGATAAAAAAGCTTCTGAAGAAGTGTAATGATATATTGGTTTATTTTCTACTTTTTTATCTTGTGGTATATCGGAAGTGACGTGATAAATAAAGGGGGAGTTGAATAATTCCTGTTTGTTCATTATTTTACCTCTAACATGATTTATGATTCCGTCCTATATTCTCAATCATCCCAAAGCCTTTTTCGCGACTTTGACCCTTCCGGCAGAAAGGGTTACGGCACCCTTTTCTTTACTTGAGGAATCTGATGATTAACATTTCTGATTTTTCTTTTGTACCAAATCCAGCTTATCCTACTACGAGCCATAGACATATTCTTCTTTATAGAAATAACAATGTATAGTATTAGTAGCAAGTATGGTTCCATTCTTTTTACTTATCAAGGAATCTTGCTGAAATCAATCTCAAACCCCATAGCATCTAATTCTTTAAGAACTTGGAGCTCCCACAATCTATTATTCGCATATACTACACCAGACAAATCGCTAGGTATTTCAATTCTATTGTTTGCCAATATTATTACATTCTTTCTCCCTAGTCTACCAATAAAGTATCCTGCTTCAAACACAACATTTTGACGTGCTCGATACATGATTGTACCTGCTACATCATTCCACTCATCATCTTCAGTAAAAAGGCAAATAGCAGCGCCCACATCACTGTTACGTTCGAATTTCTCAATGATGGTATTTCCCAAATTTGCTCGTTCAGAAAGAATAACGGCCTCAAGCCCCTGTCTTTCTACTAACCTCGCGACACTTTGCTTCAACTCACCGTTGTGACCATGAACCACAAACACTTTTCTTCTATCGCTATATTTCTTTTCTACGCTATGGGCTGTGACTCTGTCCACTGTTTCTTCAGCCAATTCATCTAAGTAGACACAAAATTTTGCTTTTGTCGAGATTAAGTCATATTTGCATGCTTCAATCGAATCTTCTTGCGTTGTGCTAAAATCCCACACCAATACACCAAACCTAGTCTCAGAAAAATCCTTGAATTCCGGACCATCACCATACTGTTTTCTAATGAATCTATCAGCTCTCGTATGCCATGTGATAAAGGCTTCATCCTCACAAGTAACTTTTTTCTCTATCAGTATATCTATTTCATTATAGATGGCTTTGAATCTTTCGTAAGCACTCATGCTCGCCTCCTAACCATTATTCTAGAATGCCAGATAACAGCATTTGTCCCCTTTCCAAAGATTTTTGTACGATAAATTCGAATCATTAAATCCATATAATAAATATACCAGTCTATCGAAAAACCATGGAATTCTCTTTAGTAGCAGTTATTAGTGCCAGTTTGGTATCTCTGCCCTATTCAGCCGTCCTAGGGTCCCCAAAGTCGCTCCCGCGACTTTGGCCCTTCTGGCACAAAGGGTTCCTGCGAGTTTTCCCTCGCGCCCGCTCGGAAAACTCGGGAAGCCCTATTCATACTCAATCGTCGCAGGCGGCTTTCCGGTGCAATCGTACAGCACTCGGTTCACGTGATCCACTTCGTTGACAATCCGGTTGGCAGCTTTCTGGATGACCTCCCAGGGAACTCGGGCAGCTTCCGCTGTCATAAAGTCCGTGGTGGTGACGGCACGCAGTGCGATGGCGTAGTCGTAGGTTCGGAAGTCTCCCATGACACCTACGGAGCGCATGTTGGTCAGGGCCGCAAAGTACTGGCCAAGACCGGCGGCAAGGTGGCCACTCTTGTGGTTGCCCACTTCTTCTCGCCAGATGGCATCGGCTTCCTGAACGATCTTGATCTTGTCGGGGGTGACTTCGCCCACGATTCGAATGGCTAGGCCTGGGCCGGGGAAGGGCTGACGGAACACCAAGTGATCCGGGATTCCCAGCTCCTGACCGGCTTTGCGCACTTCATCCTTAAAGAGCATGCGCAGGGGCTCGATGATTTCCTTAAAGTCCACGTGGTCGGGCAAGCCGCCCACATTGTGGTGCGACTTGATTACGGCACTGTCGCCAAGGCCGCTCTCGATAATATCCGGATAGATGGTTCCCTGGACCAGGAAGTCCACGGCTCCAATCTTCTTGGCCTCTTCTTCAAAGACGCGAATGAACTCTGCGCCGATGATTTTTCGCTTTTGCTCTGGATCTTCCACGCCGGCCAGCTTATCGTAGAAACGCTGCTGGGCGTTAACACGAATGAAGTTCAAGTCGTAGGGACCATCGGGTCCGAAGACTTCTTCCACCTCGTTCCCTTCGTTCTTTCGAAGAAGGCCGTGGTCTACGAAGACGCAAGTCAGTTGCTTGCCAACCGCCTTGGAAAGCATGACGGCAGCAACGGAGGAATCCACGCCACCGGACAGGGCACAGAGAACTTTGCCGTCACCTACGGTGTTTCGAATTTCTTCAATGGAGCTGCTTACAAAGGAATCCATCTTCCAGTCGCCGGTGCACTTACAAATGTCCTCAATGAAGGTGCGAATGATGGTGGCTCCCTCTTCCGTATGCATCACTTCCGGGTGAAACTGAGTGGCATAAAATCCTCTTCCCGGGTCCTCCATGGCAGCCACAGGGCAAACCGGTGTGGTTGCGGTGATTTCAAATCCATCGGGAGCTTCGGAGATATAATCGGTGTGGCTCATCCAGGCGATGCTTCGCTCGGAAACATCCCGAAGAAGAATGGAGTCGTGGTCCCGAAGGACTTCGGTGCTGCCATACTCGCTGGTAGGCGCCGTCTCCACCTTGCCGCCCAAGGCGTGGGCCATAAGCTGGGCACCGTAGCAGATGCCTAGAATGGGAACGCCCAATCGAAAGACTTCCTTGTCGTAATCCAAGGCGCTGTCACCGTACACGCTGTTGGGACCGCCGGTAAAAATGATTCCCTTTGGGTTCTTCTCTTTGATTTTTTCTATGGAAATGGTGTAGGGAACGACTTCCGCAAAGACGTTGCATTCCCGCACTCTTCTGGCGATTAGCTGGTTGTATTGTCCACCGAAATCGATGACTAATATTTTTTCATGTTCCATTTTGTTACCTCATCATGCTGTTGGAAGTGTCTTTCTTAATGACGTCGTGGGCGCCCCCTTCGACGATGCTAGTGGCCGACACCAAGGTCAACTTGGCATTGTCTTGCAGGTCTTTCAGGTTCAGCACGCCGCAGTTGCACATGGTGGATTTCACTTTTTGCAGGGATTGTCGCACGTTGTCCGACAGCTTGCCCGCATAGGGAACGTAAGAGTCCACGCCCTCTTCAAAGGAAAGCTCCGAGTCGCCGCCCATGTCGTATCTCTGCCAGTTTCTTGCACGGTTGGAGCCCTCGCCCCAATATTCCTTTACATAGTTTCCGTTGACATTCAATCTTGCACCGGGGGACTCGTCGAAGCGAGCGAAGTATCTTCCCAACATGAGGAAGTCCGCACCCATGGCAAGGGCCAAGGTCATATGGTAGTCGTAGACGATACCTCCGTCGGAACAGATGGGAACGTAGATTCCCGTTTCCTTAAAGTACTCGTCTCGCGCTTCTGCCACATCCATGACGGCACTGGCTTGGCCTCTTCCGATACCCTTCTGCTCTCTAGTGATGCAGATGGATCCACCGCCGATACCGATTTTCACGAAATCAGCTCCCGCCTCTGCCAGGTAGAAAAAGCCTTCCTTATCCACCACGTTGCCGGCGCCGATTTTCACGGCATCGCCGTACTTGGCTCGCACGTAGTCCAAGGTATCCTTCTGCCATTCGGAGTAGCCTTCCGAGGAGTCGATACAGAGCACGTCGGCACCCGCATCTACCAAGGCAGGGATTCGCTCTTCGTAGTCGCGGGTGTTGATGCCCGCCCCTACCAAGTATCTCTTGTGGCTGTCCAACAGTTCGTTGGGGTTAGCCTTGTGGCTGTCGTAGTCCTTTCGGAATACGAAGTGGGTCAGCCTCTGATTCTTGTCGATGACGGGAAGGGCGTTCAACTTGTTGTCCCACAGGATGTCGTTGGCTTCGCTGAGGCTGCACCCGTCTTGGGCGTAAATCAGGTTTTCAAAGGGCGTCATAAACTCGGAGACCTTGGTGTCCTCAGACATTCTGCTAACACGATAGTCTCTGCTGGTGATGATGCCCAACAATTTTCCTTCCGATGTGCCGTCCTGGGTGACGGCGGTAGTGGAGTGTCCCGTCTTCTCTCGCAATTTCAACAGGTCTCCCAGGGTCTGATCCGGCCTAATGTTGGCGTCGCTGGTGACGAAGCCCGCCTTGTGGTCTTTAACCCTTTTGATCATTTCCGCTTGGTTTTCTATGGTTTGGGAACCGAATATAAAAGAAACGCCCCCTTCCTTGGCCAGCGCCACGGCAAGGTTGTCATCTGACACAGCCTGCATCACGGCGGAAACCAATGGAATATTCATGGCGATTTCCGGTTCTTTTCCTTTTTCAAACTTTACGATGGGCGTCTTGAGGGAAACATTGCTCACCTGGCATTCCTTGGACGAATATCCGGGAACCAACAGGTACTCGTTAAATGTTCTCGACGGCTCATTGTAGTATGTTGTCATATTGTCCTCCTTATATCTGTTTCAACCTGCTTTATTTTATAACATTATGGGCTGATTTTCAATGGCATGTTCTTTTCGGGGAAGATAAAACGCCGGGGACCTTTGGGTCCGCCGGCGCGTATGTCTCCATTAAATTTTCTCTACCAATGCCTTCAGGAACTTGCTCACCTTATCTGTGGAGGATGCGCTCATCCTCTCCTCGGGGGAGTGGAAGGACCAGCAGTTGGGTCCCAGTGAAATGGCATCCAAGCCTTCCATTCTCTTTGTGAGGATTCCCGCTTCGATGCCCGCGTGGACCACGGTAGTCTTCAGGTCTTCGTGAAACATTTCCTTGTAAATCTCCGCAGCCGTGTCGCGAAGGGCCGACTTGGGGTTATATGTCCAAGGGGTGTAATCGTCGGTGCTGTCCAGAGAGGCACCGAAGACCTTGGAGATGGTGATGACCTTCTGCTTCACCTGCTGAATGGTGGCATCCATGGATCCTCGCAGTTCTGCACGGAACATGCAATCCTTGTCGGAGGTCTTGACGATGCCCACGTTGATGGAGCTTTCCACGGTTCCGGGAACGCCGTTGTTCATTTCCATGATGCCTCTGGGGAAGAGTTCGTTGAAGGACAGGAACTTTTCAAAGCTATCGTCATCGAAGCAGCTGTCGTCTTCCACCTTTTCGGCAGTTGCTTTCAGTGAGAAGTTGGGTGCAACCACTACATATTCCCACGCCATTTCCTTTTCAATTTCTGCCAGTCGCTTCAGGAAGGCATCCTTTTCTTCTCCCTTCACCAGTACCACAGCTTCCGCTTCTCTGGGGATGGCCGTTCCGCCGGTTCCGCCGGTGAAGGAGTAGAGCTTCAGGTCCGCAACCGCTTTGCACCCTCTCATGGCTCTGCACAAAAGGGCGATGGCATCTCCGTTGCCACGGTGAATATCTTCTCCCGAATGGCCGCCGGGAAGACCGGTCAAAAAGATCTTCTGGGCTTCGTAGCCGGAAACCTTGGTTCTGTTCATGGGAAGATGAACAATCTGTGCTTCTCCCCCACAGCCGCCTGCCAGCATTTCTATATCTGACGCATGATCCAAGTTGATGAGGCGCATTCCCTTCAATCCGTCTACGGGTATGGTCTTAGCTCCCCCAAAGTCGATTTCTTCTCTGACCGTATAGAGAACTTCCAAAGGAGGATTTTTCAATGTCTCGTCTTCCAGAAGGGCCATGCTCAAGGCAACACCGATTCCGTCATCGGCACCTAAGGTGGTTCCCACCGCTGAGGAGATAATGTCTCCTTCGATCTTTAGTGTAATGGGATCCTTGGTGAAGTCGTGGGTGGAGTCTGCGGTCTTCTCACAAACCATGTCCGTGTGGGACTGAATGATGATGGGGGCTCTCCCCTCCTGACCCGGTGCGGCAGGCCGTTTTACGATAAGGTTGTAATCGCTATCCTGCTCCGTTTCGAAACCCAGGCCTTCCGCCCAAGTTTTTATATAATTGCTGATTGCTTTTTCTTCCCCGGAATCTCTGGGAATCTTAGATATTTCCTCAAAAAAATAAAGCACGCGCTTCGGCTCAACGTTTTCCAATACTCTCATTGCGTTCACCTTTCTACATCAAGTATACAATATATTCTCAACGATGTCATGTTATCTTATTCCCCATTTGTTGCCAATATAAACCATATAAAGGGGAAAAAGCATGATGATACATGCTTTTCCACGCTTATTATTCACAAATGGGCCGGTAGTCCACATCCAGTCCAAAGGCCTTGGGCCCCAGGACGGAGAGACCTCGCTCTGTTCGCCACTCCTTGGGGGCGGGCAATGCAAAGACATCGATTGCCTGTCCCTCTTCATAGTAGGGGTTGGTGATGGGGTTCCCTTCATTATCAAGCATACAGATCAAATCCGGTACGGTGACATGGATCTCCCCGTTGCGGTAGGAAGCGAAGTGCTCGTTCTTGAACTTCACCAGATATTCTTCTCCTTGAAACGCTTCTCTACCTTCAAAGGTGACTTCTCCCACGGTAAAACCGTCTATGGTTTCCCACTTGAAGTCCTTTACTCTTCCTTGGAAGAGCATCTTGCCCTTTCCGGTTTCAATGACACTTCCGGTGGGGTTTTCCCCCGATTCCTTGGCCTCTCGAAGGGCCTTTCCGATTTCCAAAGCATAAGAAATGGCTCCCGGGATGACGGATTTCTTTAGGACTTTTCCCGTGGTAGGATGGTCCACTACGCCGATGGTGTTGTTGCTCACCACCGCCATGGCACGAACCAATGCCTCGGCCCGATGGTCGTCGGCCACATGGTTGATAATTGCCGTGTCTCCATAAGGTGTGGCGACGGCTAAAGGCGTGATGGGCACTTGATTCACATAAAAGGTGGAGTGCTGCAACTCGGGAACCGACCTTCCTGCCGGGTCCCCATCTACGATGACCTTTCCCAATCTTGCAGCAATGTGAAAGGCATCCGCCGTGTTCTCTCCCCCCAGTTCCGTGGAGATGACCCCGTAAAAGTCCCTTCCAAAGTATTCTTCCATGGCTTTAAAGGCAAGCATGGCTTCCGTCATTTCCATGGGCGGGATGTTCTGTTCTTCCTCGCTCAAGGGGGAAATAGCGCCGCACACATAGGGAACCGCCACATATTCCTCATCGGGTATCTCTTCCAGGCCGGCCAAGAGGAATTCTCTTCCCTCTTCCATATCCTCTTTCAGGATGTCTAAGCCGCCCTGCAGACTGCCGCCGCCCCCCGTTCCCAGGACGGTGCAGCCGTATATAATATCAATGATTTCTTGATTGCTTAGTCTCTTCATCTTCTCACCTACTCCAATTCTTCCATGCTGAGCTTTTCCGGTTTTGGCATAATGCGATATAAAATCACATAGGCAATCATGGATACAATAATGCCGTTGATGCCCGCAATACCAATCTTCACCAGGAAGGATACCAAGACACCCAAGGCCAAGGAAATCATTCCCACCCAGTTAACGTTCTTCACGGGAGCCCAAAGTTCCGCCTTGCCCTTGCCGATAATCCAGTAGTCGGCAATCATCACGCCGGCGAAGGGTGCGATAATAACGCCCAGGATAATGAGAAAGTTTTCAAAGTAATAGATGATTTGGAAAGAGCCGATGATGGTGCCGATCAGTCCGCAGATGATGGTGACTATTGGCCGCTTCTTATCTGTAATATTAAAGACTTTCATCACGTCCAGCCCGGCAGAATATGCGTTGGCCGCATTGGCCGGCCAGGTGGATAGAATGAGACTGAGCATGCCCAAAAAGGGAATCCCAAGGCCGATGAAGATCTTTGTCAAATCTTCCGTCCCTGCCACGATGGCCAAGACGCCCCCTGCCCAAAGAAGGCCTACGCCGATGGGGAAGATGCCAAAGAAGGAGGACTTCAACACGTCCGCCCGCGTTTTTTGGTAGCGGGTATAGTCTGCCGAGAGGACGGCACCTACGATGAAACCGCCGATGACCATATCAATCCCCGTGACCAGGCTCATGGCTTCTCCCGTGGGTACGTAGTCGTTGAGGATGGCAAGGCCCTTCCCCGACAGTGCCATGTACAGCCCCACTACGGAGACCGCCAGCATCAGGGGTACCGCGATGATGTTCAGGTATTTCAAACCGTTAAAGCCAACGGCGGCCGTTGCGAACATGACCACGCCCCAGAGGATGACTGATGCGGGGATGGGAAATGAGATGCCAAAGGAAGCATCCAGCAACCCCGAAAAGGCTGCCCCGCAAATATTAGCATTGATGGCAAACCACCCGATGGTACAGATGGCGCAGACGGAGGATATGAGCCACTGACTGCCCCTATCGCCAAAGGAGGACGTGGCCGCTACAATGGACGGTACCCCCAAGTCCGAGCCCATGATGCCTTGGACCGTACAGATGCCAACGATGATTACGTAGCCGATGACGGCGGCAACCACCGTATTCAACAAGGACATCCCTGCCGCCATGATGCTCCCCGTCCAAAGACTTGTGGCGGAAATCATAAATCCCGCTTGAATCAGTGTTACCGACATCCAATGTTGTCGCTCCCCAATGGGAACGGGTTCCAGCGCTCTCTTCTCCAGAAAGACTTTTTTCGATTCTGACATATCGTCAAACCTCCCCATGTATTGTACAAAAAATGCAACTATATTCCAATTGCAATATACTCTATTGAGTGAATGCTTTCTTTAGAAAAACTAAAATAATTTCGCATTTTTCTTTGTATTTTTTACAACACATGCTACACTGTTGCCAGGAGGAAATTATCATGGCTGTTCATATGAAAGATCTTTGGAAGCTGCCTTCTTTTCGAGAGGCAAAGGTGCTGACGGGAGAAGAGTACTTAAGCAACGTTATTCGCCAGGTGTCCATCGCCGATACACCGCCCACATCCGTGGATTATGTGGTGTCCCAAAGGGGAGACTTCTACATTTCCAGCCTGTATTTTGCCAAGGATGGGGAAGATACCCTCTATCGTTTTTTGGAAACCCTTATTGACACCGGCGCTTCCGGGCTCTGCATCATTGACGAATACTTTTCCGATCTTCCCGAGGAGGTAAAGGCCTTTTGCAAGAGGCAGCACCTTCCAGTTCTTATGGTGAATCAAAACATCCCCTATGCGGAGATGATCAAGGAAATCATGGGCTTGCTCCTGTCGGATCAAAAGAAGATTCAGGAGGAGGGCAGGCTTTTGTCCCTCATGGGAGACAGCTGCAACAGAGAGCAGCGATCCTCCATTCTCTACGACATCAACCCCCACTTTCTCAGCCATGTCACTGCTATCTTCGTGGATACGAAAGAAAAAAAGGACCAAACCGCCATATACCAATTCTTCAATCACAACATGGAAATGTCCGGTGTCCCCTACCGAAATGGGGTCATGGGAATCGTCAGTTACAAGGATGGTTCAGTCGCTTCCAAAAAAATTGACTATTGCCTGGACCGGATAAGGTCTTTCAACGACAAAGTACCTGTGGGCATCAGTGCCGGCGACCACCCCCTCATTGATTGCGGCCTCGCCATGGAACAAGCACTCTTTGCATCACAAATGGCGGGAGCGGAGGAAATAAAAGAACCCACGGTATACTTCGATCACATGGGTCCTTTAAAACTTATTTCTCTCCTCTACGGCCGCCCGGAGTTAGATGTCTTTTGTCACCAAGGGACGGACGTTTTCTTGGATTATGACCGCAGCCACAACAGCTGTCTCTATGAGACCATGCGGATTTTTACGGGAAATGGCAGGGACTATCGTGCTACCGCCGAAGAGATGTTTCTTCACCAGAACACCATTCGCTATCGTGTCCGCAAAGCGGGAGAATTGATGAACTACGTCTGTCCCTCCCCGGATTTTTGCGAAACCTTTTCCCTTGCCCACAAAATCAGAGTCCTGCGAGGAGATGTGTAACCCTTAGTTATCCAAGAACTCAAGCAGTCTTGCCGTATGGAATCCGGTGCTCACCGCATCGATTACCTTGGATGGGGTAACGTTGTCCCCGATGGTCACTACATAATCCAGCTTGCCTATGAGCGCTTCCTCCATATCCTGGTTGGAAGCGTATCCCACAGCGGTAACCAGTGTGTCGCAGGAGATGGTTTTGGACTCGCCGTCCTTCTCCACAAGCACTCCATTTTCTACACCCTGTACCATCTTTGTTCCCGTGAGAACTTCTATGTCGGATTCCTTCAGCATGGTTCGGATGGCCATGTCGTTGTTGAGGCTGTGCTTTACCGTCATGAGGATGTCGTCCATCATTTCTACGATGGTTACGTCCTTGCCTCTGTTTGACAGCTGGAGTGCCGCTTCGCAGCCAACCAGTCCGCCGCCCAAGACGACAATCTTCTCCCCTTCGTACTTGTTGCTCTTCAACAAGGAAGTTGCCTCAATGACATTCAGCTTATCCAGCCCGTCGATTTTCGGTACGATGGGATTGCTTCCCGCTGCCAAGATGACGGCATCCGGCTTTCTGATGAGGATGTCTTCCACAGTTGCTTCCTTCTGCATCTGCACTTTTACGCCCCTCTTGTAAACCTGTGTCTTCAAGTAGGTCACGTATCTCTTCACAGCAAACTTGAAATCGGGAGCCGCCGCCGCTTCCAGAGCACCGCCCAGCTGGGATTCCTTCTCCCACAATTCCACGTCGAAGCCACGTTCTGCAGCTGTAATGGCCGCCTGCATTCCTGCCGGGCCTCCGCCCACGATGAGCACATCCTTCTTCTCCGGTGCCGGTGTCAACTTGTAGTCCACTTCCATTCCGCATTCCGGATTGACTGCACAGGTGGAGTGTCTGTTCATGAGGATAGCATAGATACACTCGTTACAGCCGATGCAGGGACGAATGTCTTCGTACTGTCCCTTCTTAGCCTTGTTGGGCCAGTGGGGATCTGCCAGTGACGGGTGTCCGTGAAGAATGATGTCCGCCGTTCCCTCTTCAATGACCTTCTTGGCCAGAGCCGGGTCGGACAACTTGCCCTGTACTATAAGAGGCGTCTTAATGCCTGCCTTCTTTGCCGCTTCTGCCATGAACAACTGGTTTCCATCGGGCTGATACACGGTGGTAACTGCGTTGTACCAAGATTCGTAGGAACCGTAATCCAGATGGAAGGCAGCAAAGCCCTTGTCATCCAATTCCTTGAGCATTTCAATTCCCTCTTCCAGTCGACGGCCGCCTTCGAAACCGTGGTCGGGTGTCAGCTTGATAAATATGGGAAGATCCTTTCCGCAATACTTGTAAACCACGTCTCGCAGTTCATAGACGATGCGCAGACGGTTTTCCAAACTTCCGCCGTACTCATCTTCTCTGGTGTTCCAAACGGAAGAGATGAACTGGTCGATGAGATATCCGCCGTAGGCATGGATTTCAATGGCGTCCACGCCGGCGTCCTGTGCAAACTTAGCAGACTTCCCGAACTCCTCTACCAGGAACTTGATTTCATCCACGGTGTATGCTTCACAGATGATTTCCGGGTTCCAGAAATAGGGGGTGCGGCTGGATGATTTGGGCATGGTGTCCTTGTAGGGGATGCCTACTCTTCCTAGACCGATAGACAGCTGGGAACATACCTTTCCACCGTACTGGTGGACTTTTTCACAGATCATACTCAACTTCGTGGCATGGTGAGCGTCCTGCAAAATGTTGGGGAAGGGGGATGGTTCAAAGACAGAGCAGACCTTTGTGGCTGTGGGGTAAATCAGCCCATATCCGCCCTTGGCTCTTTCCACATAGTACTCGATTTGTCGGTCGGAATACGCTCCGTCAGCATCCGTGTGTCCGAAGCCCATGGGACCCATGCCCACGCGATTCTTCAACACGATACCGGCAACCTTGCTCTTTTCGAATAGTTTCGCCATTATTTTCCTCCTGTATTCTCTCCTTTTCGGCAGAATTGCCGGAAAATTCATTATATTTACTTGTGATTGTACATGTGTACAATAAAAAAGTCAAACCCTTTCGCCATGGTGAAAAGGTTTAACTTTCTTAAAATTTCAATGGTTTTCGGCTTATCTTCCCGGCATCTGCTCCAGATTGAAGGGCGTCGCCTGATAAACGTAGTAGTTGAGCCAGTTGGAGAAGAGAAGGCTTGCGTGTGCCCTCCATCGGAACATGATTTCTCCTTCCGGGTCATCTCCGGCAAAGTAGTTCTTGGGCACGTCGATGGGAAGGCCTGCGTTCACGTCGCGGAAGTACTCGTTGGCCAAGGTTTGCTTGTCGTACTCCTGATGACCCAAGACGAAGATTTGTCGCCCGTCCTCGGTGCTGAGGATGTGGGGACCCGCCTCCTTGGACTCGGCCAAGATGCGCAGTTTCTTCTCCTTCTTTATGTCTTCCTTCCTCACTTCCGTATGTCTGGAATGGGGTGCATAGAAGGTCTCGTCAAATCCTCTCATGAGGGGGTTGTGAGGCCGCTTCACCTTTTGTTCAAAGACACCGAATATCTTCTCGGGAAGTTGATACTTGGGAACGCCGTAATAATAGTAGAGTGCCGCCTGTGCGCCCCAGCAGATGAAAAAGCTGCTGTAGACATTTTCCTTGGCGAACTCAAAGATTCCCGTCAATTCTTCCCAATAATCCACGTCTTCAAAGGGCATTTGCTCCACGGGGGCACCGGTTAGGATCATCCCGTCGTACTTGTCACTTTCGATTTCGTCGATGGTCTTGTAAAAGGAGTCCATGTGTGCCTGGGAGACGTTCTTAGAGTCATGGGAATCCATGCGCAGGAGGGTCATTTCCACTTGGATGGGGCTGTTTGCCAGCACCCTTGCCAGCTGGGTCTCCGTCGCGATTTTTGTAGGCATTAAGTTCACGATGACGATTTTTAGGGGACGAATATCCTGAGATATGGCCCTGGCTTCCGCCATGGTGAAGATGTTTTCTTTCTGCAAGGCTCCCGCCGCCGGGAGCGAATTGGGAATGATTAATGGCATTCCGGACCTCCTTTATTTCACTTGATCCAATGCTTGGTCAAAGTCTTCTATGATATCCTCAATGGCTTCAATGCCCACGGACACGCGGATGAGGGAAGGTGTAATTCCGCCCGCCAGCTGTGCCTCTTCACTGAGCTGCCTGTGGGTGGTGGATGCAGGATGGAGTACGCTGGTGCGAATATCCCCTACATGAACCACCAAACTGGAAAGTTCCAGTGAGCAGATGAGCTTTTCTGCCGCTTCTCTTCCTCCCTTTACGCCAAAGGCCAACACGCCACTGGCTCCCTTGGGAAGATACTTCTGCGCTCTCTCATATTCTTCATCGCCGGGAAGTCCCGGGTATTTTACCCAGTCCACCTTGGGATGATTCTGAAGGAATTGAGCGACCTTCAAGGCATTCTCCGAGTGTCTCTCCATTCTCAGGTGAAGGGTATCCAGACCCTGGGATGTGAGGAAGGCGTTCATGGGTGACATGGTGCATCCCAAGTCTCGCAGCATCTGTCCTCTAAGCTTGACGCAAAATGCCATGTTGCCGAACTTCTCGCTGAATTGCAGTCCGTGGTAGCTTGCGTCCGGCTCGGTCATGCCCGGGTATTTATCGTTCATAGACCAGTCGGTCTTTCCGCTTTCAATGACCATACCTCCTACGCTGGTTGCATGACCATCGGAGTACTTGGTCGTAGAGTGGGTTACGATATCCGCACCCAATTCGATGGGTCTGCACAGGAAGGGCGTAGCCAGTGTGTTGTCCACAATGAGTATGACTCCCATTTCCTTGGCAGCGGCGGTAAACTTTTCAAAATCCAAGACCGCCAGTGCCGGGTTCCCCAAGGACTCTCCGAAGATAGCCTTGGTGTTGGGTTTTGCCTGGGCTAGGATTTCTTCCTTGGATATGCCGGGATCGATGAAGGTGGTTTCGATGCCCATCTTCTTCAATGTGACGGCAAAGAGGTTGTATGTTCCACCGTAGATGTTGCCGGCGGATATGATGTGATCTCCCGCTTCTGCAATATTGAGGATGGAAATCAGGTTGGCTGCCTGTCCGGCGGAGGTGGCAATTGCTGCGCTTCCCCCTTCCAGGGATGCCATCTTCTCTTCCAAAGCGCTGACGGTGGGGCTTCCCAACCTTGCGTAGAAGGGTGTGCCGCTGTCCAAGTTGAACAGGTCCGCCACATCCTGGGTGTTGTAATATCTATAAGTAGTGCTCTGGACGATGGGCATCACCTGGGGTTCCCCGTTGCCCGCCTTGTATCCGGCATGTATGCATTTCGTTTCGATTTTTTGATTCTTCATGATGTTCCTCCTATCTTTTTCGCTATCCTCGTATTTTATACTAATAAGAGGGGAAATTCAACAAGAAGGATGGATTGGACTTTGGCTGTGTGTGACCACCACCATTTTAGTCACAGCCTTCTCTGTGGGGAGCCATGGCTAAAAAAATCTCTCGATTCTTAGTCATTGTTGGATGAATTGAGATGTTTAGCTAAACGAGTCGAGGGATTTTTGAAAAATTCGAGGAAAAAAGGCCGATTTTTTAGTCATTGCCTCTCCCAGACCGGTGTCTAACTAAAAATCCATTTGGACAGGGAAAGATGGCCGAGCGCTAAACCCGGCCATCTTTATATAAACCCCTTTTGAACAATTTCTTGTTCTTTCGGGATTGTACTACAAATAATGTACTTGCGTTCAATCTTTGCATGAACTACATTAATTTATGCATAAACGACAAAGGAAGCCGTTCTCACGAACGGCTTCCTCCATATTGCATTTGTCGGTTTTGTGAGCTTGGGACTACATCATGCCGCCCATTCCACCCATTCCGCCGCCCATGCCGCCACCCATTGGAGGCATTGCGGGTTCATCTTCCTTGATGTCAACTACGCCGGCTTCTGTGGTGAGGAGCATTGCCGATGCGCTGGCTGCATTCTGCAGTGCGGATCTGGTAACCATTGCGGGATCTACGATACCTGCTTCGATCATGTCCTGATACTGCTCATTGGATGCGTTGAAGCCTACGCCTGCCTTGCTGCCGATAACCTTGGCAACAACGACGCTTCCTTCAAAGCCTGCATTCTCAGCAATCTGACGAACAGGCTCTTCCAAAGCTCTCTGAATGATGGTTGCGCCGGTCTTCTCGTCCCCTGCCAGTCCCTTGATGTACTTGGCAACGGTGGGGATTGCGTTGGCCAGTGCCACGCCGCCTCCGGGAACGATGCCTTCTGCAACACCCGCCTTAGTGGCGTTCAGTGCGTCTTCAATTCTCAGCTTTCTTTCTTTCAGCTCGGTCTCCGTAGCTGCTCCCACCTTGATGACAGCAACGCCGCCGGTGAGCTTCGCCAATCTTTCCTGGCTCTTTTCCTTATCGAAATCGGAAGTGGTCTCTTCGATTTGAGATCTAATCTGGGCAACTCTTGCTTCAATGTCCTTCTTCTTCCCTGCGCCGCCAACGATGACGGTGTTTTCCTTGTCCACCTTAACGGAGGATGCCTGTCCCAGCATATCCAAGGTAGCTTCCTTCAGATCATATCCCAGCTCTTCGCTGATTACGATACCGCCGGTGAGGATTGCCAAGTCTTCCATCATAGCCTTTCTTCTCTCGCCGAATCCGGGGGATTTTACGGCTACGCAGTCGAAGGTACCTCTGATCTTGTTCACAACCAATGTTGCAAGTGCTTCCCCGTCAATGTCTTCTGCGATGATGAGTAACTTCTTGCCAACCTTTACAACCTGCTCCAAGAGGGGCAGAAGGTCCTGAATGTTGGAGATCTTCTTGTCAGTCATGAGGATGTAGGGGTTCTCCAGGACAGCTTCCATCTTCTCCATGTCGCTGACCATGTATGCGGACAGATATCCTCTGTCAAACTGCATACCTTCTACAACTTCCAAAGTAGTTCCCATGGACTTGCTTTCTTCCACGGTGATAACGCCGTCTCTGCCGACCTTTTCCATCGCTTCCGCAATCAGTTCGCCGATTTCTGTTTCCCCTGCGGAAACGGATGCAACCTGTGCGATGCTTTCCTTGGTCTTAACAGTCTTTGCGTTCTTCTTTATATGTTCAACCGCTGCGTCTACCGCGCCCTGGATTCCCTTCTTGAGAACCATGGGGTTTGCGCCTGCTGCAACGTTCTTGAATCCTTCTTTAATGATGATCTGTGCCAAAAGAGTCGCCGTTGTGGTACCGTCTCCTGCCACGTCATTGGTCTTGGTCGCAACTTCCTTCACCAGCTGTGCGCCCATGTTTTCCACGGCATCTTCCAGCTCGATTTCTCTTGCGATGGTTACACCGTCGTTGGTGATGGTTGGGGAACCGAACTTTCTGTCGAGAAGAACGTTTCTTCCCTTAGGTCCCAAGGTGATTTTTACTGTGTCTGCCAGTTTGTCCACGCCTGTCAGCAGTTTTTTTCTGGCGTCCTCGCCGTAATAAAGATCTTTTGCCATTCGTATGCTCCTCCTATTTCTTCACTGTAGCCAAGATATCTCTTTGACTCAAAATTGTATATTCTTCGCCTTCAAACTTAACATTGGTTCCGCCGTACTGTGAGAAGATCACGGTGTCGTTTACCTTTACTTCCATCTTCTCTTCCTTCGTTCCCGGTCCTACTGCAATAACGGTTGCGATCTGTGGCTGTTCCTTCGCCTGTCCGGGAAGAACGATTCCGCTTGCGGTTTTCTCTTCGGCTTCCGCCTTTTTGATGACGACTCTGTCTGCCAGTGGTTTGATTCCAAAGCTCATGTTTAATACCTCCATATTTTTATATTTATTATATTCCGTTGTTAGCACTCGAAGATAATGAGTGCTAACATTATTCTACCGATTTCTCTGGCAATGTCAATAGAATTCTCGAAAAAAAATATTTTTGTATAGGAATTCAGTGTATAATATATGAAGAGTATCAAACAAAGGAGGGAATATGTCTAAATATAAATGTGGGGTGTGCGGATACCTCCATGACGAAAAGGAAACGGGCACCAATTTTTCCGATTTGGAAGCCTGTCCCCTATGCACAAATCCGCCTGCTGTTTTTGAACAGGAAGAGGGAGAAGATGAGGAACCGGAAGAAAGTGTTTCCGGAGAAGATAACGGTTTGGCCTATCCAAAGGACTATGCTCGCCACGATCCATCCGTGAGGCACATGGACACCATCCACCAGATGGCGGTCAGCGGAGAGAGCATCATAGAGGCCATGGGAACCAAGGCGCCCATGCCGGGATGGGACGACATTCTCATCTTGGGAGCCCAGCTGGACCCTTGTCCCTTGGAAGCAGACGAAGAAGTAAATATTCAAACGGTCATTGGGAAGAACGCTAAACAGCCTATGGTCCTGAAAGGACCTGCCTTTGTATCCCACATGTCTTTCGGTGCCCTCAGTGCCGAAGTCAAGGAATCTCTGGCAAAGGGCTCCGCTATGGCGGGAACGGCTATGTGCAGCGGAGAGGGAGGAATCCTTCCTGCAGAAATGGCCGCCTCTCACAAGTACATCTTTGAGTATGTTCCCAACATGTACAGCGTGACGGATACCTACCTTCGGGAGTCGGACGCCATCGAAATTAAAATCGGTCAGGGAACCAAGCCGGGCATGGGCGGTCACCTTCCCGGCGACAAGGTGACACCGGAAGTGGCTGAGATTCGTGGAAAGCCCGAGGGCAAGGACATCATCAGCCCCTCTAAGTTCCCCTTCCTCAAATCCAAGGAAGATTTGAAAACCTTGGTGGACGATTTGAGGGATTTGTCGGAAGGAAGACCCATCGGCATCAAGATTGCCGCCGGCAGAATTGAAAAAGACTTGGCCTTCTGCCTCTTTGCAGAACCGGATTTCATTACCATAGACGGGAGAGGCGGTGGCACAGGTGCCAGCCCCAAGCTGGTGCGAGATGCAACCGGAATCCCCACCATATTCGCCCTCTACCGCGCACGAAAGTTCTTGGATGAAGCGGGATCCGATGTGGATTTAATCATTACGGGTGGGCTTCGCGTATCCTCGGATATTGCCAAGGCCATCGCCATGGGTGCCACAGCAGTGGCAATGGCAAGCGCCTCCCTCATGGCGGCCGCCTGTCAACAGTACAGAATCTGCAACACGGGAAACTGTCCCGTAGGAGCGGCGACCCAGGACAAGGATCTTCGGGGGAGAATGAAGGACGATGCGGCTGCACAGAGAGTGGCAAACTTCTACCAAGTCACCTTTGACGAACTGCGCACCTTTGCAAGGCTCACGGGAAACAAAAACCTCCACGATCTTTCCGTGGAGGATCTGGTGACCACCAGCCGGGAAATCGCCGACTGGACCAATATTCCCCATGTGTAATCACTTCCTGTGATATCGCATATAATAAAACAAATACTGCTGGGCTATCCCTCCATATGGTCCGAAGGTTTCTTCGGCAAAGGAGAGCATAGCCCTTTTGTTTTCAATGCCGTAAAGTTCCTTCATCACCTTTTCCACCCAGGTATCGATGGGGAAGCTATCATATCTCCCCATGGAAAACAGGGAGATGCAGTCAGCCACCTTGGGTCCTACGCCGTGATAGCTGGGCAATGCCTCGTAGGTCACTTCCCCGGCTTCTTCCACCATGGCGGCAGTCTTGATTAGATACCCCGCTCGGTACCCCAGTTTACAGGGTGCCAGGTCTTCCTTTGTGAGTGCAGCTAAGGTTTTGGGGGAAGGTAAACTATGAAAGGTTCTTCCTAATATCTCCCCAGCCGGCTCACCGAAGTGATCTGCCAAGTCCTTGATGTTCTTTCGGATTCTGGGAATGTTGTTGTTGGATGAAATAATGAAGGAGATGAGGGTCTCCCATGGGTCTTGGCGAAGTATGCGAATGCCGTGCCCATAGGGTATGGCTTCTCGAAGGATGGGGTCCTTCTCCGAGAGCAGCCGTTTGATTTCGCCGTAATCCCTGTCTATGTCCAAGTATTCACGCCAAAAGTCTAGGTCTTCCGACCCTTGGATGTGTATGCGACCGTCAGCATAGGAAATGTTGGCAAGACAGTCTCCGGCAATTCCCGTGTAACTGCCGTCCTCTTCTCGCTCCCAACGAAAACACTGGCCACAGTCAAAGATGTGGTCAGTGTGAAAGTCCCTGATATTCTCTATTATCATATGAGCCTCCTCACCTCCACGTCGATCTGTTCCACGTTGAGGGCAGTCATCTGTTCCAACATTTGGGCGCATTTCTTTTGAAGTTCCTTGCCCACTTCGATGGCGTTGTATTGAACGGAAAAGGCAGCCAAGATGATGATGTGCACTTCCTCCGCCCTGTTATCTTCAAAGATACGATAGACTTCCTCCACGCCGGGAACCAAGCCTGCCGTGTATTCTACGATTTCTCGAATGACCCGATCGGAAATGATGAAGTCGCCTAGATAGCTGTAGGTGGGTCGCACTACGGAACGCTCGGGAAGATTCTCCTTGCCGAAGCCCCAGTCTCGAAAGATTCGCAGGGGGTCCATGAAGTAACCGCTGAACTGTCGCTTTAGTTGAAACGTAGGAGCCGGTACCACATGCTTTCCGTGAACCATCCTCTGTTTCTTGGCGATGTTCCGCTCTCCCTCAGTGGTAATGTCCTCAATGTAGATGGTGCTTTCGATTTCCGGAAGCTCCAAGCGCTTTTGAATCTTCTGGACCATGCCGTCGGAAGTGCCCAGCAAAAGAATGCTCTGAGGGTTGGTATCCTCAATGAGCTTTGTCACCTCGTCCCGGTGATCGTCCTTGCTGAAGAGGGCGGTTTTGATGGCGCCCACCTTGGTGGGTTCCCGCTTTGCGGACATGCCGCCCATGGCTTCTGTCTTGTAAATATACAGGCCGTCATCGATGATGCTTTCGATGTCTTTTTCCCTGCAAAGGTTCATGGCTTGATAGCTTTTTCCCGTACCGCTCTTTCCGACCAAAGCGTATACTTTCATCTTTACATCTCCTATTTCCCTATGATATACTCATTGATGTTAAGATATCTTATAACAACAAGGAGGAAAAATCATGGCTTACAAAATTGACGATTCTTGCATCAACTGTGGTGTTTGTGTCAGCGAATGTCCGACAGACGCAATTACAGAGGGCGACGGCATCCACGTAATCGACGCTGATGCTTGCATCGACTGCGGCGCTTGCGCTGACGTATGTCCTACGGATGCACCCAAGCCGGAATAAATCTGTCCATTAACGAAAAGAACAGATAATGAATAACCGTTTCATCTCTGAAACGGTTATTTTCTGTTCTAGATGTTTCTGTTCATGTGGTACGCCAGCGAATGAAGGCTGTCACTCAGGTGCACGTTTTCCAGTGCCACATGAGGGGGAACCTCAATGTCTATGGGTGCAAAGTTCCACACCCCTCGGACTCCCGCAAAGCATAGTCGATCCGCAACCTCTTGGGCACTGTCTGCATTGGTGCAGATAATCCCAATATCCACGTTGTTGGTCTCCACATAGTCTACCAGATCTTCATCGGACATGACATCAATGCCGTTGATCTTCTTACCGATCAGCGAAGGCTGAATCTCGAAAATCCCGGACACGATGAAACCGGATTTGTTAAAATAGGTGTAGTTGGCGATTGCCGTTCCTAAATTACCCGCTCCAACAATGACCATCTTGTGGTTCTTGTCCAAACCCAGTATGCCACTGATCTCCGCATAAAGATCCTTTACATTATAGCCGTATCCCTGCTGGCCAAAGCCGCCGAAAGTATTCAGGTCCTGACGAATCTGCGATGCAGTGTATCCAATCAATTCGCTGAACTCTCCCGAGGAAATCTTATCGACTCCCTTTTTCTGCAATTCCTTTAAATATCTCCTATACCTTGGAAGCCTTTTGACAACCGCATTGGAAATTTTGGTGTTCTTAGGCATCGGCAGCCTACGCTCTCTCTTCGACGTATTTAACGATGTCGCCCACTTTTTGGAACTTTTCCGCATCCTCGTCGGGAACTTCAATGTCGAACTCTTCTTCGATCGCCATGATGATTTCAACAGCGTCCAAAGAATCCGCTTCCAGGTCCTTCATGAGATGAGTTTCGTTTGTTACCGCTTCTGCTTCTACGCCCAGCTGGTCTACTATAATATCTCTTACTTTATCAAATGTCATAATATACCTCCTAAATATCTAACTTCCCGTTAATTATAGATTAGCCTCCCATGCTTTGCAACCATTTTTCATAAATACTTCCCAGTTTTTCTTTTGTTTCACGCAATTCTACGTCCAATTTGGAGAGCTTTTCATGGTCCGCCAGAACTTCTTCTTGGCACATTTTATCCTCAATATCGGCGATGCGAATTTCCAATTTTTCGATTTCCGACTCCAGTTTTTCCTGCTCTCTTTTGGCTCTCCGCTCCGCCGCCTCTTCTTCCTTTTTTCGTCGCCGCTCTTCTGCGGAGCTTAGGACAGCATCTTCCTCCGCTTCCTTCTCCTTCTTTCCCGCTAAGCCTTCCAAATACTGCTTCCCCGACTCGATTTCCTGCTTCTTTTCCACATAGTAATCGTAGTTTCCAAGGAAGGTGGTCAGCCCCTCTCTTCCCAACTCCATGATTTTCGTGGGGATTTTCTTGAGAAGATACCGGTCGTGACTGATGATGATGGCCGTCCCGGGAAAATCCAAGAGGGCGTCCTCAAAGACTTCCTTGGAGTCGATATCCAAGTGGTTGGTAGGCTCGTCCAGCAAGAGGACGTTGGCGCCGCTGAGCATAAGCTTGAGAAGAGAAAGCCTAGCCTTTTCGCCCCCGCTGAGAGATCCCACGTTGAGGAATACCATGTCGTTGCGGAAGAGGAAGCTTCCCAAAATGGTGCGCAGCTCCGTGTCCGTGTACTTGGTGTAGGATTCCCGTAGTTCATCTATCACCGTATTGCTCTCGTTGAGGAGTCGTTGCCCCTGATCGTAGTAACCGAAGCGGATGTTGTGACCCAACTTGATATAGCCCTCGCTGGGCTCCAGCTCTCCCATGAGGATTCGCATCAAGGTGGTCTTTCCAATGCCGTTGGGACCTACCATGCAGATTCGATCCCCCCGCTTCACGTCCAGGTCCACCTGTTCAAAGAGGCCTCTTCGATTGCTTCCGTAGCCGAAGCTCTTAGACAAACCCTCCGCCAGCAACACATCCTTTCCGCTTTGGAATTTCTCCTCAAATCGGATTTTCATGGAACGTCCCTTACCCTTGGGCATGGCGATTTCTTCTCGCCCCGCAGCCTCCATGGTCTTAGCCAGCTTCTTCTCTCTGCTGGCCGCTCGCTTAGCCAGTTTCTCCGTTCCGTGACCCTTAAATCGACGGATGATTTCTTCCTGCTTCTCCGTCTCCTTCTTGAAGCTTTGGTATTTTCGCAGTTCTTCCTCCCTGCGTGCGCGCTTCTTTTGGGCAAACTCCGTGTAGTTGCCCTTGTAGGTGTACAGCTTATGATCTTCCACCTCAAAGATGTGGGTAGCCATCTGATCCAAGAAGTATCGGTCGTGGCTCACCAACAAGATGGTCCCCTTGTAGCTCTTGAGATATTGCTCCAGCCACTTGAGAGTTCCAATATCCAAATGGTTGGTGGGCTCATCCAAAAATAACAGGTCCGGTTTCTTGAGAAGGAGCATGGCTAAGGAAAGTCTTGTCCTCTCCCCACCGCTGAGGGTGGTCACCGGCTTGTTGTAGGTTTCTTCTCCGAAAGCCATGCTGGAGAGAATTCCCTTGATTTCACTTCTATATGTGAAGCCCCCCTGTTTCTGAAAGGCCTCCGCCAACTCGCTTTGGCGGTGAATGAGTTTCCGCTGTTCCGAGCTGTCGGGTATGCAATCAGCAATCTGTCCCGCAATTTCCATCAGCTCCAGGTCCAAGGCTTTTAGATGGGAGAAGATGGCTTCCACCTCTTCTATCACGGTTCTGTCCGACTGAAAGTCATCGGTCTGTTTCAAGTAGCCTAAGGTGATGTCGGCAGAAATAAAAAAGTCGCCGCCGTCACAGGAAAGTTCGCCGGCAAGCATCTTGAGAAGTGTCGTCTTCCCCGCCCCGTTGGCGCCGACAATTCCCACTCGGTCGCCACCGTTAATATGAAAGGAGACCTTGTCCAGGATGATGTCCGTTCCGTATTCCTTTGTCAAATCCTTTGCACTGATAACGATCATGTTTCTCTTCCTAAGGGCACCTGAGCCGCCGCATCCAGCGTTAAATCATCTATTCTTCCGTCTTTATACTTGAAATATGCGGCACAGGCAATCATAGCTGCGTTGTCTGTACACAGCAGTGGTGAAGGGATATACAGTTGTATTCCGCTTTTCTCGCATGCTGATTGGAGCATCTCTCGCAGTCTGGAGTTGGCGGCAACGCCCCCGGCAACCACCAGCTTGTCCTTTCCTCTCTCCACGGCAGCACCCACCGCCTTGGTGACAACCACGTCTAAGACCGCCTCCTGAAAGGATGCCGCCACATCGGGAACGTGAATCTCCCGTCCCGCCTGCTTTTCATTGTTAATGTAGTTCATGACACCGGTCTTGGTTCCGCTGAAGCTGAAGTCCAAGGTGTCCTTCTCCAAAAAAACCCGCTTAAAATCGATGGCCTTCGGGTCTCCTTCCTTGGCAATCTTATCGATGAGGGGTCCCCCCGGATATCCGAGTCCCAGAACGCGGGCCACCTTGTCGTAGGCCTCTCCCGCCGCATCGTCCCTTGTCTGCCCCAGAACCGTCATTTTTTCATGGTCTTCCACATCCACGATGGTGGTGTGACCGCCGGAAATAATTAGAGCCATAAAGGGTGGCTCCAGCTCCGGATACTCCAAAAAATTGGCGCTGATGTGTCCCTGTATGTGATGCACGCCCACCAAGGGTTTTCCCGTAGCCAAAGCGTATGCCTTGGCCGTGGAAAGTCCAATGAGGAGGGCTCCCACCAGTCCGGGCCCGTAGGTGACCCCGATGACATCCACCTCATTCCATGTGACCTTGGCTTCTCGGAGCGCCTGACCCACCACTCGGTTTACATTGTCCAAGTGGTGGCGGGAGGCGATTTCCGGAACCACGCCGCCAAAGACCTTATGCACGTCAATTTGGGAAGCGATGATGTTGGACATCACCTCTCTTCCCTCTGCCACTACAGCTGCTGCCGTTTCGTCGCAACTGGATTCTATTCCCAATGTAATGATTTTTCCGTCGATCATTCCGTTTCTTCTCCACGCCACATGATGATAGCGTCCTCTCCCGTGTCAGTATAGTACTTCGGTCTTCTTCCCACATCGATAAAACCGAACTTTTTGTAGAGTGCCAGCGCCTCCACATTGGATGGCCGCACCTCCAAAGTATGTCGCTTCAATCCTACTTGAATGGTGTAGTCCAGCAGAGTGTGGACGATGGCGCTACCCACGGATTTCTTCCGATAGTCCGGGTGGACCGCCACGTTGGTGATATGCCCCTCGTCACCAATAATCCAAAGGCCGGCATATCCCACTATCCTCTCATCGATTTCCGCCACCAAGTAAAAGGCGATGTCGTTTTCCGTCAGCTCCTTGCGAAAGGCGTCCCGGCTCCAAGGGTCGTTGAAGCACAGTTTCTCCACCTGATAGATTCCCTCTTCATCCCCCGATTCTGCCTGCCTAATGAGAAGTTCCTTCATAGGGTCTCCTTCTTTTCCTGCAACTTACGCTCCGCCTCTGGGATGCGCATATAGTTTGGCTTTAGGGTATCGTAGTCCAGCTCCGAGGGATTCTCCATCCCGGCCGCTTCCTTTGCAACCCTGCCTGCGCTTTGATTGATATCTTCGCAACGGATGGTTTTTCCCTTTTCTTCTGCCCAAACGGAAATCCGCTCCCCGTAGGCCTTCAGCCCGTCTCCCACAAAGAGGATGTTGTCCTCTTTTTCCAATATGTCCAAGAAATCGTCCAGCATATAGGGCCCTCCGGGGATGATGTCCTTCGCTCCCCGGTAAGCACCGCCGTAAATCTGGCTTCTTCTCGCATCCAAGATGGGACAGACGATATACTCGCCATCTTCTTCACCCTGTCTGCCAAAGGCATCCAAGGTGGGCACGGCTATCAAGGGAATCCCCGTAATTTGGTTGAGGGCTCTTCCCGCAGAAACGCCGATACGGATACCGGTAAAAGACCCCGGTCCCACGGATACTGCGATGTGTTTAATTTCTTCCCAGGAAACCTTCCGTTCTTCCATAATCTCATTGATCATGGGGGTGAGGGTCTGCAGATGGTTCATCACCTGGGTTCCCGTCTTCTCATATAAGTCGCCGTTCTCACTGAGGAGGGCAACGGAACAGTAGGGTCCCGTGGTTTCTATTGCTAAAATATACATGTGTATTCCCTCTCCTCAGAAGATGCGCCGTACTCCAAATAAACCCTGAGGGCATCCTCAGGGAGCAGTTCTTCAATTTGATCCGCCCACTCCACGACGCAGAGGCCGTCTCCGTAGAAGTATTCTTCGTAGCCCAGTTCATACATTTCTTCCGTGTCGTTGATTCTGTAAACATCAAAATGATAAAGCGGCAATCTGCCGCTCTTGTATTCCTGCACAATGGTAAAGGTGGGGCTGGTGACCTCTTCCTTCACACCCAATCCTTGGGCGATGGCCTTGGTCAAGGTGGTCTTTCCGGTGCCTAAGTCTCCTACCAGTGCAATGACCGTTCCCGGCTTGGCCATGGCGGCCAATTCCTTGCCAAAGGCTTCCGTTTCTCCCGTGTTTTTAATCGCAATTCTTTTCTTCATGAGGGTATTTTAACACAAAAAACCGTGGGCCGGATACTATTTATGTAGGAAGGAAGATATTCTCTTGTAGAGAACAAAGGTAATGAGGGCGTTGATGGTCGCCTTGGTCAGGTTAAAGGCGATGATGACCGGAAGCAAGGGATAGATTGCCTCTCTGGGCATGCCCAAAAAATACGGCGTCACCAAAAGGTTTGCAGGTATCATCACCAAGGTCATGGCAAGGATGCCGCAGATGAGGGCGATGACCGCCGACTTTCTGGTCTTGCTCCTCTTGTAAATCAGTCCTGCCACGATGACAAATGCACCCGTTGCAATGATGTGCATGAGGATGCCGTAGATGCCGCTTGCCGCACTGACAGTCACACCTTGGACAACGGAGGTCACCACGGTGAGCAACAGTCCCGCCAAGGGTCCGAAGGCAAAGGTTCCGATGATAATGGGAACGTCCGCCGGATCGTATTCCAGGAAGGGGGCTGCCGGGAAGATGGGGAAGTGAATGAAGGAAACCAGCACGATGGCGATGGCCACCAGCATTCCCATCTTTGCCAGCTTCACCGTATTCTTCTGTCTGTTTAGTGAGTTGTTATTCCCCTGATTCATTTTGCTTCTCCTCTTTCGTCAGCCTGTATATGGCATCCCCATAGATATATGTCATGATGCGGAATTGCTCCAAATCAATATATTCATTCTTTTGATGGGCGATATCCGGCTCTCCCGGAAAGCTGCTCCCAAAGGCAATCATATTTTTGAATGCCCTGGCATAGGTGCCGCCACCGATAACCTTGGGCTTGCTGTCTTCATCTCCCGTGTGTTCCCTGTATATGTCCATCAAGGTCTTGATGAAGGGGTCGTCCTCGGGAAAATAGATGGACTCCTGCTTCTTGCCCTTAACGATGCCCAGGTTGTATTGGGTACAAACAGGGTCCAAGGAACTATAGATATCCTCCGCGTCTGCCGTCACCGGGTAGCGGATGTTAATGGTCAGCCTCGCCGCCTTTCGGTCCATCTCTATCATTCCCACGTTGAGAACTGTAGCACCGGAAGGCTCGTCTTCCATCCTGCACCCCAGGGACTCTCCGTCGGTTTCTCGTCCAATATGTTTGTTGTAGAAGGATATAAACTCGTTTACATCATCCTTGGCAAAGTTCAGTTCCCCCAAGAACTCCATCATGAGGGATATGGCATTGACGCCCAACTCCGGTCTGGCACCGTGAGAAGATACGCCTTTCACGACGATTTCAAAACTCTTGCCCACCGCCTTGCCGCGAACATCCATCTTGCCGTCTTCTCTGAGTGTGGCGATTCGTCCTCGGATTTCCTCATATCGTTCCGGATCCTCCGCTTTGATTACCGCTCTCGCTGAATCCGCCACCATGTTGGGGGCACTGCCCCCCTGAAAACTACGCAACTCCAAGCCTTTTCCCGTATTCTTTTCAAATTTCTTTGCCAAATCAAAGACCAGGATGCCCTTCTCTCCGTTAATAGCGGGAAATTCTGCATCGGGGGTAAAACCAAAGTCCGGCGATGCTTCCTTCGATAGATAGTAGGTCATCCCTTCCCAGTTGGTTTCTTCATCCAAGCCCAAAATCAATCGGACTCTCTTCTGTGGAATTAGCTCCAAATCCTGCAAGGCCTTCATGGCAAAAAGTACCGCAACAGCAGGTCCCTTGTTATCAATGGCACCTCTTCCGTACAGTTTTCCCTCTGCTATCTCGCCGGCAAAGGGAGAATAGTCCCAGTCGTTGCCTTCCGGCACCGTATCCAGGTGGCAGGCAATTCCCATGATTTCTGCACCTGCATCCCCGCCAAACTCCAAGTGACCGCCATAGTTATCCGTGTTCACAGCCTGAAATCCGAAACTCGTCCCCTTGTTCAGCACATACTCGAAAGCCTCCTGAACACCTTTCCCAAAGGGAAAATCACCCTCGGCATCCGACACCACGCTTTTGATGGATATCAACTCCGAGAGTGCATCCAGTTGCGACTCCCAATTCTCATCTATTTTGCTTTTTATCTTGTCCAGTTGGCTCATAGGGGCTATTCAACCGCCTCAACTCTCTCGATTTCCGGATAGCTTTCCTTCAAGAGCTTTTCCACTACGCCCTTAATGGTCATCTTCGCTCCGGGACAACCGGCGCAGTGACCCTGCAAGCGCACCTTCACTACATGATCGTCGGTGTATTCCACAAACTCAATATCCCCGCCGTCTCTCTGCAGGAAAGGTCTGATTTGCTCTAATCCTTCTTTAATTTTCTGTTCCATGATTTTCTCCTTCATTCGGTTTGTTGCATTGTTTAACCCATAGATACACTTCTCCCGGGTCTTTGAAACGCAGCTCGCCACATTCCACAGTTACAGTATACTTTCTTTCGGGGAAAGACGCAAGGA
Source organism: Anaerovoracaceae bacterium (assembly GCA_040766105.1). Taxonomy (GTDB): domain Bacteria; phylum Bacillota; class Clostridia; order Peptostreptococcales; family Anaerovoracaceae; genus JAXGRD01. Next base: position 41,531 of record JAXGRD010000001.1, read on the forward strand.
TGGGGAGTGGAGTGTGGGGTTAGTGGGGTTGGGGGTGGGAGGGGTTGGTTTTTGGGTGCGCTTTACGTAATGCCAAAATTTTCGTTTTATGTATAGCTACGGTATGAGAATCCAGAGTGAGGCGGTGATATCATATAGAAGAATTTCATGTCAGCCCGAATGGAGTCTTTTTGTGGATTAGTGGGGGTTGAGAGACACCATTTTTGACGATTCGAGAAATTTAATCTTCGGGATGACTGCTTGTTTTGCGGTAAAGGGTATATTAGGTTGTTCTTTGTAGTAGTCGCACCAACTCCAGGTTGTTGCAGAGTCAAAAATGGTGTCTGGAGATTTAAGTAACTGCATTTTAGACTCCATTTGGGCTGACACAAGAATTTGTCGGTTGGTGGAGGTGGTTGTCGGAAAAATGTGAACAAGCAAAATGTTGACAGTTAGCCGGACTCTTGGCGCTGCTGTCAACATTTTTTTGAAGAATGTGTGGATGGTGGAGATTTGTGCGTTTCTGTCCTTGGGACGGGTTTGCATAATGCCTAGTTTCTCTCATTATGTCCAGTCAAGACTTGTGAAGGAGCATTTCATGTTGACAGCGGCCTTGTGAAACCTTCAGATTGTCAACATTTTGCTTGTACCGAAGTTTGGGGGCATGGGTGTAGAGGAAGGTTGAGTGAGTGGTTGAGGGGTGAGATTGGGTAATGGGGCGGTGGCGGGTGGGCAAGAGTATGGAGAAGGGTTGAGTGGGGGAGTTGTTGAGTTGGTGCCGGGTGGATGGGGATGAGGATGGACTTAGTTTGAGTGGTATCCCCACTGCGTGGGGATGATTGAAGTGCCACGTTGCGGTGGTTTGTTGTAAAATCGACGGTCGCCTGAAATACTGACAAAATGGGGTGTTTTATGGATGCCTGCCAGTATAAAGGGGAGTTGAATGCTGATTATGAGAGTCTATGTGATACCGAGGGTGGCAACGGGTAAAGTTTTACTCATCATCTTCCAATCTCTTGTCGGTGGTACGGATTTGGACAAGAAAAAAGTCAGTTATACTGGCAGGCACGGGTAAAAAATGGCAAAAAGACAGAATTTCGGGCGACCGAACTTCTGCCTAGATAGGATGTAGCGTTTCGTTGCGTGCAACGAAACGCAACCTACTCATCAATGATTTCACTCAGGTACATCACATCCATTAGCTCATCTTCATCTAACTTGTCCACGGGCAAATCCCACAAAGGGTCATCTTCTCCCGCAGTCTCCTGGAGAACCGGCTCTTCTTCCTCCGGCTTTTTTTGAAACAGGGCAAACACACCACCCCACATGATTAGCATCAGAAGAAAGGCGAGAATCCATTTTACGGTTAGTAGCAGAAATAGCGAGGCACCTGCCGCAGCTACAACTGCGATAATCTTCTTAATCATTCCTCTTCCTTTACATTTAATGAAAGAACATCCGGCCGATTGTAATGGCCGCAAGCGTCAAACTCCATGCGACTGGCGGTCACCTTATCCATGTCCAACTCTGCGTAGATGATGGCTTCGCGATCCCAAATGGGCTCGGTCACAAAATGGCCGTAGGGATCTACGATGCAACTCCCCCCTCTGCACACGATTTCCGGCAAAGCGTCCGCCTCTTCTCGGGTAGCCAAATCTTTGGGATAGCTGGCTTTGGTGAAAAAGAGGTTGCTGTTGATAAAATAGCAACGGCCTTCAATGGCAATATGGCGAATGGTTGCCTGCCATTCTTCGTTATCGTTGGTGTTAGGAGAAATATAGAGGGTCACGCCTTTTTCGTAGAGGGCAACTCTGGCTAGGGGCATGTAGCTCTCCCAGCAAATGAGACTTCCCGCGTTTCCCCATGGTGTTTCCACTACCGGGAAGAACCCTTTGTTTCCGTCTCCCCACACGACTCGCTCCGAGCCGGTGGGCTTCAGTTTTCGATGAACGGCACAAATCTTCCCATAGGGCGAGAAGATGATATTGGTATTGTAGAGGGTGGCCGTCTCTTCGTCACGCTCAGAGACGCCGATGCTTACGAAGGCTCTTGCCTCTCTTGCCACGCCGGCGAGAAGATCCGTCTCCGGTCCGGGAATTAGGATGGAGCTGTCGTAATATCGCTTCCAGTCCTTGCGCCCTTCCTCCCCTCGCGCACCTACAACAAAGCCGAAAGTCATTCCGAAGGGATAGCCGGGAACAAAGAGTTCCGGGAAGACGATAAACTCGGCACCCTCCGCAGCCGCCTCTTCGATTGCCCGCACCGCCTTGGCCACGCAGGCATTCTTATCAAAGAGCGTCGGCTCTTTCTGAATCAAGGCAATTTTACATTTCTTCTGTAGGTCTTTCATAAGCTTTCTCCTTTATCCTACGACAAGTTTCTTCGTTTCTTTCAGATATTTTGCAGGGATTTCTTGTTCTAATTCCCAAGTAATACTCATTGGTTTACTACCTTCGTGCTTCACATAATTGGCAAAGCCCAGGACAGTATAAGGAGCCGTGTTTCCCCACTTATCTTTTTTTGCCTCTCTTACACATAAGAGAATTTTGCTCCCTTTTTCCTTATGGTTAATATACCTCTTCCCTGTGGGGGACTCTTCACCGGTTGTACTTTGGCTTTGCCAGTGAAACAACGTTTCACTAATAGAGTAATCCTTATACATCGTAGTTGGTGAATAGTCTTTATCAGATTTATTCAATGTCACAAATAACACATCTGTTTTTTTATCGGCTAGCCACTTCACTCCTTCGCGGACTGTGCTTGGCTTCATAAAGTCCAGAGCAACAAGTATTTGGTCACGGGAGTAAGTGCAATGAGAATCCAAAGAACATTCAAACCCAAAATCCAACCTCTTGTCCACAAAGTCAATATGGTCCTGTTTATACTCCAATAGCGACATCATCTCTGAAAATAATATCGGAGAGTCTTTCAACCTTTTTAGGTTTTTAATTGCTTCATTAGGTTTATCAAAATCAATGACCTCCGACCAAACTGTCACATAGAACATTTGGAGCATTTGTCTCTCCTCTACAGTCAGTGCACTCAGATTTTGTTCGCAGAATTCCGGGAGGGCTTTTAGCAAGAATTCCAGTAATCTCCTAGAATTAATATTTGCTAATTTAGGTAATGCTTTCTCTAACCCTTGTTCTGCGGGCTCTCGAAATTCTTCAATAACCTTTGCAGTCTCACATAACCTAGAAAAACTCCCTCTTTGATAAACAGATTGCGGAGCAAGATGGTAATGCTGTAAAAAGTTCTTTAATGAAAGTTGCTTTCCTGTATCTTCTTCGAAATAGGTAATTTTACTTATTAAGCCCGCCCTTGTTTCAATGGAATTTTTGATGTTCTCCATAATGTGTTCTTTTGCCTTCTTCTCTAGGTGTATGTAACAACCTTTTGGAATCGAAACAAAGCCTTTTTTCAATTCCTCACCAACACTGTGTTTGGTATTTGATAAGAGGGCAGCGAATTTTTCTTCATAATTATATTTTTTATTGGCCTGCCCAATAAAGTCTAAGACCGTTAAACAATCTTTACTATCGTCCAATCTCAATCCACGACCCAGCTGCTGTAAGAAAATAGTGAGAGATTCTGTTGGGCGCAGGAACAGCACGGTATTGACCGATGTGATATCAATTCCCTCATTATAAATATCTACAACAAATATTACTTTTATTTCTCCTGTTTCTAATCTCTTCTTGGCAGCTTCTCTATCTGCTCTTTTTGTCATCCCATCCAAGTTCATAGCCGGGATTCCATGTTTGTTAAAGAAATTCGCCATAAATTCCGCATGCTTGACGGACACACAAAACCCGAGAGCTTTCATGTCAGAAATGCTCGTAGTATATTTTTCTATATTCTCAATTATATGGGCTGCTCTCTTGCTTGCTACCGCATAATTAAAAGAAAGAATATTGCTAAGTTCTTCTCTGTCATAACCTCCGCGTGTCCATCTTATTTCTGTTAGATCTACTGTGTCCGTAACCCCAAAATATTGAAAAGGACTAAGTAGTTTTCGATCGATTGCCTCAGGCAATCTAATCTCAGCCGCTATTCTATTGTCGAAATAAGTTAGGATATTTTCTCCATCCATTCTCTCAGGAGTCGCGGTCAACCCCAACAAGATATCTGGCTTAAAATGATTCAAGAGATTTTGGTAAATAGGTGCTGTGGCATGATGAAATTCGTCAACTACAATAAAGGAATAGTAGTCTTTAGGTAATTTCTCATACAACTTTTTAGAATTTATAGTTTGAATCGAGACAAAAAGAAACTCAAGGGATTCCGGTTGATAATTCCCTACAAATAAATCTCCGAAGTTCAAATCCTTCAACACTCCCCGAAAAGTTTCAATACTTTGCGTAAGGATCTCTTCTCTGTGAGCAACAAATAAAAGTCTATTCCTTTTGTCAGGGTTTTCTTTAGTGTATCTTTGATAATCAAATGCTGATATTACGGTCTTTCCACATCCAGTAGCTGCAACCACAAGATTTTTATTATGCCCCAGCACTGATCTTTCAGCTTCTAATTTGTCTAGTATTTCCTTTTGGTACGAATATGGGGAGATATCAAAAACAAATTTTCTTTCCTCTCCAGTTCCTATATATTTTTCATTCTGAAGAGCCTTCACTAATCTCTCGTTTTGCGAAACATCGTACGTAACGAACTCTTTGTCATTCCAATAGCTTTCGAAGGTGGCTTCCACTTTTTCAATCGTAGATTCCATATCCTTTTCTGTCGCCTTAACGTTCCACTCCAAGCCACTTGTTAAAGCTGCATTAGACATGTTTGACGACCCAATATAAGCTGTTGTGAAACCAGTATCTCTGTAAAAGATGTAAGACTTCGCATGCAAGCGTGTTCGCTTTGTATCATATGATATCTTCACTGTTGTGTTTGACAGCTTATTCAATTCCTCAACTGCCTTTACATCTGTTGCTCCCATATAGGAAGTGCATATTACTCGCAAAATACCGCCATTATTGGTGAAATCCTGTAGTTCTTCAATGAGCTGCCTTAACCCACTCCATTTAACAAACGACACCAGCATATCAATTTGAGTCGATGATTTTATTTCCTTCTTTAACTCCGTCAACATTTGAGGCTCTTGGGCGGCACCAGTAAACAAACTGCTGAAAGCCAATGATGTTTCCGGCCTAACAATCGCTTTTGCATCCTTCCCGAGCAATAGTCCGACATCTTTTTGATCTAATAACGCGAGGAGTTGGTTCCCTTCATCCTGCACTTTTAACATATCGTCCTCATCATCAGTTGTTATATTAACTGTGCTGATGACTCGATTTACCATTTCTATTTGTGCTTGAAGTGACTTTGACCCCTCCGAATCGAAAATGTTATCCATTTTTCTTTTCAATATTTCCGATACATACGCAGATAAAATTTTAGACGCCTCCGCTGCATCTATTCTTTCAATTTTTTTATATTTCTCGGATATCTTCTCTAATTCTTTGCCAATGTCATCGTTCACAACTTGTTCATACAGTCCAGGCTTCAACATGATCATGTCCTCACTATATCAGCATACCATTCTCTATCAACTTCTCGATTATCGGCCAATCAGCCGGCGCCCATTTTAGGGTATCCAGTTCTTCCACAGGAAGCCACACAGCCGACAGGTGCTCCTTTAACGTAATGTCCGGGGACACCACAGGACACAGATAAGTGTACATTGCCAGTGAGAAATCCGGGTATTGATGCTCTACTTTACAGAAAAACCTCATTTCTTCCAATGGAATATGCAGGTCCAATTCTTCCACCAATTCCCTCTGCAGTGCCTCGTCTGGTTTCTCCCCCTCTTCCAGCTTTCCACCGGGGAACTCATAGACAAAGGACAGGTAGTCGTATTTTCCCTTACCTCGTTGGGCACACAATATTTTGTTATCGTGAACTAAGATTGCTCCGGATACTTCCAAATCTTTAATCCTTTCTCTATGAATAATGCATGTTTATTATACAATGGAACTGCTTGCCGGGCAACGGCACGATTTTCCCCTTGTCTTCGTTCGACCTTTTGTGTAGACTGAAGTTGCATGTGCAGAAAGGTATTTACCCATGATAGAAGAACGTTACAAAATGAATCTTCATTCCATTGCCAAGGATGAAATGCAGCTGCTGAAAGATGCAAAGGTATGTGTCGTAGGCTGCGGTGGCCTGGGCGGCCATATTATTGAATTGCTGGCCCGTTTGGGAATCGGTCATTTGGTCGTCGTGGACGGCGACACCTTTACGGAGTCCAATTTGAACAGGCAACTACTATGTACGGAAGAAGACTTGGGCAAAAGTAAAGCGGAAGCGGCGTTTCGGCGGGTGAAACAGATCAACAGTGAGATTGATATTACCCATCACGACCTGTTCATGGATAAAGACAATGCACAGGAATTGCTTGCAGGGTGTAACGTGGCGGTGGATGCTTTGGATAATATTGAGAGTCGCATCATGTTGGAGGATGCCTGTGAAGAGGCCAATATCAAGTTGGTTCATGGAGCAATCGGCGGCTGGCACGGTCAAGTTGCGGTTGTCACGCCGGGAAGTGGGATTCTAAAAAAACTGTATGCGGGAAACACTATCAGAGGCGACGAGACAGCTTTGGGGAATCCGGCATTTATTCCGGCAAACATTGCCTCCATTCAGGTTGCAGAATGTGTAAAGGTGCTCATAAACAAAGAATCTTCCTTGATTGACGGAATGTTGCTGGTGGACTTGCTTACAAACAACTATGAGGTCATACGGCTGTGATAGGAAGATTGAAGAAAATAGTCGTCTATGATGAACGGCGAAGAGCTCGGGCGCTTGAGAAGATACAACTGGAAGAAGGCAAAGGAATCCCCGGGGATAGGCATTATAATAGTGACGGAGACCCCATTTCACTGTGGCTTTGCCCGGAGGAAGTCTTTTTGATGGAAGAATGGCCTCCTGAAAATCACAGAAAAGGTCTGTGTACGCTGAAATTCAAAGCCAACCTAATTGCTCAGCGAGAAGAATCTTCTCATAATGAAGATTCGTTAATCAAGGGCGATACCATTCACATTGGGGAAGCAGTCCTAAAGATAAACGAAAAAAAGCCATGTTATGACGACTGTCCTTTGGTGGAGTCTGGTGATACATGTGCTCTAAAAGATAATGTGTATTTTACTTCTGTTGCAAAAGCAGGTATGATAGGAGTAGGAGACGGGATCAAAAAATAATTCATGGGGAACCGGCGAGAGGTCACCAATTCCCCACAAGGAAATCAATTCGTTATTTTGTGTGAATGTCGGCATCGGCAAAAATGCCTATTTCCTTCGAAATGATCCCTCCATAATCTCGGGTTTCCGGCAGGACGCTCATCCGCCGGAAATCCTGGAATATGCTTTTAACTGATCCCCTTCTTTCAAGCGATCGTAAATCATGACTCTCTTGCCATTTATGGCAACGAATCCAAAGCTTTTAATCTTTGTGTAATCCATTCCCACGGAACGAAGCGCTTCGTCACAGGTGCAGTTTTCCGGCACTTCTACTTCTCTGTCTTCCTTTGATCCGTCAAAATATTTGACCAGTGTTCCGCGCAATGCGATTTTGATTTTCATCTCTTTTCCTTACAGTGTATCTATGAGACTTTGCGGCATCATACCGTTGCTGTCCCACCCCATAACTTCGTAGTACTGATCCAACATATCATCGAAAGCTTCCTGCGGAATCTTTTGTCCCGCACCGGCACCGCTCTTTAGTGCTTCCTTAGCAAGGCGCTTAGGCATGGTGTCGTCCTTTCTGTTGAATCCTTCTCTTTGGTTAAATGCTCTTGCTACGTTGAGAACTCTCTCTCCCACTTCCACCATTTCTTCTTCTGTCCACTTTCTTCCCGTAACGATGGTCATCAACTCAGCCATGATTGGCGTGTCCAGAGTTCCCCAAAAGTCACAGATGCATAAGCAGAATTTTACAGCGTTGGAAACGCCCAAGTCCTTAACCATCTGTCCCTTGCCTTCCGGAGTATATGGCGGAACGGCCGCCTCAAACACCTCAACGTTGGGAGCATAGGCTCTCATGTGGCATGCGCCTCTGTCGGAAACAGCATAGGCCAAAGACATTCCCCAAGAGCCTCTAGGTTCGTACTGCGGATATTCCAAACCCTTGGTGTGCATAGCAAAGTCGGTTCCTCCGAACTTCTCGGAAGCAGCTTTTACGCCGTCAGCCAAGTCGGCTCCTACACCTTCTCTTCTTGCCATCAATTCTAGGAATTCCACCATCTTCTTGCCTTCGCCAAACTTGATTCCGAAGTCATGGATGCCCTTTTCAGTCATTTCCATTGCCCAAACGATGGTATCACCGGCACTAATGGTATCCAACCCCATGTTGTCCGCTACTTCGTTGAACTTGAGGATGGCTTCCGGATCTTTTACCCCTGCGTTTGGTCCGGCAACAGCGATGCTCTCGTACTCAGGTCCTTCACAGATGGCATCGCCAATTTGCATATAGTTTCCGCATCCCAGTCCGCAACTGCCGCAACCGCGCTTTCCAACCAGTCCCTTGAGAAGCACGTCACCGTTGTACTCTTCCCAATCAGGGTCTGTAGCATCGGAGAAGTTCTTGTAGGGCAGAATCCCGCCGTCATTACAGGCTTCTAAGAAGGCCGTGGTCCCATAATCAAATACAAACGTATTGTCTTCCAATAGAGTATCCTGCTGCAGGATTTCGATGATGCGATCTGTTCCCTTTACGATGTCGGGAATCTCAACTGCACCGGTACCTCTTACGGCAACTGCCTTCATCTTCTTGCTTCCCATAACGGCACCGATACCGCCTCTACCTGCCTGACGATAGTAGTCGGAGTTGATGCAGGACATGGGAACCAAGTTTTCCCCTGCAGGTCCAATGGAAAAATAGCTGAACTCAATGCCGTACTTGTCGGCAAGGATTTTTTCTGTTTCATGGGAGCCTTTGCCCCACAGTTCGTCCGCATCTTCAAATGTCACCTTATCGTCATCGATCATCACATATCCGGGCTTATCCAAAGCACCTTCAAAAATAACCATGTCGTAACCGGCATACTTAATCTTAATTGCGGAATGTCCGCCAATGGAACAGTCGTTGATGGTTCCTGTGGCAGGAGATTTAGCTGCAATAGACAACTTCCCTGAGCAAGGCACGGGAGTTCCCGTCATGGGTCCCGTGGTGAAGAGAAGTTTGTTGTCCGGTCCTAATGGATCTATGCCCGGTTCCAACTCTTCATAGAGATATTTTATCGCAAGACCCTTTGATCCAATGTACTTCTCAGCCCAATCCATGTTTAGGGGCTCTACAGAAGAAGTCTTGTTGGTCAGGTCGATTCTCAATATTTTACTTGTATATCCTAACATTGTCATCTTACTTTCCCTCCTATTCAAACGTTAGCGCATTCTGCGGACAGGTCTTCACGCAATTGGGATCCCCTTCGCAGGTATCGCAGATAACGGACTTCTTTTCTCGGATTCTGATGACTTTTTTCGGACACTTCCTCGCGCATGTTCCACAGCCGATGCACTTTTCTTTATCTACGACGATATATTCGTCCATGGTGATGGCATCCTGGGGACAGACTTTAACGCAGATTCCGCATAGAATACAGTACTCGTCCTTGAACTTGAGTTTCCCCTCATCATAATATGATTCTATAAAGATCCGTGCCTTAGAGGGTTGGTAAACCCCTTCTTTGTAAGCGGAGCAGACTTGGCCGCACAGCTCGCATCCAATACATTTCTCTTTCTTTAGTTTTAATCTCTTCATAATTGTAGCTCCATTTCATCCTTTCAATTTTATAACATAAAAAAATGCAAAATAGGAATACCCTTTCGGGCGTCCCTCCTTTGCACAATGGCAGGCGAGAAAATCACTCTTCCCACCCTGACGCTTCTGCAGGCAACCCTGTTGTCTCACAGAAGTCGGAGTCTATGTAATTATGATATATGGAATCTGTTAAAAAGTCAACGATATCAGTTGCAAATCTCAGAGTCTTTATTATATAATCTTAACTAAGGATATAGTAATTCATCATTCCGATCTGTGGAGCCTAAGGAGCAACTCTATGGCTTATCAGACGTTAGAGATCGAAAAGAAATTCTCGGTCTTCCCGTGTTTGGAAAGGATGTGATAGGGATTCGGTACCCCATGTTATAATTTGGCTTTTTGAAAGTCCGATTATTTTTTTGTTGCTTTTTAAAAGGAGAGTTTATTTATGAAAAAGAGATTACCACTACTATTAATTCTTGCACTTGCCCTAATCTTCGGTCTGGCAGGCTGCGGAGATTCCTCCGATGAAGGAGATAAAGAAGAGTCTAAAGGTACAATTATCCTGGCAACCACCACCAGCACCAAGGACAGCGGTCTTTTAGATTCCCTGCTTCCCGAGTTTGAGAAAGAATCCGGATACACAGTGGATGTGATATCCGTCGGTTCCGGAGAAGCTATGGCCATGGGAGAAAATGGTGAAGCAGATGTTCTGCTGGTACATTCACCAGACGATGAAAAAGCCTTTGTCGAGGCGGGACACGCCGATGAAGACGGTCGCTTTGATGTTATGTACAACGATTTTGTAGTCATCGGGCCAAAGGCTGATGCAGCAGGTATAGCTGCCAATTCCAAAGAAGATACCATCAAAACATTCACCACACTTTCCACAGCAGGACAGCCCTTCATTTCCAGGGGAGACGAATCGGGAACCCACAAGAAGGAATTGAAAATCTGGGAAAAAGCAGGCATCACGCCTCAGGGAGATTGGTATATTGAAGCTGCTGACGGCATGGGCGCAGTCATCACCATGGCAAACGAAAAGCAAGGTTATACACTTTCCGACAGAGCAACATGGCTCAATAACGGCGGTGAAACCGACCTGCAAATCGTATGTGAAAAGGACCCCAGTGGCATCCTTTACAACCAATACGGTGTCATCTGCGTGAATCCTGAGAAGAACGACAAAATAAATTCCGAAGGAGCGAAGTTGTTCCAAGAGTGGATCCTTTCAGAAGAAACACAGAAGCTAATCGGTGATTTCGGCGTAGAAGATTACGGCGAAGCACTGTTCATTCCCAATGCTGAAGATAATTAATGAGTAATAATACCATTGGTGAAGGAATCATAGAAGCGTTTCAGCTGATTGCGGCCTTTGATCCGGAGATAATGGGGATAGTTGGACTATCCCTGTTTGTCTCCGGAATATCGGTCCTAATTTCCACACTTTTGGGTGTGCCAGCGGGCATTCTACTGGGCACCCATACTTTTCGCGGAAAAAGTATCATTATCCGCATCATCTATACATTCATGAGCCTTCCGCCGGTCATAGCCGGGTTGACGGTTTTTTTGATTCTCATGCGATCCGGTCCTTTAGGGGAATACCAATTAAACTACACGGTCACCGCCATGATTATCGCTCAGACCTGCCTGGTTTTCCCCATCATCACAGGGCTGACCTTTAATTTGGTCAGGGAGAAAGCGCCCACGGTCTACAGTCTGGGGATGACACTGGGCGGGAACGGCATGACCAACCTTGGTCTTCTCATCTATGAAATGCGGGTGGGATTAATCACCGCATTGATTAGCGGTCTGGGAAGAGCCATTTCCGAGGTGGGTGCCGTCATGATTGTTGGTGGAAACATTAAAGGGAAAACCCAGGTGATGACCACTTACATCGCCGAATTGAAATCCATGGGCAACTACAGTCGCGCCATCGCCGTAGGCATCATCCTGCTGATAATTGCCTTCCTCATTACTGCCGTTCTCTATCACTTTCAAGAAAAGGAAAGCCGCTGATGATTATTCAAATCAAAGATCTTACAAAAAAATACGGAGACAAAACCGTACTGGACGTGAAAGGTGCTTCCCTTAATCTTGCAGGCATCACAGGCATCATCGGACCCAACGGGGCAGGAAAATCCACCTTGATTAACATCTTGGCAGGACTTACCGATGCCACCTCCGGTACTGTCAGTTACGACGGTAGTTCCGTTATCCCCAAAAAGGATATGACCTTGGTCTTTCAAAAACCCTATTTGATCAGTGGTTCGGTGGAAATGAACATTCGCTACCCCATGAAGTTACGGAGATGGTCTTCCGAGAAGATAAGGGGGCGGACGGAAACCTTGATGGAAGAGCTGGGTCTCACCCCCTTGCGCAGTCAAAAGACCTGGAAGTTGTCAGGTGGCGAGGTGCAGAAGGTTGCTTTGGCACGGGCACTGTCCTTCGGACCAAAACTGTTGATTCTTGACGAACCTACAGCAAACATAGATCCGGGCACCACAGGAGAAATCGAAAAAATGCTAGACAAGGTTGTCCGTCAGGATGGAGTTCACATCATCATCGTGACCCATAATCTTGTTCAGGCAAGAAGAATTTGCGACAAAATAATCTTCATGGATAAAGGTGCTATCATAGAGCAAGGAAAAACGGACTGCATCCTGCGAGACCCTTCCTTTCAGGAGACGAAAGCCTTTATTTCAGGAGAGTTACTCACCTAATTATTACACCTCAACGATTTGTCCACAGTGTTCAAAGGTATATCCCCCCAGTTCATCCAGTTTTTCTCTCAGCTCCGCCGACTGAAGGACTGCAATGAACTTTTTTATTTCCGGCAATTCCAAAGAGCTCCTCTTCACGGCAAAGTCATACTCCTCCTCTGCCACGGGAATGAAATCCAAGTCCATGGCATGAGCTGCCGCATGGATACCCAGTCCGGCATCGGCACTATCGCTCTTCACCGCTGCGGCGACGGCCATATGGGTGGCCGACTCCCTGGTATAACCTTGGATATCCTTGGGATTTACCCCCATTTCCTTCAACTTGTAATCCAAGAGAAGCCTTGTGCCTGCTCCCCTCTGTCTGTTGACAAAGCGACAATTCACAAGGTCTTTCAGGCTTTGAATCCCTAAGGGATTCCCCTTCTTTACCATGATGCCTTGGGTTCTTCCCATGCCTTTGATCAAAGCCATGGGTTCCTCCCCAAAAACGTCCTTTATGATGGCCTCGTTGTAGATGCCCGTATTTTCATCCAGTATATGGGTTGGTGCCAGGTGACACTCATCTCTGGAAAGTGCCAGCAGTCCGCCCATACTTCCCACATGGGTACTGGATAGGGAGATGCCCAGATTCATCCTCTGCATCAAATCGTCGGCGATGTCCAGTAAAAGATCGTGGCTTCCGATAGCGATCAATGTGTTGTACAGTTCTGACAAGCTTCGCAACAGCTTGATGTCCACCGTGGAACCGCCTTCCACTCCTTCTGAGTTCTGATCGATGATGCAAAAGCCGTCGGCGCGAACCAGGGACATGGCTGCACCTGCTCCCCGTGCCAATGGTGTGGCAATGAGTCTTCCGTTGACTCGTCCCATTTTTACCCGTATATACTCCCTATGCTTAAGGGAAGATACGATTCTTCTGGTAATAATCGCTTGGGTATCTTCCGTATCGGGCAATTTCTTTTTGGTCAGCCGCTCCATAACAGGTGAGGCAAAAAGATCAAACGCCAGGTATGCAGAGACAGGATATCCGGGAACGCCAATGACGGGCTTTCCCTTGACGATGGCCAAAATAACCGGTTTCCCCGGCTTCATGGCTACACCGTGGACAATGACCTCTCCCAGCTCTCGGAGTATATGCACCGTGTAGTCCTCCGTTCCCGCACTGGATCCGGCAATGACGGCAACCATATCGTTTTCCTCCACTGCTTTGGAAATTTCATCTTTTAGGGTCTCATACTCGTCGGGGATGGGCTCAAAAACAACGGGTGTAAATCCTCGAAGCTTGCTCATCTCCGAAAGCATGGAGGAGTTAGAGTCAATGATATCTCCCAATTTTGGTTTTTCTCCGGATCGGATAATCTCCGTTCCCGTAGGAATGACGGCGATGGTCCGTTTCCCATGAACCTTTACGGAGGTCATCCCCCCGGCTATCAAAACACTAATATCGATAGGACGAATTTCGTGATTGCCGGGAAGAATCATCTCCCCCTGAACAATGTCCTCTCCCACAGGCCGCACATGTTGCCAGGGGGCGGCAGCCCCTCTAATCTCAATGGCGTTTTCGTCAACGGCGACAATATCCTCCACCATGATAACGCTGTCGTAGGGCGGCAAAATGGGATCTCCTGTGTCTACAACAATATAGTCCTTTGAAAAGTACAGTATTTTTGGGTTGTCTTCGTCAGCCCCTTCCGTGTTTTTCGCAATGACGGCCACACCGTCCATAGCGGATGAATCCACCAAAGGGGAATTGCACAAGGCATGCACCGGCTCCCAGGTGATTCTGCCCAAAGCATCCTTCGGATCGATTTCTTCCATGGAATCTTCTGCAATCTTCTCTATTTCGTTTAAATATTTTTCCTTGGCCTCCTCTACGGATACCGTGTGAAGGTACAAGTTTCTCTTTGCCATCTCTATCCCTTTCTATATGATATGGACCGCCACGGTTTCTCCCTCCAGCAGGCCCTCCCTATTCTTCTCAATCATCACATAGCCGTCGGCTCGATCCAAAGTGGAAATCAATCCCGACTTTCCGAAAACCGGTTCCGCCAAATACCCCTCTCCGGTGTCCGTAATCTTCACAGGTATACAGGTTGTTCGACCCGGGCTGCCGGGAAGATTCCTGCTCATGCGAGCGTAGTATGGCCTTTTCGGCGCTGATCCGGTATGCTTTCGCATGAGGCTGCTGAAGAGAAGTTCAAAGATAATGAAGGAAGATACAGGATGTCCAGGCAAGCCTGCCATAATCGTCTTTGACTCTCCATCGTATCCGATGATGGTAGGTTTTCCGGGTTTTACCGCCACACCGTGGATAATGGTTCCGGGATTCCCCGCCATGCTAATAATCTCCGCCGTGTAGTCCTTTTCTCCTTTGGAACTGCCGCCGGAAATACAAATAATGTCCGCCACTTCCTTTAGTTCCTCCACGGCATTAAATATCCGCTCCTTGTCGTCGGGAATAACTTGATGGGATACTACCTGAAAACCGTCCTTCTTTGCCTGCGCAGAGATGGAGTAGGTGTTCACATCTCGAATTTGCCCTGCATGGGGTTTCACATCGATGGAAACCAATTCATCTCCCGTTGAGATGACTGCAATCTTTAGGGGCGTATAAACGGGAATCTTCTCATATCCCGCTGCGCAAAGAGCTCCAATAGTCTGTGGTCTTACATGGGTTCCTTTTTCAATGAGAATTGTCCCTTCCGTCATATCTTCACCCACCCTTATTACATGGGCCCCGGCTGCAACAGACTGGGAGACGGAAACCCTTGCGGTCCCTATTTTATCCGTGTGCTCTATCATGACCATGGCATCGGCTCCGTCCGGTACGGCTCCCCCTGTGGGTACATAGACACAGGTTCCGGGGGTAACATTGTTGCTTGCCGGCTCCCCCATCTTCACGCTGCCAAGAAAATCCAATATAACAGGAACCGTTTCACCGGCGGCGGCTACGTCCCCGGAAACCACCGCATATCCGTCTACTGTGGACCTTCTAAAGGACGGAATGTCTTCCAATGCGGAAATATCCTCCGCAACTATGGCATCCAGGCCCTCTTCTACAGGAATATCCACTATGTTTTTAGGGAAATCTTTTAGGCAATCAAACAACACCCGCTCCGCTTCTTCGATATCGACTACCTTCAATAACTCCATGTTTACACCTCAAAATATACTTGCACCACTGTCCTTCTGTGATTATATAACGTAGAACGGAAAAATAAAAGCCGGCAGATGCCGGCTTTCTTTGATTTGGTTTAGCCTCCCGAAAGGATCCTCAGAACTTTCACCTGATCGCCTTCCTGAAAAGTTGTTGTTTCATACTCCTGTTTCAGAAGCTGATTCCCATTGACCCACACTGCGCCCTTTGTGATTTTTCTTTCCTCCAAAAGTGCCTTGGGAGTGAGTCCCTTTTCGACGATTGCTTTTTTCCCGTTGATCGTTATCTTCATCATAGGTCCACTATACCCCAACTCTCACCTTATAACCAGGCAAGGTCCAATCTTTGCAAGGTTTCCTTCTGAGGAATACCGGTCTCCACGTTCCAGCCGGCATATTTGTAGTAGGAATCCAGAGCTGCTTCAAATTCTTCTTCGGTAATTTGATCCACATCTCCTGCCGCATCGGTAATGGGAAGGAATGCCTTCTTAGGCATATTGTCGTCCTTCCTTGTGAATCCGATTTTGGTGTTGAACATACGCATCATAACCAATCGTCTTTCACCAATTTCCTGCAATTCTTCAATGGAAGTCTCCCAACCGATGGCTGCCTTGCAGAAGGTGACCAAGTCGTCCGGTCCGTATAACTGCCAAGCAGGGCCCCATACAAACTGGCAAAGTCCTAAGGTGTCCATCATGGAGTAGAACTTTTGGGTAACAAAGGCGAATTTCGCTTTATTGTCATCCAAGACACCATAGCTGTCACAGTCGTCAAAATCATCCAGCTGATTTGGCCACAACCAGTTTTGGTCGTCCTTTGGAGCCATAAGAGCCGGGTCGTGTTCAGAGCTCTGGTGGTCGGCACCGAAGTTGTTCACTGCGTAGTTTACCGCCAGATTGGGCTTAAACTGCACCATGTGGGCGGGCCATTCCTGCTTCTTGGTGGCCACTACCAAATCTTCCGCACCATTTCCAATCTTCTCGGCCGCCCTTGCGCTTCCTTCTGCCAACAATGCACCGATTCTAGGTTCTTTGTTGGCAATCTTGATAATCAGTTCTTCAAAATGCTTCCCGTTGCCGAACTTCAGCTCCAACCCGTCGGTATCTTCGGTGGTTAAGAGTCCTTTTTCAAAGGCATCCATGGCCCAAGCGATGGTGGCTCCACAGGAAATGGTATCCAAGCCGTACATGTTACACAGCTGGTTGGCATGGCAAATATCGCCTAAGTCTGTATTGCCACAGTAGGAACCGAAGGTGGCCATGGTCTCATATTCCGGCCCGCCGTATTTTGGCTCCGCCTTACCGGGAACGTCTACCACTCTCTTACATCTTACGGCACAGGCGAAACAGGTTTCTCTCTTGATTAGGTAATCCTTTGTTAATGTGTATCCCGCTGTTTTTTCCCAATCGGGCATCAATCCCTTGTCCCAGTTGTAGCTGGGAAGGAATCCTTCTGCTGCGTGGCCTTCCACGCAACCGCCGGAACCGTCCTGCGTGGTGCTCACAATAGTCTCATTGGCTTCCATTCTTTCCTTTACATTGGATGTGAGGGTCTTGAGCAATTCCCCATCCACCGGTTTTCGGGACGGCGTCTTCTTCAAAACAAAGGCCTTCAGATTCTTGGATCCCATGACGGCGCCCACACCGTTTCTGCCGTTAGCTCTGCTTCTTTGATGCATGATATTGGCATACTTTACCAGATTTTCTCCGGCAGGCCCTATAATGGAGGATTCCACCTTATCGTGGCCTAGGTCCTCAAAGATCAATTCTTCCGCATCCCCGGTTACCTTCCCCCACATTTTCTTGGCATCTCTAATCTGAATGTCGTCACCATCGATGTACAGGTACACCGGCTCTTCCGCCTTTCCGGTAAATACAACAGCATCATAGCCGTTTCCCTTTACTTGGGGGGCAATATACCCACCCACTTGGGAGTCTCCGGCAGTGCCGGTGAGGGGGCTCTTGGTTGTTACGTTCATTCTGCTCTGTCCGCTGATGGGAAATCCCGCCAGAGGGGATACTGAGAAGATCAGCATGTTTTCGGGTGACAGGGGGTCCACATTGGGATCCATCTCCTTGAGCATGATATACATCCCCAGGGCCGATCCTCCCGGATATTTTCGATAAGTATCTCCGTCCAACTCCTTTACCATTGTGCTTTTTTTCGTTAAATCAACATACAAAATACGCGCGTTTTCAATCATGGTACTCTCCACCTTTCTGCGTGTCGCAACAGCCATCTACCAATTTTTTCTTTTTATATAACAAAAAAGAAAAATGAACAGCCGTTCATTCTCCTTCGCACAATGGCAGGCAAGGAAATCACTCTCCTTACCCTAACGCTTCCAGCGACAACTCCGTTGCCAGTGAAAGTCGGAGCAATTAATAGTTGCTTGATTGCATTAATTGTTTTTATTATTATACAAAGAAGACAAAAAATTGTCAATCACATGTCTTCCCCAGACAGCGTCAAGTTTTTGTAGGATTTAGAATTTGAAAACATCCTGGTTGTCATAACTGCATGCATCAACCCAAAATCATATGTTGTAGATTCTTTCTCTGATCGCCAATATCTTTCTTACTTGTGCCGCAGGGGAACTTTGTAATTTATCGAAATATCTCCCGTCTTTGACATGGTGTTCTTTTTCCCACATACGCATGTCTTCGCTGGAAAATATCTCCTCCATCCCTACGGCTTTTTCTATCGACTCTCTTTGGTATCTCACCAGCTCTAACATATCCCCTCCATTCCACCAATAGGCTCTCAATCGCGACATCCTATCGACTCCCGTCTTGCTCCAACCCATGGGCCGGCTACTCATTCTGCTTGCTAATACATGACTTACATGGCCTTCCGTACTACTTCCCACTATGCCATTCGGCTTCCTCAGCCGTATCCTTGCCGCACTCCAATTGGATAGAAAATAGCCTGCGGATTTCATCACTCTCTTTTGTGCACTTTCTTCCACAGTGCATATCATGATTTCTTCTACCACTTGATTGAAATCGGACTTTGTGCCTCGGCGCATCATGCTTTTCAAATGCTCTCGCACATCCTCCCCTTGTTCTCCTAAGTGGGAGGTCATCCGTATTAGATGCTGGTTGATGTGATGTTCATCCAACACTGTCGTGATTCCGCCTATCTTTGATTTCCCACTCTTAATCCAACCCCCTCCGTCCGCATTTAAATAGATTTGCTCCACTTGATCCAAATCATACTTACCATCGATGTACTCATACACTTTCTCCCATATGATCTTACTATCCTCTCCCTCATATACTCCACTGAAGTAATGGGGGTTGACTAGCCTGAAACGGCTACTTTGCGGTGCTACCGACTCGACTCCTTCATATACATAGATGAGTTTTGACAATACATTATTGTTTTTTCTTCCGCTTGGAAAGCGGATGATATCTCCAGGTTGCTCTATGTACTGCAACGGTACATGATCCTCATCAGCATCTATGTATAGGAACTTGACTTGCTTTTTCTCTCTGAATTCTTTCTCAATTTCCGGGAATTTAAGTGCATGGATTTTGTTCTTTACTGCTCCTTTGCTGATGTGATCTGTTATGCTTACCGCTGCCGCTGCCCTTCCATAGGAAGTTTGGACTGCTTCTTTCAGCACCTCTGCTTCCGCATCTTCGGTCAGCCTAGCATTCTTCGCTATGCCTAGAATCTCATCCAATAGGTAACATCGCTCTCCTGTTTTCTTGTTCTTGAAAAGCGTCTTTGAAAACCGTATCTCACCCATAGATGTCAGCAGTGTCTTTGTATCGTGGCGGACTACTTCATAGCCTTCCCTTCTAAGACTGCTGTTGCAGATCATTTCATTCATTTCTTCGAATATGTCCCCGATGATTCTGCAACCCAACCCCAGAACTTCTTCTTTTATGCCATCTACTAAAGAGGCAATATCTTTGGGATTTTCGAAAAAATCCGCACCCATATTTTCGATGTTTTCAATGCCATTTTCATGAAACCGTAGTATACTGTTATACATAGAGAACTCCCTTCTGATTGTGTTTGGTTTTTTCCACAATTAATTTTAACACAACCGGGTGTTCTCTTTTCTTTTTTGTCTCTATTTCCCTACAAACATTTTACGCTAACTCTTCCCCAGATGGTGTCAAGTGTCAAACGCAAGTGATAATGTCATAGCTGAAACGCAAGTGATTTTGTCACCCCTTCATCAATAACTGTTATCATAGAACCATCTTTGATTTAGACGGAAAGGTGGTACAAAGAGGTGGAACTAAATATGAATGAACAAAACGAATATAATCTGATTCATAATTATGTAAAGAACGGCGGTAACATTAATGCACTATGTATCAAGTTGAAGTACAGCAAGAGAACGATACAACGAAAGGTGGCAGGCTACCGAGCAGAAGGAGAGGCCTTTTTCATTCACGGGAATCGAGGGACTCCTTCCCCTTTTGCCATCCCCAATCATGTGAAAGAGCGGATTCTCGACATTTATCATCTTCCGGTTTATGAAGGGGCAAACTTCACGCATTTCCATGAGCTACTCGGGAGGCTACACCCTGAGATCCCTGCAATAAGTTTGAGCTCCTTACGGAACATCTTCAAGGAGGCAGAGATCATTTCCCCCAAAGCAACCAGGGACACAAAGAAAAAGCATCGCAAGCAGCAGAAGGAAAAAGAAAAGCAAGCGCAGGCGACTGCACCTTCACCCCTGCGTCCTCAGCAGCTTATCCCCTTGGAAAAAGAACCACATCCTACTAGAGAGAAGTCCCGGTACGCAGGTGAACTTGTTTTTATGGATGCTTCTCCTCATGCTTGGTTTGGCAGACATTTCCCGGTTTCCAGTCTTCATGCGGGAATTGACGATGCCACAGGGGATGTGATTGGGGCCTACATGGAAGAACAAGAAACCTTGAACGGATATTATCAAGTCTCTGCACAAATGCTAACGGATTATGGCATCCCTTGCCGAATCCAAACGGATAAAAGAAGTATCTTCGAATATACAACTCTTAAAAAACCAAAGACAGAGAAGGACGCAGCCACCCAGTTCGGTTATGCATGTAAGACCTTAGGCATCGATCTTCGAACAACATCCTGTGCACAACACCAAGGCAAGATTGAACGACTGTTTCACACCTTTCAATCTAGACTTGTTGTGGAGTTGCAAGTTGCAGGGATCAAAACAATAGAAGGGGCGAACAAATTTTTAAGATCCTACCTACCACAGTACAATCAGCAATTTGCCGTCCCTTTAGACGAGTATACCCTAAGTGCTTGGGAAAAGAAACCCTCCCCTGATGAAATCAATCTAACCTTAGCCGTCCTGTCCTCTCGAGTGGTAGATCCGGGAAGCTGCATACGCTATATGAACCATACCTATCGATTCTTAGATGACGAAAGCAGACTCATCCCATTGAAACGAAAATCACCTGTTACTGTCATCAAAGCACTCGACGGGAAACTATACGCAGTTTGCAAGGAAAGTATTTTTGCCTTGCAGGAAGTTCTCCCCAACCAGCTCCATTCTAAGGAGCTAGACCCGATTTCACAGGCGCCCACGCAAGCAGTAAAACTGTATATCCCTCCCATGAGTCATCCTTGGAATGCGGGAGTATTTAGAGCATATGAAAAGCAGCGATGGAAAGAAATCTATTCTTTTGAGGAACTCTGTTACACAACAGAGCATGTCTATGAGAGTAGCATGTACGATCTCTGATATTAATTCTTAGGGGTGACAAAATCACTTGCGCTTGACATCACATGTCTTCCCCAGATGGTGTCAAGTTGTTGCGGAGTTTTTGATTGACATCAATTCCAAAATGTATTTTTGGTCATCCCGATCCCATGTATGAGCCTCTGTGTTCCGCTGTTTCCATCAAAGACAAATGGTTCTCCGTCGAATACCGTCCAGTCTATCGCCCCTGACATCGCTTCTTCGATTACCTTATCTGCATATTCGCAGTAAGTATGCTGAGACTTTTGTTTGAAATCTTCAGCCGTGATCTTTCCGCCATTCTTCACATACACACGAAGTTTTGACAGCTTTCCAAGACCTTCCTTGCTCCACCCTAGTGGGTCTCTGCTGAACCGTTCCGATAAAACATGACTCACCTGTGCTTCCGTGCAGCTACCGGGGATGTCCAGTGTCTTTCGGCCAACGATCTCATCCCAGCTTCCCATCACGTATATACCCAGCTCCTTAATGCTTTTTACCTCTTTTTCGCTTTCTGCCACCGCATACAACCCATCCAGGACCTCCTCAAACCCTCTCTTGTCCTCTTTTTCAATGGCTCTTGTTAGCCGTGACGATATATTTCTTCCAGGGAACTTGTTCGAGATGCCTCTCAACCTTTTCTCAAGATGATAACCATCCATTACGTGGATAGTCTGCCGAAGATTTTCCAGACCGTTTTTGATCCATCTTCCACCATCTCCATGTACGAATATCTTCTCGACTTTTGACAGATCATAAGCCTGACCAAGATATCCTTCCACACTTTTCCATAGGTTTTTCGTATCAAACTTCTCATCTACAAAATGCATGGTGCCAATGGTTCTGTTTCGTCCACTACATTCCCTATACATGCCCTCGGTCACGGTGACAAGGGGAATGATATTGCTGGATTTCCCCTTTTTCTTGTTTGGCTTTTGCATGTGTACATGATCTTCATCTGCATATATATGAAGCTCTGCTACTCCCTTTTTCTCATCCCTTTGCGGCGCTTTTTCCAGTGTCCGGATTTTTTGGATCTGATTCTTTACGGTTTGACGACTTACCAGACCGTCACTACATATGGCTGTACTTTTAGCGTAGGATACTTCCGTTGCAAGGCTTACCATTTTTGCACACAACATGCCGCCGACTCGTTCGTATGGCCTGATCCCTATCACATGATCCAGCGGGGAAATATACCTATCATTTTGTTTATCATGATAGTAATCACGGGAGAGTTGTAACTTTCCAATCTCTGTCAGGAGCTCTCTAGGTCTATCTTTGTCTTTCAGGGTCAGACCAAGCTCCTTTCGCCTTGTCTTGTCCTTCCTGATCTGCACATTCATGTCTGCGCAGATCGCTTCAATGACTGAGACTGCTGCCGACTTGCAGTCCTGCAAAACATCAGATGCCAATGCGTCAATGTCATTGATCCCGCCGGAATATGCTTTTTCTGTGATTTTCTTTACCAGTTCCAGTACCACTTGTTGTATAATTGTTTTCATAGAGATCTTCCTTTCGTGAATTTGTTTTTGCTGAAACTATTTTATCACTTTGGAATTGATCTCTATTCTTATTTTCAAAACTCCACAACTATTTTACGCTAACTCTTCCCCATAATTTTAACTAATCCATGTTTAATTACTATCGGCCGTGGTATATTGTTAGTGTACCCATTCAGGGGTCATGCAATGTTATTAGACGAATGAAAAATCACAAAATGGAGGAATTAGTTATGAAATGGAGTTGTACAATTTGCGGATATACTCATGAAGGCGACGCAGCACCTGCAGAATGCCCACAGTGTAAGGCCAGCGGCGAAAAATTCACTAAGATCGAAGCCGGTGAAAGAGAATGGGTTACCGAGCATGTGGTAGGCATCGCGAAGGACGTGGATCCTGAAATCATCGAAGGATTGAAGGAAAACTTCATGGGGGAGTGTACCGAGGTTGGTATGTACCTAGCTATGGGAAGAGTAGCCGCAAGAGAAGGTTATCCTGAGATTGCTGAATACTGGAGAAGAGCCGCTTTGGAAGAAGCAGATCACGCATCCCGATTTGCAGAGCTTTTGGGAGAAGTTTTGACAGATTCTACCGAGAAGAACCTGCAGATGAGAGCCGACGCTGAGTCCGGCGCTTGTTCCGGCAAGATGGCTTTGGCAAAGAGAGCCAAGGAACTGAACCTTGATGCAATTCATGACACAGTACATGAAATGGCCAAGGACGAAGCAAGACACGGCAGAGCTTTTGAAGGATTGCTGAAGAGATACTTCGGAAAATAAACCAACAATGACTTTTGGAGTGCGGCCCCAATGCCGCACTCTTTTTTATAAAACCGGGAGGTGTAAAATGGTAAGACAGATTAGATTGACTCCCGCCGCTGAGGAGAAAATCAGGGAAAACCAGCAGAATGGAAAGTACTTCAAGGTTGACTTGAAACGAGCCGGATGTTGCGGCTATAGCTTCGTGTATTCCGAAGGCAGGGCTAAGAAGGACGACCTCATGGTGGAGACGGAGAGCGGCATTCAAGTGCCTGTGTCTTATCATGCCCAATCCCTGCTACGGGATATCCTTATAGACTACAAAAAGTGGGGCATACTGAAGTTCTTTAACGTGAGCCCAGTTTAATTCTACA
This sequence comes from Anaerovoracaceae bacterium, assembly GCA_040766105.1. GTDB lineage: Bacteria > Bacillota > Clostridia > Peptostreptococcales > Anaerovoracaceae > JAXGRD01. The sequence goes on from JAXGRD010000001.1 coordinate 65,489, forward strand.
AAGCACACCGGCAGAGCAGCTCTCTGCCGGTGTTTGATTTTCTGTTGCTTGTGAAGTGCAAATGATTATACCTTTATGCGTTCTCATTCATTCGAGTCATTGCTCAACCTTCATTTTAGACCTTTGCCCATCTCAAGGACTGTTGAGGTCCATCGTTTTTCCCATTTATTTCCAATTGCTTCAATCTGAGACGATATAATTGGACCTACGAGCTTTCTACAGCTGTGGTAGGTCCAAAAAACAGAAAATTTTCTCTTACCTCGTTTATTTCCTTGGACCTAAACAAGCGCAGAAGCCACCAAAGATCCAAAATCGAGTTAGACTAATAACTCTTTCTCGCCATCACGACTTTTTCTCATCCTCTAATTTCTTCCATAAGCGCCTTGAACTTGGGAAGAGCATTGATGATGGTATCGTAACTGACACAGTATGCGATTCGAATATAGCCGGGACAGGCGAAAGAGGATCCCGGTACTACCAAAATATTGTACTTCTTAGCCATGGCCACAAATGCCTTTTCGTCCGCAATGGGAGATTTGACGAAGAGATAGAAAGCCCCTTCCGGCTTGATACACTCGTAGCCTGCGTCGATGAGTCCATTGTAGAGAGCCTTTCGATTCTTGTCATATGCCTCAATGTCGGTGGTGCAGTCGATACATCTTGCCACGGTCCGCTGCATGAGGGTGGGTGCATTGACATAGCCCAATATTCGATTGGCAATGTTGGCGGCATCCAAGGTGTTTTGGAAGTCGCTGATTTCATTGGGAATCACCAAATATCCGATTCTCTCTCCGGGAAGAGAGAGGGACTTGCTCCAGGAATAACCTACCACCGTATTCTTGTAGAACTTGGTCACATAGGGAACGGTGTTTCCATCGTAGACCAGCTCACGGTAGGGCTCGTCGGAGATAATGTAAATATCGTGGCCATACTCTTCCTGTTTCTTTTCCAGGATGTCGGCCAATTTCTTGATGGTTTCTTCCGAATAGATGACACCTGTGGGATTGTTGGGGGAATTAATGATGACAGCCTTTGTCTTCTCCGTCATGATTTTTTCCAGTTCCTTCAGGTTGGGCTGGAATGTCTCTGTATCTGCGGGAACCGCCTTCAGAACGGCATCGTAGTTTGCCGCATAGTTTCGATATTCCACAAAGTACGGCGCAAAGGCGATAACTTCATCGCCGGGATCCATGAGAGTTTTCAGGATGACGTTGAGGCCGCTGGCTGCGCCTACGGTCATGATGATGTTCTGAGAAGAGAAGGAAGTGCCATGCTTCCTGTTGATATGGTCCGCAACGGTTTCTCTCACATCTTCGTAGCCGCTGTTGCTCTGGTTGTAGCCGTGAATATAGGTGGAGGTTTCCTCCAGAAGAATATCCTTGATGGCTTCGTTGACTTCCTTGGGTGCAGGTACGCTGGGATTTCCTAAACTAAAATCGTAGACGTTTTCCTTCCCAAATTCTTTGGCAAGGCGGGCACCCTCTTCAAACATCGCCCGAATGGCAGAGCTGCCTTCCACATAGGCCTTCATATTTTTTGCAATCATGATTACGCTTCCTTTCCTATATATTCCTTGGGGGTCTCTTCTCTCCTCAACATGCGCAGTGCACCTAGATTCAATGCTTCCATTTCATATTCACCGGGATAGACTTCCACCGGCGCCATCTTCTCCACTCGTTCTATAATCATTTCCGTCATCATCTTGGAGTTGGCCATGCCGCCTGTCAGGATGATGCAATCGATGTCGCAGAAGAGGACCGGTGCCATTTCGCCGATGCCCTTGGCCACCTGATAGGCTTGGGCTTCGTAGACTTCCTTTGCCAGTTGGTCTCCTGCTAATATCATTTCTTCCACCTTGCGCATATCCGTGGTTCCCAGATATGCCTTGATGCCGCCCATGCCTCTGACCTTGCGCACCATCTCCCGATAGTTATACTTTCCTTCGTAGCACATACGGATGACTTCCAACAGCGGTAGGCTCCCCGACCGCTCCGGCGAAAAAGGCCCCGAATCGTCGCCGATGCTGTCCACAATCCGTCCCTTGTCATGGACACCGATGGTGATCCCGCCACCCAAGTGAACGATGATCGTCCGCATATCCTCGTACCGCTTCCCACGCGCCTCCGCTACCTTCCGACCCACCGCCTTCTGATTGAGCACGTGGCACTGGGGCTGGCGCTTGTAGCCGGGGAGCCCCGTCATCTTCGCAATAGGCTCCATCTCATCGGATGTGACCGCATCATAGATGTATGCCGGAATTCCCAAGGACTTGGCCAAATCATAGGCAATGATGCCGCCCAAGTTGGACGCATGGGGGGAGGCCTTTCCCTCCATGTAGGTGTCGATCATCACCTGATTCACCAAATATCCGCCGGCTGTAATGTGGGGAAGCAGGCCTCCCCGCCCTACCACGGCCGATAAACTGTTCAAGTCAACCGCTTCCTCTTCCAACACGCGAGACACACAGTCTTCTCGCATCTGAAGTTGATCCATCACCGTCTCATAGCGGTTGATTTCCTCCATGGGATGGTCGACAGTTCGTTGAAATATCCTGTTTTCTTCTTCATATAGGGCAATCTTCGTGGATGTGGATCCCGGGTTGATCACCAGTACCTTGCACAATTTCTGCTCCCTCGCTATTTCGCAGCCGCCACCGCCAGAGCGATGGATAAAAACTTTTCTTCAGAAGAAGCGCTCCTGGATACCACCACAATGGGGACCTTCGCGCCTACTACCAGGCCGGACATGGTGCCTCCACCGGAGACGGTCCATGATTTGGCCAATATATTGCCCGTTGCCATGTTCGGAACCAAGAGGATATCCGCTTCTCCCGCAACGGGACTGCCATAGCCCTTCAGCTTGGCCGCCTCCTTGCTCATGGCAAGATCGTAGGAAATGGGTCCTTCCACCAGACAGCCGGGCAATTCCCCTCTTTGGTTCATCGCCTTTAATGCAGCGCCTTCCACGGTTTCCGGGGCCTTTAGATTCACATCTTCTCCCCCGGCCAAGCAGGCAACCTTCGGCTCTTCATATCCCAAAGAGTGCATCAGTTCCACCGCATTTATAATCAATTCCGCCTTTTGCTCCAAGGTGGGATGGGGTACCATTCCACCGTCCGTCAAGGCTATGATTTTGTGATATCTAGGAACCTTGCAGACGCTTACATGGGAGATAAGGCCTCCCTGTAACAATCCCGTTTCCTTGGAAACCACTGCACGAAGCAGGTCGGCCGTCTTGCAGACACCCTTCATGAGCACATCGCCCTCGCCCCTGCCAATCATGGCGACAGCTTCAGAAGCGGCCTCCCCATCATCGGAGCAGTTGATGATCTGTAAGCGAGGAAAAATCATTTCTTCCTCTGCGATAATTTCTCTAATTCGATCTTCTCGCCCCAAGAGAACAGGTGTGACAAAGCCCTCATTACAGGCATGATACACCCCTTCCAGGGTATTCCTGTCGTGAGCACTGACGACGACCAGTCGTTTTTCGGGCATATTATCTGCAATCTCTATGAGCCGATCAAAATCTCTTATCATCTTCTCCCCTGGGAAGGTCGTTGGGAACCGTCCCCTTCTTTCGATAAAATGCGATATAGCCAAAGACACACAAGATTCCGCCGGCGATGGCCAATCCCAGTACGGGACTCAGACCCTGACCTTGGAAGAAGTCCCAATAGCCCTTTACATATACGGTCAGAATAACCAAGGGTAAAATAAACAACATATATATACGAATGGGCGGCATTTTCAGTCCCTTTCCGGAATTTGCTTCTGCGATGAAGTTCTCCCAGCCCCAGCCGTATCTTCTCACACAGAAGAGGACATAGAACAAAGAGCCCAAGGGTAGCAAGTTATTGGAAACGATAAAATCTTCTAAATCCATGATGTTGGACTCCGGCCCGAAGGGGTGGAAATCCGACCAAAGGTTAAATCCCAATACGCAGGGCATGGAAAGTATGATGATAGCAACGATGTTTACCATGACCGCCTTTTTTCTCGGCCAGTGCCAAAGGTCCATGGCAAAGGCGATAATATTTTCAAAGACGGCGATGACCGTCGATAGTGCTGCAAAACATAGGAAGAGGAAGAAGGCAGCACCCCAAATCTGTCCCCCGGCCATTTCGTTAAACACGTTGGGCAAGGTAATGAAGATCAGTCCCGGTCCCGCACCCGGCTCAATGCCGAAGGCAAAACAGGATGGAATGATAATCAATCCGGCCATGAGCGCTACGGAGGTGTCCAGCACGGTGATGCCCACCGCTTCTCCCGGTAAAGATCGACTCTTCCCAAGATAGCTTCCGAAGATGGCCATGGATCCGATACCCAAGCTGAGGGTAAAGAAGGATTGGGCCATGGCACCAAAGAGCACATTTCCGATACCTTTTTCCACCATATCGTCAAAGTCCGGTATCAAGTAGAACCGCAATCCCTCCGATGCACCGGGAAGGGTGACGGAACGAATGCACATGATAATCATCAACACCAGTAAGGCAATCATCATAATTTTGGTAATCTTCTCCACGCCCCGTTGCAAACCCAGGGAACAGATTCCGAAGGAAATGAGAACGGCAACGATCATCCAAAAGGTCATTACGCCGGCAGATCCCAGCATATTTCCAAAGTCGGCTCCGATTTCTTCGGGGGTCAACTTCATCAGTGTACCGCGTATCATCTTATAGAAGTAGAACAGGGTCCATCCGGCCACCATGGTGTAAAACATCATGAGCATGTAGTTTCCCAACATACCCAAGTAACCGTACCGATGTGCGATGGCTCCCTTCGGCTCCAAGACCCGGAAAGAAGAGGCAACCGACTTTTGTGAACCTCGCCCAACAGAGAACTCGCAGACCATAATGGGAATCCCCAATATTGCTAAGAACACCAGATATATTAATATGAATCCGGCTCCACCAAACTGTCCGGTCATGTAAGGAAACTTCCACACATTACCCAATCCGATGGCGCAGCCTGCAGATACCAACATAAATCCCATACGGGATCCAAACTTTTCTCTCTCGCCCAAGTGCCTCTCTCCTTATATTGCGTATCCGGCTTCAAAAGCCTTTATATTCAACTCTTCAAATCCTTTTTTGACATTGCTCTTAATGGTCTCATGCCAGTCCACGTTGGGAACATCCATGGCTTTCACCAAGGCGCCTAGGAGAACCACGTTCATGGCCTTGCTGTTGCCCAAGTCTTTGGCGATTTCTCCGGCCTCGATGGTCAGGATGCTAGCCTTCTCACCCAGGGTTTCCAGAATTTCTTCCGGATACTCAGCCACGCCCATGAGGATGGGTGCGGAGGGAATTTCAAAGTCGTTGATGACCATCTTCCCGTCCTTTTTCAGGTATTCCAACCAGCGGAGGGCTTCCATCTTTTCAAAGGCGACAATGACGTCCGCTTCGCCCTTGCCTACGATGGGGGAGTACACCTTATCTCCGTATCTCACCTGCGTGGAAACGTTGCCCCCTCTCTGGCTCATCCCGTGAATTTCGCTCATCTTTACATCATAGCCGGCAGCCATGAGGCCTTCGGTCAAAATCTTGCTGGCTAGGATGGTCCCTTGACCCCCTACGCCAACCAGAAGTATGTTCTTTACATTGCTCATTATTTCCCCTCCTCGATTAAACTGATGGCATTGAACGGGCACACCTGCTGGCAAACAGTGCAACCGGTGCAGGAAACTTCGTCGATAGCCACCTTTTCCTTGGTGGAATGGATGGCAGGACAACCGGTTTTGACGCACATCTTGCAGTTGGTGCAAGTTTCCTGATCGATGCGACAGCTCTTGGGAGAAAGGTCAAAGGCCTCCCTGTCCTCCGGTGTGAACTTCTTCAGGATGCAGGGCCACTTGGTGATGATTACCGTAGGTTCGTCCTTGGCAATGGCTTCATCCAAGGTTTTGTGCACCTCTTCCAGAATGTTGGGGTCAATGACGTAGATGTTTTCCTTCTTTACGCCGATGGCCAGGCAGAGAGCGGGAATATCCGCTTCAATGGCTTTCTTGCCCATGAGGGTGTAGCCGGTGCCGGGGTTTTCTTGGTGGCCCGTCATGGCGGTGATTCTATTGTCCAAGATGACGGAAACGTTGGTTCCGCCGTTGTACACTTCGTTCATCAGGCTGGTGATGCCGCTGTGGAAGAAGGTAGAATCTCCAATGACGGAAACCACCTTGGTGGGCATGTTGGCCCTGTCCAAAGCAACGGAAGCACCGTGTCCCGTGGATATGGAGCCACCCATGCAGAAGCAGGTGTCCATGGCGCTAAGTGGAGGTGCGGAGCCTAGAGTGTAGCAGCCGATATCTCCAGTAATCATCAGATTTTTCTTCTTGCCCAGTGCATAGAAGAATCCTCTGTGGGGACAGCCGGCGCAGAGGGTCGGCGGCCGCATGACGGCTTCCTTGTCCGATTTGGTGGTTTCGCTTTCTATGCCAAAGACGGCCCTCTTCACGATGTCGGTGTTTAGCTCGTCGTACTTGGGAATCAAATCCTTTCCGATACACTCAATCCCTGCCATCTTCAGGTGGTTTTCAATGTAGGGATCCATCTCCTCAATGACATATACCTTGTCCACCTTGCTTGCAAATTCCTTGAGAAGGGCCATGGGCATGGGGAAGGTCATTCCCAACTTCAGGTAGGAAGCATCTTCTCCAAAGGCCTCTCTTGCATATTGATAAGCAACGCCGCTGGTCACCACACCCACCTTGGTATCGTTGTATTCCGGCTGATTGATTTCCGTTTCGCAGGCATATGCTTCCATGGCCGCGAGCCGATCTTCCAACTTGGCACGCATCACCTTTCCGTTGGCCGGTGTTGCCACAAACTTCTTGATGTTCTTCTCATAGGGGACGATGGGCTTGGTAACCCTTTCCCCCAGTTCCACCGAACTCTTGGAGTGACAAACTCTGGTGGTCAGTCGCATGAGAACCGGTGTGTCAAAACGCTCGGACAGCTCAAATCCCAGCTTGGTAAAGTCCTTGGCTTCCTGGCTGTCCGCCGGCTCCAACATGAGGACTCGTGCCGCTGTCGCATAATTTCTGTTGTCCTGTTCGTTCTGGGAAGAGTGCATGCCCGGATCGTCTGCCGATACCAGAATCATGCCTCCCGTTACGCCTGTATATGCAAATGTGAAGAGAGGATCTGCCGCCACGTTGACGCCAACGTGCTTCATGGCCGACAGGGAGCGTACGCCCGCAACAGAGGCACCGATGGCTGACTCCAAGGCAACCTTTTCGTTGGGTGCCCATTCGCAGTACAGATCGTCCTTATAGTTCACAATGTTTTCCAATATTTCCGTGCTGGGTGTCCCCGGGTAGGCAGACGCAAATTCCAGTCCGGCTTCCCAGGCACCTCTGGCAAGGGCCTCATTTCCCGACATCAATGTCTTCATTTCTTCCTCCTTATATCAATCATATTTCTCAGCATTTCCCAATTATATCATAAGAATCTACACAATAGAACGGATTATTGACTTCAATTCCTCCGAAGTTCCGGCTTTATTCACGGCTCTGCGGACCGCTGTGGCGTGGCTTTCTCCTTTTAGATACCAGCCCACATGCTTTCGCATTTCTCGCACCGCTGCATACTCTCCCTTTTCTCTTTCAATCAGGTCATAGTGGCGCAGCATCATGTGGCACTTTTCCTCCTTCGTAGGCCTTGGCGGTTTCTCTTCCCCCTTCCAAAGGGCAAGGGCATCTCGAAAGATCCACGGGTTTCCCAGCATGCCTCTCCCCACCATAACCAAGTCGCATCCCGTTTCCTCGGGCATCCGCACCGCCGTCTCACCGTCAAAGATGTCCCCGTTGCCGATGACGGGAATCCCCACCGCCGCCTTGACTTTGGCGATGATTTCCCAGTCCGCATCTCCGGTATAAAACTGGTCCCTAGTCCTGCCGTGGACGGTTACCGCCGCCACACCGGCCGCCTCTGCAGCCTTGGCCGCTTCCACCGCCACCACGGAATCCCTGTCCCAGCCCTTTCGGATCTTGACGGTCACCGGCTTTCCGGCCTTGCGGACACAGGCTTCCGTTACGCGGTACAAAAGATCCAAGTCCTTCAGCAGGGCGGAACCTTCTCCGTTTTTTACCACCTTTGGCACGGGACAACCCATGTTAATATCCAAAATTACATTGTCTCTGGGGCGAAGGATCTCAGCGGTCTTCTCTATAACCGCAGGCTCACTGCCGAAGATTTGAAAAGCAACCTTTCCTTCCTCCGGGCCGATGAAAAGCAACCGCTCCGTCTTTTCATTGCTGTATAAAAGCCCCTTGCCGCTGACCATTTCCGAGTAGGTCAAAGCGGCACCCATTTCCCCGTATAGGGTTCTGGCTGCCGCATCGGTGATTCCTGCTAAAGGAGCTGCCAAAAACGGATTGGCTAACTCAATATTTCCGATTCTTCTCATATATCAGTTCCAGACCTTCCAAAGTCAGGAGCCCATCCACATAGTCGATACATTCCAAGCCTTCGTACATCATATTGGCAAGGCCTCCCGTGGCAACCACGGTAGCCGTCTTGCCGCTGGGGGTGAAGGCCTCCAGTTCCGTTTCCATCTTCCTTACGATGAAGTCCACCAGACCCATGTGTCCGTATACCAGACCCGACTGCATGCTTTCAATGGTGTCTCTGCAGATGACCAGTCCCGGCGGTTCCAACTCTACCTTGGGCAACTTTGCCGCTCTCTGGAAGAGGGCATCGGAGGAAATCTTGATTCCCGGTGCAATGGTACCCCCCAAGTATTCTTCGTTCTCCGTGATAGCACAGAAGGTGGTGGCAGTTCCAAAGTCGATGATGATCAAAGGGCCGCCGTATTTGGCATAGCCACCCACGGCATTGACAATTCTGTCGGCACCCACCTGCTTGGGGTTTTCATACTTAATGAGAAGACCGGTTTTGATACCCGCCTCAACCACAATGGCTTTTTTCTTCAAGTACTTTTGAGAAAGATGCTGCAAGGTGTACAGCACCGATGGAACAACGGTGGAGATGATGATATCCTCCACATCGCTGATGTTCAGACCTTCATATTCAAAGAGTTGATTCAGTATCATTCCGTACTCGTCGGCGCTCTTGTTGCTGTCTGTCTTCAGTCGCCAGTTTTGGATGAGTTTTCTCCCCTCGAATACACCCAACACGATGTTGGTGTTTCCGACATCAAAGGCTAGTAGCATGGTTTCTCCCTTCGCTCTGCAAATGAATTCCTGTTATTCAAAAAAATTAATAAGAGGCGCCGTTTCTGGCGCCTCTCCATTATAGCAAATTATTTTAAAGTTACAAGTACATCGCCGGAATTTACAGCCGCGCCCTTTGTAGCAGGTACGGTGTCTACGGTTCCTGCCTGGGGTGCCACAATTTCGTTTTCCATCTTCATGGCTTCCAGGATGATGAGGATGTCTCCTTCAGCAACCTGCTGTCCCGGGGATACTTTAACGTCCAGAACGGTTCCGGGCATGGGTGCATTTACGGTTGCTGCGCCTGCGCTTGGTGCCGCTGCAGGAGCTGCGGGTGCTGCCGGTGCAGGAGCGGGAGCCGCTTCGGGTGCGGGTGCTGCTGCAGGTGCTGCGGGTGCCGCCGGTGCTGCCGCCGGGGCCGGTGCAGGTGCTGCCGCCGCTGCGCCGCCTGCTGCTTCTTCAACTTCTACTGCATAGGTAGTGCCGTTTACGGTTATGTTGTACTGTTTCATTGATTCCTTCTCCTTTTGCTATATTTTCCTACTATCAATACTCTCGTTACGGCCGGCATTAGACCATACCGTAGAAGGTCCGGAGACCCTGCGTATCCTTTTTACAATCAAGTCCGGTTCGGCAGTGCCGCCTTCGTAGGCTGCAATGGCTGCCGCGATGACTGCCGCTAAGGCACCGTCATCTGCCGTACCGGCCACAGTCTCAGCTGAAGCTGCCGGCGCCGGTGCTGCCGCCGCTGCTGCAGGTGTTGCTGCCGCCGGAGCGGGTGCTGTTGCAGGAGCATGACCCCCTGCGTGAGCCGCTACATATGCTTCTTTCTTCGCATTGCCCATGGACATCAGCTTAGTCGTTATGGCGATGATTCCCCAAAGAAGAAGCAGAATAGTAAATGTCGTGCCCATCCCCATGAGAGTGGTGATTCCGGCGCCTGCCAGCTTATCCATAAAGGGAAGCTCGTGGACGGTATCCGGATTTGCAAATAGTTCCATTAAACTCATGCTGCCACCTCCTATAGCGGAATGTTGCCGTGCTTCTTGGCAGGTAGAGACGCTCTCTTGGATGCCAACATATCGAAGGCACTGATGATTCTCTGCCTGGTCTCGGACGGCTCAATTACATCGTCTACATATCCCAGTTCCGCTGCTCTGTACGGATTGTTGAAGGCTTCTTCGTATTCGTCGATCTTTTCCTTTGTCTTGGCAATTGGATCGTCGGCTTCCTTGATTTCCTTCTTGATGGAGGAAATGATGTTTACCGCACCGCTGGCGCCCATCACTGCAATCTGTGCGGAAGGCCATGCAAGAACCATGTCGGATCCCAGTTCCTTGTTGCACATTCCGATGTACGCACCGCCGTATGCCTTTCTGCAGATTACGGTAACCATGGGTACGGTCGCCTCACTGTAGGCATAGAGCATCTTGGCTCCGTGACGGATGATGCCGCCGTATTCCTGGTCGGTTCCCGGAAGGAATCCCGGAACATCTTCCAAGGTCAACATGGGAATGTTGAAGGCGTCACATCTTCTGATAAATCTTGCAGCCTTGTCCGATGCGTCAACATCCAAACAACCTGCGCCCACCTTAGGCTGGTTGGCGATGACACCCACGGTCTTTCCGTCCATGCGGATAAAGCAGGTAATCATGTTCTTTGCAAAGCGCTCTGCTACGTCTAGGATTTCCCCATTGTCAGCCAAGGACTTGATGATTTCATACATGTCGTAAGCCTTGTTGGGATTGTCCGGAATAATGTCGTTCAAATTGGAACACATCCTGTTGGGGTCGTCCGATGACTCGTATTCAGGCGGTGTTTCCATGTTGTTGGAGGGGAAGTATCCGAGAAGATTCTTTACCTGATTCAGGGTATCTTCATCGTCCTTGCCCATGAAGTGTGCGTTTCCGCTCTTGGTGTTGTTGGTTCTGGCACCACCCAGTTCTTCCGCCGTTACTTCTTCACCGGTTACGGTCTTAATGACCTGAGGTCCGGTAATGAACATCTGGCTGGTCTTGTCTACCATGAAGATGAAGTCCGTGATTGCGGGGGAGTAAACGGCTCCGCCGGCACAGGGCCCCATGATTACGGAAATCTGCGGGATAACTCCCGAAGAAATGGTGTTGTTCTTGAATATCTTGGAGAATCCGGAAAGAGATCCAACTCCTTCTTCTACTCTGGCTCCGCCGGAATCGTTGATTCCTACCAGAGGTGCTCCCATCTTTAAGGCCATACCTTGAACTTTGACGATTTTCTCTGCGTGATACTCACCCAGGGAACCGCCCATTACGGTGAAGTCCTGAGAAAAAGCGAACACCAGTCTGCCATCCACTGTTCCGTAACCGGTCACTACGCCGTCGCCGTGGAACTTCTTGTCCGGCATGTCAAAGTTGGTGCTTCTGTGGGACACAAACGTGTCAATTTCAACAAAGCTATCGGCATCAAAGAGAATGTCCAATCTTTCTCTTGCCGTTAGCTTGCCTCTCTCGTGTTGTGCCGCAACTCTCTTTTCTCCGCCGCCTTCTGCTATTTTTGCTTTAAATTGACGAAGCTCTTCCAGCTTGTTCATATATGATTCCTCCTTAATAATATTGGATTCTTATACTTCTTTTGTGCCTTCGCACCAAAGTTACTATATCTTAATCATGCTGATTTTTCAAGAGATTTTGATTTGTATACATTATTCTTATCACTATTTTCTGCGTTTTTCTCCAATTAGGAAACCACACTTTCCAGACGGCGGAGAGCAAGGGCGATGGTCAAACTGGGAATGACCCTGTTTCCGGTGATTTCCACCCCTAAAACATCGTTGATTTTCTTCAGTCGATATTGGACCGTGTTGGTGTGAATTCCCATGAAGGAAGCGGTACTGCTGCTGTTCATTCCCGCGTCCAATACGAAGGTTTCCAGGGTTTCCAACAGCTGTTTCCCCTTGCTTTCCCCCGCATCCTTAAAGGGCTCCAAAAACTCCACGTAATTCTTCTTCACATAGCCCCCTTGGAGCTGGATGTGAATGCAGTTGCTTACCAAGGCAAGCTCGTACTTGGTAAATACTCTCTTATATGGGAAGACCGCCTGGACAAAGGACCAAGCCTCCGCAATGAGTCGATAGCCGTCGCCGGCGCCTTCGATTCCCTCCAGTCCCGTCACGTGAAAGACGCGAATGGTCTTATCTTCCTTCAGCTTGTTGAACAGCTGGGAGCATGCCTTCTTCCCGTCCTCTTCCCCATCTTCTTTTACAACGATGGCAAAGGTTTCATCTCCCTCATGGATGCGCAGGATTCGTATTCCCGAGTCCTTTTGGAAGCCGTCCATCACGCCGATGCTCAGGCCTTCCTTCCCACCCTTGGCGTAGAATACGCTGATGAAATCTTCCGGGTCCACGTCCACTTCATCTCGCAGGCTGTAGGCAAGGCTCATGTTACCCCGTCGCAGGGCGTTGATGAACTCCGCCATGGCGTCACGTTCCGGCGTATATTTCCACATGCCCATGGCCAGCTCAATAATCTCTGCAAGCTTGGTGATTTCCGCAGCGGAATAGGAATCCTCATTGTCCACGATGAACATGAAGTACTTGGTGTTTTGGATGTTCACCGGACCCCAGTAGGTCAATACACCGTTCACGTCGATCTTTGTATAGATGGCGGAACGATTCTTCAATGACCTTTCCTTCCCTAGGCGAATAGCTTCGGCAATGGTGGTTCGGTGCCTGGTCTCCACGCTGAAGACCGGATTGAAATCTTCGCTGAGAAGAATCAGCTGAAAATCGTTATTCAAAGCAGCCGCTTTGGCAGCGGCTTGGAAATTGCTGTATTTTTCAAAATTAAGCAGGTGGAAAATTGTGTTGGCAATGAGGGAATTGGTGAAGTTTTCATCTTCCCCGTAAAAAATCCTCTCGGAAATTTCGCTGATTACATCCCCCATATCCACCGGACTGTCCGCGTCCATGGCGATGAGAGGAATGCCCGCCTTGTCGGCAGCGGCGATGACTTTATCGCTGAGGTATCTGACGATGTCTCCCACATAAAACACCACGATGGCGGCATTGCCGCCGGCTGCCAAAGCCTCAATGGCCTTGCACTGGGCATCTTCGTTGGATCGAATGGCGGAAAAAGAGGTGAGGACCATCTGATTGTCAACTTTGTAGTGCTTTGCTATTTCCTTGGGGGTGTACATGTCCAAGACGGAGACTTTTTTCACCTGGTTCACTAAGCTGTTCTCTCCAGCCAAAACTTTTGCCTTTTGAAAGGCGGATAGATCCAGACAATCTTTCACCGTCACCTTCATTGGTCTTCCTCATTTTTCTTTTCCGGCGGTTGCTCTTCTCCTGCCGACTCGTCCTCATTAAGGTAGTCCGTGTCGTAAACGGAAAGATCCTCGTTTTCGTGGGTGTCCACAAGGACGCTCATTTCTTCCGCTTCTCGCTGGTTGGCCTCCTGAATGACCTCTTCCTTTCGGCGGATGTCCTCGGCCAATTCCGTGGCCGTCTTTTCTCCCGTATAGAGCTGTTCGAACTGCTCCCCGTCCAAGGTCTCCACTTCCAGAAGAGCCTGGGCGACCATGTGCAGCTTGTCAATATGGGTGGAAAGGATCTTCTCGCACTCAACGAAGCACTCTTCGATGATGATGCGGATTTCGTCGTCGATTTCCGATGCCACTTCTTCCGAATAGTTCTGACGGGTGGAGAAATCCTTGCCCAAAAATACTTCATCGGAGGAACTGTAATTGACCGGCCCCAATCTTTCGCTGAAACCGTACTTGGTCACCATGTCCCTGGCGATTTCCGTCGCCCTGCTAATGTCGTTGGACGCACCGGTGCTGATGTCGTCCAAGGTAAGTTTTTCCGCTACTCGGCCTCCCAAGAGGTGGATGATCTGCTCTCGCATGGTATCCTTGGTGCCGTAATACCTGTCTTCCTTGGGAAGAATCATAGTAAACCCACCGGCTCTGCCTCTGGGTATGATGGTAATCTGATGAACCGGGTCGGTCTTGGGAAGAGAATGGGCAACCACCGCGTGACCCGCTTCGTGGTATGCGGTCAGCTTTCTTTCTTCCTCGCTGATGATCCTGCTCTTCTTCTCCGGTCCTGCAATGACCTTAGTGATGGCTTCTTCTATTTCATCCATGCGGATGTGCTTGCCGTTTCTTCTCGCAGTGAGAAGAGCCGCTTCGTTTAGCATATTCTCTATATCGGCAGGGGTGAATCCCGGCGTTCTTCGTGCCAACACCTTGGGCTGTACCTTTTCGTCCAAGGGCTTGTTTCTGGAGTGAACCTTAAAGATTTCCTCTCTACCCTTAATGTCGGGAACACCGATGACAATCTGTCTGTCAAATCTGCCCGGTCTGAGGAGAGCCGGGTCCAGTACGTCCGGTCTGTTGGTTGCAGCCAAAATGATGACGCCGGAGTTTTCTCCGAAGCCGTCCATTTCCACCAAAAGCTGGTTCAAGGTCTGCTCTCTTTCATCGTGACCGCCGCCAAGGCCTGCGCCTCTCTTTCGTCCCACCGCATCGATTTCGTCGATGAAGACGATACAGGGAGCATTCTTCTTCGCCTGTTCAAAGAGGTCTCGCACTCTGCTGGCTCCCACACCTACGAACATCTCCACAAACTCGGAGCCGCTGATGGTGAAGAAGGGTACGCCGGCTTCTCCGGCCGTTGCCTTGGATATGTACGTCTTTCCCGTTCCGGGCGGGCCTACCAAGAGGATTCCCTTGGGGATACGAGCGCCTAGGTTATTAAATCTGCGGGGATGCTTCAGGAAGTCCACCACTTCTTCCAGCTCTTCCTTTTCCTCATCCAGACCTGCCACATCGTTAAAGGTAATCTTGCGAAGGTCGCTGTCCTTTTGGAGTTTGGCCTTGCTCTTGCCAAACTGCATGGCCTTGCCACCGCCCCCTTGCTGATTCATAATCATGAACCAGAAGAAGATTAGAACGATAATCATGATGGCCGTGGGAAGAATGGAAATATACCAAGGGGTCTCCTTGGGTGCTTCCGCCGTCATGGTGATTTCTTTACTTTCTATCTGCTTTGTGAGAAAGGTTTCGGAAAGGATGCTATAATCTACCAGAGTGTAGTTGGCCTTGATCTTCTTCCCGTCGTTCAAGGTGCCCGTCATGAGCATCTTGTTGTTATCCACGTTGAGTTCATCCACATCGCCGGCCTTCAGGTGCTGCACAAACTCCGTGTAATCCACCTCTTTGATCTCCTCATTGGGCGTCTTATTGTAGAACCACGCCATTGCAAGAACAAGACCGAAAATGATTAAATATATGCCTATGTTTTTCGAAAACCGTTTCAACTTTTTGTTTTTCCTCCTATTGTTTCGGACGACAAATTTGTTGTCAAATACAAATGATGCCTTGTTATGTTATCACAATTCCCTATCCATTTCAAGTATGAGTACTCTATTGGTCTCCGCTGTAACCTTGAAATTATCACTATATCTGTCCCGGATCACGCCGCCGGGAATCCACAGAATTTCGTTTCCGATGGCAGCCATATAGATGCCGTCCCTCAGCTCCTTGGGCACCTTCATGTCCACGAACAAATCCTGAATGGTTTTCTTACCCACGGAAAGTGCGATGTAATCACCTGGCTCCCTGGTCCTGGCAAATATCAAGGACAAGGGACCTCCCGCAAAGTCATAGACCTCGGACATTTTATCCACGTCAAAGATGGCGGTTCCTTCTTTCTTAACATGATCGTCTTTGTAGAGAATGGATGCCTTCAATTTATATTGGATTGGCTCCACCTCTTTGGCATCTACCGAGAAGAATTCCACTCTGCCGTAGGAGATGCCCATGACAAATCCCGCAGGGAAGTGCACTTCTCCTGTAGATTCCCCCCTATCAATCAGTTTATCTGCCGCCTTTAGGTGCGCATATCCGATGTCCTTGTACAGGCCCACCTTTTCAAAAGCATGAAGAATGACCCTGTGACGTATGGCAGGTTCAAAGGTCTTTAGAATCTCTCGGTTCAGGCTGAGCACCTCATCCTGATGGCCGATGAGTGCTTCTTCAAAGGAACTGATGGCAACGTTCCAAAGGTAATCCTTGTCCTCCTTTGCCACCGTACGCAACCTGGTTAAAGCACCGCCGATGTTGCTGTTATAGTTTTCTTCCAAGTAGGGAATCAACTCCAAGCGGATCTTGTTTCTCACATACACGGTCTCTTCGTTGGTATGATCCATTCTCGGCTCCAGGCCGTAGACCTCACAATAGTTTTCAATTCTCTCTCGGGTCACATCCAAGAGAGGTCGGATAATCAAAAAACCAAGACGATCCCTACGCATGTAATCCATGCCCGCCAAGCCGTCTACCCCGGTTCCCCTCAAGATTCGGAAGAGCAAGGTTTCCGCCTGGTCGTTTCGGTTATGTCCCGTGGCAACCTTAATGTGGTCCGGCAGAGTGCCTTCGTCCACCAGCTCACCTGCAACCTTTCCGTAAGCATCGTAGCGAGCTTTTCTTCCCGCTTCTTCCCCCGTCATGTTCAGTTCTTCCGCCAGGGTATTGCAATCCTCAACGAAGGTCCAGCATCGGATGCCTTTGCGTCTGCATAGGTCCTCCACATATTTCTGGTCTTCCTCCGCCGCCCCCGGCCGGAAGCAGTGGTTTACGTGAACCACCTCGAGGGTGAGATTCATATCTTCCTTCATGGAAAAAAGCACGTCAAAGAGGCAGACCGAATCCGGTCCACCGGAAAGCCCCAGGATGACGTGGTCCCCCGGGCTTAACAAATTATTTCGCTGTATTGTTTCCAGCACACTTTGTTTAATCATTTTTACATTATACCATAAAAGGCTTTGGCATTTTCACAGGTTTTTTTCGCCGCCTCATCCCAATCCATTTTTTTAATGAGAGCCAGCCTTCTCACCGTATGCTCCACATAGGAAGATCGGTTGGGTCTGCCTCGCAAGGGTTCCGGTGTTAAATAGGGGGCATCTGTTTCTACGAGAAGAAAAGCAATGGGAATCATTTCCGCTACCTTAACGGTCTTTTTATTGTTCTTGTATGTCAAGGGCCCGGCCAAGCTGATGGTTCCCCCCAGCCTAACATATTGCTCGGCCATCTCTCCGCTTCCGGAGTAGCAGTGAAGCAAAACTCTGCTGTCTCCTGCGGCACTCTCCCAGCCTTCCGGTACAGTTCTCTTGGGAAACCAGCTTTTTCTTTCTTCGCTGAAGGCACCCTCTTCCTTGAGAATGTCCATCACTTCGCCATCCGCTTCTCTGGAGTGGATGACAATGGGCAGGCGGAGTTCGTTGGCGAGGCGAATCTGCTTGCGAAAAACTTCTCGCTGTACATCCCGAGGAGAGTGGTCGTAGTGAAAATCCAATCCGATCTCTCCGATGGCCATGACACCGGGCTTCTTTGCCAAGCCTTTGATCAATGCCAGCTCCATATCCCCCATTTCCTTTGCGCTGTGGGGGTGATAACCTACAGCGGCAACGCACCAGTCATACTTTCCGCTGTGGTCGGTAGCCAGCTTGGACGATGCCAAGTCAAAGCCGATATCGGCAACATAGGAAAGGTTGGGATCCGCCTCTATTTCCGCGATTCTCTTCCTTCTTTCTTCTTCATTAAAGCTCTCATTGTTGATGTGAGAGTGTGAATCAAACAACATAATATATTTCCTCCAATATCCTCCCATTGTACTACAACCTGCCAATAATGGGAAATGGATTGTTTATTTCTCACCTTGAGCGTATAATAAAGGCATGGTTACTGAAACAGTTTTGCAGCAGTTTCTTCCCTTTTGGGAAGGACTGTCAGAGGAAGAAAAAGATAAATTAAAAGCCGGTAGTTCCCTGATGGAATTTCCCGCCGGATCGCAGATACACTCAGGTGATGCGGACTGTGTGGGCATTCTTCTCCTTTTGGAAGGTGACCTTCGAACCTATATGCTCTCCGAGGAAGGACGAGAAATCACCCTCTTTCAAATGAAAAAGGGTGATGTTTGTGCGCTTTCCGCTTCCTGTATCTTGGACGCCATTACCTTTGATGTACACATCGGTGCACTGACCGATGCACGGGTCGTCCTAATTAACAATACTGCCTTTCAGGAATTAGCGGATAAAAATGTCTATATGGAAAACTTCATCTACAAGGCCGCACTGGATCGATTCTCCGATGTTATGTGGGTCATGGAGCAGGTTCTCTTTATGAGCATGGACAAGCGTCTGGCAATATTCCTTCTGGACGCCGGTCCCGTCATTCATCAAACTCACCAAGAGATTGCGGCCAATCTCGGCTCCGCACGAGAGGTGGTCTCCCGCATGCTGAAATATTTTTCCGACGAGGGGCTGGTTGCCCTCTCCAGAGGCAAGGTGACCGTCTTGGATCGCCCCGGCCTGATGGAAATCATTAAATAAACAGGTTTACGTTGGACATCTCCGCATCGGCAAGGTAGCTTGCCACGCCGGCCAATTCTACACCGTCGATGAGCTCTTCCTTGGTAATTCCCATCACGTCCATGGACATGGTGCACGCCACCAGTTTCACGCCGCTATCCATTGCCTGCTGGATGAGTTCCTCCAAAGATGCCACGTTTTTCTTCTTCATGACGCCCTTCATCATCTTGGATCCCATGCCCGCCATATTCATGTTGGACAGCTTCAACTTGGCTGCCCCTCGAGGCATCATCTTCTCAAACATCTTCTCCACAAAGGGTTTCTTTATGTGAAGATTCTCCGGTTTTCTAATGGCGTTAAGCCCCCAGAATGTAAAGAACATGGTGACCGGTCTGCCCATGGCAGCGGCGCCGTTGGCAATGATAAAGGATGCCAAAACCTTGTCCATATCTCCGTCAAATACAATCATGCTCTTCCCCTGGGGAAGTTCTGCCGTGGTTGTTTCCGCCGGACTCCCTGCCGGTTTTTCTGACGGAAGGCCCTCGCCTCCCTGACCTTTTTGCAGGGTAACGATATTCTCTCTTCCTTCTCGCTCTACGCCGATGAAGGTGTTGCCGGTTCTTCCCGCCCAGCTTTCCACGTCCTTGGCAAAGCCCATGTCCGTCGCGGACACCTTGAGGAATTCTCCGTCGTTCATTCCCTTGATGGCTTCATTGACCTTCATGATGGGTCCCGGACACTGCAGTCCGGTGCAGTCCAATATTTTCATCTCATTTGTCGGGGGAGTTCCTTGCCCCCCTCCGCTCCCTTCTTCGTCATCCGTCTTCTTTGCCCGTTCCTTGTGTTCGTAGTTGTTGGATTTGTAGAAGGACGTGCCGCCTGCGGCAACCTTTACCGGCTCGCATCCATCTTGGCACAGCATTCTTGCCGCGTTATAGGAACGAACGCCGATGCTGCAGTAGGGAACCACGCACTTATCCTTGGGAACTTCATCCTTCCTAGCTCGCAGTTGGCTCAGGGGTATGTGATAAGATCCGGGAACGGAGAAGACCATCCTCTCCACGTCCTCCGAAACATCCAATACAAAGTCGTCCTTGTCAATGTTCTTCCACTGAATGAATTTTGCATTGCCCTTTAGTATATTTCCTGCTACGTTACCCAACATGTTAACGGGATCCTTAGCGGAGGAATATGGAGGTGCATAGGCAAGTTCCAGCTTTTCCAAGTCGTGGATGGTTCCGTTAAGCCGCATGGTGGTGGCAAGAACGTCGATCCTCTTGTCCACGCCTTCTTGCCCTACAATCTGTGCACCGAAAATCTTGCCGTCAGGTGCGAAGAGCATCTTCAGTGTCAAGGGTGTCGCTCCGGGATAGTAGCCCGCATGGGACTTCTGGTTGATCAAGGCGATGTAATAATCCTTATTTTCTTCCTTCCCCATGGCCTTTAGCGTCTTCTCGTTAACGCCTACCGCCGCAACGGTCAAGTCGAACACTTGGGCAACGGAAGTTCCCAAAGTTCCCTCATAGGGCTCCTCCGGTACGTTGCCTTGGGATATGGCATGTATGTTGTTGGCGATAATTCTCGCCTGCTTGTTGGCAGGTCCTGCCAGGGGAATCATGCCAGGTTCCTTGGTGACAAAGTTTTCAATTTCAATTACGTCACCTACCGCATAGATATCCTTGATGTTGGTTCTCAGATACTTGTCTACCTTGATGCCCCCTCGTTGGTTCAGCTCAATGCCCGCCTCCTTGGCAAGGGCGCTGTTGGGTCTGACACCGATGGAAAGGATGACCAACTCCGCCGATACGGTCTTCCCGCTCTTCAGGTGAATGTCCGTCTGCCCGTCCTTCTCTTCAAAATAGTCAACCCCGTCTCCCAGCACCAGGTCCACATCATTCATCTCAATATTTTCATGAAGCAACTGCGCCATGTCAAAATCCACAGGCGCCATGACCTGATCCAAAGCTTCCACGATCGTCACTTGGATGCCTCTGGCAGCCAAGTTCTCCGCCATCTCCAGACCGATGAAACCACCGCCGATGACAGCCGCCGTCTTGGGTTTCTTCTCGTCTACAATTCCTCTGATCTTGTCCGTATCGGGAACGGTCCAAAGGGTGTATATACCCTCCCCGTCGATGCCCTTGATAGGCGGTCGCAAAGGGGAAGATCCCGTGGCTATGAGAAGATGATCATAGGATTCTTCATATATCTCTCCACCTACCTTTTCAACGGTCACAGATTTCTTCTCCGGGTGGATGGCCGTCACTTCACTGCCAACCCTCACATCTAAATTGTATTTGTCCTTCATGGATTCCGGTGTCATGAGAAGAAGGGCTTCCCTGTCCTTGATTACATCACCGATATAGTAAGGGAGACCGCAGTTCGCATAGGATATATACTGGCCCCTCTCCATGATGATGATCTCCATGTTTTCATCCAGTCGTCTCAGTCTGGTCGCTGCCGTTGCACCACCGGCAACGCCTCCAATTATTACTGTTTTCATACTTTCACCTCCGTACTGTTACGATTTTATCAAAGTGGCATATCCTCTTCAGTGACTTTGTCACCTAATGTGGTTTAGTTACTGCTATGTGGTTGAATATTTAGTCAGGTCCGGGATTAGACTTATCCTCTTCTTCCCTTATTCATTAATCCACAACCCACCCTTGGAGATGGGAATTCCGTGGACTAATGCCCGTACAAATTTATGTATAAGTCCAAAACACGGGCCGAGTATTTATTCTAGCCTAGTTTCTACTTTTTGATCTTCGTATTTCTCGATTAAGCCGGTGGAATTAACAGTATTTTCCATCCATCTACTTTTTGTCTGCGTCTATAGAATGATTGAGCCGACACCCATCATTGATAGGCGAGGAAGACGAAAAAACTCCGGCTTTTTGTTCTGTTTTTTCGTCCATTGACCCGATACAGACTCCGACTATTTATTCTAATATGAAACAGCCCGCTTTGGTCCTCTCCAAAGCGGGCATACATTCTTATGTAACCGGATTTCCGTCTTCGGCGACGGTGGAAACGAACTCAAAGCGCTCTTTTCCATCCACTACGTTGTCAGCAAAGAGTATCATTCCGTTGGACTCCAAGCCTCGCAGCTTCCTGGGAGCCAAATTGGCAACCACAACAACCTTCTGGCCGATGACCTCTTCCGGCTTGTGACTCCCGGCCACGCCGCTGATAATCTGGCGCACTTCCGGACCCACCTTTACCTGAAAGACCAAGAGCTTATCCGCCTTGGGATGCTTCTCACATTCCAAAACCGTTCCCACTCTAAAGTCCAGCTTGGCAAAGTCATCGTACTGGATTTCCGCCTTCAACTCTAAGGTCTCTTCCTTCTTGCCACTCAATTCGTCTAACTCCGCCAGTTCCTTATCGATATCCATTCTGGGGAAGATGGGATCTCCCTTTTGTACCTTTTCTCCAGCCGTCATTTCATAAACCTTGCTGTCGTCCCACTTGGGCTCGCCGGCCAATCCCAGTTGCTCCCGAATCTTCCCGGAAGTGGTATGCATAAAGGGATGAATCAATGCAGAAACAATGCGCAGAGATTCCGCCAAATTGTGGAGGACCGCATCCAGTCTCCCCTTGTTCGCCTCGTCCTTGGCAAGAATCCAAGGCGTTGTCTCGTCAATGTATTTGTTGGCTCTTCTCACTACAACCCAGATTTCTTCCAAGGCTACGTTGAACTTGAATTTCTCCATGGCTTCTTCCACCTTGGCGGAAGCACCTAAAGCAATTTCCTTCAAGTTCTCATCAAAATCGCCGGCTTGACCTGCAGAGGGGATGATGCCGTCGTTGTACTTCTCAATCATGGTCACCGTTCGGCTGACCAGGTTCCCCAGGTCGTTAGCCAAATCGTAGTTCATCCTCTTGAGCATGACCTCGTTGGTGAAGAGTCCGTCGTGGCCGAAGGTGTACTCCCGTAGCAGAAAGTACTTCAGCGCGTCGATGCCGTATCGGTCGATGAGCTTCACCGGATCCACTACGTTACCCTTGGACTTGCTCATCTTCCCACCTTCCATGAGGAGCCAACCGTGACCCAATACCTGCTTGGGAAGAGGCTCACCCATGCTCATGAGCATAGCGGGCCAAATGATGGAGTGGAATCGGACGATTTCCTTGCCCACCAAGTGAACATTCACCGGCCAGTATTTCTCGTAGAGTTCCGGGTCGTCGGGATAGCCCAGGGCGGTGATGTAATTTGTCAAAGCATCCAGCCAAACGTAGATGACGTGCTTCTCGTTGATGGGAACGGGAATGCCCCAGTCGAAGCTGGTTCTGGACACGCAAAGATCTTCCAAGCCTTGCTCCACGAAGGACACCATTTCGTTTCGTCTGGTCTCCGGCTGGAGGAAGTCGGGGTTTTCTTTGAATAGCTTGAGAAGGTCGTCCTGGTATTTGCTCATGCGGAAGAAATAGGCATCTTCCTCCGCATTCTCCACAGGTCTGCCACAGTCGGGGCACTTGCCGTCCACCAACTGGCTCTCTGTGAGAAAGGTTTCGCAGGGCGTGCAGTAGAGGCCTTCATATTTTCCTAGGTAGATATCGCCCTTTTCGTACATCTTCATAAAGATTTCCTGAACCCGCTTTACATGGCGCGGCTCCGTGGTGCGAATAAAGTCATCGTAGGATATTTCCATGGTTTTCCAAAGATCTTTCACACCGCTGACGATTTTGTCCACGTATGCTTGCGGGCTGACTCCCGCCTTCTCCGCCACCGTCTGGATCTTCTGTCCGTGCTCATCAGTCCCGGTCAAAAACCGCACATCATATCCTAATGCTCGCTTGAAGCGTGCCATGGCATCGGCCATGACCGTACAATAGGTGTGCCCGATGTGAAGATTGTCACTGGGATAATAGATGGGTGTGGTGATGTAATACTTGCCTTTGGTCTCCGTCATTTTCTGTTCCTTTCTCCGCCCTTTGTCGAATGAGACAAAGCGACTTTTCTCGTAATATGATTTTCTAAGAATAACATAAAATGACCGCGGTTGCAAAGCCTATGCAGTGCCGCGGTCATACATTACAAATCGTCGTTTCAGGTAAAATCCAAACAACTGTCCCAACCCCTATACTATGGGTCTCAACACGCTGTGGATGGGATAGGCGTAGACACTGTTGGTCCTCACGCCGTATCCGGGAGCCGCCTCGATGATCTTATTGTTTCCGATGTATATGGCAACATGGAATACAGGTGAGCCATAAGCTATGATGTCGCCCCTCTTTCGATTGGCAAAGGAAGGTTTGTAAAATCCCGACAGGGCCGCCAGTTTTCTGGAGGAATACTGGTTGGCGTTGTACGCATACACATGGCTTCCAATGGGAAGGGGATCAATGCCCACGCTGTACAGAGACTGGAAGACCAATCCGGTGCAGTCCACCCCGTGGGTTACCCTGCCTGATGCGCACCACACATAGGGATCCCCCATGTATTTTTGCGCTGTGGATACGATTCGTTCCACATAGGCACTCTTGGTGGCATTTCTGGGTACGGTGTTGGGCGTCACATAGGAATCCAAGTAGCACCAGTTCTTCCAAGAATAGCCCATCTTCTTCCAAGTGGTATAGTCCACAACTCCGGTAGGCTTCAAACCGTACCGCTTCTGGAAGGCGATGACCGCATTCTTTGTGGTGGTGGAATAATATGCCTTGCCACCGATGCCCAGTCTCTTATTGACCACGTTCACCTTTAATCCGCTCATCCCCACGGAAAGGGAGTAGCTGGATGTTCTGGTGGGAATTGCGTCTTGTATCTGCCTGTATCCAATGGGTGGCTGATATTTTCTGGCCACCGTCATGGTCACCTTTTGGGTGAAAGCCAGGCCCTGAGGAGACTGGGGAATATAGATTCGCCAAGTGCTCTTTGCATTCTCGTACCACTCCTTGGTGTATCCAATGGTGATATCGGTCTTATATGCATTCTGGGTCTTATAGGTCTGCTTCGTCACCCATTTGCTGCCAGTCCAATATTGAAGATAGACCACCCTTCCGTCGGAGGGGTAGATGGTAATGGTGTCCGTTGTGGTCCCTGTTGCCGTCTTGTTGTAGGTTTTCGTGATTCCGGTGACATAGGTGACACGCCGATTTACGTTGATTGTTATCTTGGGAAGAGAAATCCCCTCCTGCACCGTATACTCAGACGGAATGGTGGGTGTGTAATAGAACACATCAGCCCGCAACTTGGAAAAAGGTTTGTTCGGCGTCCAAGTGACATTGTTGATGGTAATCGTTTCCCCGTTTCCGTTCTTCGCCTGCAAGGTTGTCGGGAAGACCAGGTCCCCGATTCTGCCGTGGACCACCATGGACTGGTTGCTGATGGCACCGCTCAGCGGATCAAAGGATACAATCTCGCTCAGTGCCGGGTCTGGTGGTGATACTTCATCCGGTATCGTGGGCTCTTCCACCGCCGGCGCGGCTTCCTCTACAACCTCTGTCTCCAATGGTTGTTCTTCTGTTTCTCCGTATGCAAAGGCCGGCGCAGTAAAAAGTACTGCTCCGGCGATTAACACACACAATATTCTTCTCAAAAATCTCATTTCATTTCCCCTTACACATTGTCGTCCGATGTTAGTCTAAAACAAGTGAGGGAGGTGCATAGGTACGTGCAGCCATTTCTCTGTCAAGAGCAAACAGACCCTTCGGATCATCACCAAACAGCTTGTACTGGTCGATGTTATCGTTTGCGTTCATCTCTTCTTCACCCTGTTCGGTAATGAACCATCCTAGGAACTGAGCGGTTCTGAAATCCTTTGCTTCGGTAGCCGCTTCATAGATCTTGTCGATGAGGCTGGTAACCAATTCTTCATGCTCCAGGGAACCCTTCAGGGCATCCATGTCCTTCTTCACTACTACATCCGGCTTTTGGATGGCATCTAAAACTACCTTTTCGCCGTTGTTCTTTAGGTACTGGATGAAGAGCATTGCGTGGTCTCTCTCTTCCTGTGCCTGCACGATGAACCAGTTTTCATATCCGGCCAATCCCTTTTCTCCAAAGTAATTGGCAAAATCCAAGTACAGATATGCAGAGTAGAATTCTGCGTTTACCTGCTCATTTAATAACTTTACTACTTTCTTATCCAGCATTTCATTTCCTCCTTAAAGAAATATATTCCAGTATTAGCTTAACAATATTATCGATCTCCATATACCCGCTGTCGATGGCCAAATGGTAGTTGATGGGATCTCCCCACTTTTTTCCGGTGTGGTAACGATAGTAGTTGGCTCTTGCCTTGTCCACATCCGCTAACATCTTTGGTGCTTCCTCCAAAGATATGCCATAGGATTCCACCGCTCTTTCAATCCTGGATTCTTCCTCGGCATAGATGAAGATGTTGGAAACGGACTTGTCTTCTCGAAGAACATAGTCGGCACAACGACCGACGATGACGCCGCCTTCCTGTTTTTCCCCAATCTTTGTGATGTAATCGAACTGGGCCATAAAAAACTGCTCGTTGATGGACAGATTTTCAATGCCGTAACCGGCAGACCCAAAGGCATTTGCCATGCTGTAGAAGAAGCTGTTCTTCGCCTTCTTCTCGTCTTCCTCGATCATCTCCTTGCTATATCCCTTTTCCTTTGCAATGTCATCGAGGATGTTCTTATCATAATAAGCCACGGCCAACTCTTCCGCAAGCCGCTTACCGATTAATCTGCCGCCACTTCCAAACTGTCGGCTTATGGTCACAATTGGTTTACTCATTTTTCTCCTCCTGCTGTTTCCTGCCACTATTATATACCAAATGTGTCATGAAAGACAGAATCATTTCTCCAAGATGACCCCAATATCCTTTCGGTATTGCATATCTTCAAATCGGATTTTCTTTACATTGTCGTAAGCCTTTTGCCGAGCCTCTTCATGAGTGTCTCCCAGAGCAGTCACACCCAAGACCCTGCCACCTCCGGTCACCACCGCATCGTAGCATCGTTCTCCATGACAAACGTCATCTCTCATGGTTCCCGCGTGGAAGAGCACCACATCCGGGTCTTCCTCCTTCTCGATCTTGGAGAGGCCGAAAATTTCAATCCCCTTTAGATAGTCCCCCGGATAGCCGCCGGAAGCCAAGACGACACAGACCGCCTTTCGCTTGCTCCAAGTCAGTTCCACTTCCGACAAACGGTTTTCCGTTACTGCCAAGAATACATCCAAGAGGTCTGATTCCAACCTCACCAAAACCGACTGGGTTTCCGGATCGCCGAAGCGGTTGTTGAATTCAATAACCTTGGGACCGTCTTTGGTAAGCATGAGACCGATGAAGAGTACCCCTTTAAACGGTAGTCCGTCTTCCTGAAAACCCGTTAAGGTGGGCTCCAGAATTTCCTTGCGGATCTGCGCCTCTATTTCCTCGTCAAAAAGAAGCGATGGGGAATACGTTCCCATGCCGCCGGTGTTTGGACCCAAGTCCCCGTCGAAAATTCGCTTGTAATCCTGAGCGGATTCCATGGGAAGAATGGTGCGTTCATCTACAAAGCAAAGCATGGAAGCTTCCACTCCTACCAGACATTCTTCTACCACCACCTTATCTCCGGCACTGCCAAAGACCCGGGCACCCATCATTTCCTCAATGGCTGCAGCCGCTTCTTCCTCGTCGGCTGCCAAAACCACGCCCTTACCGGCAGCAAGTCCGTCCGCCTTGAGAACCATGGGATAACCGAAGATTCCAATGTCTCCGCGAAGGGAATCTATGTCCGTGTACTCCTTATAGGCTGCTGTGGGAATCTTGTGGCGTGCAAGAAAACTCTTGGTAAAGGACTTGCTCGCTTCCAGTTGAGAACATTCCTTGTTCGGTCCAAATGTACGAATTCCTCTTTCCTCCAGAGCATCCACAATACCCATGGCCAGGGGAACTTCCGGTCCGATGACTGCCAGCTCTACCTGAGACTCCGCCGCAAAATCGCAGATTTTACTAATGTCCTCCGCCTTTATTTCCACGCATTCCGCCACCTGCGCAATTCCTGCATTCCCAGGGGCGCAGTAAATTTTTTCAACCTTGGGACTTTGGGCCAGCTTCCAACAAATGGCATGTTCTCGGCCGCCGCCGCCCACAACTAATACTTTCATAACGTCTCCTTAATGCTTGAAGTGCCTTAGCCCGCTGAATACCATGGCGATGCCCAGCTCGTTTGCCTTTGCGATTGAATCGCCGTCTCGCATGGAGCCGCCCGGCTGAATGATTGCGGTGACGCCCGCCTCTGCCGCAGCGGTGACACAATCGTCAAAGGGGAAGAAGGCATCGGACGCCATGACGGCACCCTTCATATCGGAGAGGCACCTCTTGATTCCGTTTTCCACTGCCCAAATACGGTTGGTCTGTCCCGGTCCGATGGCGATGGTCATGCCATCCTTTACAAAGACGATGCCGTTGGACTTGGTGTGCTTTACCACCTTCATGGCGATTTCCAAATCGCGCAGCTGGCTTTCTTCCGGCTCCTTGTCCGTAACCACCATAAACTGACCGTCGTTGATCAACTTTCCAAAGGCGGACTGCGCCTGCTCTCCGGACGCATTGTCCGTTGCCGGCTGATCCGGCTTAGGTGCGTTTTCCGCATCAAAGAGCTTGCTGTCCGAATCCTGCAAGAGAAGACCACCTGTCACCCGCTTCATATCCAAGTTGCCCATGGGTAACGGTGCCAATATTTCCGGTAATTTCAGCAGGCGGACGTTGGCTTTTTTCTGTAGCACTGCCAAAGCTTCTGCATCAAAGTCGGGAGCGATGATAATCTCCAGGAAAATCTCGTTCATCTCTTCCGCCGTCGCCTTGTCCACCGTCCGATTGCAAGCAACGATGCCGCCGAAGATGGATATGGGATCACAATCGTGGGCCTTTCTGTAGGCACAGAGAAGAGTATCCGCCACCGCTACTCCACAGGGATTGGCATGCTTTACCGCAACTACTGCAGGCTGGTCAAACTCCTTTAAGGCTTCCAGCGCGCCGTTGGTGTCGTTGATGTTGTTAAAGGAAAGTTCCTTTCCGTGGAGCTGCTCTGCCTTTGTCAAGGCACCTTCCCAAGGACGGACTTCCTTATAATATGCCGCCTTTTGATGGGGGTTTTCTCCGTATCGCAGGTCTTGTATCTTCTCAAAGGTAAGGGTTACCTGAGGTGGGAACTCCGTTTCTTCTCTCTCTATTTGACCGGCAAGGTATTCTGCAATCATGGCATCGTAGGCCGCCGTCTGCCTAAAGACCTTGAGGGCCAAGCCATAGCGCATATCGTAGGACGTTCCGCCATTTTTCATTGCCGCAATAACACTGTCGTAGTCCGAAGGATCGCAGACAACCGTGACATCTTTGTGGTTCTTTGCAGAAGAACGGAGCATGGCAGGTCCGCCGATATCGATGTTTTCGATGGCATCCTCCAAGGTCACCCCCTGCTTCAGGATGGTTTCCTTAAAGGGATAGAGGTTGATGGCCACAATGTCGATGGTCTCGATTTCTAAGTCATCCAGCTGTGCCATGTGGTCGGGAAGATCTCTTCTCGCCAAGATACCACCGTGAACCTTGGGATGGAGGGTCTTGACTCTTCCGTCCAAACACTCGGGAAATCCCGTCACATCAGATATGCCAATGACCTTGATTCCCGCTTCTTCCAATTTTTTATGTGTACCACCGGTGGATATGATTTCCACACCCATTTCCTCCAGTGCCTTTGCAAATTCCACTACTCCGGTTTTGTCCGAAACGCTGATCAGTGCTCGCATTTCTACTCCTTTCCATTCCAACAATAGGTACAAAGTTTACAGGTATCCACTTGAATAGCCTCCAGCAAATCGTCCAGTCTCTGGAACTTCAAGCTATCGAAGCGGAGTTTTTTATTCATCATTTCCACCAAGTTATTGTGACGCTCGGAATCGCTGTCCGCATATTCATCCAGGATGTCTCTTGGGATTTCCATGGTGGGATAGGGATCCTTAGGATTCGCGGAGATCTCTTCTTCCATGCCTTCCAGCTCATAGATACACCGCCTGGTCATCAACTCCCCATCGCTGACACTTCTGGAGAAGTTCAAGAACTTGCAGCCGTACATAATGGGCGGGCAAGCCGTCCTTACATGAATTTCCTTTGCTCCGTTTTCAATGAGGTAGGAAACCGTTTCGCTTAGCTGGGTTCCTCTGACGATGGAGTCATCCACCAAGACGAACTTCTTGTCCTTGATGACCTGAAATACCGGGACCAACTTCATCTTGGCAATGAGATTTCTCGTCCTTTGGTTTTGGGGCATGAAGCTCCTGGGCCAGGTGGGTGTGTACTTTATCAAGGGGCGGGCATAGGGAATCTTGGAGCCGTTGGCATAACCTAAGGCGTGAGCGATTCCGCTGTCCGGCACACCGGCAACATAGTCCACTTCCATATCTCCGTCTCTCTTGGCAAGAAGCATCCCGTTTCGATTTCGCACCAACTCCACATTCTTTCCTTCGTAGATGGATGTGGTGTATCCAAAGTATGTCCACAGGAAGGAACAGATGCGCATCTTCTCTCCCGGAGGCGATACGGTTTTCTCAGAGTGGGAATTGAGGAAGGCAATTTCCCCCGGTCCTAGCTCCCGCTTGTACTTATATCCGATGTTGATAAAGGCGAAGGATTCACTGGCGGCACAATAGGAGTCGCCGCTTTTTTTACCGATGATGAGGGGGGTTCTGCCGTACTTGTCCCTTGCGGCATAGAGTCCCTCCTTGGTGAGCACCATCATGGTGCAGGATCCCTCTATCTTGTCCTGGGCATTCTTGATGCCGTCCACAATGTCCTTCCCTTGGGATACCAAGGCCGCCACCAGTTCCGTGTTGTTGATGTGATTTCCGCTCATGGACATGAACTGTCCGTGTCCTTGAGAAATCAATTCCGCAACCAGAGCTTCCTTGTTGTTGATGCGACCCACGGTGGTAATGCCGTAATTTCCCTGTTTGCTGTAAACCGTCAAAGGCTGTGGATCTCCGTCGCTAATGGCGCCGATGCCGCTGTTTCCCTTCATGGTTTCCAGTTCCTCTTCAAACTTGCTACGAAACGCAGAGTTCTCAATATTGTGGATGGATCGATTGAATCCATCCTCCTGAAGGATGCACATGCCACCCTTTTTTGTGCCCAAGTGGGAGTGGTAGTCTGTTCCGAAAAAGATATCCAGAACACAATCCGTATTGGAGACTACGCCGAAAATTCCACCCATCTTAGCGCCTTCCCTTCTCGATTATGGCGATTGCTTTTGGCAGGATTTCATGTTCCGCTTTCAGTACCCTCTTTTGCAACTCCTCCGCGGTGTCGCCTTCCATCACGGGAACGGTCTTCTGGAGAATGATGTCTCCCGTGTCGATGCCCTCGTCCACATAGTGGACCGTTGCACCTGTTTCCTTTTCTCCGTCGGCAATCACTTGCTTATGTACTTCCAGTCCGTAGCACTCCTTTCCTCCGTGAAGGGGAAGAAGTGCAGGATGAACGTTGATGATTCTTCCTTCATAGGCCTCAATGACCTTGGGCGGTAGGATGGAAAGATAGCCGGCAAGAACCACCAGGTCAGTCCTCTCTCCGTCCAGATACATCTTGATGGCATCCATTCGATCACGAATGTCGTTGTATTCGTGCTTGGTCACCGCTACGGCAGGAATCTCTGCGTCTTCCGCTCGCTTTAAGGCATAGGCTTCCGCCTTGGATGAAATAACTTGGACGATCTTCACATTTTCCAAACTGCCGTCCTCGATGGCATCCATGATTGCCTGCAGGTTGGACCCGTTACCGGAAACCAGCACACTTATTCTAAGCTTCTCCATTGATTTTCACCCTTTCTCCATCCTCCGAAACGGTTCTGCCGATGATTCTCGCTCCTTCACCCACAGCCGCCAGAGCCTCTACAACCTTCTGTCCATCTTCTTCCGACACGAACATCATCATTCCGATGCCCATGTTGAAGGTGGCAAACATCTCCATTAATGCAATTTCGCCGCACCTTTGGATTTCTTTGAATATGGGAAGAATCTCCCAACTGCCCAATTGAAACTCCGCACCCACGCCCCGGGGAAGAACTCTGGGTACGTTCTCAAAAAATCCGCCGCCGGTAACATGGACGATGCCTTTCACATGAAAGTTTGGTATGACCTCATTGCATGCCTTGGCATATATTTTGGTGGGTCTGAGAAGAGCCTCGCCCAGGGTCTCCCCCAAGCCATCCAAATATGCATCCGGCTTGTATCCCATCTTGTCAAAGAAGACCTTTCGCACCAGAGAATATCCATTGCTGTGGATCCCGCTGGAAGGGATGCCCACAATGACATCGCCGGGCCTTATCTTCTCCCCGGTGATAATCTTCTCCTTGTCCACGATTCCTACACTGAATCCGGCCATATCATATTCCCCGTCTCCGTAGAACCCGGGCATTTCGGCCGTTTCTCCACCAATCAAGGCGCTTTCTGCTTGGACACAGCCCTCGGCAATGCCGGAGACGATGTCCGCCACCTTCTCCGCACCCACCTTTCCAGTGGCAATGTAGTCCAGGAAGAAGAGGGGTTTTGCTCCCTGGCACAGGATGTCGTTGACACACATGGCCACGCAGTCGATGCCCACCGTGTCATGCTTGTCCATCATAAATGCAATCTTCAGCTTGGTTCCCACACCGTCGGTGCCGCTGACGAGAACAGGCTCCTTCATTCCTTCCACGGGAAGACGGAAGAGGCCCCCAAAGCCGCCTAAGCCGGTAAGCACGTTATCGTTGAAGGTTCGCTTTACATGGTCCTTCATCAGCTTGACCGCTCGTTCCCCTTCTTTTGTATCTACGCCCGCATCCTTATAGGTTAACGTTCCCATGGTGCCTCCTATTTCTGTATTCGTTCCAAAACTTCTCGGTACGTCTCTTCCAGGTTTCCAAGGTCTCTTCGGAAGCGATCCTTGTCCATCTTTTCGTTGGTCTTCACATCCCATAGTCTGCAGGTGTCCGGGCTGATTTCGTCCGCCAAAATAATTTCTCCTTCAGCCATGCCGAACTCAATCTTAAAGTCGATTAGCTTCAGGCCCTTGTCCAAGAAGAACTCCTTGAGAGCGTCGTTGACCATAAAGGCATATTTACGGAGAAGATCCATCTGATCCTGTGTGGCAAGACCCAGTGCCATGGCATGGTCTTCACACATGAGGGGATCCCCCAGATCGTCATTCTTGTAAGAAACCTCAAAGGTGGGCTTCTCAAACACGATGCCTTCTTCTACACCGTATCTCTTCGCAAAGGATCCGGCAGATACGTTTCGAACGATGACTTCCAAGGGAAGAATCTTCACTGCTTTTACCACCGTCTCCCTCTCGGAAAGCTGCTCCACAAAGTGGGTGGGGATGCCTTTTTCCGCCAACATCTGAAAGATGATGTTGCTCATGGTGTTGTTGATGACACCCTTCCCTGTGATTTGACCTTTTTTCTCTCCGTTGAAAGCGGTGGCATCGTCCTTATAGTCAACGATGAGGAGCTTAGGATCATCGGTCTTAAAAACCTTCTTTGCCTTTCCTTCATATAATTGTTCCAACTTTTTCATGTTATTCCCTCCCTGTAAATTCCTGATCTATGGCGATGATTTCTTCTTCCATCTTTTTCTTGTATTCCTTAAACGCATCCCGCAAGGCAGGATATTTTATGCTCATCATCTGGACAGCCAATAGGGCCGCATTCTCTCCGCCCCCGATGGCCACGGTTGCCACGGGAACTCCCTTTGGCATCTGCACCACTGACAGGAGGGAATCCATTCCTCCCAGGTCGCTGGTCTTCATAGGGATGCCGATTACGGGAAGAGGAGAGTTTCCTGCCAAGACGCCCGCCAAGTGGGCTGCCTTTCCCGCAGCGGCGATGATGACGTCGAAGCCCCTTTCTTCTGCATGTTGGGCAAAGTCTTCCGCCACCTTAGGTGTGCGGTGGGCGGATATCACTCTGGTTTCAAAGGGTACTTGGAACCCTCTGAGGATTTCTTCTGTTTTCTCCAGTACGGGATAGTCGGATTTACTTCCCATTACGATTGCTACTTTCATCTTGACCTCCTATTTGAAATATGCCACACCGGATGCAAAGAGCTTCATGTCCTTGTTTCCGGGGATGTTCTTATGTACGAATTCTCCTGTCCGCTCTCCATGGCCCATCTTGCCGAAGATTCTGCCGTCAGGGCTGGTGAGCCCTTCCACTGCCATGACCGAGTTGTTGGGGTTGTAGCGGATGTCCAAGGAAGGCTTTCCGTCAAGGTCCACATACTGGGTGGCAATCTGTCCGTTCTCTCCCAAGGTTTTCAATTCTTCCTTGCTGCAGATAAACTTTCCTTCTCCGTTGGAAACGGGCATGGTGTACACGTCTCCCACCTGCGTGCCCCAAAGCCAAGGGCTCTTCCTGCTGGCGATTCTCGTGCGCACCATTGTGGATTGGTGTCTGCCGATTTGATTGGTTGCCAGGGTAGGACTGTCTTCTCGGGCAGGGAGAATCTTGCCATAGGGTAGCAAGCCCAGTTTAATCAGTGCCTGGAATCCGTTACAGATGCCCAACATGAGGCCGTCTCGGTTCTCCATCAGGTCTGCCACACCTTCGCTGATACGTGGGTTGCGGAAGATGGCGGTGATAAACTTGGCCGATCCATCCGGCTCATCTCCACCGGAAAATCCACCGGGGAGCATGATGATCTGACTTTCCTTGATCTTCTCTGCCAGCTGTGCAATGGATTCCTCCAAGGCTGTCGCCGTCAAGTTGCGAATGAGGAAGATCTCCGGCTGGCCGCCTGTCTTTTCAAAGGCACGGGCAGTATCCGTTTCACAGTTGGTGCCGGGGAAGGTAGGAATCAAAATCCTCGGCTTAGCCACCTTGATGGCTGGACCGGTCACAATGGGTTCCGCTGCAGGTGCGGTTTCAACAGTTTCCTCCGATTTTTCCTCCTTAACATCCGTGGGGAAGACGCTTTCCAAAGGTGCTTCCCATCGTCGAATGACTTCGTTTAGGCTGATCTTCTTTTCTTCTCCATCGTCTTGGAGCTTGATGCTGGCCTGTTCTGTGGTCTGTCCCACTACCTTGTAGAAACTTCCCCCAAACAGCGCTTCTATATCTTCTTTCTTGCCGACTTCCAGCAAGACATCCCCATAGGCATAACCCTTCCATTCCTCTTCCGTCAGGTCTTGGAAGACGCCACCGATTTTGTTTCCAACGGCCATCTTCACGGCACCCATGAAGATGCCGCCTCTTCCCAGGGCACAGGCGGACAGAATCTTTCCGGCTTCCGCCAGCTCTCTCACCTTGTCCATGTTGTCCTTGTATGTGTCAAAGTCAATCATCTGTCTGTCGTCCCAAGGTGTCTTTATGAGAACCAGTTGGCTTCCCGCCTTCTTCCACTCTGTGGAGATGACTTCTTCTGCATCAATGGTATTCACTGCAAAGGAAACCAGTGCAGGTGGCACATTAATATCCATAAAGGTTCCGGACATGGAGTCCTTTCCGCCGATGGAGGGGATTTCCAGTTCCTTTTGGACCTTAAGTGCTCCGAGAAGAGCCGCCATGGGCTTGCCCCAGGCTTCGTCTCCGGTGAGTTTTTCAAAGTACTCCTGGAAGGTGAGTCGAATCTTTCTCCGGTCTCCTCCCATTGCCACGTTCTTCGTCACCGAGTCGATGACGGCAATGACGGCACCGTGGAAGGGGCTTGCCTTTGCCATCTTTGGATCGAAGCCAAAGGTCATGAGGGTCGCTGTTCGCGTGTCGTCCTTTAAGACCGGTAGCTTTGATGCCATTCCCATGGCAGGGGAAAGCTGGTACTTTCCGCCTAAGGGAGCCAGCACTGTGGCGGCACCGATGGTGGAGTCAAAGCGATCGATCAGTCCCTTTTGGCTGCAGCAATTCAAATCGGAAAGATAGTCCTCCGCATCTGCCGGCAGGGGCATGTCTGCAATGTTCCCCTGGCTCTTTACCTTTACCGTTGCATATTGCTTGGCACCGTTGGTGTTGAGGAAGTCTCTGGACAGGTTGAGGATTTCCTTTCCTCTCCAAACCATCTTCACCCTGTTTGTATCTGTCACCCGGGCAACCGTAGTAGCCTCTAAGTTTTCTTCTTCTGCGAAGGAGATGAAGGCTTCTTCGTCTTCCTTGGCAATGACCACAGCCATTCTTTCCTGTGATTCGGAGATGGCCAGTTCCGTTCCGTCCAAGCCATCGTACTTCTTGGGCACCGCATCCAAATCAATGTCAAGGCCGTCCGCCAATTCACCAATGGCGACGGAAACACCGCCGGCACCAAAGTCGTTACATCGCTTGATCAATGTAGCAACTTCCTTTCTTCGGAAAAGTCGCTGCAAATTTCTTTCCACGGGGGGATTTCCTTTTTGGACCTCCGCACCGCATTGGGTAATGGAGTCCTCCGTGTGTTCCTTAGAAGAACCTGTGGCACCGCCACAGCCGTCTCTTCCCGTACGACCACCTACCAAGATGATCACATCACCCGGCGCCGGTCTTTCTCTCACCACGTGATCCGCCGGGGCTGCGCCGATAACCGCGCCCAATTCCATGCGCTTTGCAACATAATCTTCGTCATATATTTCCGTCACTTGACCGGTGGCCAGGCCGATTTGGTTACCGTAGGAACTGTAGCCTTGTGCGGCCTCTCGTACAATTTTGATTTGGGGCAATTTCCCCGGCAAAGTCTCATCTACCGGCATCCTTGGATCCGCTGCACCGGTGATGCGCATGGCCTGGTAAACGTATACTCTTCCAGAGAGAGGGTCTCTAATGGCACCGCCCAAACAAGTTGCCGCACCACCAAAGGGCTCAATTTCCGTAGGATGGTTGTGGGTCTCGTTCTTGAACATCACCAGCCAGTCTTCATCCTTGCCGTCTATGTTTGCCTTCACCTTGATGGAGCAGGCGTTGATTTCCTCCGACTCGTCGATGTCGTCCGCTTTTCCAGCTTTTTTCAGGTACTTGGCACCAATGCTGGCCATGTCCATGAGACAGAGATCCTTCTTCCGATCTCCGTACACGGACTTACGCATTTCCATATATTCGGTAAAGGCTTCCTTTACCAGCTCTCCGTAGGGTCCGTCTTCAAAGTAGATGTCCGTCAACTCCGTGAAGAAGGTAGTGTGTCTGCAATGGTCCGACCAGTAGGTGTCGATGACCAGAAGTTCCGTAATGGTGGGGTCTCGCTTTTCTTCCTCCACATAATATTTGTGTATGTGAAGAAGATCCTCCCTGCTCATGGCAAAGCCCATCTCCTGACGGTACTCTTCCAATTCTTCCTTTGTCTTCTCACGGAAGCCTTCCACCACAGCAACGTCAGCGGGAACTTCCATTTCCATTTCCAAGGTGTCCGGCTTTTCCGGGGAGGCCTCTCTGGAGTCCACCGGGTTTATTACATAGCCCTTGATTGCTTCCACATCTTCTCGGGACAGGTCCCCCGACAAGAGGATGACCCTTGCAAACTTCACTTCCACCGATACCCCCGGCTTCAGCAAGCGGATGCACTGTGCGGCAGAGTCTGCCCTTTGGTCATATTGTCCGGGAAGATATTCCACTGCAAAAAAAATCGCAGATTCAGGCAGGTCCAAGGTCTCGTCTGTTGCCTTGTCAATCGCCGGCTCTGCAAAAACTGCATATTTTGCCATCTCATATAGTTCTTCATCCACTCCGTCCATGTCATAGCGGTTGATTACCCTGAGGGACTCCAACCCGTCCATGTGGAGATTTTGCTTGATATCCGAAAAAAGCCCTTTCGCCTCAACGGCAAACTCCTTCTTTTTTTCGACAAATACTCTTCTTACCATTGCCTTCCCTTTCTCACAATATGGGATTCATTTTCACACCCCCATGGTATCACAAAAGGAGGGATTTTTCCCTCCTTTTAGAAAGTTTTTAATTTTATAGTTCGTATTAATACGAACTATTTAAAGTGCTCGGATATCTATCGTTCTATATTCTCTGCAACCGGCCGTTTACTTCCTGATACTTCTTTCCACACTTTTCACAGTCCAAGCCATAGTGAAGAATCTCTCCGCACTCGCAGACCCAACCGATCTTCTTGGCAGGAACGCCCGCTACCAATGCATAGTCTATTACAGGCTGAAGCACTACCGCTCCTGCTGCCACCATGGCAAACTTGCCGATGTCATTTCCGCAGACGATGGTCGCATTGGCACCGACTGTCGCTCCTTCACGGATCGTTGTGCTCTTATACACCTGATGCCCTTTGGTCGTTCTGCCTCGTGGAATTCTATCATTCGTGAAAACCATGGATGAACCCAAATACACGCCTTCCTCCAGTATAACACCTTCCGGAACAGACACATTGCTCTGTATGGTACATTCGTTTCCCACGATAACGTTCTTCCCGATCACTACATAGTGGTCAAAGGCACAGTTGTCCCCAATACGGGCACCTTCCTGCATGTGACAGAAATTTAGAATTTCCGTCCCCTGTCCTACGACAACGTTATCATCTACGAAACTGGATACATGTATAAAATTGTAATTCATAATTGGTTACCTCTCCTTTTCGAACTTTTTCCTGAAAAACAGTATATCAGAAGTATCCGCTTTTGTGTAGATAAAAAGACATGTATACAAGGTCTTGCATTTTTCTTCTCAATAAACTATTCTATTACTATCAAATGTATCAACATTGTATGAGAATGAGAGGTGTCTCTATGAAGAAGAAATTATTTGTATTATTGTTTGCAGTTGTCATGGTATTTGCCTTGACTGCCTGCGGCGGCGGCAGTGGCGGTGACGGCGGCAGCGATGCAGATGTTACCGAAGAAAAGGGAATCATCAGTCTGGATCTTGCTGGAGATTTCCTACACGATGAAGAGTATGTGGTACCCGATACTGCCTTAGCCGGCATCGGCCTCTACTGTGACTCGGAAAGTGAATACCACACCAATTCCTTCCGTCCCGCCTTCCTGGTGGGTACTACTACCTATCTTCCCGAGAACTATGTAGATGGTGAAGTGCAGACATTCCACAGCTACGTCTATGCGGAGAATAAGCAGGTGGAAGATATTACTGTAGGCGGCATGGAAGGAAAGATGGCAACTTACGAGGAAAAAGGCGAAATGCGAAAGATGATTGCCGTTGTAGGAGAGCCCGATGATTATGGAGAAGCTCTTACCTTACAAATCATCGTATCCAGTGGCAACTATCCTATGGCAGCTGACGAAGACGTCATGACCATTGTCAACAGCGTAAAGGTCGACCAAGATGCTGCAAAAGAAGCTATGGAAAGCGAAGAATAATCCAATATCACCCTGAGAGGTTGCTTCTGCGGAAGCAGCCTCTTTTATTTTTTGTATCAGTCTTATGGCAAATGTGATATAATTGTAGAATTGAGATAGGAAGGAGGAAGTTTATGAAGACAAGAAAGAACTTGATTGTTTACTATTCACGCACCGGAACTTCGGAAGTGCTGGCAAAAATCCTTCGTGAAAAACTCGCATGCGATATGGATCGTATCGATTACGAAGTGGCAAGAGAAAAAGTTTCCTTTGTTGCTGCCGGTTGGGAAGCCGTTCGCAGAGCAGTGAAACCCATTAAAGGCAATGCACATAAACCGGAAAATTATGACAGAGTATTCTTCGTTACCCCGGTCTGGGCAAACGGACTGTCTACACCCATTCGCAGCTATATGGTTGCCAACAGGGACAAAATCGACTCCTATTCGTTACTGACTACCAGCGGCGGGAACGCCCTGACAAAAGTTCGCAAAGATGCAAGAGCCGCTATGAAAAAAGCGCCGGAAGCATCGGTAGAGTTTAAATCCGAAGATCTGAAGCAAGGGGAATACGATCTAAGCAAGCTCTTCAAGCAATTTAAAGATGACACACCTCCCGAGGAAGAATAAAGGGATACAGAGATAAAAAGACCTTCGGCATGCCGAAGGTCTTTATGATTTTTGGTTATGGACCTTTACCAATCTTAAACCAATCCATCATTTCTTGCTTTGCTTCTTCTCCCAATTTTTTGTTATACACTTCATCATATAGCCAAGCCAATGTCTTTCCATCCAAATATTTTTTCATTTCGCTTTCTGCTTCCAGCATCACCACATGAATGAGACAGGGGCATTTTGTATATGCGTCAGGTAAGCCCTCTTTATCCAAAAGGATATTATTCCGTCTTATTTCTGCACACTGAAAAAAGGGTTCCTTTCCCTCCACAGCTTCGACAACATTGCAAAATGTTATTTCCTCCGCTTTGCGCGCAAGAGCAAAGCCCCCTTTTACCCCAGGGACAGATTTTACAATTTCGTCCTTGCTCAACTTGGTATAAATCTTTGAGAGGTAGGTTTCAGATATACCTTGAAAGGTTGCCAAGTCTTTAATGCTCACTGAACTGCCTTCATCTAAATCAACCATATATAATAGGCAATGTAAGGCGTATTCTACGCCAACCGATAGTTTCATTGTAGTTACACTCCTTTGTCTGTTCATTTTCAATAGTATCTTATTATTTTCTTACAATCAACATATTAATCTACCACCTTTTTTCTTGACTTCTCTGCAATTCTGCTATATTCTAATCGCGACAACCATTATCGTCAATACATAATATCGAAATAAAGGAGGAACTACTATGTTCACAGAAAAATTTTATGAAGTGCTAAAAAATGAAGGGGTTGTTGCTATTGTATCATGGGGAACATCAGAACCACATGTCACAAATACTTGGAACTCCTATTTGGTTGTAAAGGATAACGATAAGATTCTAATACCCGCAGCAGGAATGCATAGCACCGAGAGTGATGTCAATGAAAATAACCAGGTAAAAGTTACATTGGGCAGCAGAAATGTTGTTGGCTTTAATGATTACCAAGGAACCGGATTCCGGCTTGAAGGTACTGCGCGATCCATCGAGTCCGGCACCGACTTTGATATGATGAAAGAAAAATTCCCCTTTTTGAACAGGGTTTTGGAAGTAACCGCCGTATCAGTAAAACAACTGCTTTAGTCTTTATGGACCAATATGCTCGTTCTCCTCTTTTGGACTTGGGCAAGTTTACATAATGTTTTTGCATCGTTTTTTATGGTTATATCAAATGTTGTCTTTTTGATGCTTTTGAGAGGGTATTGCCACCATGTATTCTAAATAGAGATTCTCAAGTTGAGATTCATCTATGGCAACTTCCAAAATTTCTTCTCTAACCCTTTCTAATCCTGTATTCAGTTTACATAATGATAAATCATCTGATGCGATGTTGTCTTTTAGATCTGTTTCGAAGCAAAAAGACAACATTTTCAGATGACAAACCTTTCAACCATCCCCACTAAAAAAGACCCTCGATTTCTCGAAGGTCTTTTTGATTTCCTATTACAGTACGCGTCTTACGGTCAGGATTGTGTTGTAGGTAGCATCGCTTACCTGTATGCCCCTGCCGTATCCGTTGGCGTGGACTACCTTGCCACCGCCCATGTAGAGAGCAACGTGTCCGCTGTAGCAGATCAGGTCTCCCGGCTGTGCCTGGCTGTAGGATACGCCCACTCCGCAGCTTCTCTGTGCGTAGGATGAATGGGGAAGGGATACGCCGAAGTTTGCATATACCGCCTGTGTAAATCCGGAGCAGTCGATGCCGCTGGTCAAGCTGGTTCCGCCGTATACGTAAGGTGTTCCCAGGAACTGAAGTCCGTAATCTACAACCGCATTACCTGTAGCGGAGTACGTAGGTCTGCTCACCGGCTGGGGTGCAGCTGTAGGAGCTGAGCTCGAGGAGGAAGAAGAGCTTGTTGCCACAGGGGCTGGCGCTGCTTCCGGCTCGGGTACGTTTGTTCCTACCAATTCAATCTTTGTGACCGGCTTCTTCACTACGGTGGAGCTGATTACTTTTCGGGATACTTCCTTACCGTTAACCATCTCTACTTCGTAGACGACTTCTTTGACACCGGGCTTTCCGGCCTTCTGAACT
Organism: Anaerovoracaceae bacterium; assembly: GCA_040766105.1. Taxonomy (GTDB): domain Bacteria; phylum Bacillota; class Clostridia; order Peptostreptococcales; family Anaerovoracaceae; genus JAXGRD01. The sequence continues at coordinate 106,889 of JAXGRD010000001.1, forward strand.
TTGGTTTCACCCTTGTCCATGTCGTCGGTTTCAACCGCTTCCGCTTCATAAGGAATTGCTTCTTCTTCCGTTACCACGTTCATGGTGCCTACCTGGATAAGATCTTGGTTGTTCTTATTCATGTCCACAACGTAGCTTACGGCTTCCGGTGTATTCATCACAACCGGATGGGTTGTGGTATCATCGAACTGATATCGTTCAATGGTGATGTTATCGTTGATATCAGCAGTCTGCTGATTGATGACTCCCGTTGCATATTCTGTACGAAGCCCTGTCAGTACATCTTCGCCGGCCTCTCTGGACTCAACGACGACGACTTCCTGTCCGGCTACCTTTACGACCCAAGGTTCAGACACTTTTTCTCCCGTAGCATATACTGCGTATGGCTTTGCAACTACCAGTAGTCCGAAGACCATTGCTACGATGAATATCACTGACACGCATATTCCCAACTTCACCTGGCCGCTGGTCGTTGAGGCGTGTCTCTTACAGATTTCTAACATTTAAGGTTCTCCTTTTCTCCGTTGTTCTTGCCAACATGCTTATAATATAGGAGGAAAAAGTTGCCGTCAACGAAAGCAAAGGCATCTTCACACAACTTTCACTTTTCCAATTTTCCGTTGAAATTCCAATGTTTCTTATGTGAAAACCAAGAACACCCTTCTTCAAATTACTCTGAAAAAGGGTGCCAATTTTTTGATATATTACGGTTCTTAGATCACTCTTCTGAATGTGTGAGCTCCCCAGCTGACGGTTCCAATTTTGATTCCGCCACTCGGTGTGCTGGCATGTACCATCTGTCCGCCACCGATGTAGATTCCTACGTGATATCCGTAGCAAACCAGATCTCCGGGCTGTGCCTGGCTGGCAGGTACTGCGACTCCAACGCCGCCCTGTGCAGATGCGACTCTGGGAAGAGATACGCCGAACTGTGCATATACGGACTGTGTGAATCCGGAACAATCTGCTCCGTTTGTCAAGCTGGTTCCGCCGGATACATAGGGGTTACCTACGAACTGACAGGCAAAGCTTGCGACTGCCGATCCATTCTTGGAAGAAGGAACGGTGTAGGATGCGGATCCACCGGAGCTTCCGGAAGAACTGCCGGAACTGGTTGCGCTATAGCTACCGCTATTTCCGGAGGACGTGCCGCCGCTGCTTACGGTTGCAACTTCTTCAACCTTTGTACCTTCGTAGATGACCTTTGTTACAGGCTTCTTTACTACGGTGGTGCTCAGTTTTACCTTGGATACTTCTTTACCGTTGATCATTGTCACTTCACTTACAACGGTGTTGGATCCCTTTTGACCTGCCTTGTGCGTCTTGCTTTCGCCCACATACAAATCGTCGGTTTCTACTGTTTCTACCTCAAAGGGTACTTCTACTGTTTCTTTTACGGTTTTCTTGGTTTCAACGGCTACCGGAGTAGTTGCTCCGGATGCGTTCATATCTGTGATATGATCTACCGCATCTTCTGTGGTCATGACCACCGGATGAGTAGTCTTGTCATCAAACTGGTACTTCTCAACAGCAACGGTGTCCCCAATGGATGTTTCCTGCTGATTGGTCACGTCGGGGATGTACTCCGCCTTGACGCCGGCGATGACAGCTTCTCCGGATTCCTGAGAATCCACTACCACGACTTCTTGTCCATTTACTTTGACCACCCACGGATCAGATACCTTTTCGCCGCTTGCATATACGGCATAGGGCTTGGCCACTACTAAAAGTCCGAATACCATAGCTACTATGAATATCACCGACACACACAGCCCCAGTCTCACGCGACCCTGCGCTGTATCAGTGTGTCTCTTACATATTTCCAGCATACTCTTTTCGTCTCCTTTTCTCTTCTTTCACCTCTTTTTTTGACGGTACTATCCTAGCACCATGCTCATATTAAAAGAAGAGAAAAGATGTGTCAACCGAAGTCAACACATCTTCACAAAACGTTCATAAAACTTTTTTTGGCCTACAGAATGGATGCCGTTTCCTTGAAAGAAAGGCCTTTTTCGTATGCTTCCAGCATCTTGGGTGCCAGTGCTTGTGCACCGATAAGAATGCCGCCGACGAACTTATCATTGACAAAGTACATCTTCTTGTAGATGCCCTTGGCCTCTTCATGTACCTCAATAGCCTTGTAGTGAACATCTTCCTTCTTGCCGTTGTCTCCAATGGCAAAGAGGTCCACGCCGAATCCGCTAAAGGCATTGGAAGGAATGACGGGGCTGTATTCCGCCTCATCTCCCGCAGCGTTGATTCCGGCAACTCGTCCCATTTCCAGGGCTTGGTTCCAGATGGCAAAGCTGACGCCGTTTACCACGGCCACATCACCTGCAACGAATACGTTGGGGTCGCTGGTCTGCATCTTTTCATCCGCTTCAATCCATCGCTCCCCTTTCAGGCCTGCATCCACACCGATGGCGGAATTGGGTCTGATTCCTGCGGATATGGACACCATCTCAGCCGGAATGCTTCTTCCGTCGGCCAAAATCACGCTGTCTGCCGTAACTTCCTGGATGCCGGTGCCGCACTCTACCTTTACGCCGGCTTTCTCCGCTGCCTTGCGAAGAATCTCGGAACCCTTTGCATCCAACTGGTTCTTCATGATGCCGCTGCTGATTTCTATGACCGTTACATCCTTGCCCGCTCTTGCAAACTCCCAAGCCGCTTCCAGTCCCAAGACGCCTCCGCCGATGACTGCAACAGACTTCACCTTATCAATGTTCTGTCGCACCGCTTCCGTATCGGCCAGCTTACGGATGTAGAACACGCCGTCTCTGTCGGAGCCCTTGATGGGGATCCGATTGCTCTCCGCGCCCAAGGCGTAGATCAGCTTATCGTAAGCCTTCTTCTCGCCGTTTTCCAATGTTACAGATTTGCCGGCAATATCCAATTCCTGCACCTTGGCACCGGTGGTGATATCGATATTGTTTTCCTTATACCAGTCTTCCTGCTTGGTGAAGAAGCTGATGCCATCGGGCTCGGAAAGAATTCCCTTGGTGAGCATGGGCCTGTTGTAGCAAACCACATCTTCCTCTGTAAGGATTTCTACCGATGCCGTAGCGTTTCTTCTTCTGATTTCTTCCGCAGCCATTAAGCCGGCGATGCCGCCGCCCAAGATGAGGAACTTGTCGTTGGTATCCGACTGATAGGAAACCTCATCCATCTGAATGGGCACGAACTGATCGGGGCCGACGCCACAAACCGGACATACTTCCGGAACGGTGGGGCTTTCAATGACTTCTCCGCAGACCAGGCACTTCCAATATTTCTTCCCGTCAGATACTTCCTCGGGGGTTGTGATTTCTCCCTTATCCACGGATAGACCAAAGCCGTATCCGAATTCATAAGCACCTTCCAATTGCGCATCCGATGGCTTAAAGGGAATACGATATCCATCGCCGTAAACCTTCAGCCGAAGCTGCTTCAATCTTTCCACAATATGGGGAACGCCTTCTCCGCTCCATCCATAGGAACCAAAGGCGGATGCAATCTTGTTGCAGTGGGTTACCGGGAAGATGGAAGTGGTAAGATCCCAAATTGGCTTTAATGCCTCACCGACCATGGTGGGTGTGCCAAAGAGAAGACCGTCTGCCCAGAAGATTTCGTCCATGATATCTTCCTTCTTTGTCTCCACCAAGTCGTACATGCGTACGTCGATGTCTCCGGCAGCCTTGATACCTTCTGTAATCTTCTCGCCCAACTCCTTGGTATAGCCGTATGCGGACACGTAGGGAATTACTACCGTCTTCTTCTCGTTGGGATTGGTTGCCGTTGCCCAATCTTTGTAGGCATTGATGACCTTCCAAGGATCCTCATCCAAAACCGGACCGTGTCCCGTGCAGATCATGTCGATATCCAGATCCTTGATCTTGTCGATGGCCTTCAAGACGTGGGACTTGAAGGGTCCCATAATGTTATCAAAATAATATTTCAAAGCTTTGTTGTAACCATCGTGGTCCTTCAGCTTGGAAATCACAATGCCGTCAAAGCTGTAGTGACACCCAAAGGCATCGCAGGTCACCAAGGACTTATCCTCTTCTATATAGGTGAACATGGCATCGGGCCAGTGGAGGTTGGGTGCCATGAAAAAGCGCAAGGTCTTATCCCCCAAGCTCAGGCTGTCTCCGTCCTTTACAACCACAGCGTTAAAGTCCATGTTGGTAATTTCCTTCATGAAGCGCTTCCCTGTCCCGGTACACACCAGCTTAATGGCAGGGTTCATCTCCACCATCTTGGCCACGGTTCCCGTGTGATCCGGCTCCGTGTGGCTGATGACGATGTAGTCGATGTCCTTGATATCCACCAAGGTTGCCAGCTGTTCCAAGTAGCTGTCCATGCATTTTGCCTTGGAAGCCTCAAAGAGCACGGTCTTCTCGCTGCCCTTGAGCAGGTAGGAATTGTAGGTCGTACCAAACTCCGTATCCATGATGATGTCGAATATTCTCAGGTCCGGGTCCAGAGAACCGGCCCAATAAAAATTGTTCTTTAGTTCAAGTGTTTTCATAACTATCCTCCTTGATAACAGTAACTTTTTTCATTATACCTCATTATGATAAAAAGTAAACAAACGAAACGTTTTTTACAAGCCCTATGAATCGTGGTACAATGCAAAAAAAGGAGATGTTCTGAACATGGGAAACATTGAAATTAAGGGGTTGACGCGAGACTACGGCCAAGGAAGAGGTGTCTTCGACGTGAACCTGTCTATAGACGAAGGAGAAGTCTTCGGTTTTCTCGGTCCCAACGGTGCCGGAAAGACGACGACCATTCGCCATCTCATGGGTTTCATCCGCCCCAAGAAAGGCAGTTGCACCATCGGTGGTATGGATTGCTGGGAAGACGCTCCCGCCATTCATGAAAACCTGGGATACATCCCCGGGGAAACCGCCTTCCTAAATCACATGACGGGAAAGGAATATATCCGCTTTATGGCATCTTTTCGGGGAATGAAGGATTTGGGAAGAGCCCCGGAAATCATGGAACGATTTGACCTGGATGCTTCCGGGAAGATTAAGAAGATGTCAAAGGGCATGAAGCAAAAGGTGGGCATCGTCTGTGCCTTTATGCACGATCCCCACACAATCATATTGGACGAGCCTTCCAGTGGCTTGGACCCCCTCATGCAAAACGAGTTTATCAATTTGGTTTTGGAAGAGAAGGAGCGTGGGAAGACCATCCTTCTGTCCAGCCACATGTTTGAAGAAGTGGAGCGTACCTGTGGGCGGGTGGCTATCATTCGAAGGGGATCCTTGGCTGTCACCGAGTCTGTGGAATATTTGAAGGCGACACAAATCAAGCGTTACGTGGTAACCTTGGACACCAAGGAGAATGCCTTGCTCTTTGCGGGGGGTGATTACCAAGTGGAAAAGGTGGAAGGCACAAGGGTCACGGTGAAGGTGACCAATGACCTGAGCGACTTCCTCAGCGCCCTGGTGTATTTCCCCGTGGAAGACCTCACCCAGATTAACCAGAGCTTGGAAGATATCTTTCTTCATTATTATGGAGAAGAAAGGGTTGGTGGCGTACAATGAACGGAACCCTCTTTCAGGCAAGTTGCCGCTCACTGATCAAGCCCTTTGTCATATTCTTTGCCGTCTTGCTCATGTATTTCAGCGTCATTATTTGGATGTACAATCCGGATATGATAAAGTCCCTGACCACCTTCAACGAATCCATGCCGGGAATGATGGAGTTCTTTGGGATGACCGGAGACGTGGCCACTCTCACCGGCTTCATGGATACTTATTTATACGGCTTCCTCATGCTGTTGGTCCCCTTGGTTTTCATCATCATCGCCGCCCAGCGGTTGGTGGTCAAACTGGTGGAGAGCGGTGCCATGGGTGGTTTTTTGGCCTCCCCCATTTCTCGAAAGAAGATTATCACCACGCAGGCAGTGGTCCTTGTGGCATCCATTTTTTTCTTGATTGCCCTTTCCACGGTGGCGGGAATCGCCTTTTCGGAGTCCTTCTTCAAGGGGCAACTGGATATCCCTGCATTCCTGAGAATGAATGTAGGTGTTTTTGCTCTCCATTTTTTCATCGGCGGCATTTGCTTTCTGGCATCTTGCGCATTTGACGACGCACAAAAAGCCCTAGCCATTGGCGGAGGGCTTCCTCTCATTGAATATTTAATACATATGATTGCCGGTATGGGCGGCAAGGCGGAAGATGGTAAGTATGCCACCTTCTTCACCCTGTACGACAGCGGTGCCCTGCGGGAAGGAAACGGAATGACAGGTGTTGTCATCCTCTTCCTTGTGGGCATTCTACTTTACATTGGTGCAGGAGCGGTCTTCTGTAAGCGAGACCTCCATCTCTAAGCCATGGTTTCCTGTTTTACCTTTTTGTCGATGACATGACGCTTGGCCAGCTCTGCCGTGATGTCCTTTGTTTCGATCCCCATCTGCACCATCATGACCATCACGTGATAGGCAAGGTCTGCCACTTCGTAGATGGTCTCCTTTTTGTCCGCCTTGGCGGCACCGATGATGACTTCCGTAGACTCTTCTCCCACCTTCTTTAGGATCTTCTCCATCCCCTTTTCAAAGAGATAGGTGGTGTAACTTCCCTCTTTGGGATCTGTTTTTCTACCCTCTATTAAGGCGTAGAGATCTTCCCAGCTGAAGGCATTCTGCTCCTCGCTCTGAAATATTTCTTCAAAGAAACAGCTCTCCGCACCGGTGTGACAAGCCGGACCGCTTTTTATGACCTGGATGACCAAGGCATCTTGATCGCAATCCGCCGTGATGTTCACCACCTTTTGACGGTTCCCGCTGTTTTCTCCTTTGCGCCACAGCTCCTGACGACTGCGAGACCAGAAACAAGTGTAGCCTTCCTCCATGGTAATCTGTAAGCTTTCCTCGTTCATATATGCCAAGGTGAGGACCTCCTTGGAAAAGAAGTCCTGTACGATGGCGGGAATCAATCCCTTTTCATCAAACTTTACAGTCATATGCGCACCTCCACGCCGGCCTTCCGCAAGTACTCCTTCAGCTCCTTAATATTCACTTCCTTGAAGTGGAAGATGCTGGCTGCCAGGCCTGCATCCATGCCCGGGTTTTGAAAGAGGGTCACAAAGTCGTCCATGGATCCCGCTCCACCGCTGGCGATGATGGGAATCTTGACCCTTGCGGCAAATTCATTGAGCATCTCAATGTCAAAGCCCTTCTTAACCCCGTCCGTATCGATGCTGTTGACCACCAGTTCCCCGGCTCCGCGATTGACACCGTCCACCGCCCACTGAAGGGCATCGATGCCCGTATCTTTTCGACCGCCTCCCGTGAAGAGATGGAACTTTCCGTCCACCCGCTTTACATCCATGGACAGCACCACACACTGGTCACCGTACTTCTTGGCACCCTCTTCAATGATGTCGGGATTCTCAATGGCACCGCTGTTGATGCTGACCTTGTCCGCACCACACTTCAGGACGCGGTCAAAGTCATCCAAGGTCTTGATGCCACCACCTACGGTCAGGGGGATGAAGATTTGAGATGCCACATCTCGCAGGATGTCATCAAATAGCATTCTACCCTCAACGCTGGCGGTAATGTCATAGAAGACCAGCTCATCCGCACCGCTTTCATTGTAGAAGGCCGCCATCTCCACCGGATCGGCTATATCCTTCACCCCTTCAAAGTTTACACCCTTGACCACCTTTCCGTCTCGTACGTCCAGGCAGGGTATGATTCTCTTTGTAATCATTCCTTTTCTCCTATCTCAATACATTTCTTTAAGTCCAAGGCTCCGGTATACAGAGCCTTCCCAAGAATCGCTCCGCTGACCATGGAGGCCAGCTGTTCTATTTCATGTTCAAAACTGATGCCGCCGCTGGCAACAATATCCAGCCCTTCTATTTTTCTCAGCCGTTCATAGGCCTCCATGTTGGTTCCGCCCATACCGCCATCCTTGCTGATATCCGTGTAGATGATTGTCTTTATGCCCATGGCAGCCAATTCTTCACAGAAGGAAAAACTCTCCTGGTCGGTGACTTCCTTCCAACCGTTGATGGCCACCTTCCCGTCCTTGGCATCTACCCCCACGGCGATGGCATCTCCGTACTTGTCCACCATTTCCTTTAGAAAGACCGGATCCTTCTGGGCAATGGTGCCCAAGATCACACGACCTACGCCCAAGTCCAGATACTGGCGAATTCGTTCCTCATCGCGAATGCCGCCGCCCACCTGTACAAACATCTCCACCTGAGAAACGATTTCTCCAATGGTATCAAAGTTAACCAACTTACCATCCTTGGCACCGTCCAAGTCCACCAGGTGGAGACAGGATGCTCCCGCCTTTTTAAAGGACTTAGCCACATCCGCCGGACTGTCGCTGTAGACCGTCTCTTGGTCATAGTCTCCCTGGAAAAGCCGCACCGCCTTTCCGTCTCTTAAATCGATTGCCGGAAATATCTTCATTCCTTACTCCTTATATTTCGTTGAAGGCCCTTAAAATTCGAAGCCCTGTCTGCCCACTCTTCTCCGGATGGAACTGAGTTCCATACACGCTGCCGTTGCGCACGGCCCCCGTTACGGTAATTCCGTAGGAAGAGGTTGCGATGGTGTTGTCCTTGCAGTTCTTCCCATAGAAGCTATGGACATAGTACACGTATTCCCCTTCCTCTATGTATTTAAAGAGTGGGTCTTCCTTGATCTGTATGCTATTCCACCCTATGTGGGGAACCTTCAATGCCTCTCCCTTCACTTCTTTTCCGGCAAGCTCCGGCGCAAGGGGGGCAATCTCTCCTTTGATCAGACCTAGGCCTTGATGCTCCCCGTACTCCAAGCTCTTTTCAAAGAGGAGCTGCATTCCCAGGCAGATGCCCAGTAAGGGCTTTCCCTTTTGGGTCTCCCCAATGAGGGTATCCACCAGGCCGGTGTTCTGTAACTTTTCAATGGCATCGGAAAATGCTCCCACTCCCGGCAGGATGATTTTGTCTGCACGGATGATGTCTTCCTTCCTTCCCGTTACCTTTGTCTCTGCACCGATATATTTGAGAGAGGCCTGGAGAGAAAACAGATTCCCAACCCCGTAGTCTATGACAGCAATCATCAGAGAACTCCTTTGGTGGAGGGTATTTCATCTCCATATTTGACTTCCACTGCCTGAGCCAATGCCCTGGCAAATCCCTTAAAGGTCCCTTCTATAATGTGGTGGGTGTTCTTGCCGGCAAGTTGCTTGATGTGCAGGTTTAGCCCCGCCTCTCTGGAGAAGGCCAGGAAGAATTCTTCCACCAGCTCTGTATCAAACTCTCCTACCTTATCCTTCAAGGTCAAGTCATAGACTATGGTGGATCTTCCGCTGAAGTCTAAGGCTATCAGAATCAACGCTTCATCCATGGGGAGCATGATGCTCCCGTAGCGAGCGATGCCTCGCTTTTCCCCCAGGGCTTGCAGAAATGCTCTTCCCAAGACGATGCCCACATCCTCTACGGTGTGGTGGTCGTCAATTTGGATGTCGCCCTTGCAGTCCACGTTTAAGTCGAATCGGCCGTGGCGAGCAAAGAGCTCCAACATGTGATCCAGGAATCCGCATCCCGTGTTGATGTCGTACTTTCCCCGGCCGTCAATGTCCAGTCTGGCGGAAATCTGCGTCTCCGTCGTATTTCTCTCAATTTGCACTTTTCTCATTGCAGTTCCTCCGTAACTCTCAGTAATTCTTTCATTTCCTCTTCCGTGCCGATGGTAATTCGCACATAATCCTTGATGGGGTCCTTATCAAAGCGACGCACCAAGATCCCCTTCTCTCGAAGTCGGTCAAAGTACTCCCTGCCGCTCTTTACAAAGACGAAGTTGGCGGAGGAGGGTAAAACGGAATAGCCCATCTTCTCCATTCCCGCAACAAACATCTCTCTGGTTTCTATGATTTTTGCCGTGGTCTCTTGAAAGTATTCCACATCCTCCATGGATGCCTTGGCCGCCAAGATGGCATCTCGGCTCAGGTTGTAGGGGTTGAAGCTGTATTTGACTCGATTGAGGTCTTGTATCAGCTCCTCATTGCCCAAGGCAACACCGATGCGCATGCCCGCAAGACTTCTGGACTTGCTGAAGGTCTGTACCACCAGCAGATTTTCGTACTGTTCGATGAGGGGTACGCAGCTTTCTCCACCGAAGTCCACATAGGCCTCATCAATGATGACCACGTTGCCCAAGTTTCTCTGGATGATCTTTTCCACCTCTAGGCGGGAAAGAGCCCTCCCCGTGGGGGCGTTGGGGTTTGCGATGATGACTGTGCCATGGGCATCATAGTAATCTTCCGGTCGAACACAAAGCACCTCGTCCAAGGGGATTTCCACGGTCGTGCTGCCAAAGAGTCCCCCAAAGACAGGGTAAAAGCCGTAGGTGATTTCCGGGAAGAGGACCTCCTCCCCATATGCCATATAGGCAAAGGCTAGAATCTCGTCGGACCCATTCCCCAAGAGAACCTGCTCCGGCTTCAATCCGTGAAACTTGGCCACCGCTTCCACCCCTTCTCTCACCGTAGGGTCCGGATACAGACGATAGCCGGCTTCCCCGGCTAGGGCTTCCGCCACCCTGGGACTGGGGGGATAGGGGTTTTCGTTGGTGTTCAATTTGATTAACTTCTGCTTTTGAGGCTGTTCTCCCGGCGTGTAAGGTTCCAAACCGGCCAAGTCCTCTCTCATAAATCGGCTCACTTATCTTCTCCCAAACCTGCCACCATGGAGCAGATGGTTTTTGTCTTAAACTTATAGCTGGATTTGTTGGCGATGAAACGGGCGCTGATGGGCTTGATGTTCTCAATCACTTCCAAGTTGTTTTCCCGCAGGGTGTTTCCCGTCTCCACAATATCCACGATTACATCGGAAAGACCTAAGATGGGTCCCAGCTCGATGCTTCCGTTGAGTTTGATGATTTCAATGTCTCGATTTCGGTCTCCGTAGAATTCCTTCGCTACGTTTACATACTTGGTCGCGATGCGAAGAGTCTTGTCCCTGTCTTCCACGTAGCCCTTGGGGGCGGCAACCGCCATCTTGCACTTTCCGATATCCAAGTCCTTCAGTTCATACACCGCCGGATCCGTTTCCAAGATGATGTCCTTTCCCACAATGCCCACATCCGCCACGTGGTGCTGTACATAGACGGCAACATCGCTGGGTTTCACCAGCAAGTAGCGGACCTTCTTCTCGCAGCTTTCCACCACCAGCTTACGATTTTTGTCGTCATATTCGGGGCAATCGTAACCGCCCTTGCTCAGTATATCATAAACCTGATCGCCCAGTCTTCCCTTTGGAAGTGCGATGGTGAGCATGTCATCTTCCGGTTCTTCTTTCTTCTGCCCCAAGCGTGCGATTTCATTGAGGTAGAGGGCAAATCCCAAGGCACCCACCTTCTTGCCAAAGAGCGCCATGGCCCTGTCGTATTGACCGCCGGCTAAAACGCTTTCTGGAAGATCCTTCAGATACCCCTTGAAGATGATGCCGTTGTAGTAGTCAATGTCGTTGACCATTGCCAGGTCCACTTCTACATTTTGTGCTGCATCCATCTTCTCCAGGCCGGCATATATCTCCTCCAGCTGCTCCAATGCGTCCTTCATGACATCATTAACTACCAGTTTCTTTGCCTTTTCTATGGTCTCTCGGAAGTTCCCAAACAATGTGGGAACCACGCTGAGTCTGTCGATGTCTTCCTGGGATACGCCCGCCTTCCTGCCCACCTTTTGAATGCCATCTATATTCTTATTTCGAATCAGCTTCAGCAAATGGTAGTACACGTCTTGGGAAGATGTGGCCTTGTTGAGAAGCTCTTCCACAAAGCTCATGTGGGACAGTTCCAATACATGTTTTCTGTTGATAATCCGCAGGGTTTCCGACGCCAAGGCAACCACTTCCGTGATTCCGTCAATACCCACGTTGCCGATGTACTCCAGTCCCATCTGAGAAACCTCTTTGAACTTGTTACTTCCCTTATCTTCTCGATAGACGTTTTCCAGGTAGTACAGCTTTTGATTCTCTTCGCCGAAGTCTTCTTCCACGTTCTTGATGATGCTTAGGGTTACATCCGGCTTCATGGCCATGAGCCTGCCGTCCAAATCGGTGAAAGTGAGGACCTGATCCCCTGCCAGGAAATCCTTGTTGCTGGCATAGAGGGTGTACTCCTCAAAGCGGTTCATCTTGAACTTGGAGTAGCCGAATGTTTCGTAGAGACCGCGCAGTTCCAGGGTGGCCGCTTCTTCCGGTCTCAATTTTGCTTTGTTGTATTTCATTGCACTTTCTTTCTTTTTCCGCTTTCATGCGGTAAAGTTGTAACGTACGCAAGTATCACTATAGCATATAGCCCTTGGGCCTGTCAAGAAAAAGAGTGCAAGTTTTCACTGCACTCCTTCTACTTATTCTACTTATTCTAATTCTTCAAATTGATCCTTGTCCACATAGCAGACCGGGCACTGCCAGTCGTCGGGAACATCTTCCCAAGCCGTCCCGGGAGCCACGCCGTTATCCGGATCGCCTACTGCCGGATCATAGATGTAATCACAAGGGATGCAAACATACTTCTTCATAAGGTTCCTCCTCGTATAATATGTTCCACGGACATATTTCTTTTCATTAAATATGTCCAACGATAACTTATTCAATATTGGATATCCTGATGGTAAAATGTCTCTAGCAGACAATTTACAAAGGTACGTCTTGCTCCTCCTTACAGCACATTTTGTGACTGCTTAAAAAGCTTTACGCCTGACATTGATTTCTATTCTGCTTACACAGATGTTTCATCCTTCGGGGGAGACCTTCCAGCAATATGTCTCCGGAAGTGAATGCTAATTATGCGAGGTTTCAGTCAGAATCAATGCTCAGGATAATCCTTTGTTGATGTCTCCATCCTTACCCGGAAAGGAGGTGATTTTGGATGAAGAACTTAAATGTTCTTTCTACTCTGTTTGTTGGTATTGACGTGAGTTCCAAGACCAACGTTTGCACGGGCATGGATTTCAACGCCAATGTTTTGTTTGAGCTGAATGTTCCTAACAATCAGGTTGGTGCAGATACACTTAAAAGCAAATTGCTTGAGCTGATTCAAAAGCATCATTTTGAATCAACAGTTGTCGCCTTGGAATCCACTTCTTTTTATGGACTGCATATATCCAACTTTCTATCTTCCAATGAAGAGCTGCTCCCTCACCGTGTGTATGTTCATCCCTTAAACCCTAAGGTGATCAGCAACTATAGAAAGTCCTTCATCGGTCTTGGAAAAACGGATCCTATTGACGCATACATCATCGCAGACTTTGCAAGAGTTGGTCGTCTTACCACAGAACCCTGGAAGGGTCCTCAATATCTTGCTCTGCAAAGACTTACCAGACATCGGTTGCATCTTGTAGAGTGTATGACACGCGAGAAAACATATATGGTTTCTAATATCTTTCTCAAGTTCTCCGAACTTGCTGTTCTAAAAGATGTTAATCACCCGTTTTCAAGCAATCACACCGCAACTGCAGAAGCTATTCTTACGGAAATGCTTAGCCTTGAAGATCTCTCCAATCTTTCTTCTGAAGAATTGATTGACTTCGTCTGCAAACATAGCAAAAATCGTTTTGACGATCCTGCCAAGGTTTGCAAATTGCTCCAAAAGGCTGCTCGAGACTCCTATCGCTTGGACAAGACTCTTTATGAACCGCTTACGATTTCCATTGCTTCTTCCTACAATTGCATTAGTGCATATGAGCAAGAAATCAAAACAATCAACAAGGCAATCGAGAAGACCTTAAAGGGTCTGTCTCCGGATGCATTTACAGTGTTGCAATCCATCCCCGGTATCGGCCCCGTATTTGCTTCCGGCATACTCGCAGAAATTGGCGATATACATGCCTTCCATTCAGCGGACGCATTGGCAAAATATGCGGGCATCTACTGGAACAGAAACCAATCCGGCGATTATGAAGCAGACGATACGCACATGTCGAAAGCCGGAAACAAGTATCTGCGATATTATCTGATTGAAGCAACCGACAGTATTAGACGACACGAGCCTACCTTTGCAGCTTACTACCGAAAGAAGTTTGATGAATCAAAGACGCATCAGCACAAAAGAGCACTCGCACTCACGTCTCGTAAGACGATTCGGCTGATTTACGGTTTGCTGGACCGGAATCAGCTTTACTCTGCAAACAGAGTATCTGTAACTTCATAATTTCCTTTCCAAATTTTGAAGTGTTTTTCAAAGTTCAGTTTTGCGTGCGATGAAACACGCTTTTTATTTGCAATTAATAGCAAAGTTACTATTGACTATTTACCAGATTGCTATTTGAAAATGGGATTGTTAATGAGAAGATTATATCAGTTTTCCGTTTTTGCGTCTACCCCAACAAGGTGCCGGGATTCTTCACAAATTCTTGGAAGGTCATCCCCGTGTAATCCACCTTTGCAGAGTAAAACCGCTTGTATCTGCCCTCTTCAATATAGTGCTTGTCGCTGCCTTCTTCGTCGAAGCCGTTGACGACGCTGACCTTGGGCAGTGGCCCGTGAAGTTCTCCCTGCTTGAGAAGATACTTTACGTTAATGTCCGCATCGGGAAAGGAGTAACCGCAAAAAACAATGTGTTCCGCCTTGATGAGGACCTTCTTTGCCCGCCGCCACACTTCCTTTAGATACTTGTTCTTCAGGTTTTTGTTGTACTTGGGTGGTACGATGATGGAACGTCTGATGCCGTTGCACTGTGCGCAGGGTTCCCCCCGCTTGGTTCCGATTTCAAACTTGCCGCAGCCGGTGCACTGGGTCCAGTTGAGGGACCCATGGAGTTTGTATAGAATCACGCTTCCTTCTTTCACGGGGGCGAAGGGACCGTAGTTGAGAGACCGCCGTTCAGAAATGGCATCGTCCATGAGGGTGTCGTAGTTGGTGCTGATGAAGGCGATATCATCCATGCGGTTATCCGTGCAAAGGTATTCCACCAGATTTCTGTGGATGCCGTGACGCGCGTCGATCTTCTCCTCCAGTGTTTTTCCCATGAGATAGATGAATTTTTCCCGAACTTGGTGCAGGTTTCTTACGACGGAACCCAACTGTTCTCCCCTTGTCAGGGCCAAATCGATGATTCCCAACAACTCTTCGAACTTCGGATAGTCATAGGGGTGATGCTTTTCGTGGGGGTCCATGCCAAAGATATCTTCCAAGAACTCCAGAAGCAGTCGTCGTGCACTTAAGAACTCTGCATCGGAAGAGGGAAGCGCAAAGAACTGGCTGATCATCTCCGATTGTACCGGGGCACCTTCCGCCTTGCTGGCACCGGCACCTAAAAAAATTACCGTCTTGCCCATCTCACACCTTCTTTGCTGCCAGTCTCCACATGGCCAAGAGGAAGAAGAGGATTCCCGTTCCTGCCAAAACCGCAATGCTCACCCAAGTTTCCACTTGCTGATCTCCAAAGTAGAAGACCACGCCCATGGTCTCTTTGAAACTGTCCAGTGCCTCGGGAGGAAGATCTCCAAAACCCTTTTCCATGGGCTCTTCCATGATGATGCGCCTAAGCAAAATCGCTCCGTGGGATGGAGGAAATACCTTGACAATCATCTGCACCGCCTCGGGCAGACTTCCAATGTTCACATAGATTCCTGTGAGAAAACCAATCATGGTTCCTACGATGGTGCTTGCCGCCGCAAAGGCGTTTTCGCTGTTAATAAAGGTGACGATGAAGAGCAGGATAGCTGTATTGGAGAGGGCGCAAAGGATGATGACCAGGAGGGACTTCCCAATGGCTCCAATGCTTAAGATGTCTCCCCCCTGGGAGATGATATAGATTTCACCTACAATCATGGTGATAATGGTTAAAATCAACCCCACGAAAAATGCGCTGAGCACATAACCCCCTGCAATATCTCTGCGATTCATGGGTGCTACATAGAAGTCCTTTTCAATCTTCTTGTCCTTATCGTTGATCATCGTGCCGAAGGCACCCAAGGTACCCGTGACGGAGGTGACCGCCAAGATTCCCGCCACAATCCAGCTGCTGATAATGGCAGTGGCACCGTCAATTCCTTCAATGGATTTGACCACAAGGTCTCCCAAAAAGAGTGCATACAGACCGATGATGATCAATGCCCCCAAGAGGGAAAAGAATACACTGCTCTTATCTCGGAAGAAGATTTTGATGTTTCGCTTTGCAAAGGCAATCATTCTCTCATCTCCTTTCCCGTGATGCTGATAAAGGCATCGTCCATGGTTCCCGTGCGTACCTCGAAATCCAATATGTCGTCCTTGTACTGCTCCACAATGGGAAGGGCATCCATGGTTTCCGAAAGGTTGATGACAAATCGTTCCGCCCGCTCTGCGAAGGCTTGTCCTCTCGCCGTCAACTTTCTTGCCAACTCTTCCCGATTCCTGTAAATCAACTGGAGGGTATCGGAAGAGTAGGTGGCCTTTAAGTTCACCGGAGATCCTTGAGCAGCAATCTTCCCCTCATCAATGACCACCACATAGTCTGCGTTCTCCGCCTCTTCCATGTAGTGGGTGGTGAGGAAGATGGTCATATCCTTTTCTCCCTGTATTTTTCGCACCGTGTCCCAAACGTTTTTTCTCGTCTGGGGATCCAGTCCGGTAGTGGGTTCATCCAAAAATAGGATCTTCGGTGTGTTTAACAAAGATCTGGCGATGTCCGCCCTTCTTCGCTGTCCTCCGGAAAGTTTGCCGTAGGGTCTCTTTAAGAAATCCGCCACCCCTGTGGCCTCCACGGAAAAGTCAATGGCTGCTGCCAGCTCCTTCCCGTTCAGACCGTAAAGTCCTCCTCGCAGTTCCAAGTTCTCCTTTACCGTCAACAGATTGTCCAACAGTCCGTCCTGAAAAACCGCTCCAATCCTCTTTCGGATCTCGTGGTCGTCTCTTCCCACCTTCAAACCGTCAATGAGAATCTCCCCTTTGTCCGCTTTGAGGAAGGTACATATAATATCGATGGTGGTGGACTTGCCGGCACCGTTAGGCCCCAAAAAAGCAAAGACATCACCCCTCTTCACATAGAAGCTGATGTCATCCACCGCCAGGACCTTGCCATAGGACTTCCGAAGTCCGGTTACCTCCAAAATTTTATCTTCATTTTTTTGCATCATAATTTCTCCTTACCTAACTGATTATAGCAAGGAGGGGGCTTCATGTCTAATATGGAAGGTTTACGCTTTTTTCGTGGAATACCAGTACGCCATCCCGACGAAGATGGCACCTCCCACGATGTTCCCCAAGGTTACAGGAAGAAGATTATTTACAAAGAATCCGCCCCAAGTAAGGCTCGCAAGGGCTTCCGGTGCGGCGCCCGATAAATTGGCATAGGTTTCGTTGGCCTTTGCCAAGATACCTGCGGGAATATAGTACATGTTGGCAACGCTGTGCTCGAAGCCGGAGGTGATAAAGAGGGAAATGGGGAAGAAGATTCCCAACAGTTTTCCCACCAAGGTGTCCGCTCCATAGGACAGCCAGACCGCCAGACAAACAAGCCAGTTACACATAATCCCCAGAACAAAGGCGGGGAGGAAATCCAAGGCAGTCTTGCCGGCGGCAATCTTCACCGTCACGGCCCCCAACATGTCGGCTCCGGCGTGGAATAAACCTGACTGCGCCATGAACACCGCGATGAGGATGGATCCAATTAAGTTAAATACATAGACAATCCCCCAGTTTCGAAGCATCTTCCCCAGGGTGATCCGCTTCTCCAAGAGGGAGGTAATCATCAAGTTGTTGCCCGTAAAGAGTTCACAGCCGGTGAGAACCACCAACATCAATCCGGTGGGAAAGACGACGCCGGCAACGGCTCTTCCCAGTCCATAGGTTTCCGGATTGGCGAGCAAGTTAAAGGCAGCCATGTTGGAACCTTCCGCAGCAAAGGCAATCAGCGCCCCCGCCAATATTCCCAATATGGCAAGCTTCCCAAAGGAGTAGTCTGCTCGCTTTGTCCCCGTCTCAATGGCGACTTCCAGTATCTCTGCAGGTTTTAGTGGTGTAGACATGTTCTTCTCATCCTCCGATGTCTTTCTTAGGTGTGCATCTCAAACTTGGTTTTGCATTTGGGGCAGGTCACCCGCACAGTGCCCTTTCCCGAGGGAACGCGAATCTGCTGTTTGCAGGAGGGGCAGTAGTAGTATGCATACACTACGCCCTTTTTACCGTTCTTTTGCTGCTCCTCTTGGGAGTAGGTGTAGGTTCCCTGCTTCTTCTGCTTTCTAAAGTAGTTCCAATTGAGTATCCTGTTCTTCATGTGAAGAAACTTCTCATTTTCTCTCTGGCGCTTGGGAATGTTTCTGGACAGCACTCTTGCCATCATGAGGAAGAAGAGCAGTAGTCCCACCCAGTGAATGGGCTGAATCCGAAGAATCCGCCCCAACAGCTGTAGGACAAAGGCAAGTATCATCATGAATACAGAGAGTTGGTCATTGCCGTATCTCCCCTGCATAAAGTTCATTAATCTATATCTCCAGTTGTTCATGCTCTTTCCTTACCTATTATCTATTCTCTTGTGTATCTTCTCCATGCGCTTATCCACATCGGCTATGGCTAGGGCACATGCCCTCAGTTCCTCTGTCTCTTCCGGAGAGAGGACACCGTTGTTTTTGTACTTTAGTTCGTGCTCCAGGCTGGCCCAAGTATCCATGGCAATGGTCCTGATCTGTATTTCCACAGGCACGATTTCCGTCTTCTCCGCTTGGAACACCGGTACCGCCACCACCAGATGCAGGCTACGATAGCCGCTTTCCTTGGGATTTGCAATATAGTCCTTCTTTTTAATCAACTCCACATCATCCTGCCTCAGCAGCATTTCCGCAATATTGTAAATGTCGTTGGTATAGTTACAGATGACACGAACGCCGGCAATGTCGGTGAGGGTCTTGACCCCTTCGACCGTCTTCTCAATATCTCTGCGAATCATCTTCTCCGCAATGCTCTGTATGGTCTTCACGCGACACTCCATGTGATGGATGGGATTATAGTCGTTCATAATGTGGAACTCGTCGTCCAGGATTTCCAGCTTGGTGCTGATTTCTCGAACTGCTCCACGATACAAGCTTCTCAGTTGGATGATTTCCTTTGCCTTCGCTGCCAAAGGTTGAAATTCCTGGGGCAAACTCAGAGGGTCAATTTTGGGAACATCCTTTTTTTCCAATATCATGCTTTTCCGCCTTTCGCTACAAGTGAAATTATACCATTATACTATGGAAAAACAATGAAATTTTCCTGAAAGACAACATTAGTTGCCTTGACAACTAATTCCATGAGTGATACTATCCTTGGGTATCGTTATATAACAAATATGCAAGGAGCAAAAATGAACTGCAGTCATCATGAACATCTATTCCGACATCTCTCCATCCTCCACCGCTACACCCGCATCTACATCCACAACCGGGTGGCGGAGACGGACATAGAATGCTGTCATCCCCCCTATCTCATGTGTATTCTCCACAACGAAGGAATGAGCCAGGACGAACTGGCAAAGGAGTTTCGCATTGACAAGGGTTCCGTGGCGAAGACCCTGCGGCAAATGGAAGAGGCGGGTTTTGTTACGAGGGAAGAAGACGAAAATGACCGACGGCGCTACCGCATCTATTTGACCAATCAGGGAAGAGAAACCATCCCCCGATTGAAGGATTTAGCCGACGATACGGAGGCCATCTTGACAAAGGATATGACACAGGAAGAAATCACTGCGTTGCGACAGTTACTGGAAAAAGCAACGGCAAACATATTGTCTGTAACAGAGAAAGGAGGAAATGACTGTGGTTCTCAAGTATTATAGGAAGTATATTCCATTTATATTGGCCATTATCGTCTTCCTCTTTGGACAGGCCATGTGCGAACTAGCTCTGCCCGGCTATATGGCGGACATTATTAACAACGGCATCGTACAGGGAGATCAACCCTATATCTTAACAACGGGTGGCTGGATGCTCCTGGTTTCTCTGGGAAGTGTTGCCTTTGCCGTGCTCAGCAGTCTGTTCGCTTCTAAGGTGGCGGCGGGAGCTGCCATGAATATTCGAAGTGGCCTCTTTCGAAAGGTCACCGCTCTGTCAGAAGCGGAACTGGATCAGTTCAGTACAGCTTCCCTGATTACCCGTTCCACCAATGACATTCAAACCATTCAGCAGATATCGGTTATGGCGTTGCGCATGCTGTTCTATGCCCCCATATTGGGTGTGGGTGCTTTGCTGAAAGCCATGAGTACTTCCCCCTCTCTCACTTGGACCATCGGCCTGGCCCTTGGCTCCATCCTGATCATCATGGGTGTGCTATTTTCTCTCGTCATCCCAAAGTTTAAGGTGATTCAACAGAAACTGGACCGGCTGAACTTAATTATCGGGGAACGACTTTCCGGTTTACAGGTTGTCCGCGCCTTTAACTCTCAGGGGGCGGAAGAGGCACGTTTTGAAGAGGAAAACAGCAACTTGACAAAAATCAGCATCTTTGTCAATCGTGCCATGTCCTTTCTCTTCCCTGCCCTGATGTTGATCATGAACTCGGTAAACGTATTGGTCCTTTGGGCCGGCTCCCATATGATTGAAGCGGGAAAACTTGAAATCGGCGATATGCTGGCCTTCCTTCAATACGCCATGCAGATTATCATGGCCTTCCTCTTCATTACCATGATATTCTTCATGATACCCCGTGCAGCCGTTTCCGCGCAGCGAATCACTGCCGTTCTCAAGGTCGAGCCTTGCATCCACGACAAACCGGATGCGGAGGATCTTCCCCACACAGAGGGCATCATCGAATTTCGCAATGTAAGCTTTGCCTATCCGGGTGCGGAAGAAAACGCCATCAGTGGCATTTCCTTTACCGCGAAGCCAGGCGAAACCACGGCCATCATCGGCAGCACAGGTAGCGGGAAATCCACCATTATACGTGCAATACCCCGCTTCTTTGACGTGACGGAGGGCAAGGTCTTGCTGGACGGAGTGGATATCCGCGACCTTCCCCAGGAAGCCCTGCGAGACAAAATCGGATATGTGCCCCAGAAAGGGGTCCTCTTCTCGGGGACCGTCGCTTCCAATCTCCAATATGGAAAGAAGGACGCCACGGAGGAAGAAATGCACAGTGCCTTGGATACGGCCCAGGCACTATCCTTTGTGGAGCACATGCCCCAAGGGATTTACAGCAATATCTCCCAAGGAGGAACCTCCGTTTCCGGCGGGCAAAAACAGCGACTCTCCATCGCCAGAGCACTCATCAAAGACCCCAAGATTTTCATCTTTGACGACAGCTTCTCCGCCTTGGACTTCGCCACCGATGCTGCTCTCCGACATGCACTGAAGGAGAAGGCATCTCACGCAACCATTATACTGGTTGCCCAACGCATCAACACCATCATGGATGCGGACAGTATCATCGTCATGGATGAAGGCAGGATTGCCGCCATAGGCACACATAGGGAACTGATGGCTTCCTGCGAGATATACAGAGAAATTGCATCTTCTCAGTTAAGCGAGAAAGAACTGCAGAAGGAGGAGAGATCATGAGAAGAGAAAAAGTCAGAGAAGGTGCCAGACCGGCCGGCCCCGGCGGCCACATGCTCAGAGGAGAAAAAGCAAAGGACTTCAAGGGAACCATGAAGGATCTCCTTTCCTATTTGCGACCCTACCGATGGAAGTTGGTCATCGTCTTTCTCTTCGCCATCGTCAGCACGGTCTTTGCCATTATTTCTCCCACCATCCTAGGGGATGCCACCGACGTCATCGTCAAGGGACTTTTCTTTGGCGGAGGCATCGACTACGAGAAGCTCCTCAACATACTTCTGTTTCTGGTAGGTTTGTATGCCATCAGCTTCGCCTTTTCCTTTGCACAAGGCTTTATGATGTCCAAAATATCCCAACAGGTTACTTACAAACTCAGGGAAATCCTTTCAGAAAAACTGGACCGTCTTCCCGTGGGCTTCTTTGATACCAAGTCCCATGGAGATATCCAAAGTCATTTCGTCAACGACATCGAGACCATCAACCAAACCCTTTCCCAGAGTATCACCCAGGTCATCACCAGCGCCGCAACCATCATCGGAATCCTGATTATGATGATTCGCATCAGCTTCCTCATGACCATCGTCGCCCTTCTTGTGCTGCCTCTCTCCATGTTGATGATTCGACTGATTGTAAGCAAATCTCAAAAGCACTTTGACAATCAGCAGGAATACTTGGCAGATATCAACGGGCATGTGGAGGAAATGTACACAGGTCACACCATCATCAAGGCCTTCAACCGAGAGCCCGACTCTCTTCGCACCTTTGATGAAATCAATGAAAACCTCAGCGAAACGGCGTGGAAATCTCAGTTCTTCTCCGGCTTGATGATGCCCATCACCATGTTCATCGGCAACCTGGGCTACGTGGCGGTGTGCATTCTGGGGGGATATCTGGCCATCAACGGATCCATCTCCATCGGCAATATCCAGGCCTTCATTCAGTATGTGCGTTCCTTCAACCAACCCGTTGCCCAGGTGGCAAATGCAGCCAATCTTCTCCAGTCCACAGCGGCTGCAGCAGAGCGAATTTTCGTCTTCCTGAGAGAAGAAGAGGAAGCGGATCCCTTTGTTCCCGGTGAAGAAGACAAGCCTCTTCCCCAAAGATCGGAATGCGATGGAGAAGTGATCTTTGACCATGTGACCTTTGGATACAAGGAGGATGAACCGGTCATAAAGGATTTCAGCTATGTCACTAAGCCGGGAGACCGGGTCGCCATTGTAGGTCCTACGGGAGCCGGAAAGACCACCTTGGTGAAGCTTCTCATGCGATATTATGAGTTGCAAGGGGGAAAGATATTGGTGGACTGCAGGGACATCAAGGAGTATTCTCGAAAGGATTTACGAGATATGTTTGGAATGGTGCTACAGGATGCCTGGCTGTTTAGCGGAACCGTTCGTGAAAATATCCGCTACGGTATGCCCGGTGCCACAGATGAGCAGGTGGAAGCTGCCGCCAAGGCCGCCAACATCGACCACTTCATTAAAACCCAGCCGGGAGGCTATGATATGATCATCAATGAAGAGGCATCCAACCTCTCCCAAGGTCAAAAGCAGCTATTGACCATCGCCCGTGCTATCCTTGCGGACAATCCCATCCTGATTTTAGATGAGGCGACCAGTTCCGTGGATACCAGAACGGAGCAGCAAATCCAAAGAGCAATGGCCAACTTGATGAAGGGACGAACCAGCTTCATCATCGCTCATCGATTGTCCACCATTAAGGATGCGGACATGATCTTAGTCATGGATCAGGGGGACATTGTAGAACAGGGAACCCACGAAGACCTTCTTGCGAGAAACGGCTACTACGCCCGCCTCTACAACAGCCAGTTTGCTTGATAACAAAACTGTAATATTCCACCTTTTTTTGATTGGTTATGTTAGAGTATGGTATATACTGATATAGTATACATGTACAAAGATTTCATGGTCAAAGAGGTGCTGCATGGCTAGGTCCAATCGAAAGAAATACAAGTTTAAAAAAGGAAGAATGGTTGCGGTTCTTCTGTTCTTCATCGTCATCGTTGTAGGTGCAATTTACGGTGTTTCCGTCTTGGGAAGAGACGGATATACCAGCGAAAGCAGTTTCAACAGATATGCCAATTCCAGCTTCGATCAAATCGAAGGGAAAAAACAGGTAGGGGAAAGCAAGGATGAAGTGAAATACGGAGAGCCCCTTTCCCAAGCCGTTCAAATCCCCGTTTTGGACAAGGAAAACATGAATGCCGTCGTGAAAGAAGACGTGACAAAGGAAGAAAAAGAATTTCAAGCAAGCAAGTCTTCTCTTCCACCGGGAGGCAAGGCCGCCCTCTTCATAGGATATGAATCCTACAAGACACCGGAGAAGGTGGTTGGGGTTACCATACATCATCGCGTCCGGGAAGAAGATGCCGACGGAAATGTGAATCTAACAACGAAGGCACATCCCTATAACTTTGCCACCAAGTCGGGAATCCCCCTTTCCTCTGCACAGATTTTCAGCGGAGACCACGCTTCCATATACAACAAAGAAGCGAAGAAACAGCTAAAGAAGCAGTATGGAAAGAAAATGAAAAAGGGATACGACAAAGCCATCAGTTCCAATGCGGATCACTTCGTCATGACGGACAAGGGTTTCAAGTTCTACTATGACAGCGACACCGTTCTTCCCGCAGAAGAGGGAGTTGCTACAGTGGAAATTTCCTATGATGCCTTCCGTTCCGTTATGCGAGACGACATCGGTGAGCGCGTCATCGATCCTTCCAAACCCATGGTTGCCATCACCTATGATGACGGTCCCAGCGAAGAAATGACCCCACAACTACTGGATATTTACGAGAAGAACAACAGCGTCTGCACCTTCTTTGAACTGGGATCAAATGTAGATAATGTAAAGAGTTCCCCCCAGCTTCTGAAGAGAATGCTCTCCATCGGCTGTGAAATCGGCTCCCATACATACAGTCATCCCAACCTCTTGACCCTACCTCCGGGAAAAGTCAAGCAGGAGGCCAATAAAACTTCAAATGCAATTAAGAATGCCAGCGGAAAGGAACCTACGGTGTTCCGCCCCTCCTACGGTAACGGAAACCCAAACATCGCAAAGATATTCGACCTTCCCTCTGTCAACTGGACGGTGGACACCAACGATTGGCTGACCAGAGATAAGAACAAAATCGTTGCACACATACAGAGTCATTCCAATTTGGACGGTCAAATCATCTTGATGCATTCCATTTATCAATCCACGGTGGATGCCTCTGCGGAGATTGTCCCATGGCTGGTTTCCAAAGGATACCAACTGGTAACCGTAACGGAGCTCTTCCAGTACAAATATGGAGGAACACCCATCAAGGGCGCCGACTACGGCTTCCATCCGGATCAACCTAAGCAATAACAGAAAAATAAGAAGAGCAAATGAGCAGGAATGCACATTGCTTTTCTTTTTTTATTCTGTATAATGGTTGCCATGACTAAGACAAAAGAACTTATGATAAGAACAGATAAATTCCACCCGGTGCAGCTGAAGGTCTTCTTCACCATGGTCAGCCTGTACACCTTTTATTTTGCTTGTAACTATAATCTGGGGCCGGCAACCAAGCACATTCAGGACAGCTTTCAGTTGAACAACAGCGAGTTTGGAGTCCTTTTTACCATATTTACCTTAGGCTTCGGCTTAGGTCAGTTTGCCGCCGGCTATCTGGGGGACAGATACAACCCTAAGCTACTCATGTACTGCGGCGCCATCGGTGCCACTGTTGCCAATATTTGTTTCGGTTTTTCCAACAGCATGACCGCCTTCTCCATCTTTTGGGCAATCAATGCAGTATCTCTTTCCATGGGCTGGTCCCCGGGTTGCAGCATATTGTTCCGATGGATTCCCCGAAAAAGATGGGGCTTGTTCATGGGGATTTTCGACGCCTTTGCTTTCTTAGGTGGCATCCTCGCCTATCCCATCGCCGGTTTCGCCATAACCTATTTCAGCTGGCGAGCCGCCTTCTTCATCCCGCCCGCCCTGCTCTTTATTTGGTCCATGGTCTTCCTGGTTGTGGTCAAGAGCAGTCCTGCAGAGAAGGGCCTGGAAGTGGAGTGGGCATCTGAAGGACAGGACAATGAACCTGTGAATCTTAAAGACTATTGGAAAATTCTTAAGAGCCCGGTGATGAATCTCATCTGTCTTGTGGCTATCTGCAGTCAATTTGTCAGGTGGGGATTGGTCAATTGGATCATCAAGATTCTTACGGAAGATCAGGGTGCCGGTGGTTTTGGAATGCTATTGGTCACGGCTGCAACTATTGCATCGGCCATGCATTGGGGCGGAGCCTTCTTTTCCATCGCCATGGGCTATATATCCGATCGGATTTTTCACGGAAGCCGTTGGCAGACCATTGCACTGGGCTATTTAATCAGTGCCGCTTCTTTGGTGGCCGTGTATCTCCTAGGTCCGCGTATCTTGGAAATGTCAGGTGGTGTTGCAGTTCTTACGGTGTTGCTGTTCCTTTCCGGAGGATGCATTCAAGGGGTGCAAGCCCCCATCTTCAACCTTCCAGGGGATATTTTAGGCCCCAGACTTGGCGGCACCGGGGTTGGTGTGGTCAACGGTTGGTCCTACATCGGGGCCTCCTTTGCAGGCGGTTCCTTGGGATTGATTATGGATGATTTTGGGCTGACCAGCGGTCTGCTCCTCATGGCAGGGATCTCTTTCTTGGGCGCCGTCCTCATCTTCTTCGTGAGAAGATAGCTCCTCATTCTATCACCAGTTTTAGTCTGCGTTGCACCTCTCGGAGACGTTTTTTTCGGTCTTTCCAGTCGGGCATTTCTTTCTCAACCACCTTCCAGAACTTTTCCAAGTGGTTCATTTCCTTTCGGTGGGCAAGCTCATGGACAACCACATAGTCCACCAGGCTGCCGGGAAGAAGGACCAAGGCGATGGAGAAGTTCAAGTCTCCTTTGCTATTGCAAGACCCCCATCTGGTTCTCGCCCTGTTGATTTTAATCTTCCCATATTCCACTCCCATTCGAGCAGCAAAATAAGCGCACCTTTCCTGCAAAAGACACGCGAGCTGCCCCTTATAATAGGGCAGCTCCGATTCCTTTATCACGACCTCCTCTGCAGAGGCTCGGATTTCTTCCATTTTGGTGATGTTTTTCTGAATCCAGTCCGCCTTTGAGGCTACGAAAGCCTCGATGTCTTCCTTCTTTGCTCGAATCGGCGCTCTAACTTCGACAACGCCGTTAGGGCGAATGTAAATCGCCATAGTGGACCGCTTGGTTCTAACCAGTCGATAGTCCATCATTCCTCCACAAAGGCGTAGTAGATTGCCTGAATGGATTTCTCGAAGTCCTTGTTCTGCACACCCACGATGATGTTCATCTCGCTGCTTCCCTGGTCGATCATTCGAATATTTACCCCTGCATCTGCCAAGGCACTAAACAGTCTGGCGGATACACCCGGTCGGAAACTCATTCCCGCACCGACGGTTGCAATCATTGCCACATCGTCAAAGACTTCCAAGGTGTCCGGTTGAAGCTGCCTCTGGAACTCGTCGACCACCTCATCGATTCTCCCATCGATATCCGAATTGGACATAACCACGGAAATGGTATCGATACCGTTGGGAAGATGCTCCACTGAAATGCCGAAGTCTTCCAGGATGCCGGCAAGCTTTCGAACAAAGCCCCTCTCCGTGCTAAGCTGGTTCTTGTACAAGGCGATAACTGTAAAATCCTTGCTTCCGGCGATTCCCGTAATGACGCGCTTCTTTCCTTCTTCCGATGCCTCGGCCATAATCATGGTGCCGGGGTCATCCGGTCGATTGGTATTTCTGATGTTAATGGGAATATTTGCAATCCTTGCCGGGTAGATGGCGTCCTCATGGAGAACGGAGGCTCCCATGTAAGAAAGTTCTCTCAGTTCTTTATAGGAGATGGTCTTAATGGGCTTCGGATTCTTCACGATTCTGGGGTCCGCCATGAGAAAGCCGGAAACATCCGTCCAGTTCTCGTAGATGTCTGCCTTGACGGCTCTGGCAACCAAGGCACCGGAAACATCCGATCCCCCACGAGAAAAAGTTTTAATAGTTCCGTCTGGCTTGGTTCCGTAGAAGCCCGGGATAACCGCATAGCTATGCTTTGCCAATTCCGCTCCCATGACTTCGTCCGTCTCCGCCTCCAAGAACCGACCCTTTTCATCAAACAAGATCATTCCCGCAGCATCTATGAATTCGTAACCCAAATATGCCGCAATCAACTTGGCGTTGAGATATTCCCCTCTACTGGCAATGTAATCCGAGGTGGTTCCTTCCTCAAGGTTCTTGCGAATTATGTCAAACTCCGTCTTTAAGTCCACGTCTACGCCCAAGTGAAATTCCACCGCATGATATCTGTCGCAGACCACCTGGAACAGCTGCTCATAGGGAAGATTGTGCTCTATGTGGGTCTTGCAGGAGTACAAAAGGTCCGTAATTTTACTGTCTTCGGGAAATCTCTTCCCGGGAGCGGAAACTACTACATACTTGATTTCCTTGTCCCCAGTAATGATATCTTTAATCTTTGCGATTTGTATGCCGTCGGCTACCGAAGAGCCTCCAAATTTTGCTACCTTTACGTTCATCTGTCCTATTTCTCCTTCTTTAACTGGTCCGCCTTATCCGTCCTCTCCCAAGGGAGGTCGATGTCGGTTCTTCCAAAGTGTCCGTATGCCGCAACCTGCCTGTAAATCGGTCTGCGCAAAGCCAAGTCTCTGATAATGGCTGCCGGACGCAAATCGAAGTGCTTTCTTACGATTTCTGACAACCTCTCATCGGACAAGCTGCCGGTCCCAAAGCTGTCCACCATGACGGATACGGGCTGAGCAACACCGATGGCATATGCCAGCTGAATTTCGCATCTTTTCGCCAAGCCTGCAGCCACCAGATTCTTTGCCGCATATCTTGCCGCATAGGCCGCAGAACGGTCCACCTTTGTGGGGTCCTTCCCGCTAAAGGCACCGCCGCCGTGACGAGCCATTCCCCCGTAAGTATCTACGATGATTTTTCTTCCCGTCAATCCCGAGTCTCCGTGCGGTCCGCCGATGACGAAGCGTCCTGTGGGATTGACAAAGTACTTCGTTTCTTCATCCAAAAGATCCTCCGGCACGATGGGCTTGATCACGTGTTTCATCAAATCTTCTCTAATCTGTTCAATGGTCACATCCGGGTCGTGCTGGGTGGAAATCAAAACGGTATCGATGCGGGCTACCTTTCCGTCTTCATATTCCACAGTGACCTGTGTCTTGCCGTCCGGTCTCAGATAGGTTAGTATACCGTCCTTTCTCACCTGCGTCAACTTCCTGGAAAGCTTATGTGCCAAGGCGATGGGCATGGGCATCAGCTCCGGTGTTTCATTGCAGGCATAGCCAAACATCATCCCCTGGTCACCTGCTCCAATGGCCTCAAGGTCATCCTTCATGGTTCCTTCTTTATGTTCCAAGGCATCATCCACACCCATGGCAATATCCGATGACTGCTCATCAATGGCCGTCATAATGGCACAGGTGTGTCCGTCAAATCCATACTCGCTTCTGTCATAGCCAATCTCGCTGATTACGTCCCTCGCAATCTTGGGTATATCTATGTAGCAGTCCGTGGTAATCTCACCCATTATCATGGCGTAGCCGGTGCTTACCGTGGTTTCTGCAGCTACTCTGCCCATTGGGTCTTCCTTCAAAATCGCATCTACTATCGCATCAGAAATTTGATCACAGATTTTATCCGGATGTCCTTCCGTTACAGATTCGGATGTAAAAAGTCTCTTCATTTTTCCCTCCATTTTTTCATTATAAAACCTCTTCATAAGAAGAGGTTTGTTTCCAAGTCTCTCCTCATCTTTCAACCGTTTGCCGGTTGTAGGATTTAGCACCTTTGTCTCCTGGGAGAACATGGTTGCCGGGCTTCACAGGGCCTATTCCCTCTGCCACTCTTAATAAGGAATGATGTTATTATTATATCTTTATACACTGTTTTGTCAATATAAAACAAATTGTGTAGGCTTACAAAAATTTTATTTCTCGTAACTCAGGCCGTATGCTTTCCCCGGTACGAACTGTCCGCTCCCCGGGGTTCCCAGGTACTGCCCGTTCTCTGCCACCAGTTCCCCGCGAAGGAAGACTTTTTCTGCTCTTCCCCTTTGCTCCATCCCCTCGTAAGGCGTAAAGTCCACTCTGTGTAAACTGTTTTCGTTGCTAAACACACCTCTGTATTCCGGGTCGAAGATGACGATGTCCGCATCGGATCCCGCTGCAATGGTTCCCTTCTGTGGGAAGATACCGCAAATCTTTGCAGGGTTGGTGCAACATAATTCTACAAACTTGGTCCTTGAGATTCTTCCCTTTTCCACACCTTCCGTCCACATGACGGGGATTCTGTTTTCCAGACCAGGTGCACCGTTGGGAATGTTGGCAAAGTTGCCTTCGCCACCCTTTTTGTGAACCGCAAAGTTAAAGCCCACATGATCCGAGCTCACCGCATTGAGCCATCCCTTTTTCACCCCCGTCCAAAGGGCATCCAGGTGGTCTCGCGTCCGCAATGCAGGAGAGCATACGTATTTTGCCCCTTCAAAGTTTGGCAGTTCCAGCTTGTCTTTGGTGATGTTCAGGTAGTGGGTACAAGTTTCTCCGGTAATGTTTACACCCTTGGCGTACTGCTCACGAATGATTTCCATGGCACCCTCACAGGTGACATGTACAATGTAAATGGGTGCATCGGCCAGCTTTGCCAAGTGCACCGCTCGGCTCACAGCCTCTTCTTCCACCACCGGCGGTCTGGAAATGGCATGTCCGATGGGATCCGTGATACCTTCTTTGATAATCTGTTTTTGGAGAACATCAATCATATCGGCGTTTTCTGCATGAACCATGATGGTTACTCCGGACTTTTTGGAAGCCTGCAAGGCCTTGAGCACCGCATCGTCGTCGCAGTGATAGGGATGTCCTTTATATGCCATAAAGAGTTTCAATGTAGATATCCCAAACTCAGGCATTCGTTCAATTTCTTCAAACAGTGCATCGCTGGGGTCGAAGACCACGCCGTGAAAACTGTAGTCGCAGCAGGCATTGGGTGCAACCTTGTCTTTTTCGTAAGCGTCCACTGATTCCTTTAAGGTTTTTCCAATTTCCTGATTAGCAAAGTCTACAACCGTGGTGGTTCCGCTTACCACACCGGCATCGGAACTCTCCCATCCTACACAAGTAAATTCTCCAAAGGAAAAGTTGAAGTGGGTGTGCTGGTCTACCCCTCCCGGGAAGATGAATTTTCCCTTGGCGTCGACCACCTCATCGGCCTCCGCCCTGATATCTACTCCCACCATATCGATCTTTCCGTCCTTGATAAGAATGTCTCCCTGGTACTCCTCCGTCGCCGTAATAATCTGTCCGTTTTTGATTAGGGTCGTTTTCATTTCTTCCTCCTTATCTACGATGAAATTTCCACTAATGTTCTCAACAGTAGGTCTGCACCTACCTTAATATCACTCCATTCCGTAAATTCTTCCTTCACGTGACTTCTTCCCTCCACGCTGGGAACGAAGATCATTCCAATATCTGTCACTTCTGCAATATAATTAGAGTCATGAACAGCGCCGCTGGGCATGAAAATATAGTCAGCCTGTAATCCATCGGCACATTTGGCCATGGTGTCTACCATGTACTGTTTGATTTCAATGGGCTCTGTGGTGGCGACCGTTTCCATATCCCAAGTGACAGCATTCTCTTTGGAGTGCTTCTCAACCGCCGCTCTGATTTTATCCGCCATGGAGGCAACCCCTTCTTTGGTAACATCTCGCACATCTACGACAAAGACCACCTCTCCGGGAATGGCATTGGGAATATTAGGCTTCATTTCTATCTTCCCCACCGTGGCAACGGCAGTATCGCTGGTGCTCCTTGCAAAGTCCGGTATTTGAGAAATGATTTTTGCAGCCGCCTCCATAGGGTCCTGCCGTAAGCTCATGGGTGTTGCCCCGGCATGGTTGGTATTTCCTTTCAGCGTCACCTTCAACCAATTCAGTCCGGCAATCCCGTTTACAATTCCAATGGTTTGTTTTTCCGAGAAAAGTCGGGTGCTCTGTTCAATATGCAGTTCAATCATGGCCTTCACAGTGCCGGGGCGGATCACATCCTCTGCAAGGTTGTCCGGCTTAAGCCCGGCGTCCTTCATCATCTCATAGGCGGTAATCCCTTCATGGTTGGTCACCCTCTTTAAATCTTGAAGGGTTAATTTTCCTACCAGTAACTTGCTGCCAAAAACCGGGGCGGAAAAGTTGCTCCCCTCTTCTTCTGCGAAAAAGACTACGTCTATAGGGTGCTTTGGTTGATAGCCGCTCTCCACCATTACTCTTGCGGCTTCTAAGGCGGCCACGCTCCCTACAATGCCGTCAAATCTTCCCCCGTTTTTTACAGAATCGATGTGAGATCCGGTCATGACCGGCAACGCCTTGGGATTCGTCCCTTCCAAGCGTGCAAAGATATTTCCCACCGCATCCACTCTCACTTTCAGCCCAAGTTCTTCACAAATATCAATCAAGTATTTTCGAGCCTTGGCATCCTTCTCGCCGTAGCTGAAACGGGATATCCCCTCCCCCGGAGTATCGTTCCACTCCGCCAAATCCAAGATCATCTGTTTCAATCTGTGTTCGCTGGTTTCCATCTATTGAATCCTTTCTATTCTTCCTCTATGGGAAAGAAATTCCCCTCTTCATCTCGTCCAAATGCAGACCCGATGGGTTCTCTCAGAACGTCTATGATTCCCGGGTCGAAGTTGCACAGGGTGTTGAGCTTGTACGCGCCGGAGTTCTTTTATTTCTCTCTTCTCCACCATTGCGTTCCCTTCTACAAATTAATAAGCATGTCGTCTCCGACATGCTTATTATATCAGTTTTGGTATTGGTTAGGAACCGCATTTGTGTTCGTGTTTGTGCTGATGCTTGTGTTTATGACCGCCGCCGTGTTCTGCACAAACCGTATCGACAGACTCCAGTTCACCCTTGGCATAGGCTTCCGCCGCATCCTTTGCTTTTCCTTCGGCACCTCTAATGGGCTCAATATTGTATTCTTTGCACTTATCAATGGCTCCTTGCCCCATGCCGCCGGAGATTAGAACTGTCACGCCTTTCTCCGCCAGAAATCCAGGTAAGTTTCCGTGACCATGTCCTGGGCTTTGCACATTCTCTTCCCCGACAATCTTATCTCCCTCTACTTCATAAATGTTAAAGTTGGCGCAGTGTCCAAAGTGCTTAGACACCATTTCTTTTTCGCTTGCAACCGCAATTTTCATTCTTTCTTCCTCCTCTACAAGGTGTTTCTTTTCCTTCACATATGTGGACATCGCCGCCCGCGATACGAAGTACCTTTCCGTTGATTAGGGATTGCGCAATCTTCCTCCTTGCTTCAACGTAAATTCCTTGCACCGTGGTGCGCGCCACATCCATCTGCTCCGCGCATTCTTCCTGGTTCAGCCCCTCCAAATCAATGAGGCGAATGGTCTCATATTCATCCAAGGTCATGTCGATGCTTCCCCTCTGTCCTGCTTGTGCTCCAAGAGGTCCAAATCGATCCGTGTCCGGCATGCAGCAGACTCTTCTTCTCTTCCTCGGCCTCGCCATCTTCCCCTCCTTTCGTTTGTGATATATGTCGTTTACAATTATCATTATACATTGTTTCAGGCATATGTCAATAACTATTTTGTCTCCCCACCAGAAGCTAACTTTTTATTTATCTTCTCCGCTTCCTTTTTGTAGTACAAAGAAACGAGCTTCCAGAGAAGAACAGCCATGACGATTTCTACCATTACTGCTGCCGCAATCACCACAGGTCCTGCACTCACAGGTATCCAACCCACAAGAAAGGCAATGACAATGAGTACGGCACAACCGATTCCCAAATGTATAATTCCCTGCATAATGTATGGAATCTTCTCACTTTCGTAGACTACCGCCGGCAGACCAAAGCCCAAACCAACGCCAACCGAACCGAGAATCATTTTTGTGATTTGATAATCCCCATACTGGAAAACTCCGCCATTTGCAACATCTACAACAATGCTTATAATCCCAAATACCATTAGCCCGATCCCAATTCCAACGAAACTGGATACACCCATTTGTTTTAACATTTTTCTTCCCTCCTTGCTTCTACAGCCCGATACTTTTTTTGAACTCCGGCAAATAATGCCGAGATACATATTCTTTCATCCCGTTCTTTAGGCGCAGCAACATGATCC
Source organism: Anaerovoracaceae bacterium (assembly GCA_040766105.1). Classification (GTDB taxonomy): domain Bacteria; phylum Bacillota; class Clostridia; order Peptostreptococcales; family Anaerovoracaceae; genus JAXGRD01. Next base: position 140,567 of record JAXGRD010000001.1, read on the forward strand.
CTCCAAAGGAGTTTTCTACGCTTTCACATGCCGACACTTTTACGATGGTGGATTTGGAAATCTGTACAAAATCCGATCCCAACTCTTTCTTCACTTCATAAAGTCGCTTTCCGCTTTGATAGGTTTTATCCTTTGTATGAATGAATGTTCGATCCTTCTCCACGCGGACCAAAAAGATTTCTTTCGGATGCAAGACATACATTCGTTCATCAAGACTTCCCAGCAGGGTGCCGGTGTTTTCCCTCATATAGTTGAGAACCCTTTGTACTTCCTCCGTGATTTCACTGGTATAAATAATTGCATGGGGAATATCCAAATCCTCCCGAATGACAATTTCAACTTTCATCGTACTTGCCCTTCCTTTCTGTTCCTTTTCTTGCAAAGTATACCACTGAAAGATTGCATTGTCTGTGTTTTGCGGTAAGTGGCGTATAACAGCCGGTGAAATCCATTTCTATCCAACCCTATGCCTTTTTATGTTATAATCAAGGGCAAGAATGAACGCAAGACAGCAACAGGAGAAATTAGAGGAAGCCATCCTATGAATGGAAAATTGAGAGTGATTGAGGGCGGGCTGCTGCCCAAGGAAAAATGTGAAAAAAAGTTTATTTCCGCATATGTGACGGACACCCGCTTGATGGGTGTTCTGGGGATGTACGTTCATTGGGGCTTGGTAGACTGCTTTCAGGCAGAAGATCTTCACCAGTTCTTTTATTTCGATGCGGAAGAATACGGTTTCGAAAGCTACCAAAGTCTGTGGGGAAACGACCTCCACGAGATACAGCTCCTGGAACAATCCGTCATCAACCCCTTGGGCGGTAAAAAAATAGATCTTTCCCAGCGAGAGGCTGCCGCCCTGCTGAAGGAATATGCGGACTTCAATGAACAACATAACCTTTCCATGCCTTCGCCATCATTGGAATATAAGTTTTTTCTTCATTCCGCTGAACCCCTATCGGTCGAAGAGGATGCTCTTCTCAAACGAAAGCAATTCACGAGACTTCGAAGTGAGTATCAGTTGATTCACTACTTTCTCATGCGCTGTTTTTGTAGGGACGAGGAAGGGGCGAGGTATCTTTCCGGAGAAGATGTGGACTTGGATATATATCGAGATTTCCCCTCTGCAACTCTGTGCAAGGATACCATCGATGAAAAGGATGGCTGGTTCCTTTGCGAGTCCCTTATAGAAGCCAATAACAAATATAGGATTGCCATTTCCCGCATCAAGGTGGAAGATATGAAGGTAACTCGTTTCCAGCGGCTTTCTTCCTTCAAAATCACCCCCACCGAAGCATCACTCATGCTTTCTCGCCCGGAGTTCATCACGGTTTACGAAATCATGACCATGCCCGATTCCATGGAAGAGGACAACTTGGAATTTCGCTTTAACACCGCCGTGACTCTTCACGAAAACGGCAAACTGTTTCTCGCCTTCCACACTAATAATGACCACGTGGATCGACGAGTCTTTCGGTTAAGCGAAGACGTCTTCGGCCTCTACTACATTACCGATGCGGGGCAATTCCTGGTGGCATCCTACGACATTCAGTCCATCCGGGACCTGGAAAAGGACCTTCTCACCAGCTCCTTTGGAAGGTATCTTCTTCCCACAGCAAAATACGAGTTCAAGGAACCCGTACTTTATGAGTTTATTCAAAGTGATTTTGAGTTCTTTGAAGACTTCCTTGATGCCATCCGTGACGACAACGAAGACGAATAGCCTCGTCACTCCTTAGTCAAAATATCAAAGACGCCCTTGTTGATTCTCTTCACCGGACTTCTGGTGATATTTGACATGACGGTGATGGAGCAATCCAACTCCGGACAAATCCAAAAGCTGGATCGGAAGCCGTCGTCGTTCCCCTCGTGGCCCATCAATCTGTATCCGTTTTGATGACGCATAAACCAAGACAGACCCATCTCTTCCCCATTGTTGGGAACTTCCGTGTAGACCCGGTACATCTCTTCGTAGGATGCAGGGGTCAATATTTTTTTGTGCAAGTGAGCGTCTCCCCATTTCTGCATGTCGGCACCGTTGGAGGTCAGCGTGGAGCTGGGCCCGTGGGCTCTGTTGTAAGGGTAGTGTTCTTCAATGAATACATGGTTTTCCCTGTCCTTGCCGTGGGGTTCTGCCATGGTTTCCGTGTCCCTTTCAAAGGTCAGGAAGTTGGAGTCTTTCATTTCCAGTGGCTCAAAGATGTGGTCTTTGATATATCCTTCGAAGGTATTGCCGGACAGCTGAGAAATGACACATCCCAAGAGTTCATAGGCGATGTTGCTGTACCTGAAGTTGCCCTCTTCCGGGTCCCAAAATAACTTGGAGTTCTTTACTTCGTCACTGCGACAGTATCGCTCCAATGCACCTTCATCGGTTTCTCGCATTTCCCAATGATAGTCGGAGACATCGGCCATGCCGGAGGTGTGATTGAGCATCTGCCGGATGGTGATTCTGGGAAGACGGTCATCATCGATGGAAACCCAAGGAAGAACCTCCACCAATGGCGTCTCCAATGTAAGTTTCCCCTCTTCACATAGCTGCATAATGGCAGTCCCTACGAAGAGCTTGGATACGGAGGCCATATGAAAGGCATCCCCCTCCTGAAGCGGTTCCTTAGTCAGGAAGTTTCGATACCCCCCAACGCCCACATAGGAAAACGCGCCTTGCTTTACGGAGATGCAAAGACCGGGCAGGTCGTAGTAATATAGGCTTTCTTTCAAATATTCATCTAATTTCTTTTTCATCATGGTATAATTATAGCATAAAACGAAATTCTTTTGGAGGTGTAATATATGCAATACAGGACTTGGGATAAAATCGGCGAGAAGGTATCGCTACTGGGGACGGGAACCATGCGACTTCCCTTAACGGATTCCGGCGAGATTGATGAGCCGACGGCCATAGAGATGCTTCGCCACTCCATCGACGAAGGCGTCAACTATGTTGATACCGCTTGGATGTATCACGATGAGAAGAGTGAAGCCGTGGTAGGCAAGGCATTGCGAGACGGATATCGGGAAAAGGTTTTTCTGGCGGACAAGATGCCGGTCTGGTATACCAAGACGGAAGAAGAGGTGCGAAAGCTTTTTGAGGCGCAGCTGGAGCGCTGTGAGACGGACCACTTTGATATGTATCTCCTTCACAGCGTGGATGCTCCCGTTTGGAAGCGCGCGTTGAAGGTGAAGGCCTTGGATTTCTTGGAAGAAATGAAGGCTGCCGGGAAGATTAAATATCTAGGATTTTCCTATCACGGGGAACCGGATTTTTTCCGAGAAGTAGTGGATGCCCACGATTGGGACTTTTGCCAGATTCAGTTGAACTACATGGATGCGGAAGTGCAAGCGGGCGTTAAAGGCTTGGAATATGCCGGCGAAAAAGGCTTGCCGGTGGTCATTATGGAGCCGCTGAAGGGCGGCAAGCTGACAGACAACATTCCCCCGGAAATAGCGGAACTATGGAAAAATGCACCCGTACAGCGGACGCCGGCAGAGTGGGCTTTTCGCTGGGTGGCGGATTTCCCTCAAGTTTGCACCATTCTCAGCGGTATGAGTGCTCCCAAGCAGTTGGAAGAGAACTTACGCATTTTGGACAATGCCCCGCCTTGCAGTCTTTCTGAGGAAGAGCATCAACTCATCAAGAAGGCGGCGGACTTGTATAATAAGCTGATTAAGTATTCCTGCACCGCTTGCAGATACTGTATGCCCTGCCCACAAAAAATCGACATCCCCAGAGTCATGGAGTACTACAACGAGTGGTTCCTCTACGATGAGAATCCAAAGATCAAGGGTGCCTATCATATGTGGCTACCCAAGGGCAGGCAGGCTTCCGATTGTATCAAGTGTGGCAAGTGCGAAGATGTCTGCCCCCAAAAGCTGCCCGTCATCGAAGTTATGGAGAAGGCCGCAGTAATCTTTGAGGACTAGTGGTAGCCTAGGACAGCAAAAATACCAACATTCGATACTCTCGAGAACGATTGTTAGAACTAAATGACAACATCTCTTCTCTGTTTCTAAAAATGTTTTCATTTTTTTCGGCTCCACAGAGAAATATATGGCTTGAGAATTGAAAATGGCTGTTTTAGACAATAAAACTTCTAACATTCTCATCAGAAATTCCTGATTGTTTGAATTTCCATTGTCCAAACAGGTAATATGTAAAAAGCCCCGAACATCACTGCTCGGGACTTTTTGATTAGCATACTTTATTTTGTTTCTACAGCATCCAAGAATTTCTGCTCGTCCAAGGCATCCGCATACTCGGATTCCATCTCTCGCATTCCTGCGGGGAACTCGTACTTGGCAAGTCTTTCCACGAATGGGTCGGGATCGAAACTTTCCGGTCCGTGTACGCCCTTCAGGTCCCAAATCTTCTTCGCAACCAGTTCCATCATGATAACAGGTGCTACGGCTGTCTGTGCTACGACGGAGTTGGTGGTGTACTTCTTGATACACTCTTGGTTGTCGGCAACCTGATATAGGTATACGACTCTTCTCTTTCCGTCCTTCATTCCGGAAACGCAAGTTCCGGCACAACCCTTACCGGTCATCTTCATGGTTGCTTCCACGGGATCGGGAATGACTTTTACCAGGAAGTCACGAGGTGCGATTTCTTCGCTTCCAACCTTGATCTTCTCCCAAGCTTCTGCTAATCCCAGTTCCTGCAGGAAGAGAAGCATGTCTCTGGTTTCCTTGGGAACGCCGTATTTAAAGGTCACTCTGTTACAGGGGATAACCCTGGGAACCAGCATAACTTCTTCGTGCTCTACGTTTACCACTTCTACATCGCCAATACCGCCGGGGAAGTTGAAGATTTCAGGCTCGGAGAAGGGCTCGGTTGCAAACCAACCTCTATCCTTTTCCCAAACTACAGGTGGGTTCAAACATTCTTCGATGGTGGTCCAAACGCTGAATCCGAAGTATCCCACATCATCTCCACCATAGTTGTCACCGTCTCTTACGTTGACTTCATCGATTTCGTCGAAGAGGTGCTTGTGCGCAAACTTGGCAAATACGTCTGCCATGCCCGGCTCTACACCGGATCCCACGATGGCCATAGCGCCCTTCTTTTCCCACTCTTCATGCTTTGCAAACTGGTAGTCACCCAACTTCTCGTAGGTGATTTCCTTTCCTGCAGCGTCTTTTGTGGGCTTGGAAAGTGTCATGGCACAATCCAAATAGACTGCGTTGACTTCATAGCAAGTATCAAAAATGGTCTGGTTGAATGCGGGCTCTACAGCATTCATTACAAATTCAATGTCGTGTTTCTTGATGACTTCTTTAATGCTTTCAGGGCTGGTAGCATCAATCTTCTCGGCAACAAATTTGCCGCCGCCCAAAATCTTGTCTGCCACTTCCTTGGCGCGAGCTTCGTTGTAGTCGGAAATAACGACTTTTTTAGCCCAATCACCTTCCGCTCCTGCGCGCTTGATGATGGCTGCTGCCGAAGTTCCTACTCCGCCGGCTCCGATAATCAATATGTTCATAAAAACCTCCATATTTATCTCATGAAAAAATGATTCATAGCAACTATGGAGAAATTCTAACATTTATTATCTGAATATTCAATTATACTCTTGCTGTTTCTATGTACTATTTTGCTGTATTACTTCTATGCCTTCTCAATCTTCTTGTCCAGCAAAATCAACTCTGCGCTACAGCCCTTCAAGGTGGAGCGAATGCTGAGACTTTCAGCGGCATAGAGGGTTTCCGAAGTCACCTCCGGGTGAGACAGCCAGCGGTCTCTCATGTGTTCCCGAGCAACACCGGATTTGTCTTTTCTGTTCAACTTGCGGTAAGAATTCAGGGCGTTCTCCTTGGTCATGAGATACCGCAATACGCGAAACTCCCCGGACAGTCCGTACAGCCGAAGCAGAAACTCAACACTTTCGTTATAGTCTCGCAATCTCCGATAGAACAATGGGATATCGTCGTTGCCGCCAAAGAGATCCAAAAAACCCTCGTCGTATTGATACAGCAATATACTCAGGCTCTTCAACTCTTCCGTTGCCTTTTCACAACTGGAGAGGATATAATGGTCGCTCTCAATGATGGTGTTCTCGTTGAGGGACTTGATTAGTTTATAGGGTTCGGAAATAGGCTCGAAAATTTTCTTCTTCATGAGAAGATCCAGCTTCGTCTTTCCTCCGCCCATGTAAGGTTCCCTTTCATTTAGGTCCAGTTCAATAATGGTTGGTGTGATGGACTCGGGAGTCATATAGGAACGATAGATTCCCTTCACCTGTTTACGGATTGCATTCTCTATTTCCTTGGGCGAAGTGCGGCGATATTTTGCACTGCTCTCCCTGCTCTTCACCTTGCCGGTGAATTGCTTTCGATATTCGATTGGATGCATGCCGAACCATTTTTCAAAGTGTTTGATGTAGTATCGAACGGCGGAAAATCCCACTTCTTCCGCTACAGCCCCAATCTTCTTCTTGCTCCCCAAGAGTAGTTTCTCCGACTCCTCCACGCGAATGAAGCTGAGGAGGTCCTGGAAGCTAAGGCCAGTCGCCTCCTTAATTACATGGGAAAGATAGAAGATGCTCAGGTGCTCCCGCTGGGCAATTTCCTCCAAGGTCAGCTTGCGATTGTAGTTGTCGTACATGTATTTGGTGATTCGGCTCAGTCTGCCGGTCAAGATTTTGTTGCCCTTTTTCTTGGTCTCGTTTACAAACTTTCCGTCTTCCATGAGGAAGTATTGAAAGTCCGCTTGCAGGCTCCCGATGAGGTTGTGGGTACTTTCTATGACTTTCTGCTCGTAGCCGTATCCCTTTTGGAGGACTTCCATCATAATCTTGGCAAGGGTATTGCGAAGAACATCCAAGCTTTCGTCATCGTCATCGTCCATGTCCGTCACGAAAAAGTTGTTCTGCAGGTCCTCGTAGTAAGCGGAAAAGTAGCCCAAATCAAGTTGCATCATCATGACGATATTGTCTTCCCCTTGAATTCTACTGAAGCTGTGTATCTCCCTGTCGTTTAGGATGAAGATGTCCCCTTGGTTCAGTTTGTAGTTATAGTACCCATTTCTCAGGATCACTTTTCCCGACAAAACATACACCACTTCCAATTCATCGTGAAAGTGGATGGGATATTCATCGATTTCTGCCACAAGGATGTTGATGGGAAGTTCATCCTTGAATACGATTTTCTCCTTTAACATTTTTCCCTCCTGGGCATAGGCATCCGTTTTATGTCAACTTATGTTCGCGTTTGCCGAACGAACTATTAACAGGGTGTTAAATGGGCATTTCTCGGCTTTTGATACATTTATCCACAGGTTTTCCGTGATTGTATACAATTTTATCCAAAGGTTCCTGTGGATAATGTGATTTGTTATAACCCACTGATTCCAACGGATACACAGAATGCCACCATTTGTCAACGATAAGTTATCCACATGTTGTTCGCATTTTATTTAACTAGCATTTTTTTCCTATTTTTGACGACCCTTTCTGCTTGCCTTCATTATATAACAATTCTCTTCTTTTGTGCTATAATTATTCCAATATAGGAAGGAGCAACCAATGAGTACCATCAAATTATTCCGAGAAGATGTTTATCTCCGAGAAACTACCGCAAAAGTGGAGGAGTTTTTACCAAAAAACCAAGCGGTCCGTTTGGATAAAACCATATTCTTCCCCGGCGGCGGCGGACAAAGTCATGACCGCGGAACCATCGGTGGTTTTCCCATTACAGGCAGTTATGAAGAGGGAGAAGATATCTTCTACAATATCGACGGCGTGGTCGCTCCCGGAGAAGAAGTCCATTGTGTTTTAGACTGGGACCATCGCTTTGATAATATGCAGCGACACTGTGGCGAGCACATCCTCTCCGGTATGTTCTATCGGGAATACGGTGGCGTTAACAAGGGCTTTCATATGGGAGAAGATTATATGACCGTGGACATCAGCTTGGAGGATTCGGAAGAATACGATGTACTCACCTACGAGATGGCCATCCATGCCCAGAACTGCACCAACCGGGCCATATGGGAAAACCTTCCCGTCATGACCCGACTCTTCCCCACCGGCGAGGAGGCGGAGAGTTTGCCCCTGCGCAAAAGCCTTGCTATTGAAGACAATGTTTTCATCGTCTGTGTGGGAGACCCCTCCAATGCTTCTGACTGTGTCGCCTGCTGCGGAACCCATCCGGCAACCTCCGGACAGGTGGGGCTTCTCAAGGTTTATAAGGTGGAAAAAAACAAGAACATGTTTCGAGTGTATTTCGAAGCCGGTGCCAGAGCCATGGCCGACTACGAGGACAAGCACCAAATCATCTTGGATTTGGGCAAGAGATACAGTGCCGGCAAAGATGATTTGATGCAAAAAATCACCGCCCAAGAAGAGCGCAACAGCGCTACCAGGGAACGATTTGCCACCTTGCGGCGATCCGTTACAGACAGACGCGTCGGGAAGATTGAGGAAGACTTGGCCAATGGCACAAAGGATTTCTTAGTCTACGAATACGAGGATATGTCCGTGGATGACGCGCTACCCATCGGTCGCCAGGTGGCGGACAAGGTTAAAAAGTTGCTGGTCTTGGTCATCCCGTCAGAAAACACCCTTCTTCTCTTTTCCGACGGAAATGTTCCCTGTGGAAAATTGGTTAAGGAGAACGCCTCCATCTACAACGGCAAGGGTGGCGGCAGCGATACCAATGCCCGGGCTATCTTCCCAAGCAAGGACGGCATGATGACCTTTATAGATCTTTTGGAAAAACATCTGCGATAAATTTCCGAATGTTCAGATTGACATGGCCGGTGAAAGTGATAAAATATAAATAGATATATATCTTTTTCAATTTGTTAGTGTGTGATTAATATGAAGAAGAATCGGAGGACGAGAATATGATGAAAAAGAAGAGATCGACGTTTTTGTCGATTGTATTTGTGTTGTTTTTAGTCGCAGCATTGATTCCGGCACCCTTGGTTGCCCACGGAGTGCCATCTGAAACAGCCCCTGACAAGTTTTATCTTCCTCACTACGGTCTCAATACGGGAGACCAATCTATTGAGCTAGACCCCGCCATCACCGAGGACAGTCATGTGATACCGGAAGGTTCCCAGACCACTTATTTCTCTGCCCATGTGCCGACCGGTGTAACCATGTCGGTCATACGTAATGGCGTCGAAGAGGCTACAACCTTTGACAGCAGTGTCGGGTACTGGTATTCAAAACAAAATCATCTGACCGGTCAGCCTGATACTTACGTGGTGACCTTTTCGAAAGAAGGTGCGGAATCCACGGTCTACACCTTTACTGTATCCGGTGGAACGCCGCCCCCCGCGGACGATACCTCTGTATACTCAATTCAACTATATGGGAATGACGGATCTCCTAACAGCCTCTGGGAAGAAGTCGAATGGGCACCTGATGGTGTTTCCACCCATACTTTCACCTTAACTAGTGAAATTAATTCCGCAAAACTTATTGTGCCCCTTCCCAGTTGGGTGACTGTTGCAGGAGCAGAGCTTAACGGAGAGGTTGTTAGTCCAACTATCCAATATCAAAATCAAGCCTATTTTTGGGAGGGTCCACCAACTTCTACCTTCCCATCCACCTACGAGTTTACCACATTAGCTAGAGACGGGGTAACCAAAAAGACCTACACCATAACCGTAGAAAAACCTGGGACACAAGGTAAAGAAGCTCAGGTATATGTCCGCCTATGGGATGAGGCCACTAACGACGATATCGCCCCGGGTCTATCCTATGTGACATACGACTACAATGTGGGTGACACCGTATTTCTCAGCGATATTGCTAAGGATATCCCCGGCTATCAGCTGGTGGCAGGCCAGGATGAATCCTATCTCATCGAACAGGTGGATTGGAAGATTACTCTACTATACGAAAAGCTGTTCCGAGTGGTGGAACGCCCCATGGCAATAGACAATATAAAAGACCAACTACCCAAGGAGTTCTTGAAAAAGTATCCGAAGGTTGTTGTTCGTGATATTTTCCTTGCCGATTTGCAGGGCAACCCCTTGGATGGCACAGATGCCAACGTACCCACGCAAGTTGAAGTCACGGTAAATCTTTCGGATTCCGACTTGGATCTAAGCCGCTTGGAGATTTTCCACCTGAAGGATGGCGGAACGTTGGAAACCATTAAGAACTTCTCCGTGAACAAGGAAACAAAAGAAGTCACCTTTATGGCAACAGATTTTTCACCCTTCCTCTTTGCCAATGCCGCACCGGCAGTGGAACCGACTCCGCCTGCCACAACTACTGATCCGGCAGGAACAGTGACAAAAGTGACTACTGTAGATAAGACACCAAAGACAGGCGACGAGGGCTTGGCCGGTCTTGCAGCACTCTTGATGGTCATGGGTGCCGCCGGTTGTACCCTTTTAATCAAGCGCAAAAGAGAAAACATCTAACCCAACTCCTCATTGGGAAGTCACATTGAAGAAAGACCCCTGCCGGCAGCAGGGGTCTTTCGGTTGAAACAGCATTAAATCTCCGCCGATTGCCAAACGAGATTTTCAAACATCTTTTTTATTTCTGTATTACTCCTATCAAATACTATAGTTGAGTTATGACTCAACCAGCTATTCTACTTTTTGAACATTATAATTTCCAAATGAGCCAGTGCGTTTGGTAATATATGGAACCTAGCTTCTCGTAATTTCTCTTTGCATACCTTTATCGACTTTTTGATGGTATTTTTTTCGAACTAAGCCAATATTACTGAAGCGCGACGATGGAGATTGTAATAGCATTGACTTTTTGTAGGTTTTTTTTACCTAATGACCCGATGGAGGTGCCGACTATTTATTCTACCCCCTCCGGTACCATCACCCATCCCCACCACGTTAAAGAAGGGCCCGGCTAGTCCGGACCCTTCCTTAGGAGAAAAAGGAAAATGATAATGTGTAAGTTTATTTAGGCTCTTCCACGTTTGACGATTTCCGTCAAAACGAAGGAGGCAACATCTTCCGCATAGGTATGGGAGCCGAAGCCGGCGTCATAGCCCAATTCCTGTGCCAATTCGTGGGAGATTCGAGGTCCGCCACAAATGAGAATCACCTTGTCTCGCAGGCCTTCCGCTTCCATAAGCTCGACCATGTTGGTCAAGTTCTGGATGTGGATGTCCTTCTGGGTAACCGTCTGGGAGATCAGGATGGCATCGGCGTTGACTTCCTTTGCCTTGGCAATGAGTTCTTCATTGGGCACCTGGCTTCCCATGTTGATGGCTTCAATGCCGTCGAATCGCTCCAGTCCGAAGTGGCCGTGGAATCCCTTCATGTTCATGATGGCGTCGATGCCGACGGTGTGGGCATCGCTGCCTGTGGATGCGCCTACCATGACAACGTCACGCTTGATGTTGTCCTTGATGTACTGAGCACATTCCACTCGGTCCATAACATCCACTTCCACCTTGGTTACCTTAATGGAAGTGTAATCTACCGTATGCTGGCATTTTCCGTAGACGATGAAGAAGGTGTATCCGCCGCCCATGTCTTTGGAATAGACTACTTGGGGCTCGTCAAAACCCATCTTCTTTGCCAACAGCCTTGCCGCCTCGGATGCCTCTTCACCGAAAGGAACGGGAAGGGTGAAGGCGAGTTCGGTCATGCCATCGTTCATGGTATCGCCATAGGGCTTTACCTTTGTCAAATCAACTTGAGAAGTTGCTACATTGTTCATAGTCATTATTTTGCACCTCCCATCATCAGAGGAATAAACGGATTGATATACTGGTCATCCTTCATGCAAACACCATCTAGGCCCTTGCCGCCATCTCGAGGTCTCTTGACCCCACCGAACTTGCCGTGCTCTATGGTGGTGAACAGGCCATCCTTCTCAATTTGCAGGAGCAACTGCTCTGCGTCCTTCAGGACTTCCTGGGCACGCTTCTGCATGATGCCACCTTCCTTGTACTCCACCTCTGCCCCTAGGTCGCGGGCATTGTTGAAGATGTAGGATGCATTTTCGATGGACAGATATCTGTCCTGCATGTGGGGCGTGTGGATAGCTTCCGTGGGCATTCCCAAAAGCTGGAGAGACTGTCCGGACCATACGGCGATCAGGTTGAAGAGCGCGTCTTGGATGTGACCCTTGAAGATGTTCCCCGTCATAAACTTGGTGGGGGGCATGTACTTCAAAGGCGCCTTGGGGAAGATTTCTCTTGCCATGATTGCCTGTGCCAGCTCGTAGAGGAATCCGTTTTCAATGTCGGGATCCATCTCAAATGCGTGGCCAAGACCCATCTGCTCTTCCTTGATGTTTGCCAAAACTGCAAACTGCTCATTGATGAACTGGGATGCGGTTACGGTGTATGCGGAGTCAAATGCATCGTCCGTTGTCAGGTAGTTGTCTTCCCCGGAGTTGAAGATGATGCCACTGTATCCGATGATGACTCTGGAGAAGAATTGGTCGATGAGAGTACGCTGCATGTTGATGTCTCTAAAGAGAATTCCGTAGAGGGCATCGTTGAGCATTACATCCAACCGCTCCATGGCTCCCATGGCAGCGATTTCCGCCATACACATGCCGGAGGAATAGTTGCAAAGTCGTACGTACTTGCCGTTCTCTTCTCCCACCTTATCCAAGGCCTTACGCATGATGCGGAAGTTTTCCTGTGTGGCATAGGTGCCGCCGAAGCCTTCCGTCGTCGGTCCGTAGGGCACGTAGTCCAGAAGACTCTGGGCTGTAGTACGAATGACGGCGATGATGTCTGCGCCCTGTCTTGCTGCCGCTTCTGCCTGCACTACGTCCTCGTAGATATTGCCCGTTGCAACGATAACATAGAGATAGGGCTGCTTGCCTTCTCCTATAGTGTTGATGTATTCTTCTCGCTTGGCCGTCTGCTTTCGAATGTCCGCCAATGTTTTTTCGATGATGGGCATCAAAGCATCTTCCACTTCTTGGGCAGATGCCGTGGGAAGTTGAGTTATCTGCAGTTCCCCCTCGGACACCTTCTCGGCGATTTCCTGGGGAGAGAGCCCCGTCTGAACCATGGCATTTCCCATCCAGAAGGCTGCGCCTCTGGGAAGTCCGCCTGCATCCTTGATTTGATCCACCACTACGTTTGGTAGGGGTGTTTCCACATCATCAATGCCGTCAACGCCCAAGAGCCGCAGTACGGTTCTCTCGGTGCTGACTGTGGTGTGCCTTTCGATGAAGCTCTGCATATCCTTGGCAATTCTTCCGGCACAGGATCTGGCACTTCCGATTACTTTTGGATCGAGATTCAATTTACTTTTCATCCTAATCTCCTTTACTGTTTCAAATATTCTTTCGCTTTATTTATGATCTCATCGCCGATTCCTAACATCTTGGCGATGTTCAATGCATCTTTGGGGATTTCCCCTTCTCCTTCCACCTCTCTGAGCCTGTAGTCCATGTATTTTCCGATGATGTCGATTCGGCTCTTTCGGTCGGCGTATTTGATTTCCTTATTCAGTTTGTCAAAGTCTGCGTTAGCCAGCCCGACCACCTGCATGTTCCTCACGGAATCCCCGGCAGTATGAACGTCAAAGTGTGTGGTAATCATGGTGATGAAGTTCTTGTCCTTTAGATAATCCACCAGACTTCTGGTGAGTGCCAAGCCCTCGATGGGATTGGTTCCGCTGGCAATTTCATCCACCAAGATCAGAGATCTGTCCTTGCTGTGGTCCAAAATTTCTTTCAGCTCTTCCATTTCGCTGCCAAAACTGGAAAGACCCCTCTCCAGGGATTGACTGTCTCCGATGAGCATCTGCATGTAGGCGGATAAGCCTATCTTTACATGCTTCGCCGGAACGAAGTAGCCATACTGTGTCATAACTGCAATGAGGCCGACCAACTTCAGCGTCACGGTCTTGCCACCCATATTGGCTCCCGTGATACAGCTAACCCCCGGCTCCAAGAGAATACTGATGGGGATGTATGATTTGTCCTTTGCCGTGAGAAGATCCTCCACATAGATGTGTCTCCCCTCATGGATTTCCATTCGGTATTCCTCGATGATTTCCGGCTGTGTGCAGTTGTTCCGCACCGCATACACCGCCTTTGCCAAGGTCAGATCCAGTTTGCCGATCCTCTTGCAGTTGTCTGCGAGAAGAGCATGCTTCTTCCAAACTTCTCTGGACAACTCTTCCCGGATACGCTCTTCTTCCACCTCCAACAACCCGTTGATGTCCTCTATCTTCTCCCGAATCTTGTCGGTTTTTGGATCCGACCGAAGGGAAAAGGTGACGGACATGTAGTCCTGATCTGTAATTTCCAAGTAGGGAATTTCGCTAAGCCTTTGGACCTCTTCAGTATCCCCCTTGGATACGGTGGTGTCGAACTTGGGCGTGAGGCTCACACCATGTGCGGCCTTGATTTCGTCCTTAATCCCTTTTTGTTCCCGGCGAAGGGCGATTTCCATCTGCCGTTTTTCCCCTCTCAGGGCAACCAGCTTTTCGGAAAATTCTTCATAGATATAGAAGGTGCCCAGCCGATCCCCTCGAGGATCCAAGCGGTCCAACAAACAGGTGACGTCCCGAGGGATAAATTCATCGGGGATGTGTGCCTTCGCCTTCTTCAACAGAGCAATCAGCTCCGTCATTTCCAGCAGAAGCATCTTCAACTCAAAGAGTTCCACCACCGACAGCGTATTGTCCTTGCTTCTGGTGATGGTGTAGGAGACGTCCTTTATGTCGTGAAAAACCTTGGCATAGATGTCACTGTGAAGCTCCTCTTCCTTGGAGTACAGATCCATCATCCATTGAATTCGCTGAAACTCTTCCTTTAGCTTCTCTTCTTCACCGGGAAAAAAGGGCTTCTGTTCCTTCAGCGCTTTCTTTCCGAAGGGTGTGCCCAGATGAAGTTGAGAAATGACATAGTCCAGTCCCGCTTCTCTTCTTGTTTTTACGTTTGCCAATCGCCTGTTCATAGTTACCTCCTAAAGTCTCACATCGATCACCGGTATCTGGGGGATGGCCTCTTGTACGGCATCCAATAGTGTGTGGTGGTCAAAGGCATAGCCCCCGGGTGAAAAGGGATTGACCGTAATGGCCGCAACTTTGATGTTCTGCAGCACGCTGATCTTTAGTCCCTTTTTTATCCATTTCTGCCAGGATATATCGTCTATGAAAACCTTCGTAGGGTCCTTTAGGATAAAGCGTATGTTTTTTAGTTTCTTTGGCGTAATATCTTCGATCACGCTTTTGGTGAAGGCACCGGGAAGATACACATATTCCGTATCTTCCCCTATCGCCTCGTCCAAAAATCTTCCACTGCTCAAGCCCGTCTTGAGATCCAATGCCTCTACCCATTGGCGAGATATCACAAGGATGGGGTCATCCTTTTTCCGTTCCTGAATCTCTCCCAAGGCACGTTCATCTGTGAAGACAGGCAGGCTGTAGAGATCGACAATGTGTGCAGTCTGGGCAACTACCCGGTTCATGCTTCTGGACAAGACCGCGCCGGTAGCTATGATTATGGCGTCGGAGGTGTCCGGTGCAGCGATGGATTTACGATCTATTGCTCCATCGATGAGAATGAATTCGGCTCCCAACTCTTCCATTTCTCTGCACATCTTCTTGGTTTCAGCCGTAGCCAGGGGGCCTGCAATCTGCACATAACCGCTTTCTGCCACCCTGCAGAGGAGAACTTCCCCCATGGATGTGCGATAGTTGGTCATGCGCAATATTTCCAGCCCCGTTTCCGCCAAGTCATATAGTATCCTGGGGACGGAGACAATGGTCCCCTCCTCCAGGTATACTTTCGGTTTGTCAGTGCCTGTGACCAAATCCGTATTCTCGCCGTCTCTTCCCGTGGAGGTGACACCTAAAACGATGCCTTCGTCCATAGCCTCTTCAATTAAGTAGTTGAGGGTCGTTGTCTTCCCTGCATTCTTGGCCATGCCCACGATGGAGACTGTATTGTATTTTTCTTTCAGATCGGTCATCAGTCCCATATTTGTTTCCTGTTCTTACTTTTCGTTACGCTGATGTCTCTTCAAGCCCATGGGCTCCATGGACATTCTTTCTCCCGCCAGCAGTCCGGCAACACCTTCGTAATGGTATTCCTTCTTGCCTGTGCAGTAGTCGCAGGTGCACTCCACGTCTTCCATGTGTTCCGGCTCGGAGTATGTGGTGATAACGCCTTCGTAGTTTCGAAGAACAACCTTGTCCGGTCCCTGGGAAATAACGTACTGGGGCATAACCGGTGTCTTTCCGCCGCCGCCGGGAGCATCCACAACGAATGTGGGTACTGCATATCCGGAGGTATGGCCGCGAAGGGATTCGATGATTTCGATGCCCTTTGCCACCTTTGTTCGGAAGTGCTCGATGCCCAGAGAAAGGTCACACTGATAGATGTAGTAAGGTCTTACTCTGTTCTTAACCAGATTGTGAACCAGGTCTCTCATAATGTGGGGACAGTCGTTTACGCCTCTTAAGAGAACGGACTGGTTGCCCAAGGGGATGCCCGCATCCGCCAATTTTCTGCACGCTTCTGCCGCTTCCGGAGTGATTTCCTTGGAGTGGTTGAAGTGTGTGTTGAGCCAGATGGGGTGATATTTTTTCAGCATGTCGCAGAGTTTGTCTGTGATTCTCTGGGGCATAACCACGGGGGTTCTGGATCCCAGTCTGACGATTTCTACGTGGTCGATTTTTCTCAGCTCGCTGATGATGTATTCCAAAGTGTCATCTTCTACGCAGAGGCAGTCGCCACCGGAGAGGAGTACGTCACGTACTTCCGGTGTGTTGCGGATGTATTCGATACATTCATTGATGTCGTCTCTCGTTCGGATGCCGTCGGTTTCTCCCGCCAATCTTCGCCTGGTACAGTGTCTGCAGTACATGGAGCACTGGTCTGTTATGAGGAAGAGAACCCTGTCGGGATATCTGTGTGTCAGCCCCGGTGCCGGAGAGTCTTCGTCTTCATGGAGGGGGTCAAGCATGTCCGCTTCTCCCCTGTGCGTCTCCGCCAGTGTGGGAACGGCCTGCATTCTTACCGGACATCTGGGATCGTCGGGATCCATGAGGGATGCATAGTAAGGTGTGATTCCTACACGGAACCCGTCCATAACCTTTGTGATATCTTCTCTTTCCTTCTCGGTCAGGTTGATGACCGATCCGATAGCCTCAACCGTTGTCAGTCTGTTGCCGATTTGCCATCGCCAATCGTTCCACTGCTCGTCGGTTACATCTTTCCAAAGAGGCACTTCTTTCCAATTTCTGATTGCCATGTTTATTTACTCCTTTTCTTGTAATCTCTTGAGAAGATTACGCATACATCTTTTGGAACATATCTCGCATAACTTTGCTTTCTCTCAGGATTTCCAAGGTTACATCTGCATGTCCCTTGCAGTATCCGTTACCTACAATCATGGTCACGTCTTTTCCGACACCTTCCGCTCCCAGTGCAGCCTTTGTAAAGCTGGTAGCCATGGAGAAGAAGTATACGGTTCCGTCATCCTTACAGGAGAGAATGGAACTCATCTCTGTATTTTCGATGTTTACTACGTTGATTACTACATCAGCCAGTTCTCCGTCAGTGACTTCCATGACCTTCTCGTACATTCCCACTGCATCCGTTGCATCGAAGGAGAAGTATACGTCAGCAAAGCCTAAGCTCTTTGCTCTGTCCAGAGATTTCTGGGAGTGGGCTACGCAGATAACTCTACCCTTTTCTCCCGCTTGCTTCTTGGCTTCGTACATGCAGAGCATGCCGGACTTTCCGCCGCCGCCGATGATGACTACAGTGTCGCCTTCTTTAACCAGTTTTCTTGTCTGTGCCGGTGCACCTGCAACGTCCAATGCGGAGAGGGCCAAACCTTCTTCCATATCATCGGGAAGCTTTGCATAGATGCCGCTTTGGAAGAGGATTGCCTGTCCCTTAATGTCCACCTGATCGATGTCCGGTCTTACGGCAATAATTTCTTCGATTACCAGCGGTGTAAGGGAGAGGGATACCAAGGTCGCAATCTTGTCGCCAACTGCCAGGTCGCCTACATAGTTCTCACCGATTTCCTTTACGGTTCCAATGAGCATTCCGCCGGATCCTGTCCAGGGGTTCTTATGCTTTCCTGCCTTTTCAACGATTCCCATCATGATCTTCTTGATCTCTTCCACATCTCCGTTTGCTCTTCTCTCGATTTCCGTAAAAGATGCGGAGTCTACGTTGAGAGTCTTCACGTCGATGAGTACTTCGTTGTCATAGAGCTCATCCATGTTGTTGTCCAAAACATCTGCCGGCTGGGGCAAAACGCCTTTGGGTGAAACGACTCTGTGTGTTCCGTAAGGGGATCCTTTTTTCTGCATAATTTTTTTCCTCCTATATTCATGTAATGGTTGAATATCTTACGCTTTTGCGCAATTTTCACGTTGCACTATATAGTAGCAATTTGCGTGCCATTCCCTTGCCGGGGAAGAATGGGAGTATTCCTAGGCTTACAGGAGGTAGGAAAACAAAAATGAACCTATTCAGGTTCATTCTCGCTTTTTGATGAACATAAATAGGTTCATTCCCTATATTTCGTATTTCTTTTTCTTTCGCACCAACTGGGTTTGACTGATACCGATGGCCTTGGCAGCCTTTCTGGTAGTGCCGTGCTTTTCCAAAGAGTGTTTGATGATCTGCTTTTCAAAATCGCCCACCAACTTGTCCAGGTTCAGAGGATTGTCACCTTCCCCCGCATCTCCCGGAACAACCTTCGCCGAACCTTCAAACAAGTCCCCGTGAAGTTCCCGCATGACGTCCAGAAGCGTTACATTTTCACCCTTTGCGGCGATGAGAAGCCTCTGTATGACGTTCTCCAGTTCTCTGATATTCCCCGGCCAATCTGCCTTCATAAGGTGCTCGATGGCATCTTCTTCAATGCCCTTGCCCACTCCAAACTTGTCGCTGTACTTCTCAATGAAGTGGTAAACCAAGGGCGCAATATCTTCTCGCCGCTCCCGCAAGGGTGGCACTTTAATGGGGAAGACATTTAATCTGTAGTACAGGTCTCTTCGAAACTCCTTGCTTTCCACCCGTTGCTCCAGGTTTCGGTTGGTTGCGGAAAGAATCCGCACGTTGGTTTTAATGGGTCGGGTTCCGCCAACCCGCAAAAACTCTCCATCCTGAATAACGCGGAGCAGCTTTGCCTGTATGTCCAAGGGGAGCTCTCCCACCTCGTCCAGAAAGACGATGCCGTTGTCAGCCGCCTCGAAGTAACCCTTCTTTCCCGTGCTCTTGGCGCCGGTAAAAGAGCCGGGCTCATAGCCGAAGAACTCGGATTCCATCAAGTTTGGGGATATGGATGCGCAGTTGATCTTGATGTAGGGATGCATGCTTCTGCTGCTTCCCTTTACAATCATATTGGCAACTTTGTCCTTGCCCACTCCGGTCTCTCCCGTAATCAGCACGTTGCAATCGTATTTCGCCACGCTTCGAATCTCCCCCACCACCGACTCCATGGCAGGGCTCACGGAAATAAAGTCTTCGGCCAAGTCCTTGTGGGTGATGAGCGTCTTCCGCTCCTTTGGCGCGGTGCGTTCCGTCTGCGCTGCGGCAATTTCCGTTCCGGCAAAGTAGGGCGCCAGATCTCGCACAATATCCATATCAAACTCATCATATTCTGCCAGGTAGCCTTCCGCAAATCGGATTTCCAAAGATCGGGAGAGGGACTCTGTAATGTATAAGGCGATGTTGTAGTTGTTGATTAGGTTGGAGAAGACTACTGTTCCACCGTAGCGGGTGGAAAGAATACATAAAGTCTCTGCCCCGGGGACCTCCGAGCAGTTTACGGTCATATCGAATTCCCCGTCTTCTCCCAAGCTTTTCAAGGCTTCCAGGGGATGCAGTATGTTTACGTAGTGGACTGCATTGAAGGTCTTTTCCGCCAGTTCGTCCACCCGTCCCCCCTTGATGATGACGTTAGCCTTCTTGTCCAACACGCAGATAATCTCCGCCGACTCTCCGGCAATCCTCCGAATGGTGTGACCATAGAGGAAGTTCATGAGAAGATTGTTTCCCACCACCAAAAACCGGTTCTTGCCCCTACATGCCGCCGCCGTTCCGTAGAGGGTTCCCGACTCGTTAAAGGTATAGAGGAGAAGATTGGTGGGCAGACCTTGGGGCTTTCTCACTACGGGAAGTTGCCCGTACATGATGGCGTGGCCGTCTATTTCCACTTGATTGTACGCTCTGTCAATGGATTTGATTTCTCGAATATGAAGAGGAAAGGAAGCAAGGGATGCGTTGCATAGCACCTCTTCTCCCGGCTGCAAGTTTCGCGGATTGTTGTAATCTTCTCCAATCTCCGAAACCACACCGTAGGCAAGCCCTCCCGTATCGGTTACCGGGTTGTGAAGCTTCCCTCTTCGAATCACGATGTCCATGATCTTGTTCTTGATTTCCGCATCGTCGTCTCCTGCCTCCAGACAAATCTGCCGAAAGCTGGTGCCTTCTATATGTAGGGACTTGATTTCCACGCGCATTTCGTGGGGCGTAATCCCTCTCTTGTTATTCAGTTTCCATGCGGAAGTGGGTAGCACGCCCTTGGGCTCCAGCACCCTATCTTCCCCGTACCTTTTTTGCATATCTTTCTCCGTTGATTCATTATCGGTTCAATTTCACCTGATTTCAATGATAAACCATTGGCACGTGTTTTGCAATATTTTATGAATAATAATATTTCTGCAGAAAAAGGAGATGAACAATGGAAAAGCTAACATCAACACTGAGATTGCGTATGTCATATAAGGATGTTCATTACGGCGGCAATCTGGTGGACGGCGCACATATGGTGCATTTATTTGGGGATATCGCCACGGAACTGCTGATTATGGCTGATGGCGATGAAGGACTGTTTTTGAAATATGAAGATGTGGAATTTTTGGCCCCCGTCTATGCCGGAGACTTTATTGAAGTGTACGGAGAAATCACTAAGATGGGTAACACCTCTCGCATCATGGAGTTTGAAGCAAAGAAGGTAGTGGCTGCCAGAACCGACGTATCACCATCCGCCGCAGACGTTTTGGAAGAACCTATCCTCGTAGCAAAGGCAAAGGGCGTCTGTGTCACACCGAAAGACGCACAAAGAAAATAGCATTACTATCATAATATATCTCACTTCCAAAGAGATGAAGGCAAACAGGCCTTCATCTCTTTCTATATATGATTCAAATATTCAATTTCCTGACGGGTCAGCTTCCTGTAATGGCCCTCCGCCAGCCTTGCCAAGTACAAATCTCCCAAAGCAGTTCGCTGGAGCTCCTGAACGGGGCAGCCAACCGCTTTGAACATTTTTCGCACCTGCCGATTCTTCCCTTCGTAGATGGTGATATCTGCCACCGCAGACCGCTCCGTCTGCTTGACAACCGTCACCTTTGCCGGGGACGTTACATAGCCTCCTATATCAACACCCTTTCGAAGCTTCGCCACCTTTGCGGCGGAAAGGACACCTGCCACCTTTGCCCGATACGTCTTCCCCACCTTGTGGCCGGGGTGCATCAACTTGTTGGCCAGATCTCCGTCGTTGGTCATGAGAAGCAAGCCTGTGGTGTTGTAGTCCAGCCGCCCCACGGGAAATACCCTTTGGGGGATATCGGACACCAACTCCATGACAGTGGGACGACCCTGTTGGTCGCTGGTTGTGGTAATGTATCCGGAAGGTTTGTGGAGCATCACGTATATCTTTTTTTCCGACGGTGATATTACAATACCGTTGACTTCCACCGTATCATCAGGAAGAACGTCGTATCCCATTTCTCGCATCACCTGCCCGTTTACCTTGACATTGCCGTTTGCCGTCAATTCATCTGCTTTTCTTCTGCTTGCTACACCGGCTGCTGCGATGTACTTGTTTAGTCTCATGACTTCCTCCCTGTTTTTAGTGGATTCAGTGTATCACAGGGCAACAAAAAATGAAAGACCCCCGAAAATCATACAAACCGGGGGCTTTCATTATGGGTATCCCAATCAATGGTATGCACTGATAGAATCTAAGTCATCCTGATCCCTGCTTTGGATCAACGAGTAGTAGCCTTCTTTGACGCTCAACTTAAAGGTAACATCTCCTTGCGTGATTTCTCGTTCAATCACGACTTTGCCGTTATTATCCTTTATCAAGATCTTCAACCGTATCACGCCCTTTCTCTACTTTTACACCACTATGATAACGTGATAAAAGTAAAAAGTCAAGATGTAAATGGTCTTCTGCTCAATCTTGTGTCAAACGCAAGTGATAATGTCATAGCTGAAACGCAATATTATGTTTTTTTATGTATAAAAAACCGGAGACATGGCCGCCTCCGGTCATACAAATATACGTATTCACTCTACGATACGACTTCTTCTTCGCAAGTCACCAGTTGTCTCAATGTTGTCTGAAACGCCTTGTCAAATGCCTGTTGGGCACCTTCGTGTACCTTTCGCACAGGACAACCCTCCACGGCATCTCTATTGCAGAAGCAATCCGGCTCCAAGCAGCGATTTAACACCAGATTTTCTCCCATGGCTTTACCGATGTCTCCGATGGAAATCTCATCCGGTCCTTTTCCAAGCAAGTATCCCCCGTTGACACCGGGACTGGCCTTCACCAAGCCGGCGTTCTTAAGAAGTTGCAGGTTTTTCTTGCATGTATTCAACGGGATATTCATATCGTCGGAAAGCTGTCGCGCGTTTACCGGTTCTTCCTTGTCTACCAACATCAGCATGATTCGAATCGCATAGTCTGTGGAAATATTCAGCTGCATTTCGTTCCCCTTTCTTGTGGTTCAATAGATTCGCAGTATCAAATTTACTCTACCCATTTATCACATGTCGAAACATGGATAGATCAATTTTGCAGGATGAGCCCCTTTATGCTATACTCACCTCATGAAAGACACCCTACAGAAGAAAATATTAATGCTTGCCCTAAAAGCGGGCGAACTGATGATGAAAAGCGGAGCGGAGATGTACCGAGTTGAGGACACCATCCGGCGAATTTGCTTGGCATGTGGCATTCGCCAAGTGGATAGCTTTGCCATTCCAACGGGAATCATCTTATCTATCGATTCGGGAAGAGAAGAGCAGATCGTTCACACCTCATTGAAGCGGGTTCAGGGAGGAAACATCGATTTGCACAAAATCTCCGCCATCAATGATTTTTCCAGGATTTTCACCACAACCAATATGTCGGTGGATCGAGGCTTGGAACGATTGGAAGAGATATCTGCCACAAAGATTTATCCGGTGGGAATTCGCATGCTGGGTGCCGCTTTGGTTTGCGCCTTTTATTGCGCCTTCCTTTCTGCGGACCTAATCGCATCCATCTGCGCCGTCTTTGTAGGCTTGGCCAGCTACGGTGTCTCCCTCTTTCTCGACCGCTACGGTACCAACTACTTCATCAAAGGCTTTTGTTGCTGTGGAACCAGCACGCTCCTTGCGGTCTTTTGCCATTCTTTAGGCTTAACTCCCCACTATGGCTCCATTATTATCGGAACCATAATTTTATTCTTCCCGGGTGCAGCCATCACCAACTCCATACGCGACCTCCTCTCGGGAGATATGCTCAGCGGAGTTGCAAGGATGTCGGAGGCCTTTCTCATCGCCGTTTCCTTGGCAAGCGGTGCAGGAGTCATCATCTCTCTCCTGTCGTTGATTGGGCTTACCACCCTTCCTCCCCAGGACGGGAACATTCCCTTATCCATACAGATCCTCTTGGCAGTCGCCTTGCCTCTCGGCTTTGCCATGCTGTTTCACTTACCCAAGAAACATATCATTCCCGCCATCATCATCAGCGCCGGAGGTTGGGCCATATATCTCTTGACCTTTGACGGAGGACGCCGGGTTGTGCTGGCATGCTTCTTAGGCTCCTGCATGGTGGGCCTGCTCAGCGGACTGGCTTCTCGCCTGCTGAAAGAGGCATCCACTGTTTTTATCATTCCCGGAATTATGACAATGGTTCCCGGTGCCGGTATGTACTTTACCATGCTTGCACTGATTACGGGCAACTACGAGTCTGCCTTGCCTCTTGGTACGAAGACCATCTTCATGGCCGGCGCCATAGCCCTTGGTGTGATGATCAGCGGAGGTTTCTTCAAAATCACCAGTGCCATTCATCGAAAACTCTTTACCAAATAGGTGGAATTATTCCTTTCCCTCGGGGATATCCTCTAGGGATATTTGGTTCATCATTACGCTGTCTTCATAGTCTTCCGGTAGTTCCATGGCCGCCTGGATGTCTTTTATTTCAGGAAGATCCTTCAAACTCTCGAAGCCGAAATACTTTAGGAACTCCTCTGTTGTCCCGTAGAGAATCGGTCTTCCGATTCCCGTGGACCTACCTTTTTCTTCAATCAAATCTTTCTTAGAAAGGCCGTCCAAAACACGTTCGCATTTGATGCCCCTGACAGATTCTATTTCACCACGGGTGACCGGTTGCTTGTAGGCAATGATCGCCAAAACCTCCAAGGCAGACTGGCTCAGTCTCCGTTTCTTTACCGGGGTGCAAAGTCTCTGAATGAATTCGTCGTTTTCTTCCGCCGTTACAAATTGATAGCTCTTGTTGATGCGGCGAAGGCGAAGACCTCTCTTCTCCTCCTCGTACTCCCGGGCAAGCTCCTCCAGCTCTTCCAGTACTTCCTTTTCCGTGATGTTAAAAATCTCTGCCGCCGTTTTCGCTTCCAGGGGTTCTCCCCACACAAACATCATAGATTCTAAGGCAGATTTAATGTATTTTTTACCCGTCATACTTCTCCTTCCCGGACTGCACCAAGATCTCTCCAAAGAGGGACTTTTGATCCGCCCGCAAACTTCCCTGCTTCACCATCTCCAACACGGAGGAGAAGGACAGGGCGATGTCGTACTTATCCGTAGGGTCTTCCACCAACTGGTCAAAGGGTACTCGTCTTTTTTTATCTTCTTGGAAGAGACTGAGAATAAAGTTGGTCTTTGTTTCCGCATTGCGCTTTTGTCGCTCTATCCGTTCATATCTTTCCTTGATTTCCTCTACCTTTTTCTTTTTCTGCAGGAAGAGATGGAAGGCAGACACAAATTGGTTGATATCCAGTGAAAGAAACTCATCCGGCTCATCGGTATATCTGGTGATATCCTCCTGAGGTTTTTCATGAATCAAGAAGCCTTGTTCTTCTCCCTCCGCCAACATGGCCGAGATATTTTTGAACTTCTTGTACTCCAAGAGCTTTTGGGTCAAGTCCTTTCGCGGGTCTTCGTTAAGTACCTCGTCCCCCTCCCCATCTGTTTGGGGCAAGAGCATGCGGGATTTTAGGCGGATTAACTCCGCCGCCAGAACGATAAAATCCGAAGATACGGATACATCCAGGTTCTGCATCTTCTCGATATAGTCAAGATATTGGGCTGTAATGGAGGAGACTTCAATATCGTAGATGCTCATTCTTGCACTTTCAATTAAGTACACAAGCAAATCAAAAGGTCCCTCAAAGACATTTGTTACAACTTTATAACTCATCGCTTTTCCCTTCGCTTATGAGTGATTATACCCTATTCAATCCTTAATCGCCACCGCTTATTTTTGGAGGATGACCCTCGTGTTTGTTGTAATACAGCAGTCCGCCCAGTACGATAACCGCACCAATGGTTCTCCATACACCGGGTACCTCTCCGAAGATGACAAAGGCAAAGGCAGTGGCAATGACGATATCCGCCGTAGCCCAAGCGGAAACGTACAAGGGACTCACATAACCCAGTGACCAATTCATCACCGCATGGGCACCGATTTGACAGGACAGGGTCATGGCCAATAGCCACACCCAATCCATGGCAGGGTAACCTGTAAAGGAAGTACCGGTTACGATCATACCGATGAAAAAGCAAATCCAGCATCCCAAAAACAGAAGAAAAACCGTGGTTCCGGCAGGGATCCGCTTTCGAACGGCATTTCCCATGAGAAAATACAGGCCCATAAAGATGCCGGCCAGCAGTCCCATCACATCCCCAAAGAAGTGGATATCCGTAAAGGTATAATCGAAGCCCGCAACAATGGCACCGCCGATGAGGGCAACAAAAATTCCCAATACCGCCTTCACCGGAACTGGAGTCTTAAAAATGAGAATCGTTGTAATGAGAACGACTATAGGGTGCAAGGCTGCCAATACCACCGCGCTGGCAATGGTCGTCGTCTGCACCGCCGTAAACCACGAAAAGAAATGGCCTGCCAAAAAACCACCCCCAAGAAGGCATAGCCCATAGTCCTTTCCGCTTATCTTCCGAAGGACATCCCTATGCTTCAACAATATGGGGATTGCAAAGAAGGGCAGGGCAAATGTCAGTCGATAGAAACCGATTGCCACCGGCGGCGCCGTAATCAGCTTGGCAAAGATTGCCGAAAAGGAGCCGAGAATTACTGCCAATATGACGATGTATTTTGCGTTCCTCTGAAATACGTTCACTTGACTAGCTTTCGGAGGTTTTCTCCGTAGGGGGGAGTGACAATCCCCTTTTCCGTAATCACAGCTGATATATATCGATGGTCCGTCACATCAAAGGCCGGATTGAACACCTTAATCCCCTGTGGTGCCATATCTTCCTTGTACCACAGGCGATATATCTCTTCTTCTGCTCTGTTTTCGATGATAATTTCTTCTCCCGAAGAGATTTCCATGTCTATGGTGGGGGTGGGAACAAACATGTAAAAGGGGATATTGTATTCCTTGGCAAGAATCGCCAAGGCAGCCGTCCCAATCTTGTTGGCACCGTCGCCATTGGCCGCCATGCGGTCACAACCCACCAATATGGCATCCACCAGTCCTCTCTTCATGACCACAGAGGACATGTTGTCGCAGATGAGGGTCACGTCCACACCCGACTTATTCAGCTCCCAGGCGGTAAGTCTGCCGCCCTGGAGAAGTGGTCTGGTCTCATCGGCAAAGACCTTAAAGTCGTATCCTCTCTCCTGTCCCAAATGTATGGGGGAAAGAGCCGTGCCGTAGCCGGTAGTCGCCAAGGCTCCTGCATTGCAATGGGTAAGAATGCCCATCCCAGGCTTCAGAAGGCTCAGTCCATGTTCGCCCATAGCCAAACATGCCTTCTGATCTTCCTTATGAATCTCCTGCGCCTCTCGCAACAGTTCTTCCTCGATATATTCCCTTTCTTGGCGCCAAGAGGGATCCATACACAGCCCGTCTCCTAGAGACAAGATTTTTCGCTCCATTCTCTCAAGAGCCCAAGAAAGGTTGACTGCAGTGGGTCTGGCCCCGGCCAAATATGCCTTTAGTTCAGTGAATTTCCTTAGCAGTTCATCGTAATCACCGGCTTCTTCGTTGCGCAAAGCAACCACAATGCCGTATGCCGCAGCCACGCCAATTGCCGGTGCCCCTCGTACCCGCAGAGAAAGGATTGCCTCAAAGACATCCTCCTTTGTTTCCAGTTCTATATACTTTTCTTCTCCGGGAAGGAGGGTCTGATCCAAAACGATCAAACGCCCATCCTCATACCGCAATGTTTGTATGTTTAGCAATGTGTTTTCCTCCTAGGCCAGTATACCATAAATGTCAAAAACCCGAAAAGCAATCCTGAGATTGCTTTTCGAGATAGTTTGATATATAAGGGGAAATTGTTTGATTTACAGGTTGAATTCCTTCTTCACGTCTACAATTGCCTCTTCCAGCTTGGTCAGAACTTCCTTGATGGTTTCTTCTGTCTGTACTGCAGGTGGCTCGATACGAACAGTCTTGGCATTTACCAATGTTCCGGCTGTCATGACGTGTCTTGCGAAGAGTCCCTTTGTAACAGCGTATCCAACTTCTGCTTCTGGGAATTCCATACAAATCAACAGTCCGGCACCTCTGAAGTCCTTCAGAACTGTGGGATACTTCTTCTGCAGTTCTGCCAGGCCATCCATGTAGATCTTACCCTTAGCAGCACACTGTCCCGGGATATCGTTTTCCAACATGTACTTAATGGTGGAAATAGCTGCGGAACAAGCCAATGGGTTTCCGCCGAATGTGGGGGAACCAAGAATCCATGGGTTGTCGATAAGCTTTTCTACCCACATCTTAGGTCTTGCGATGATTCCGGTGATGGGCATAACGCCGCCGCCGAAAGCCTTACCATATGTCATGATGTCTGGAACTACGTTCTCGTCTTCTACTCTCCACATGGTTCCGCAACGTCCCATACCGGTCTGGATTTCATCACAAATCATTGCAACGCCATACTTGTCACAGATTTCTCTAACCTTAGGCAGGTATCCTTTCGGAGGAATCATAACGCCGGCTTCACCCTGGATAGGCTCGATGATAACGCCCGCCACCTTTTCGCCTACTGTCTGCAGGTTCTTGATTGCCGCTTCCATTGCTTCGGCATTACCGAACTCAACGTGCTGTACCTGCTGGATCATGGGAAGATAATCTTCTCTGTAAGCACCCTTACCACCCATGGAGATTGCTCCGAAGGATTTTCCGTGGAATGCGCCTACTGTGGAGATGTACCATCTGCCGCCTGTAGCCAATCTTGCTAATTTCAGTGCCATTTCAACAGCTTCTGCTCCACCGTTGGTGAAGAAGCAGTACTGCAGGTCTCCCGGTGTGATCTGTGCAACTAGGTTTGCCAGATATCCTCTGAGGGGATCCACCAATTCCTGGGAGTGGAGTGCATATCTATCCAACTGCGCCTTTACGGTCTTCAGGATAGCAGGGTTTCTGTGTCCGCAAGTATAGATTCCGAATCCGCCCAAGCAGTCGATGAACTGTACGCCGTCCAGATCTTCAAAGTGCTCTTCGGAGTCTGTCCACTCGATAAATGCAGAGTCTGTTGATACAGATTTTCTGTATTCCAACCAACCCGGGTTTACGTTTTCGTTGAAGTTGCTGATGGCATCATCATGGATGGTGACCTTATCTTCAGCCGTAAGCTCAGGCTTTTCGATGTAGTCAACGACTCTTCTTGCTAGTTCTAGTGCTTTTTCTTTATTCATTGCAGTCATTCTATGACCTCCTCTTTACTGCCGTCCGATAGATGACGGCTACAATATAACACTTGCCCATTAATAGAGCAAAACTCGTGCCATCTTATTTCCAGTTCTTTACTTTTCACCGAATTATGCGCCATCGTCCAGTAATTTCAAGGATATTTCCATATGGCAATTTGGAATTTTGCGAAAACTCTGTCGGAAAACGCAGATTATTTATCTCAATTCTTGTAATATACCCCCGGTATTATCTCATACTTGAGACACACTAGTATTGTGATTCAATTCTTTCAGGGGAAGATTATTTATGACAGTAGTTTTTTTGCCGTAGTGTGTTATAATGTATTCTTAAATTGCGTACTCAGAATGTATCAGTGGAGGCATACATGATTGCATGGTTAACCGGAACCTACTTCGGAAAAATATTGGTTACTTTTTTTATGTCAGCCGTTCCGATTATTGAGCTTCGCGGAGGAATCCCTTGGGGGGTTGCCCACGATCTGCCACCTTTGGTTTCATATACCGCCGCTGTCTTAGGGAACATGCTTCCCATTCCAATTATCCTCGTCTTTTTACAGCACGTTTTTAATTGGTTGCGAACCTTTGAAAAAACGAGAGGATTGGTAGAACGTCTTGAAAGACGTGCCCACCTAAAGGGACAGAAGGTCGAAAAATACAGAGATTTAGGGCTACTCATATTAGTGGCCATCCCACTTCCCGGAACCGGTGCATGGACAGGAGCCTTGGTGGCTTCCGTCTTGAACATCCCCCCCAAAAGAGCCTACGTGGTAATTTTTCTAGGGGTCTGCCTTGCGGGAATCGCCATGCTTCTCCTGAGCCATGGCGTGAAAGCCGTTATCTAACCGAGGGATAAAAACTACGCTACCGACAAATGCCGGTAGCGCTTTTACTTGTTTATATGGAGTAATTGTCGAAATATCCTTGGATGTAGACGATGGGCGTTCCCTTGTCTCCGCTGCCTGATGTTAGGTCGCAGAGAGAGCCGATTAGGTCCGTCAATCTTCTTGGGGTGGTTCCTTGGGATGCCATATCCCCTTCCAGATCCTCCCCCTTGTTTCGAATAGTTGCAGAGATGGCTTCTTTCAGCGCCTCTCCCTCCAAGTGGGCAAAGTCGTTGTCCGCCAAATACTTCAATTTGATTTCATTGGGCGTTCCGTCCAGTCCCGGGGTAAATCCCGGAGATACTACAGGATCGGCCAGTTCCCAAATCTGTCCCACCGGATCCTTAAATGCACCGTCACCATATACCATTACTTCGATGGTCTTCCCCGTAGCCTCTTTGATCTTTTTCTGCAGGTTCATGACAAAATCGGTACAATCATTGGGAAAAAGTTTCACCGTTTCTTCCGTAGCCTTGTTGGATCCCAGAATCCCGTACTGGTCGTTGAATCCGCTGCCCTCTACACTCTCCGTGAGAATCTCGTCCATGCCAAGAATTATCTTCCCGCCGTTCTCCTTGAGAATTCTCTTCGTCCGCTTTCGGGAGTGAATGTCACAAGCAAGAATCTTGTCTGTATAGGACAAAATCGTCCGCGGGTCGTTGCTGAAGATGATTTCCACCTCCGCCCCTTCTTCCCGTATCAGGTCACTGTAGTAGGCAACATAATCCATCCCCGTAAAAGGATGTTTCGGGTCGCCAAACTTCTCTCTAAATTCCTTGTAGGTGAGCACATCGCTGTAGGGATTGATGCCCGCCTCTTCCATAATATCCGGATCCAACAGATGGTTCCCCACTTCATCACAGGGGTAGCTGAGCATCAGAACAATCTTGTCCGCACCCTTGGCAATGCCTCGGAGACAGATGGCAAATCGGTTTCGGCTGAGGATGGGGAAGATTACCCCTATGGATCCTCCACCAAATTTATTTCTCACATCGGCGGCAATTTGATCGGTGGTCGCATAGTTCCCTTCCGCTCTTGCCACAACAGCTTCCGTAACTGCCAAAATATCTCTGTCTTCGACGGTAAATTCTCCGGCCTTTGCAGCATCCAATACAACATCGGTCACGATCTTTTCCAGATCATCTCCTCGCTTGATAATGGGTGCTCGCAATCCTCTCGAGACAGTTCCTACTCTTCTTTCCATTCTCCCGGTCTCCTTCAATAATCTTACTTGACGACGATAAGATTATACCATTTATGGAGGGGAAATACTATATCTTCTTGTACCGCAAGCGCAGTGCATTGGCAACTACACATACCGAAGAAGCGGACATGGCAGCGGCGGCGAACATGGGGCTGAGCATCCAACCGGTAAGAGGGTACAACACGCCTGCGGCAAGGGGGATGCCCAATACGTTGTAGATAAACGCCCAAAATAGGTTTTGTTTGATATTTCGAACCGTAGCGCGACTCAGTCGGATCATTCGTCCCACCGCCGACAGATTCTCTGTCATGAGGACCACGTCAGCAGAGGCGATGGCGACATCCGTACCGGCGCCAATGGCAATGCCCACATCAGCGCGGGCAATGGCAGGGGCATCGTTGATACCGTCTCCCACCATGGCGACTACCTTACCCTCTTGCTTCAAGCTATCAATAACCCCGTCCTTTTCGTGGGGTTTCACGTTCCCCATGACGGAATCAATGGCCAGCTCTCGGGCAATGGCCTCACCTGTTTCCTGATTATCTCCGGTGAGCATGCGAACTTCTATATCCAACTGATGTAGTTCCTTCACTGCATCCTTTGCCGATTCCTTGGGAACGTCCTGCAAAGCGATGGCGCCCAACAAGATGCCTTGACCTGCAACATACATGAGGGTCTTTCCCGCCTTATGAAGGTCTCTTCCCATATCTATACCTGTAATATTTTCATCTTCCATCAGTTCCATATTTCCAACGGCATAAGTGTGACCTTCCAAAGTCGCCACGATTCCCTTTCCCGGCTTTGCTTCAAAGGAATCAATCCGCCCTAATGCCACACCTCTTTTCTCGGCTTCCTTTACGATGGCAGTGCCCAAGGGATGCTCCGACGCCTGTTCCAAAGTCGCCGTCAAAGCAAGCAAATCATCTTCCTCCAGCTTCAAGGAAACCACATCGGTGATGATTGGTGTTCCCTTGGTCAAGGTTCCCGTCTTGTCCATGAGGATTACATCAATGTCTCGTGCCTTCTCCAGTGCTTCCGCCGACTTAAAGAGGATGCCACCGGAAGCTCCTCTTCCCGTGCCCACCATCACCGCTACGGGCGTTGCCAAGCCCAAGGCACAGGGGCAGGAAATGACCAGAACGGATATGCCCACCGTGAGGGCTTTGCCAAAATCTCCCGCGGCAAACCACCAGACCACAGCGGCAATCAATGCCAACACCATAACCACCGGCACGAAAATCCCGGCAACCTTATCCGCCAATCGTGCCATAGGCGCCTTGCTGGCAGTCGCTTCTTCTACCAAGGCAATAATTTGGGACAAGGTCGTATCTTCTCCCACTCTGGTCGCACGAAAAACAAAATATCCAAACACATTTACCGTTGCAGCCGCAACACTGTCTCCCGGTTTTTTTGCCACGGGCATGCTTTCACCGGTCAGAGCAGACTCATCAATTTCCGTTTCTCCCGACTCGACCACACCGTCCACAGGCACCCTCTCCCCGGGCTTCACTCCCAGCAAGTCTCCCGGCACCACCTCTTCAACCGGGACCTCCCTCTCTACGCCCTCTCGGATGACCCGCGCCGTCTGAGGTGCCAAATCCATCAACTTCCGTATGGCGTCCCCCGTCTTTCCCTTGGAGCGCGCCTCCAGAAGCTTACCCAGAGTCACCAAGGTCAAAATCATACCGGCAGACTCAAAATAGGCATAGAGAACCGCTGCCGCAGAGCCCACCGCAATCAAACTGTCCATGTTGGGGGATCTTTTGAAAAGCATCTTAAATCCCACCGTATAGTACTTGTAGTTAATCAGCAAAATAGGCAACAAAAGAATCCCTTGGGCAACGAGGGAGGCTCTTCCCTCCAAGGGTACCGGCACGCCCATCATGTGTCCCATGGACAGGTACACCAGGGGCAAAGCGAAAATCAAGGAGATGACAAACCGACGCTGCATCTCCTTCCGCTCATCCTTCTCTCCCACAGACCGGCTCGCCCTGTCCTCTGACCTCGCCGGCTCCGCCTTGTAGCCTGCGGCCTCCACCGTCGCCATGATGTCCGGAGAAGATACCGTCTTCTCATCAAAATCCACCACCATGGTTTCCAGCAACAAATTTACTTCCGCCTTCCGGACACCCTCCATGGCGTTGACATCTTTCTCTATTTTTGCAGAACAGGCAGCACAGCCCATCCCCGTGATATTATATTTTTCTTTCATCGTTTTCTCCCGCCCCGTTGGGCAATTTTTTTCTTGGTTACAATATACCCAAATTGGGGTACAATTAACCTACCATTGAAAGGAAGCAGAAATGACATTAGACCATCTTCGCCCGGGACAGACCGGGCAAATCATAAATATACGAGGTAAAGGCGCCGCAAGAAGACGCTACCTGGATCTGGGACTGACCCCCAAAACGGTGGTCATGGTTCGAAAGGTCGCTCCTCTGGGAGACCCTATGGAGATTTCTTTGCGCGGGTTTGAGTTGACCCTTCGCAAGGAAGAGGCAAAGAATATTGAAGTGGAGGAGATTGACGCATGTATCCTGTAAACATCGCATTGGTAGGGAATCCCAACAGCGGATTGACGACCGTTTTCAACCAGATGACCGACGGTGTAACCCACAAAGGAAATTATACCACACCTTCCCGCATGACTAAGGAAGGGGCGGTAAAAAATCACAAGGGAGTCAACGTCATTGAGCTCCCCGGTCTCTATTCCCTCACCGCCTACAGCATCGATGATATCTCCACCAGAGACATTCTCATCAAGGAAAAACCGGATGTCATCGTCAATGTGGTGGATGCAACGGGCTTCGAACGAAGCCTCTATTTAACGTTGCAGTTGATGGAGCTGGAAATGCCCATGGTTATTGCCTTGAACATGATGGACGAGGTGCGGAAGAACAACATTGAAATCGACATCCAGATGCTTTCCGAAAGACTGACCCTGCCGGTGATCCCCATTGCGGCCAGCAAGAATCAGGGTATCCACGAATTGATTCACTATTCTTTGGAGGCGGTGAAGGAGCATACGGTTCCCCACAAAATCGACTTTTGCACCGGTCCGGTTCATACGGCCATCCACACCTGCGCCCACTTGGTGGAGGAATATGCCAAGCGGGCAGAACTGCCCCTTCGCTATTGCAGCACAAAAATTGTGGAGGGCGACGAACCCACCATCGACGAGTTGAAACTGCCCCAAGCGGAACTGGATATCATCGACCACATCATCGACGATATGGAAGATCATCTGTCTACAGACAGAGAGGCCGCCATGGCGGATATGCGCTATGCCGCCATCAAGGAACTGAGCGATGCGGTCATCAAAAGACCCACAGAGAGCACAAAGGAGCGTGATCGCTCCATAAAAATCGACAAGGTTCTCACCAACCGCATATTTGCCATTCCCATTTTCTTGGCAATCATGATGCTGGTGTTCTACTTCACCTTCTCCTCTATTGGGGAATGGTTATCTCAGGGTTTGTCCTACTGGATCGACTTGTCCGTCGCCGGGATTGCACAGTGGCTGGAAAACATCAATGCCGGACCCGTGATATCTTCTCTGATTATTGACGGTGTCTGTGCGGGAGTGGGGAGCGTCCTTTCCTTTGTCCCCCGAATTGCCGTGCTGTTCTTCTTTCTTTCGATTTTGGAAGACAGCGGCTATATGCCTCGGGTGGCATTTGTTATGGACAAGCTGCTTCGTAAGATTGGGCTTTCGGGACGGAGCATCGTCCCCATGCTCATCGGCTTCGGTTGTTCCGTTCCGGCCATCATGGCAACAAGATCTCTTCCCAGTAGGCGAGATCGATTTTTGACGATTACTTTGATTCCCTTCATGTCGTGCAGCGCCAAGCTGCCCCTGTACGCCATGTTTACCACGGCATTCTTTGAAGACCACCGTGCATTGATTATGATGTCCATCTACCTGCTAGGCATCTTGGTGTCCATCATCTGTGCCTTGATCTTTAAGCACACCATCTACAAGGGCGACACGGTTCCCTTCCTCATGGTACTTCCCACCTACCGAAGGCCTGCCGCCAAGAGCGTTTGGCTGCGCATGTGGGAAAATGCCCGGGGCTTTATTAAGAAAGCCTTTACCATTGTATTTCTGGCAACGATTGTTATCTGGTTTTTGCAGAGTTTTAACTGGAGCCTTTCCATGGTGGATTCGCCCAATGAAAGCATTTTGGCTTCCATCGGAAAGTTCCTCTCCCCCATATTTGCACCCCTCGGCCTGTCGGATTGGCGAGCCTCCACTGCCCTGATTACCGGTCTATCCGCCAAGGAAGCTGTGGTCAGCACCTTTGCAGTCCTTACCGGTTCTTCGGGAAGCGCCGCCCTAAGTGCGGCATTGATCCAGATATTTACGCCCCTGACCGCATTTACCTTTATGGTCTTCTGCCTTCTGTACATGCCCTGTGTGGCAACATTGGCGTCTGTGAAGCGGGAAATGAACGGCTGGAGATACGCCCTTCTGGTGGTCTTCTTTCAGACCGGCGTGGCTTGGATTGTATCCTTCGTCGTCTATCAGTTGGGTAGCTTAATATTGTAGAACATGGCATCGGGGGGCATCTTCCCTCCGAAAGCCTCTTTGTTCCCCTCTATGATTTCCCCAAAAAAGTTTCGAATCATGGCGTCGCCTCTATCGCTCTGACCATAGAATACTCGCTTTTGGTCTTCCTCTTTTTCCATGGCTGCTTCAAAGTCCTTTATAAACACCTTTACATCATCCTGATTCTTTTCGTCCTTCCATTTTCCTGTCACTAGAACCCAGGTAGGCGGGGCTTCATGTCCCTTTGCCGTCCAAAATGTATCCACATCCAAGATTTTCTTTACATTGCTGTCTTCTTCCATGATCTGGGTTGCATATGGTTCCGTTACCAAGGCATAGGTGTTGTAGTTTTTTAAGGCATCGGCAACTTCCCCTTGGGCGTCCAAGTTTTCGTAAGCCACACTGTAACCACCGTCATCCCGGATGGCTTGATCCAAGATATATTGGGAAGGTTCCCCTTCCTCTGCCGTGAAGATTTTTCTGCCGGAAAGATCCGAGGGCTTCATATCCTCCCTCTCCATTCCAAAGTACAGGATGGAGACACCGCCCAACTTCACAGGGCTGACAGTGAGGATGGCTCCGCCCGATTCGGCGTAGAGCTCCGCTGCAGTGGATGGAGAGACGACTGCCATATCCTGGTCACCGCCAAGAATGGCTTTTTTCAAATCTTCCTTGGTCTCTACGGTGTTTACCTTGTATCCGTCAGGTAAGGTGGGCAACAAGGACTCACCCCCCTCCACAACCACGATTTTCATATCTTCAGAAAGCTTCGTCGGTTCCTTGGGCGCCGGAGCCGCTTTCTTTTCTTCTTCTCCACAGGCGACCAAACTTACAGTTATCAATGTCAAGGCAAGCAACAACACCAATATCTTTATCTTTCTCATGGAACATCTCCTTCTCTGTTGATAGAACCATTATACACCATATGGGTCGTAAAGGTATGGAGAAGATAGGGACTTGGTATAGGTTTTCATAATGTTTTTGGTCGATTTTTGTCCAACACGTTAAATGTTGTCTTTTTGCTAAGAAATGAACCAAAAAGACAGCATTTCAGGCGACCGAATCGGTGATCATTCCTTAGCAACCTTTCCCACCATATTGGCCACATACACACCGATGATAATCATGACGGCACCGATGATTTGTGCTTTGGTAAAGGACTCTCCCAAGAGAAAAATGCCCGCCAAAATAGAAATCACCGTGGATACCCCGACGAAGGAAGACATCCGATTGACGCCTATCTTTGAGATGGCGACATTCATTAAAAAGAAGGCAAGTACGGAACAGCCGATGCCCTGATATAGTATCGCAACTAGAAACCCTTTGTTTTCAAAGGGTAATAGGATCAAACTTGGTAAGTGACCGACAGAAACGGCCTCTCCCACTGCCAAGGCAACGAATACGATAGCTCCCGCCAAAAGCATGGCAAAGGTAATCTCTGCCCCGGAGTATTGCTCAGATTTTTCCACCAGTATCGTGTATATGGAATAGGAAATCACAGCCACCAAGAGCATTAGATACCCAAGCAAAGAAAAGCTGGCTGTAACACCTACCGCTAACACGGTGATAAGAACCCCCGTCAACGTAATCCCAATACCAATTACCTGTATTCTAAAAGGTTTTTTCTTCAGTAGAAGGGTGGAAGCGATGAGACAGAACACAGGGATGCAGGCGAGAAAAGCACCGCTCTCCGATGCGGTGGTATGACTGATTCCCAGCGTCTCGCCGATAAAATAAATGATCGGGCAAAAAAAGGCAACCAGTAACACAGGTCGCCAAGGCTTTCCCTTAAAATTGATTTTTATAATGCCTATTGCAACACAAATACCCATTACCAGAATAGCAACCAAAAAACGCCACCCTAGCAACGATAGCGTACTGGCTACGTTTGTCGCCTGTTTTGTAAAAAGATAACTAAGTCCGAAAAGAACCTCACATCCTAAAGCACATAGAACGCCAATTAACACATCTCTATTATCTCTATTCACGAATAATCTCCTTGCT
Organism: Anaerovoracaceae bacterium; assembly: GCA_040766105.1. Taxonomy (GTDB): domain Bacteria; phylum Bacillota; class Clostridia; order Peptostreptococcales; family Anaerovoracaceae; genus JAXGRD01. The sequence goes on from JAXGRD010000001.1 coordinate 178,062, forward strand.
GCTTGGTACCACTGTTGCAAAAGAGCCTCTCAACGTAGATGTTGAAAGGCTCCTAGGATTCATATTATTGTTCCTTAGTGGCCTCGCTTGCTTTCGCCGCCGCCCACCTTCATACGGGCCATGGCCTTGGAGATGGCGATTTCTGCCCGGCGAATGTTGTCCGGATCCTGGTTTGGATTGGCCAGAAGCCAGTTCTCCGCCTTCTTCTTCTCTTCCTGGGCTCGCTCCATGTCAATGTCTTCCTGCCACTCGGCCGCGTCGGTAAAGATGATGATGGTGTCCTTTACATCGATGTAGCCACCGCTGACAGCCGCCGTACGGAAGTCCTTGCTTCCTTTTTCTTGAATCCAAAGGGGGCCTACCTCCAGAAGCTTGATTGCCCAAGAGTGGTTGGCCATGAATCCTTCTTCTCCCGTGGGGGTCTTGACAATGACCATCTCCACTTCGCCGCTGTAAAAGCGCTTGGAAGGTGTAACTATTTCCAGTTTAATGCTGTTTGCCATCTGCTCTAACCTTTTCGTACTTTTCAACTACTTCTTCTATGCCGCCGGCAAAGAGGAAGAGGTTCTCGGGAATATCGTCGTGCTTGCCTTCCAGGATTTCCTTAAAGCTCTGCACCGTTTCCTTGAGGGAAAGATATTTGCCCGGGGTACCTGTAAACTGTTCCGCAACACCGAAGGGCTGGGACATGAATCGCTGAATCTTTCTGGCACGGTTAACCACCAGCTTGTCCGAATCGGACAGCTCGTCCATACCCAAGATGGCGATGATATCCTGAAGGTCCTTGTACTTCTGCAGAACTTCCTGCACACCTCTGGCGGTGTTGTAGTGGTCGTCCCCGATGATGAGGGGGTCCATGATTCTGGATGTGGACTCCAAGGGGTCAACAGCCGGATAGATTCCCAACTCCGTGATGGAACGGGAAAGTACTGTGGTGGCATCCAAGTGGGCAAAGGTCGTTGCCGGTGCCGGGTCAGTCAAGTCATCGGCAGGAACGTAGATGGCCTGAACCGATGTGATGGAACCCTTCTTGGTGGAGGTGATTCTCTCCTGGAGAGCACCCATTTCCGTAGCCAGGGTTGGCTGATATCCAACGGCGGAGGGTACACGACCCAAGAGAGCCGATACTTCAGACCCCGCCTGTGTAAATCTAAAGATGTTGTCGATAAAGAGAAGAACGTCCTGCCCCTCTTCATCACGGAAGTATTCCGCCATGGTCAGACCCGTCAGCGCAACTCGCATTCTGGCTCCGGGGGGCTCATTCATCTGCCCGAACACCATGGCCGTCTTGTCGATAACGCCTGATTCAATCATTTCGTAGTACAGGTCGTTTCCTTCACGGGTACGTTCTCCTACGCCGGCGAATACGGATAGTCCGCCGTGTTCCGTCGCAATGTTTCTAATCAGTTCCTGGATAAGAACGGTTTTCCCTACGCCGGCACCGCCGAAGAGGCCAACTTTTCCGCCCTTGGTATAGGGAGCTATCAGGTCGATAACCTTGATGCCCGTTTCGAAGATCTGGGAAGATGTATCCTGCTCTTCAAAGCTGGGAGCGCTACGATGGATGGATGCCTTCTTCTCCGTCATTGCAGGACCCTTCTCATCGATGGTATCCCCCACTACGTTGAAAAGTCTTCCAAGGACTTCCTTTCCTACGGGGACTTCGATGGGACCGCCTGTATCCAGGGCTTCCATTCCTCTTCGAAGACCGTCCGTGCTGGACAGAGCAACGCATCGAACAACGTCATCCCCGATGTGCTGTGCAACTTCCGCTACTATGGTCACATCGTCCACGATTACATTGATCGCATTGAGCAGTTCCGGCATTTCATCCGGATGGAACTTAATGTCCAATACCGGCCCTATGATCTGATGTATTTTTCCTTTGTTCATAACTATATTCTCCTACTTCTGTGCTTCCGAACCGCCGACAATTTCATTGATCTGATTGGTGATGGCCGCCTGTCTTGCTCTGTTATAGTACAGGGACAAATCTTCTATCATCTCTCTGGCGTTATCCGTCGCACTCTCCATTGCCATTCTTCGTGCCGCATGCTCGGTGGTGGCAGACTCTACGAGAGCGCCATATATCTTGATTTCCACATATTTGGGAACCAAGTAGTTAAACACCTCTTCTATGGAGGGTTCATACTCCACTTCCTTCTCGTTGATGATGATTTCCGGATCCGACTCCACTTCAAAGGGAAGGAGCCTGACACTCTTGACCTCTTGGGTCAGGGTGCTCACATAGGAAGTGTAAATCAATACAACTTCATCCACTTCTCCGGAATTGTACATTTCAATAATCGGTCTGCTCATGACCTGGGTATCCAGAAACGAGATGGTTTCCGGAGGATCCAAGTATTCGCTGTATATGGTGTATCCTCGCTTGCGGAAATAATCCTTTCCTCTGGATCCCACCGCAACAATCAGCGAGTTCTCTCGGTCTCCGTTCATCTGCTTTTCCGCTTCCTTGATGACGTTGGCATTGAATGCCCCGCAAAGGCCCTTGGAACTGGTCATGATGATGTAGCATGTTTTGTTGATCTCACGATTTCCCACAAGATAGTTCTTCGGAACTTCTGCGGCGTTGTTGAAAATTTCAGCAATAGAGTGGGTCACATAATGAAAGTGTTCATTTGTTTTTTCAAAGGTGGCCTTGGCTCTTCGCAGTTTTGCAGCAGACACAAGCTTCATGGCATTTGTGATATGCTCCATGCTGTTTACGCTTTTTATCCGCCTTTTTACATCCTGCATACTAGCGCCCATAGCTTCACCTCCCTTTCTCTATCTTAATTCGCTGTATCGACATCCATATTGTCCGGCATCATTACCTGCTCGCTGTGTAATGTAAATTCACCTTCCGTACTCTTCTTGAACTCCAAGATACCTTCCTTCAGGCTCTCTTCCAGTTCTTCGGAAAGCTTTCCGGTCTCATGAATTTCCTTACCTACATTTCTGTAGTGGGTATCCATATATTCCAAGAATCCCTTTTCAAAGTCCTTAATGTACTCTACTTCGATATCCTTCAAATATCCATGGGATGCCGCATAGATAATCATTACCTGATGTTCCACACGCATGGGGGAATACTGACCTTGTTTAATGACCTCCATGAGAATTTCACCGTGGTCCAGTCTCGCCTTGGTGTCCGCATCCACATCGGATCCGAACTGGGAGAAGCTGGCCAGCTCTCGATATTGGGCCAGTTCCAACTTAATTTTGCTGGATACCTGCTTCATCGCCTTGATTTGCGCACTTCCTCCTACTCGAGATACGGAAATACCTGCGTTGATAGCCGGTCTTTGTCCCGAGAAGAACAGCTCCGTTTCCAAGAAGATCTGCCCGTCGGTGATGGAGATAACGTTGGTGGGAATATACGCCGCAACGTCTCCTGCCTGGGTTTCGATAATGGGAAGAGCGGTCAATGACCCGGCTCCCATTTCATCGGAAAGTTTCGCGGCTCTCTCCAAAAGTCTGCTGTGAAGATAGAAAACATCTCCGGGGTACGCTTCTCTGCCCGGGGGTCTTCTCAGTAGCAGGGACATGGCTCGATATGCCACGGCATGCTTAGACAGGTCATCGTAGATGATCAAAACGTCCTTGCCCTGATACATGAAATGTTCTCCCATGGCACAGCCCGCATAGGGGGCAATGTATTGCAAGGGGGCAACGTCGGATGCCGTAGCCGAAACGACTATGGTATTCTTCATTGCGTCCTTCATTTCCAAAGTTTGTACCAATTGGGCAACGGTAGATTTCTTTTGCCCGATGGCGACATAAATACAGATCACATCTTCATCCTTCTGGTTAAGGATGGTGTCAATGGCGATGGCGGTTTTTCCCGTCTGCCTGTCTCCAATGATCAGCTCTCGCTGTCCCTTACCGATGGGAATCATGGAGTCAATGGCTTTCAGCCCTGTCTGCAGCGGCTGTTTTACCGACTGTCTCGCCAATACCCCTGGTGCGGGGCTTTCAATGGGTCTCGTCTCATCGGATTTGATGGGACCTTTCCCGTCAATAGGCTGGCCCAGAGCGTTAACAACTCTGCCAATCATGCCTTCTCCTACGGGGACCTCCACAACCCTACCTGTGGGTTTTACAATATCTCCCTCTTTGATTTCCGTGTCAGCTCCTAAAATAACGCAGCCCACATTGTCCTCTTCCAAGTTCAAAGCCATGCCATAGATGCCTCCCGGAAACTCCAGCAATTCACTTGCCATGCAGTTTTCCAGTCCATATACTCTGGCGATGCCGTCACCGACCTGTATTACAGTCCCAAAATCCGAAATTTCCATTTCATTTGAGTACTGCTTAATTTGCTCTCTTATGACTGCACTGATTTCTTCAGGTCTCAAATTCATTTTGCTGCTCGCCTCCCTTCTATAATAATTTACTTCTCATATCATCTAATCGTTTCTTCAAAGATGCATCCAGCATTTTTCCGTCAATCAATATCTTGACGCCGCCGATGAGTGACGCATCGATTTTGTTTTCCAGTTTCACATTCTCCTGAAGCAACTTTCCGGTCTGTTCCTCAAACTTGATTCTCTGTTCCTCTGACAAGGGTTGCACGGAGTAAATGTCCCCCTTAGCATATCCCTCAGCTTGGGCAATGAGTTTTTCGTAGCTATCAATGATTCTGGGATAATGCTTGGTTCTCCCCTTATCCACCAGGACATACAGCAGATTCAGATGCTCAATGCATATCCTGTCTTCAAAGATATTCTTCAGGGCAGTTTTCTTCTCGGCAGCAGGTATTGTGGGATCGTTAAAGAAATGGAAGAATTCCTTTTCCCGGTGAAACACTTCCACCATGGCCTTCCCTTCCTCCAATATCAAATTCACTTTATCTACGTCCTGCGCAGCCTGAAAGAGGGCATTGGCGTAGGTCATATCGATGGTTAATTCTGCCATTCCGCTCTCCCTGCCTCTTCAATGATTTTATCTACTATTTTTTCCTGTTCATCTCCCTGCTGAAGATCCTTTTCCATGATCTTGCTGGCAGCTAACAGAGCCAAGGTGCTAATCTCTGAGCGCATCTCCGCCAAAGCCCGCATCTTTTCTCTTTCTATTTCCCGCTCTGCAACGACGACCATATTGCCGGCTCTTTCGTTTGCCTCATCAATGATCTCCTTTGCCTGCGCTTCCGCTTTCACCTTTGCAGCCTTGATGATTTCTCTACCCTCGTCCTCCACTTTCGCGATCTTACGGGTGTAGTTCTCCATCTTTTCGTCTGCACGTCGGTTCACAGCTTCCGCATTGTCAAAGGCATCCTTTACGGTATCTTCTCGCTTCTGCACAAAGTTATGTACCTTTTCAAAGAAGATTTTTTTGAGAATCAGAAACAAAACGCCTACGGTGACCAGTTGCATAATCCAGGTCCAGCCGAAACTGATGATCGGTGTATATTCCACAGTTTGTTTCCTCCCTTCCTTGTTTTTTGACGCCTCTTACAGCATGCTGATAAATGGGTTTGCGAACAGCAGAACGATGGATACGATAAACGCAAAGATTCCGGTTGTTTCGGCTACTGCCTGACCAACCAGCATGGTCTTCAGGATATCTCCCTGTGCTTCCGGCTGTCTTGCTACGCCTTCACAGGCCTTGCTTGCCGCCAAGCCCTGCCCGATACCGATACCCAAAGCGGCAAATCCGATACCAAGAGCGGCTCCGATGGCTGATAGTGCCAGGACAAATCCTGCAGATGTTACTAGTGACATAATGATACCTCCTGTAATTTAATAGTTTGCTTATTTATATTAATGGCTCTCCGAAAAAGCGGTTTGAATCGCGATTTCTCTGGAGATAAATACCATTGATAACATGGTGAAGATGAATGCCTGTAATATAGGCTCGAAAATATCGAAGAAGATATTTGCCGGCATGGGTATGACCGCCTGAAGGAAGGGAATGGGCAGATGCAACGCTTCGCTTCCCACGTGCAGGCCGTGAAAAATCAGTTCCATGACGATGACCCCTCCCAGGATGTTGCCGAAAAGTCGGAAGCCCAGGGAAATGGGGAATGACAGCTGTTCGATGATGTTCAAGGGGAACATAAAGGGATAAGGTTGACACATTTCTTTGAACTTACCCTTCACACCATGGTTTCGCAGGGCTGTCACCTGTATGAGAATAAAGGTAATGGCAGCCAGAGCAAAGGTGGTGTTTACGTCAGCCGTCACCGGCCGGATTCCGTAGAGTCCCAAAGAGTTTCCTATTAAAAGGAAGATAAATAATGTCCCCACATAGGGTGCATATCCTTTGGCAGTTTTGCCCATGGCATCGGTGGTCAGCTTGTAGATGAACTCTACGATAAACTCTGCAACCACTTGCTTCCCTTTGGGGATTTTGTCCATCCTTCTGGTCATCCAAAGAGCCATGACGATCATGAACACCGCTACGATGACACTCCAAACGGTTGTTTCCGTGATGTAAAAACCGTTACTGAACTTAAATATTATTTTTGGTCCAATTTCCAAGAGAATTCCACCTCCTAAAAAAACTTGCTATCTTCTTCTCTTTCCTTGTCCTCTTTTTCGAATTCCGCAGCCAACTCCGGCGATATTTTTCGATCCGTTGAGTATTTGGCTTTGAAACCGTAAATATAGTATATGGCAATCTTTTGTGTTAAAAATCCGATGATGCACCCGATTCCTGCAATTACGGAAACATTCAGCGCCACATAAAACACATAGCCGTAGATGCACAGTCGCAGAATGAGTCCCAGTGAAGCTAACACCGGCTTGCTCTTCCTCAGCACCAATTTTGAAGTAAAAACCAGAATGTTGAGGTTGACGAAGGAGACAAAGGTTCCCAAGAGAAGGCCATACAGAAATTGTACATCGATTCTCAGGAAAATCAGCGATATAAGCCATGCAATTGCAGCTACAATCAAGCTGTATCCCAATATCTGATTCTTAAAGCCCTTTTCGTCCATACTACACTATATTATAACCTTTCGCAGGGGAATGTAAAGTATTGTTATATATTAAACAGGAATTTTTTCATTATTTTGCGGTGCTCCGCCCCCTGAAACTGCTGGCATGCTCCGTATTATTGCCATGTTTTTACAGTTTTTATTACTAGTTTGCTCCTCTTGCTGTGCCGTTTGCTGTTTCAGAATTATATGTTTTTTATTACCGTTCGCGCCCATTTTTTTGATAGGAATCGCTTGGTCAAAATGAAACACTTGACCACTTCTTCCATCTTAACCGCTAAAACGACCCAGTAAATGGGCCACTGGAAGTAGAGGGCGGCAATAAAAGCCACCGGTACACCGATGAGCCATACGGTACCCACTTCTGCGAACATGGTGAAACGGGTATCTCCCCCACTGCGAAGAACCCCCACCACCATAATCCCGTTGTACAGCACCAGCCCGAGAAACAGTCCATGGACAACCAGGACGAAGAAGGTGTACTGTGCCCCCTCCGGTGTAAAGTTAAAGAAGTGGATAATGGGTTTTGCAATGATGATGAGTATGATTCCGAAAACCACCCCTATGGTGGTTCCGATTTTCAGCAGCTTCTTTGCAAGGTCAATTCCCAGGTGAATTTTCCCCTGCCCCAATTTCTGCCCCACCAAAATCAAGGTGGCATCTCCTACGCTGAAGGCTGCCATCTGGAGAAGATTCTGAATGGTATTGGCGGCCTGGACCGAGGCATATTCGGTAATGCCCATTCGCGCAAAAGCTGCCACATAGAGGGCGGTTCCCAAGCCCCACATGGTTTCATTGATAGTGGTGGGAATGGAGTTTCTCACCACCCTGGAGGCGAAGGTCTTCTTCCATCCGAAGAAGCAGCTGATCTTACCGGAGATGATATTCTTTCGCCCGAAGATGGCGAAGAGAATCAAGGTCATTTGAATAAACCTGGCAATGGAGGTGGCAATGGCGGCTCCCTGAACACCAAGGGCGGGGGCACCAAAGTTGCCGAAGATAAATACGTAGTTCAGGAAGGTGTTGGAGGCGAAGGCAACCAAACTTACGTAAAGGGGTATCTTGGTCTGTTGGGTAGAGCGCAGGGACACCTCAAAGGGGAGGCTTACCGATAAGAATAAGAAGCAAGGTGCTCCAGCCTGTACATAGGGAACACCGGCCTCTATGGTTTCCGGGATGTTGGTAAAAATCCCCAGTATTGTCTCCGGTGCAATGAGGGCAACCAAAAAGAATAGGATGCCCACGGAAACACAAACAACTAACGTAAATCCCACGGTCTTGCGGATATTGGGAAGATCCTTTGCGCCCCAAAACTGCGTCATGAAGGTGGAGCAACCGCCACAAAAGCCGTACACCACCATCCAGAAAATAAAGTAAATCTGAACGGAAACACCTACAGCAGCCAGCTGGCTTTCGCCAAGGCTCCCCACCATGAGGTTGTCTACCAAATTCAAAGAAGAGCCGATGAGGCTCTGCAATGCGATGGGAATCGCAACCCTCACCAGGCTCCCGTAAATTTCCTTGTTGTTCAATGTTTCCTGTGTCATGAGTCTCCCAGCATGACGATTCGTAGTCCTGCCTCTGCAAGCATTTCTACGGAAAGATCGTCAGGATAGCCTTCTTTCACAATGATTTTCTTGATGCCGGCATTGATGATCATCTTTGCACAAATAATGCAGGGCTGATGGGTGATGTACATAGTTGCACCTTCAATGCTTTGGGCCAGTGTGGCAGCCTGAATGATGGCATTCTGCTCTGCGTGAAGGGCTCTGCAAAGTTCGTGTCTTTCTCCCGAAGGAACGCCCAGTTCTTCTCGCAAACAGCCGCCTTTTTCTTCACAGTGAGGAACACCCTTTGGTGCACCGTTGTATCCGGTGGCAATGATGTGCCGATCCTGTACAATCACCGCTCCGACTTGCCTTCGCAGGCAGGTGGAACGCTGTGCGGTCAATTCCGCCATTCCCATGAAATATTCGTCCCAATTGGGTCTCTTACGCATTTGATACTCTCCCATCTTCATAATACACTTCCGCAAGATACAAGCCTTGCGGAGGGGCGGTATGTCCCGCCAAAGTTCGGTCTTTACTTTCTATCATCCGGGATACAGCCTCCGGAGGAATCTTCCCCGTCCCCACATCCAGCAGGGTTCCGGTAATAATTCTTACCATATTGTACAAAAATCCGGATCCCACAATGTCCAAAACCAGCTCATCTCCCCTTCTGGTCAAGTCCAAGGAAAACACGGTTCGCAGCGTATCTTCCTTAGGGCTCGGATTCGCCGCTTCGAAACACTTAAAATCGTGGGTTCCGATGATTCTCTCTGCACCACGATTCATGGCAGCTTCATCAAGGGTGTCCGACACAAAGTATACGTAGTTTCTTCGAAAGGGATCCTTGCGATTCGTGTTGGCAATGCGGTAGGTATACTTCTTTCCTTTTGCATCAAATCTGGCATGAAAGCCGGCCGGAACTTCTTCCGCACCGGTGATGCGAATGTCAGGGGGCAACAGATTACTGCCGGCGAAGGCAATTCGCTCCGTAGGTATGCTGAACTCGCCGTGAAAGGTGGCACGCTGTCCCAAAGCATGCACTCCCGCATCGGTCCGTCCGCTGCCTTCCACTCGAATCGGCATGGCGCAGAGTTTTGACAGAACTTTTTCCACCTCGCCTTGGACGGTCTTTACATCCGGCTGCCTCTGCCATCCGCAATATCCGGTCCCATCGTATTGGATTGTCAGGAGGATGTTTCTCTCCATAGATGATCCCTCAAACTCCCCTATTTGGGAAGTACAATCTCCTTGTTATCCTTGGATTCTCTGTAAAGGATGAACTTATTGCCGATGGCTTGCACAAATTCTGCACCCAGCTCTTCCGCAAGAAAGTTGGCAACATCCTTTGCATTGCCGTTATATCCTTCTTGGAGTTTTACCTTGACCAACTCTCTGTGCTCCAAGGCAATCTCCATTTCCTTCCGTATATTTTCAGTCAAGCCGGACTTGCCCAGGTGGACCGACGGGTCTAGGTCATGTGCCAGCTTCTTTAAGTATCTTCTCTGTTTACTTGTGATCATAAGATCCTCCCGTGTATTAAAGGAAAAAAACGATAGCAATTCCTGCGACAGCTGCAATGAAATGCCCCAAAGGCTGTTCATCTTCCGGTTGGAAGCGCTTCCTTACCAGTCCCACAGCGGCCCATACTCCACCGAGAAAGGCACCGCCGATCATCACACCGGCGACGATCTTCCACCCCAGGACTAGGCCCAAAGCGGCGCAGAGTTTGGCATCTCCAAAACCGATGGCATCCTTCTTAAACACCAATTTCCCAAAGAGATGAATGAGGACGATGGCAAAAAAGCCCAGCAGTGCACCCCAAAGCATGTCCAAGGGTTCCGAATGAAAGGGAACGAAACCGAATCCGGTTATGGCAAGGAGCAAGCACAATTGATCCGGAATAATGCTGTACTTCATGTCTCCCAGTGCTATGAGAAGCAATATCCACAGGGCTATCATACCCGGGATGGCATACTGCCAATCCCTAAGTCCCATATATATTCCCACCACAATGAAGCTTGCCGAAAAAACATACTTCCATGGGACGCTTTTGATCCTTTGTTTGCCCTTGGAAATCACTTTTTCATCCGGCTCCTGACCGTAATCCGTCAGCCAAGCGGCAGGCATGCGATTAAAAGCGTACACGGCAGCATTTCCCGCAACATACCCCACCGGAATGGTCAAGGCAATGATGAGGAGCATTGGGAAGAGGGCCGTTTCCATTACTCTTTCCAGGCCTCCTCGGCAGCCTTTGCCACTGCATCTGCCACCCCGGGCACAAAGGCACTGGGAATGATGCAATCTGGTCGCAGTTCTTCCGCCGGGATCACGTTGGCTAAGGCATAAGCCGCCGCAACCTTCATTTCTTCCGTAATCCTCTTTGCTCCCGCAGCCAAGGCTCCTTTGAACAAGCCGGGGAAAATCAAAACATTGTTGATTTGATTGGGAAAGTCGGATCTGCCCGTCGCCACCACCTGAGCGCCGGCTTCATGGGCAAGATCAGGGTGGATTTCCGGTTCCGGGTTTGCCATGGCAAAGATCAAAGGGTTATCTGCCATAGAGCGCACCATCTCAGCGGTGAGCACCTTAGGTCCCGACACGCCGATAAAGAGGTCTCTTCCCTTAACGGCTTCTGCCAATCCTCCTTCCAGTGCGCTTTCATTTGTCAGCTCACAGAGGCGTCGCTTCGCTTCATTGAGGTCCGTTCTGGACTGGGAAAGTATCCCCTTGCTGTCGCAAGCTATGATATCTTCCACACCTAGGTTTCGAAGCATCTTTGCGATGGCCGTCCCCGCTGCCCCTGCACCGTTAATGACGACCTTCAAATCGGCAATTTCCTTCCCCGTCAGACGGCAGGCATTGATGACCCCTGCGGAAACCACCACAGCAGTACCGTGCTGATCATCGTGAAACACAGGGATATCCACCAATTCCTGGAGTTTTTCTTCTATTTCAAAGCATCTGGGCGCGGAGATATCTTCCAAGTTAATCCCACCCAGTGTGGGTGCAATATTCTTTGCGACCATGACAATGTCATCCACTTCCTGACTTTCGATGCAGATGGGAATGGCATCAATTCCACCAAACTCCTTGAACAATAGGGCTTTTCCGTCCATGACGGGAATGGCCGCCTTCGCTCCGATATTCCCCATGCCCAAAACGGCGGATCCATCGCTGATGACAGCGACGATGTTGCCCTTGTTGGTGTACTTGTACACATCTTCCGGGTTTTCATGAATCTTCTTACACGGCTCCGCAACCCCGGGGGTGTAAGCCGTGGAAAGATCATCCTTGTTTTCCAGTTTTACACGGCTGACCACCGCCATCTTCCCCTTGTGCTCCTCGTGCATTTTTAGGGACTCTTTGTAGTAATCCATCTTTTCTCCTACTTCTTGATTTTGAAACTGCTCTTTAAATCTACTATTCTGTTAAAGACTTTGTTTGTCTCCGTCGTCAATTTTGCATCGGCAATGTAATAGCCGTGGCGGAAGAACTGGAACCGCTCTCCCGGCTGTGCCTCTCCTACCGCCGGTTCACCGTAGGCGGTGTATTCCTGAAGGGAATCCGGGTTCAGTTCATCGTCTACCATCAAATAGTCGTAGTCCCGAATGGTAATCTTCTCCGCCGTGGCAGCGTCTACCCAGTGAATGGTCCCCTTCACCTTACGCCCCTCGTACCCTTCTCCCGACTTGGTCTCCGGATCGTAGGTGCAGTGAAGTTCCTTTATGGAACCGTCGTCGTTCTTAATCACATCGTTGCAGGTAATGAAGTATGCGCCCTTAAATCGAACTTCATTTCCCGGGAAGAGGCGAAAATACTTTTTCACCGGTTCTTCCATGAAATCCGCGCCATCCACATACAGTTCTCTGCCAAAGGGAACCTTGCGGCTGCCCATTTCAGGAACGTTGCGATTGTTTTCCATCTCCATTTCTTCTCGCTGATCCTCCGGGTAGTTGGTTATAACCACCTTAATGGGATCGAAGACCACATTTCTGCTCTCTACTTTGTTCTGAAGATCTTCTCTGATGCAGTGTTCCAAGAGAGAAATATCCACCACGCTGTTGGCCTTGGCCACTCCAATGCGGTCGCAGAAATCGCGGATGGCTTCCGGCGTATAGCCCCTTCTTCTCAATCCGGCGATGGTTGGCATGCGGGGGTCGTCCCAGCCGTCCACTTCTCCGTCGTCCACCAGAGCCTTCAGCAGTCGCTTGCTCATGACCATGTTGGTGATGTTCAGTCTCGCAAACTCAATCTGCTGGGGTTGGGGATCCCACCAGCCCAGCTGGTCCAAGGACCAGTCGTACAATGGCCTGTGATCCTCAAATTCCAAGGTACATATGGAATGCGTGATTCCCTCAATGGCATCCTCCAGGGGATGGGCATAGTCGTACATGGGATAGATGCACCATTCTTCTCCCGTGTTATGATGCTTTACGTGGGCGATTCGGAAGATAACCGGATCTCGCATATTGATGTTTGGGCTGGCCATGTCGATCTTGGCACGAAGAACCTTCTCCCCGTCGTCGTACTTGCCTTCCTTCATCTCTTCAAACAGGCGCAGGTTTTCCTCCACGCTTCTGTTTCGATAGGGACTCTCCTTGCCGGGCTCCGTCAAGGTTCCCCTGTATTCTCTGATTTCTTCCGCCGTCAAATCGCAGACAAAGGCCTTCCCCTTTTTGATGAGCTCTACCGCCCCGCGGTACATTTCCGGGAAGTAGTCCGACGCCCATAGCTTTTTGTCCCATTGGAATCCCAGCCAGGTGATATCTTCCTCGATGGCATCCACGTACTCCACATCTTCCTTGGAAGGGTTGGTGTCATCGTACCTTAGGTTACATTTGCCGCCGTACTTTTCCGCGGTGGTAAAGTTGAGGCAGATGGACTTGGCATGGCCTATGTGAAGATAGCCGTTGGGTTCCGGTGGAAATCTGGTGTAGACCTCTCCCCCGTACTTTCCGTCCAGGTTATCCTTGTCGATAATGTTATGTATAAAATTGGAACTCTTGTTTTCTATTTCCGACATATCTCTCCCTTTCTTTTTTTCATGATTTGCACGGGTAGTATATCATATTGGGGCGGCAACTTCCATTGCTTCCCGATAATTTCAGTCTTTTTTAAGTGCTTCCACCTATGTTATACTTCATTGTAAGGAGATTCATTATGCGTGTATTGATTATAGAAGACGAAGTTCGACTGGCAGATGCTTTAAAGCATATTTTAAGTGAAGAAAAGTATATGGTGGACATGGTTCATGACGGCCAGGACGGCCTGGATTACGGACTCAGCGGAATCTACGATGTAATCATCTTGGATGTGATGCTGCCCCAGTTGTCTGGTTTTCACATTGCCAAAACCCTGCGGCAACAAAAGATACAGACCCCCATCATCATGCTGACGGCAAAGGGAGAAATATCCGACAAGGTTACAGGCCTGGACAGCGGTGCGGACGACTACATGACCAAGCCCTTTGCACCGGAAGAATTGCTTGCCAGGGTTCGTGCCCTCACAAGAAGGCAGGGAGAAGTCATCTTGGACGAATTGATCTTTGAGGATTTGACCCTTAATTTGTCCACCAGCGATCTTCTCTGCAACGGAAAATCCATACACTTGAACTTTAAGGAATGTGAGATTCTAAAACTTCTCATGTCCAACCCCAAAATTGCCGTAACCAAGGAAGACCTGATTACCAAGGTGTGGGGCTACGATTCCAATGCCACGGACAATAATGTGGAGGCATATATCTCCTTTCTTCGAAAGAAGTTTACTTTTTTAGATTCGAAGGTGAACATTACTGCCCTCAGAAAGGTTGGATACGTTCTGGAAGTAGGTGAATGATGCTTAGAAGGTTGCAGTTGGGGTTTATATGGACCAACATGATCTTGGTCGGGATCGTTCTTTGCGTGGTCTTTGTCATTGTCTATGCCAACACCTACAGCAATCATCTGGTGAACATCGATAATTCTCTGCGCAACTCCATCGAGTTCATGCAGAAGAATCGAATTCCCTTGGTCCCCTTTGAATCCAATATCAATTCCCATCCTTCCTACCGACCCAACAACAACATTGCAACGGTCACGGTCTCTGTCAACTCTTCCAACGAAATCACCGCTTCCTTTCAAGATCTGACGAGAGTTTCACAGGAGTATCTGGACGACATGGTGGCACAGGCCCTTCCCCAAAGCGAGAACCGCGGGTTTATTGAGAAGAAAAATTTTCGATACTTCAAAATCACCAACAATAGCACCACCTACATCGCTTTTGCAAGCATGACGGAAACCAAGTTGAATATGCAAAGGAATTTATTGATTTCCATTGTCCTAGGTTCTGCCAGCATGGTCATCTTCTTCCTCATCAGTCTTCTCATGTCCAAAATTGCCATCAATCCGGTGAAAAAGGCGTGGCGCCAGCAACAGCAATTTTTGGCGGACGCATCCCACGAACTGCGTACACCTCTCACTGTAATTCTTGCCAACAACAACATCATGCTCTCCGGACCCGACACCAGTGTAGGGGAACAAGAAAAATGGCTCCTCAGTACACAGGCCGAGGCGACACATATGAAGAACCTCATCGATAATCTTCTCTACTTGGCTAAGTCCGACGGTACCACCGATGCACTTCCCTTGGAAAGAATTGCCCTCAGCGAAGAATTGATGGACAACATACTGCAGTTTGAACCGGTGGCCTTCGAGGGGAACATCTCCCTCAACTGTGATATCGCTTCCGATTTATGGCTCACGGGAAATCCCACCCAAATCAAGCAGCTGATACACATCCTCTTGGACAATGCGTTTAAGTACACCGGGGAAGGTGGAAATGTTCGTGTGGATTTGGTGAGAAGAGGAAATTTCATCAAATTGGAAATCAACAATACGGGAACACCCATCCCCACCGAGGATCTTCCTCATATCTTTGAACGCTTCTATCGTTCCGACAAGGCGCGCACGCAACAAAGTGGCGAAGGGGGCTACGGCTTAGGCCTGGCCATCGCCCAGACCATTGTGAAAAATCACAAGGGTAAAATCACCGTTTCCAGCAACGCCGAAGATGGAACGACCTTCACAGTGACATTTAGGATTTGATTTTTATTCTTGTAATAGAAAGGGGACCATATACATAGGGAGCATCCTTATCTCCCCTACTTTCTGGATATCGCGCGTATATACTAAGTATTGATTGCCTATTCTACTTGAAAATTTCTTGGTGAATGCATCCAGTGATGCATGAGTTCGATATCCGGAGGATTTTACCTCTATGGGGCAAATTTTATTCTCTTTCGAAATCATAAAATCAATTTCATAGTTTTTTCTAGTCTTCTCGTTCATGAATGCATAGTAATATAACTCATAACCTTCTGCAGTGAACATCTGAGCAACAACATTCTCGTACATATACCCTAAGTTTGCTCTTAATTTGTCATTTAGAAGTTTTTCATAAATCACGTTTTCCGTAAAATCTTTGTCCTTAAACTGCAATGTGGTAAACAAGCCCGTATCAGCAAGGAATAGTTTGAACTTTGAGAGGTTCTTATGGTGTGCCATGCCTACAACCGGGTCGTTAACATGGTACGATACATTCACAGTTTTGGAAGATTTCATCTCGGAAATCTGCCCCAAAATCCCATCGGCTCGACCACCCTCTATGACGCTGGATACCTGGTATCTGGAAGCACCCCTACTCAATTCCGCAGGAATGGCATTAAAGAGCATAGAAGTCTTCCCAGTTGGATCAATTTTATGAAAATCGTTCTCGTAAAGTGTTAGGATATCCCTCTTAACCTCATCCACATGTTTAAAATTATTGGTACGGAGGTATTCATCCACCGCCTTTGGCATTCCACCAACCAACATATAGATTCTGAAGTCTCTCATCATTTTTCTATGCACTTGGTCTCCCAGTGGCAATTTCCCCTGATATGCGGTTCTTAACAGGTTGATTGTACTTTCGTTTCCCAAAGCCCACATGAACTCCTCGTAGTCCATTGGGAACATGCTTAACTTCCGTTCCTCGCTTGGGATGAGGATGTCTTTCACGTTTTTCTTTATGGAAATTAGGGAACCCGTTTCCATATAATCATAGCGACCATCTTTTACCAGCGCTTTGATTGCTTGTCTCGCCTTAGGAAAAAGTTGCACCTCATCAAAAATAATCAGAGACTTTCTTGGAACCAAATCCACCCCATACTGAAGTTGTAATTGTAGAAAAAGATAATCCAAATCGGACACATCATCAAAAAGCGCCTTCACCCCGGAAGGAGCAATAGAGAAATCAATTAATATATAGCTGTCATATTCATTCTCTCCAAAGGTTTCTGCAACTGTCGACTTGCCCACCCGTCTTGCCCCTTCTATCAGAATGGCAGTGCGGCCTTGAGACTCTTCTTTCCATTGCAACAACTTGTTGTAGATTTTTCGCTTAAACATATCACTTTCTCCTCTTTTTATGAAGATTATACCAAAATCGCTATTTTTGTAAAGCCGTTTTGCTGCAAAATCGCTATTTTTGAAATATTAAATTCCTGCAAAGTCGTTATTTCTTTGCGACACAAAGGTATAAAAAGACGGGCAACCTTAGCCGCCCGTCCAATTCTTATTGTATTGTTTTGTGCTTAGTCTCTTTCCACCAGCAATGTGGTTCCCTGTCCGCCGCCGATACAGAGGGTTGCAAGACCCTTCTTGGCATCTCTCTTCTGCATTTCGAAGATGAGGGAGATGAGGATTCTACATCCGGAAGCACCGATGGGATGTCCCAACGCGATTGCTCCACCGTTTACGTTTACGATGTCCATGTTGAATCCAAGATCCTTAGCCACTGCCACAGACTGCGCTGCGAAGGCTTCGTTGGCTTCAATCAGGTCCAGATCTTCGATCTTCCAACCGGCCTTTTCCAAAGCCTTGTTGGATGCGGGAACCGGTCCGATGCCCATGATCTTGGGATCTACGCCTGCGGATGCATAGCCTGCAACCTTACACAGGGGCTTGAGTCCCAACTCATCAGCCTTTTCCTTGCTCATCACTACTACTGCTGCGCCGGAGTCATTGATTCCGGAGGCGTTTCCTGCGGTAACCATTCCGTCCTTCTTAAATGCCGGTCTCAACTTTGCCATACCTTCTACGGTTGCACCAGCCTTGGGATACTCGTCTGTATCAAAGATGATGGGATCACCCTTTCTCTGCGGAATCTCAACAGGAACGATTTCGTCCTTGAACTTACCGGCAGCCAATGCTGCTTCTGCTTTATTCTGAGAAGATGCTGCAAATGCATCCAATTCTTCTCTAGTCAGGTTCCACTGTTCGCAGATGTTCTCAGCGGTGATACCCATGTGGTAATGATTGAACGCATCGGTTAAACCGTCATGAACCATCATATCTATCATCTGTGTATCGCCCATTCTTGCGCCCCATCTCATCTTGGGAGCAACGTATCCCGAACCGGACATGCTCTCAGCACCACCTGCCACGATGATGTCAGCATCGCCGGCCTTTATCATGGACGCCGCCATACCGATGACTCTCAGCCCGGACCCGCACACCTTGTTGATGCTCATGGAAGGAACTTCAATAGGGATCCCTGCTTCGATGGAAATCTGTCTTGCGATATTCTGACCCAGTCCGCCCTGTAAAACGGACCCCATCAGAACCTCATCCACCATGTCCCCGGTAATGCCGGCACGCTCTAAAGCGGCCTTCACTGCGGTTGCACCCAATGTGGATGCGGGAACATTCTTCAAGGATCCACCGAAACTTCCGATGGGTGTTCTGGCTGCACTAACAATTACTACTTCTCTCATTTTTGGATTCCTCCTTAACTGTATCTAAACAAAACTATTGCATAATTATTACCCTGCTTAACTATACAATAGGTTTTTCAGACAAATCAAGCGTTAAGTTATTAACTTTTGAATTTGATTATATACTTCTCAATTAGCTTGCAAGGGCGATAAGAAAGCTTCGCTTTTCGCAGGTTGGGAATACCCATATCTTCTTCTCGATTGATATACTTTACATGAGAGGCCATATGTTTGCAAAACTCGTTATTGATGGCCTGATACAACCCCCGAAAGTTCACGTTTGCTTTTTCCACATGCTCCGTGACGGTACTCTTGCCCAGCTCCCCGCCGATGGCGATGGCTTCAATCTTCCCATCGATAAGTATGGCTCCCGCTTTATATCCCACCCTTTCGATATTTTTAAACACATCCTTCATGGCGGTTTCTTCCATCTTCAGAAGCTCCATCTCATGGGCAGGCACATCCTTCCTTTTGTTGAACTCATCGATGAATCGCATGGCATCTTCCGCCATATCGGAAGTCATGGTTACATATTCATATTCAAAATTGCGGTGAAAATAATTCAAGTGGTTTTTCTTCCCGTGGTATTCTCTACCCTTTAGATCGATCAGGTCCTGTGTACGATAGACATAGTCGTAGTTGGGTCTATCCTCCTGATAAATCATTTCACCGGGAAGGGCTTCCTTGATGCAATCAATCATGTGCAGGGGTACCAGCCGCAGGCTAAACTCATATCCGGCGTCCTCAAAGATCTTCCTCGCCTCGTAGATGGTTTCCCTCAACTTCTCCGGGTTATACTTCCCGGTTCTGGTCAGTGGCGGGAACATAAAGGGAAGAACGACGCCCTCTTCCAGCTCCAAGTGACTAATTCCGGTAATACACAAATAGTCCCCTATAATTTTCCAACTAAATTTATTGATATCTCTCCACATATAGAGGGCAGAAAAAGACAATCCCGAAGTTTTGTACTCGTACCCACGTAGGTATTCTTCCAGGATTGTCTGATTCTCCATGGAGATTCTTCCATCAAACATGTACATGAACGTACCCTACTTGATGATAGCGGAGATTTGCTTGAACTCCGGTGCCTTGGAAGTCTCCAGTAGTTCAAACAAAATCGCTTCATGGGATGTAATGATGGCCCCGGATTTTTCCATGGTTCGCAATGCGATATCCTTGGCTTCCTTTTCACGGGAAGATACACAATCTGCAGCGACGAACACGTTGTAACCGGCTGCCAAGAGATCCAAGACCGTTTGCTGCACGCAGATATGCGTCTCGATGCCGCATACCACTACTGTATCTGCGCCACTTTCTTCTACCGCATCCACAAACTCCTGAGTTTTCATGGCACTAAAGGTCACTTTTTCAATATGCTCAAAATCCCCCAGTGCTTCGGCTACTCCCTCGGTGGTAGGTCCGATTCCCTTTGTGTATTGCTGTGTCACCAAAATTTCCACACCTAAGACTCTGCCGCCTGCAACGAGCTTTGCAGCAGTTTGCTCTGTTTTCTCCGCATCATTCATCACCGGCAACAACCGGGTTTGAAAGTCAATTGCGGCAAAAATTGTTCTGTCCTTTTGAAGTCTAATCGTCTTCATTGTTCTTTCCCCATTTCTTTAAATTTTCTATCTCACTATAATTTGTCATATCGCATTGAAGTGGCGTGATGCTGGCATATCCTTCTTGGTCAGCGATGACATCGATATTGGTGTTAACGCTGTTGTAGACCACCGGCATGCCGTGATACCAGTACTCTTCCCCGCCATCCTTTCCTTCCTTTGGATTAAACCATTCCTCGTATCCTCTTACCCCAAGTCGGGTGAATTTAACTCCCTTTATTTCTTCCTTGGGAAGATTAGGCGTGTTGATGTTCAAGGTAATGGGATTGCCGATGTACTTCCTGATATAGGGAAGAACATCCACCGCCAAGGCGCAAGCTACGTCAAAATGCTCAGCTTCGTGGCTGTTGCAGGAAACCGCTACAGATGGCTTTCCGCATAAGGCCCCCTCAATGGCAGCCGCCACCGTTCCCGAGTAAATGGTGTCTGTCCCCAGGTTTCCGCCGTGGTTCACACCTGAATATACCAAGTCAATGTGAATACCCCTTACTTCCAAGTATCGAAGTCCCAGTTTAACACAGTCCGCAGGGGTCCCTTTTACCTTAAGCGCCATAACCGCATTGCAGTAGCCAATCTCATCGATGGTGATTGCATTGCGAACGGTAATACTATGGCCCGCTGCACTCCTCTCCACGCTGGGGGATGCCACGTAGACATCGGCTTCCTTGGAAAGGGCGTTGACCAACTCCTGTAATCCTCTGGCATGTATGCCGTCATCATTTGAAACGAGTATATTCATTTATTATCAGCCTTTCTATTTTTTCTTCGCACATTATAGCACATTTGCCCCTTCTCATACTAAAGTTTTATGTGCTATACATGAAATTAACACTATTCACTGAGTGACATAAAATTGTCTCTCATGTATTCTCATTGTATGGAAATCAGTACAAAAGGAGGAACTCATGTACAATCAAGCTCAACTGGAACACTACGTAGGCCATGAACACAGAAACGAACTGACCACTTTGGCAGGTGGCAACGAAGGTAAACTGTCCAACTTAAATTTCAAGAACCCGAAGGTTGCATTAATCTTATCCATATTGGTAGGAGTTATTGGTATTGACCGTCTCTACCAAGGGGGCATCAAGATGTTCTTCAGCAAGATCTTCATGATTATACTGACCTTTGGTACATGGTATATTGCAGACATCTACTTCTGTCGCAAGATGGTTCAAATGGATAACTACGACAAACTCATGAAAGCAGTGAGCGCATAAACTTTACGCTTCGCTTTCTTCCGTTTGATTAATGATATTATTGATCCCACCTCTGTTTTTTATCTTCAGTTTCTTGAAGATATTATACACGTGGGTTTTTACTGTACTTTGGGAAATGAACAATAGCTCAGCAATCTCGGCGTTGCTCTTCCCTTCATAAATGAGCTTTACCAAATCTCGCTCTCGCGTGGTAAGATCATATTCCAAGGCTACATCATCCAGTCTCTTCTCGATACTGTGGCCTTTGTTTTCTTCCTCTTTATATGCATCTGAAAAGTCCACCTTATATATGAAATATATATTTGCAATATTTACAATAAACCAAAAGATAATGGTCAAATCCAAGGGTTCCCGAATGAATCTGCTGTTGCCCCAATACACGGATCCCTCTCCCCAGAAATAGGATGCATAGTTCCAGACCAGCATAGCTGTAACGAGGACCATATAAATGAAGTTTTCCTTCTGGTGATTCACAATGGCCTTGCTCATATATACCACGCTGCCCGTCAGCAGAATGAGGAGAAGCACGATGTCCGTGGTCAGCAGAATCCATCTAAGAGTATAGAAGGTCTCCAGGGGCACAATCACAGAGGTTACGAGCCAAAAGACGGCATAGATTCCAATGAAGACCATGGCGCCCTTGTGAAATGTGGGATACTCTTCACTGCGCATAATCATTTGTTGCAAGTTCATCCAAAGGAAGAAGAGAATGGCCATGATGCTCATTCCGATACGCAGAACCACCGTATTCTCTAAACTTCCAATAGAGTAATCCGTGTAGTATATGATCATATCGTAGATGCTCATAATAAATAAGCCAATCATAAAATATCTCAGCCCGGTGTTGAGTTTCGATTTTCTTTTCTTTCCGGCAAGTATTACTATTGTAATTCCGGAAATGCTGAGAAACATTGCTACCAGATAACATGCTATGATGACAAACTTCAAGGTTTCCATGTGTTTCATTCCTCCTTTTGGTAACCCGTAATATTATATCATCTTTTCTCTTTTATAACACCATTATTCTTACACACCAAGAAACTCGGGAAAACCCGAGTTTCTTGGCCATTACTTAATTGGCATTTACTTACACGGTAGAAAAATCCGTTATGCCTCCAGTGATTTGAGCGCTTCCTGTTTTTCTCGCTCTCTTTCTTCCAGTATCTTCTGATACTCTTCCTCGCTCATCTTCTTCATAGAGATTCCTGTGAATCCGTAGAAGATGGAAACCAATGGGTTGATTAGGTTCAAGAATGCATATCTTGCATATCCGCCACCGGGGCCACCCCAGGTCTGTACACCTAAGAAGGTCTGCATCGTTGCACCGCAGGTGTTCCAAGGCACTAAGGATGATGTCATGGTTCCTGCGTCTTCCAAACATCTGGACAGGTTTCTGGGATCCAGTCTTCTGTCTTCAAATGCCTCCTTGTACATTCTTCCCGGAAGGATGATGGACAGGTACTGGTCTGCTGCGATTACGTTCATGAAGATGCAGCTGAATACGGTAACGGTTACCAAGGATCCAACGTTCTTGACGAACTTCAACATTGCGCCTGCCAAGGATGCCAGCATTCCGGAAGCATCCATGATACCGCCGTAGCACATTGCACAGATGATTAGGTTGATAGTCCATAGCATGGAGTCCATACCGCCTCTGGTCAATAGTTGATTTAAATTAAATTGGGTTTCAGCAGCTGCGCCCCAGCCCATTTCCTTGGCTAGGTTGGCAAAGTCCGCTGCGTCCATATCCAGAAGATCTCCCGGCCTTACCGTGTCACCTCCCAGTTCCAGTACATTCATTGCCACATTGGAGTCCGGTGGGAGTGAGGCAGCCAAGCTGTTGAAAGCATCACTGACTTCAAACTCGTATCCATAGTGAAGGATGCCCAGCCAATCGGCGAGGGGTACTCCTTGAATAATGCTTCCTAAGATACAGCCCAAGATGATACCACCCAGCAGTCCGGGCAGTGCCGGCAACTTCAGGGCAACGATGATGATAACCACTAGTGGTGGCAACAGTAACCATGGATTAATTACAAAGGCATCTTTGATGCCATCCTGAATTGCCGTAACGTTTTCCATACTTACATTATCGCTGTGACCGCTACCCATGATGGCAAAGATAATCAGAGAAATGATGAGGGAAGGCGTTACCGTCCAGACCATGTGTCTGATGTGGTTAAAAAGTGTGGATCCTGCGATAGCAGGAGCCAGGTTTGTGGTGTCGGAAAGAGGAGACATCTTGTCACCGAAGTAAGCTCCGGATACGATGGCACCTGCTGTCATAGCAGGCTCGATGCCCAGACCCTGTCCGATACCGATAAGTGCGATACCGATGGTTCCGGCAGTGGTCCAGGAAGAACCGGTAGCCAGAGCAACGATACAACACAGAATACAGCCGGCAAATAAGAAGATGCTCGGCTTCAAAATCATAAGTCCGTAGTAAATCATTGCGGGAACGACACCGGAGGCAATCCAGCCGCCGATGAGCAGACCAACAGTCATGAGGATGAGCATTGCCTGCATAGAACGGTTGATGGAAGCCATGATACCTGCTTCCAGAAATGACCACTTATAGCCGTTGAGAACAGCTACGATGGCTGCGACGATAGCGGATGCGATCAGCGGAATGTGAAGTTCTCCGTAACCGCAGGTGAAGGCATTTTCGTCTCCTGCAGGCTTACCCATAATTAGGTTGGCCAGCATTTGCAAAATGTCCATGGCATACATGAGAGCGA
This sequence comes from Anaerovoracaceae bacterium, assembly GCA_040766105.1. Taxonomy (GTDB): domain Bacteria; phylum Bacillota; class Clostridia; order Peptostreptococcales; family Anaerovoracaceae; genus JAXGRD01. The sequence goes on from JAXGRD010000001.1 coordinate 201,922, forward strand.
TAACGGTAAACAACATTACCAGCCCCACTTGCCACATCGGGATTTTTCTACCCATAATAATCCTCCTTTAGCAAAATGTGTGAAAAAATAAAAATAATAAGAAATAAGCTTACTATTTCATTATGACTTCCTGCAATTTTCAGACAATTCTACTTAAGTTGTATTTAACTAAACCTTCTCTAGCACTATAGTTGTATTCTGTCTAAGCAATGAAAAAGGACCTGTATGGATATACAAGTCCTCGCATGACTTCTCACACTCATCGTTGGATGAATACAACTTCTCCTAATACCTCGCCAATGGGGTCGTTAATCTCCAAGTCCACAAACATATGCCCAGCACCCTTGCTCTTATTAATGAGCACAATCTTGTCCCCTCTAAAGTAGTTAACAAAACTCGCTGCAGGATAAACCACCAGTGAGGTTCCCCCGATAATCAGGGTATCTGCATTCTTGATAGCTTCCACAGCGCCTGAAATAACCTCTTCATCCAAGGCTTCTTCATAGAGCACGACATCCGGCTTGATGATCCCTCCACACTTGCTACAGTGAGGAATATGTCCCGTACAATTTTTTTCATCCATCATATAGTTTAAATCATAGGCAGCGCCACAGTTCATGCACAGGTTCCGCTGCACCGAGCCGTGAACCTCAAAGACATTCTCACTTCCCGCTTTTTGGTGAAGACCGTCAATGTTTTGTGTCACCACTGCTGAAAGTTTACCTTCCCGCTCCAGCTGCGCCAAAGCCAGATGAGCTTTATTGGGCTCCGCATGTGGATAGACCATATTGTTCATGTAGTAGTCAAAGAACGTTTCCGTGTCAGCAAGAAAAAAGCTGTGAGAAATCATCTGTTCCGGCGACCTACCATATGCCTGCTTTGCCTTATACAATCCCGTTTCCGATCGAAAGTCGGGAATATCACTCTCCGTGGAAACTCCGGCACCACCAAAAAAGACGATGTTTTTGCTCTCGTCAATTATCTCCTGTAATACCAACCATTTTTCCTTCATTTCTGTAACCTCCCTGCTCATCTATTATACCATAAATTTCACTTCATTTCCGTTAGATGCTTCCAATATCTCACCGGCATAAAGTTCTTCTGGCATCGGGGATTGGTCCGTTCCTTAATGGCGATGGTGCGAAAATAATCCCTCCACAATCGCTGGTACTTTTGTTCTTCTTGCGAATCAGGGGGAACTTGATCCGGTGATAGCTCTGAGATATACCACTTTCCACGGGCAGAGAATAACGCCTTATTTCTTCTGACATCATGGATGATAAAGGCTTCATTCTTAAAGCGATCGGAAAAATGAGGACCAAAGAACTCCACAATGTCGTGGTCCGGCTCAATGGCGCTGTACAATACCTGATTTCCCAGAAGGGAGAAGCGAATCAATCCCTTCAGTCGATGAATCTCCGTTGACACACGCCCCTCTATCCGCTGCAGGGCAAAGACCGTGGCATCCCCGTGAAGCTTGTTCACCCCGTCGCCTTCTCGGAATCCCAGCCGCACATATTCCAGAATAACCGTATCCTTCCCTTCTTCAGAGGAACGGTAAGCGCGGTACAGTCGCTTTAAGTCATAATAAGAAATCTTCTCCCCTATGGCTTTGTAAACAATATCTGCCTTGTCTTCCTCCGTCGCCTGGTCGCGAAAGCCCGTGAGAAAGTTGGGCTGGTACCGATCCCTTTCAAAGATTCCTACCGCTTTTTCACCATAGTAGTTGTAATAGATACACGTAAGGAGGCCTTCAAAGGTTCCGTCATAGGTGTAATCAATCATGACCATCACTCCTTTCCAAGGAAGGAGGTCGTTGCTGGAAGATTGACATCTGGACACCGTCGTGCTCTCCCAGGATTTCTCCTCTGATTTTCTCAGGCAAAAGATCCCTGCCACCATAGTATTTTCCATTACAGGTTAAAAAGAATTTGGCCCGCTTTAAGACAACGCCCATCTTCTTCAAATCCTCATATTTAACGCTTCTGTGATTTCGTTGTCTCACAATGCGAAGGGCAGAAAGGGTCCCCACGCCGGGGATCCGCAGCAATTCGTCCATGGAAGCGCAGTTCACCTCCATGGGAAAGAACTCCGGGTGACGTAGCGCCCAACTGACCTTAGGGTCCATATCCGTGTCAAGGTTGGGGTGTGCATCGTCCAACAGCTCATCGGCACCGAAGCCATAGAAGCGAAGAAGCCAATCCGCTTGATAAAGCCTATGTTCCCGGCTTAATGGAGGCGCCGAATATAGGTCAGGCAAGGAGGGGGATGCAATGATAGGTACATAGGCGCTGTAGTAAACACGTTTCACTTTGAACTTCCTGTAAATATTTTCACTGGTCTTGATAATCTGTCGGTCCGTCTCCCTTCCTGCACCAATAATCATCTGGGTCGTCTGACCGGCAGGCGCAAAGACTTCCTTTCGAGTATTTCGCACAGCGGGAAGACCTTCTCCGTCGCCGGGAATCAGCGCGGTATCCGCAGGCCCCAAGTGGTGAGCATCTCCGTTGATATCTTCCCCCTTGAACATTCTCCCGGGACCTTTCAAGGCCTTTCTATCAATCAAGGTATTGGTAATCTGCTTCATGGGCAGGAAGATATCTTCCACCTTCTTCTGCGGTGCCAGGCGTTGCAGATTCTCTCTGGTAGAAAACTCCGCATTGACGCTGAGCCTGTCCGCCTCCAGTCCGATGGCATGCACAAGAGCCGGAGAGACACCCGGGATAATCTTGGCATGAATGTAGCCTGCAAAGCCGTGTTTATGGCGCAGCAATACCAATCCTTGGAGGATTCTCTCCGCCGTGTGATCGGGCGATACCTCCACCGCAGAGCTGAGGAACAATCCCTCGATATAGTTTCTGCGGTAAAACTCCATGGTCAACTCCGCCAACTCTTCCGGTTCAAAGGATGCTCGCTCCGCCTGGCGGCTTCTTGCGTTGACGCAGTAGGCACAATCATAGGCACACTTATTTGTGAAGAGTATCTTTAGCAGAGAAATACACCTGCCGTCTGCAGACCAAGAATGGCATATTCCCGCCTCAGAGGCACTGCCCAACTTACCGTTGTTTTTCCGTCCCACACCGCTGCTGGAGCAGGACACATCGAACTTGGCACTGTCGGAAAGAATTCGCAGCTTTTCATAAATATCCTTCATGACCGCTCCTTTCGAACTCGTGTTCTTATTTTACCACAATAGAAACATGTGTTCAATATTTCTCTTCCCTATCTTGCCCTTTTTCATCAATCCTTATATAATATGGAACAGGAGGCATTATATGGTTCAAGACAAAAAAACCGCTCTGGTATTGAGCGGAGGCGGCGCCAGGGGCGGTTATCAAATCGGTGCTTGGCAAGCTTTGCGAGAGTTGGGCATCACCTTTGATATGGTCACCGGTACTTCCGTGGGAGCCATCAACGCAGCCATGATCGCCCAAGACTCATTTGACCTGGCTCTTGAGCTGTGGAAGGAACTAGAGACCGGCATGGTCTTTGACATTGACAGCGAAAAGTACAACGAGTGGGTAAAGTTTCAGTTGGGCGGCAGACCCTTGGATGAGGTTCTTGCCTATCTTAGAGAACTCGTCATCAGTGGCGGCGCCGGATCAGACGGCCTATATGAGCTCCTCCACACCTACGTGGATGAGGACAAGGTTCGATCATCCCCTATGGATATGGGTTTGGTCGTCGTTTGCGTGCCTTCCATGAAACCCAAACTACTTTTTAAGAAGGATATCCCCCAGGGACAGCTGAGGGAATATATCATGGCAAGTGCATCGGCTTTTCCAGCCGTTAAGCGATACAACATTGACGGCAAATTGTACATCGACGGGAGCTATTATGATGTTCTGCCGGTGGAAATGGCCATGAAAAACGGGGCTACAGATGTGATTGCAATCAACTTAAATGCTACGGGCATCGTTCGGAAAAACACCATAAATGCAGCAAAAAAAAATGCCGCATCCTTCCTCCTCATCGAAAGCCCTTGGGACCTAGGCAACATCCTCGCCTTCGACCCCAATAATACCCTAAGAATCATCAGGCTGGGGTACCTGGAGACCATGAAGGCCTTTGGGAAATATGACGGCTTTTACTACACCTTTGAAAAGGATGTCTTTTCCAAAAGGGAAATAAAGGAAGTGGATGCTCTTGGGAAGATATTCAGCTTGGATGCAACAAAGATATATGATAGAACCGGCTTTGATGCTGCGATAAAACCCCCTCTTCTGGAGGCACAACTTGCCTTCCGCAAATTGGAACGAGGCATCTTGGAGAAAAATAACCTGTCCGCCTTTATGGGGGGAAAGATGGCCGATGATCTGTTGGTTGTCCTAGTATCCGAAAGTATCAAACTAAAAGGAGCAGGCAGCATCTTCCTCACCAAGACGGCTTTGTCCGGTCTCAGAGCAGAAATCTTTGCCGCCCGCTACATTATACAAAAGGGATGGACCATTATGGGGAATTAACCGATATTATATGCAAACATCTTGCCTGCCGGCGTTCTGTAAAGGGCTGTCGCCAACCCGCTGGCAAGAACCACGCCTACGACAAACTGGAGAATATTCATGGGGATTGCCACAAGGGGAACCACCCAATTTCCATACATTATGCTCTCTGCCAAATAATATCCACCGCACATAAAGGCTCCGCCTATGACCATGCCGGTAATTTCCGCAATCCGTAGCTTTATGGGTGTAAGCCCTGTCTTCACCACTCTTTGGATGAACAAGCCCACCACCATTGCCATGACAAACTTCACCACCAAGGTAATGGGTGCATACATGGCGTAGCCTCCCCACAAATCTGCCAAGGCAGATCCCACTCCCGCTGCGACAGCGCCATATTTCCATCCCAGGAGCAGTACCCCTAAAAAAATCATGCAATCACCCAGGTGAATATATCCTTGGGTCGCCGGTACAGGGATTCTAATTATAATTGTCATAACCATAATGAGGCACATCATCAATGCAGTCATCACTAAGGTCTGTACTGTTGTTTTTTCTTTGATCATCACAATATCCTTTCTCCATCAGTGGATATTTACATGATACCCCGAAAGTGATACTATGAAAATATACAAAACTAACTATTTTTTAGTATACAGATAGGTGATGATATGAAAGCAATTCTTCCAAATCTCAATGAGCAATCCTCTGAACCACTCTATATTCAGCTGTATTCCTATATCCGTGACGCAATTCTACAAAAAGAAATTGTACCTGATGAAAAACTTCCTTCGTTGAGAAATCTGTCAGAATCACTTTCCCTCAGCTTGACCACGGTGGAAACAGCCTATAACCAGTTGTCTGTAGAGGGCTATATCTACAGCAAGCCCAAATCAGGCTATTATGTCCGTGCCATATCCTCTCCGGGAGTTAAGTCAACAGCGGTGGAAGCCTTGCCTATAGAAACCATCTTCCCCGAACAGGAGTACGGCTACCTCTTCGATCTGACATGCTTTGACTTCAATAAATGGAAGAAGTGCGTCAATCGAGTGTTGAACGACCATCCCGAAAGTCTTCTCTTCGAAGGAGATCCCCAAGGAGAAGTGGCACTAAGACAGGAGATTTCCAGATATGTCTTTCAATCCCGTGGTGTAAAGTGTCATCCCGACCAGGTGGTGGTTGCCGCAGGTACACAGCAAATCACAGCCCACCTTTCCCGCATCTTGAAGCAAATGTCCATCAACCACGTGGCCCTTGAGGATCCGGGCTATCTTCCCGTAGGCAATATCTTCCACGACAGAGGTTTCGCCATCACCCCCGTAGAAGTAAGGCCCGACGGCATCGCCATCGAAAAATTGCCCGACAACATTTCATCGGCCGTCTACGTAAACCCTTCCAATCAATTTCCCACCGGCGCCATCATGCCCGTAGGTCGACGCTATGAACTGCTGTCTTGGGCAGAGCGAAACAATAGTTTTATCGTGGAAGACGACTACGACAGCGAGCTTAGATATTTCGGCAACCCTATCCCAGCCTTACAGGGCTTGGATTCCAGCCAAAGGGTCATCTATTTGGGTTCTTTTTCATCCACCTTGTTCGCTGCCATAAAAATCAGCTTTATGGTCTTACCGGAAGAGTTGTTTCCCTATTTCAATGCCATCAAGGACGATTATGCACAGACCTGTTCCAAGACGGAGCAACTAACCTTGGCATTATTCATGGAAAAAGGCTACTATCAGACAGGGCTAAAAAAGCTTCGCAGGCTCTATGCGCAAAAATGGACGGCCGTGGTGGACATTCTGTCCGCCTACACAAACATCACTACCTCCGGAAGCCCATCGGGAATTAATATGATTATCCATATAACGACGGACAAAAAAGCGGACGTCTTGTGCAGGGAAGCCGCTTCCCTGGGTATCTACGTTACGCCCGCTTTGATCAATGCATCGCACCTGGATGCGGTGCCGCTTATTTTGTACTATAACCGTCTGCCTTTGGAGGACATTAGGAAAGTATTGCCTCGCTTACTCGAGGTATGGACTTCAGCTTAATAGTCCTCTTTTTCCAGTGTCAATTTTGCAAAATGTGCATAACTCCAGTCTGTAAATCCATCTACACTGTCTGTGACTTCTAGAAAGAAGCACTTAGGGATTTCTCCATCTTTTATGCTGTCTTCCACACATAAGGAGCACCCTTTATCGTGATTGATTGGATTATTTACACAGTTATAATCGTCACATGGACAAAAGCTTGATAAATTTTTCATAATTATTCTCCTTTTCTTTCATAGACTATTTCGCCATCCATAATAGTTAATATAACTTGGGCGCTAATAATCTCATCAACATTTATTTCAAATAGATTTTTATCTATCACTATTATGTCCGCTAATTTCCCCTTTTCAAGTGATCCCATCTCATTTTCTCTTCTTACTCCATATGCCCCTCCATATGTATAGCTTCTCAACACTTGGTACATAGTCAACTTTTCAGTAGGGTTCCATCCTCCTTCAGGTTTTCCATCATTATGTAATCTCGTAATTGCTCTATATATTTCTAGAAATGGATTATTGCTGACCACAGGGCAGTCGCTACCAATTGCTAGAATCCCAGCTGAATCATATAGGCTCTTAAACGGCCAAGTTCGATTGGCTCTTTCGGCCCCTAATACTATTGGGTATGGATTCTCTTCAAATATTTGTGTTAAGGCAAGGTGTTCAGGCTGTACAGAGGGAATAATTCCTAGTTCATTGAATCTAGGAATGTCCTTTTCATCTACTAGCTCGAGATGCTCAATAGCGTGCCTGCACTGGTTTTTTCCGTATAGTCGTATTGCATTTTCATAGTAATCAAGACACATTTTGGCAGATTGATCTCCACAAGAATGAAGTTTCACCGAAAATCCTCTTTTATGTGCTTCAGGAACTGCCTTTTCAATAGCCTTGATGTCAAACAATGAAATCCCTCGATTGCCAGGAGCATCCGCATAGTCATCTATCATTAAAGCTGTATGTGTCGTTGCGACACCGTCAATGAATTGTTTTAACATATCTACGCGTAAAGTGCCATAATGATATCTTCTCTTCCATTTTTCAGCTTGCTCTAAATCTCCTAGCAAATCTACAGCAACATGTACCCTAGAAGTAAATTGACCTTCCTTCGCCATCTCCTCATATACATCCAAGTTTCCCATGTTGCCGTGGAAATATGGTTGTACATCGTTTATTGATGTAATACCAAAGGCCTTCGCCCCTTCCATAAATGATGTGAGAATCCTTTTTTCTTCATCTACATTCAAATCAAAAGCAAATTTTGTGATAAGCCCTGTTGCAGATTCTAACAGTGTACCAGTAGGTTCACCTTGAGAATCTCTAATAATTTCTCCACCAAATGGATCTGGAGTATCTTTAGTTATTCCAGCAATCTCCAAAGCTTTTGAGTTAACCCATGCACCATGTGCTTCAGCGTTGATAAGACAAACAGGCCGATTAGGGAAATACACATCCAGTGTTTCTTTTCTAGGAAGCTCTCTTTTGTCCCAAAAAACATGATACCAGCTAAATCCAATCACCCAACCATCTTGACTCTGTCCTTCAGCTGATTCTCTTACCATCATTGCCGATTCTTCTTCGCTTCGAGCATCAAGTAAATTTGCATATATGCCATACATTCCAGCCATTAGTAAGTGTGTATGACTATCATGAAAACCCGCCATTATCAGTTGATTATCATATTTCCGTATTTCCGTGTGGTAATCTATGAGTCCTGAGTAATCGTGATTTCTAGACACTTCAAAAATTTTATTGTCCTTAATTGCCACGTAACCTTTGAAAGGATTTTCTATAATACTGTCAAAAATTGCGTTTCCAACTAAGATAATATCTGCTTTCATTTATTAACACCTTTCTCTCTCATGTAATCGAGAGCTTAAGAATCTCGTCATATGAATCTACTCTTCGGTCTCTATGAAACTGCAATATATCTCTCGTCCTTTTTATTTCATCTAAATCCAATTCTGCAACAATGAGGTCCTCTTCGTCTCGGTTTCCTTCAACAATAATTTTCCCCCATGGGTCAGAAACAAAGCTTCTTCCATAGAATTCCATATGACCATTGCCGTCAATAGCATCTTCTCTGCCGACTCGATTGCATACGCAAATATACATGCCATTATGTATTCCATGTGCTTTTATACCATCAATCCATGTTTGAGAGGTATCCAACTCAGGATTATCAGGCTCAGACCCAATAGCAGATGGATAAAAAACAAAATCCGCACCTTTTAAAGCCAAAATCCTAGATGGCTCCGGAAACCACTCGTCCCAGCAAATCAAAACTCCAAACTTTCCGTATTTTGATTCAAAAACTAAGTACGACGAATCTCCAGGGGTAAAGTAGTATTTTTCTATATACTGCGGTCCTTCCGGTATATGGTGTTTTCTGTAGTTTCCAAGGAGACTACCATCTGCATCGAAAACTGCTGCAGAATTGAAATATATGCCATCCATTACATACTCATAATAGCTACTAACTATAACAACATCTAACGCTTTTGCAAGAGAACTAATCATTGTGTTAATTGGTCCATCAATAGGTTCAGCCCAATCATAAGCCTTATAGTCAATGGTTTGTGGAAAGTATTTTCCGGCAAAGAGCTCCTGTGTACAGATTATTTTGGCTCCCATTTCTGCTAAAGCCCTAATCTGTTCCTCTGCCTTTCTTAGGTTTTTTTCTTTTTTCTCACATGCTTTAAACTGTGTCATTCCAATTATTACTTTGCCCTTATTCATACAGTCCTCCCTTCCGTTCACATAGGTTTCAATTCTATACAACAATAATGCCTAGAATCAAGTAAGCAACAATGGCTAGTCCAAAAGGAACCATAATTAATGGAATTGATGTTCTTGCATAATCCATATTCTTGATACCGGTAGCTGCGCATGTAACGGTAACGGCATCACTATAGAAGCACGCATGGCTTCCAAAAGAGGTGGCAGCCGCTACACATCCGATAGAAATAAATGGACTTACGCCCATTGCAATTGAAAGGGGTAAGATTATCGGGAACGAGATGGCTGCAACTCCCCAGAAACTTCCTGTTGCAAATGATAGCAACGCAACAACAATAAAAGTAATTACTGGGAAGAGAGTAGGACTCATAATTGGTGTGACACTTTCTATTACAAATGGAGTTAATCCTAGAGCATCATTAAAGTTCGATAATACAAATGCAGCTAATACCAACATTGTCACATACAGCATGTCTTTAAACCCATTTACAAAAGAGTCGCAAAATTGTCCTAGGGTCATTTTTCTCTGAGGAAATAGCATAACAAAACTAACGACTACCGCTATAATCACAGCAAACGTGATATCACCTGTTTTGATTGCAAAGAACACCAGTACCCCCATAGGAATTATAAAGTTCCATGCTGAAGAGGCTTTTGTTGCTACTAACTCATCTGTTTCTTCAAGGTAATATGATTCTGGAAAAACTTTCCCAGTTTCTAGAACCCTCTGCTCCGCTTTTTTCATCGGCCCAAAAAGTGGTATTATTTTAAGGATGAATAGAGGTACTATTATTACAGCAATCCACGCGTACAACATATAGGGGATTGAATGGATATATGCTTGTACACCAGACATGTTTTCCACAATACCCACCTTTTCAACTTGACTAGAATATAGAACTCCCCATGAAGAAAATGGCACTAGTATGCAAACCGCTGCACCTGTAGAATTCACTATAAAGGACAACATTTCCCTAGAAATCTTCCACTTATCCGTTAAGGAGCGCATCGCCACACCAACACCTAATGCATTTAAATAGTCCTCTACAAAAATAATTATCCCTAATAGCCAAGTAAACATTTGGGTTTTCTTTCGGCCATTTGCAACTTTAGCTCCTATGTCCGAAAAACCCATTGCTGCACCAGATTCATCTAAGATACGAATCATTGTTCCGAACATGCCAAACATAATAATATAGTATGCCGAATTCCCAATTTCATTAAGTGTATATTCAAACCAAGTTGACCACCAAGACCCTTTTGCTAAGATAATTGCCGCTACGAATGTTCCAAGAACAAGCGACTCCAAGGCTCTCTTAGAAATAACTGCAGTAATTATAACCACTGCAACTGGGATTAAACTTAGCAACCCATAAGATGTTAAAGTTTCTTCCATTTCATTTCCTTTCCGTGTTGTACACTTCATAAAGATATATTTAAGTAATTATTTCTTTGTCACGAGTGTTTAGATTCTTCTAATGTAAAATAACTCATTAAGTAGAAAATTGATAATAATACCTCCTTGGCTATTAAGCAGAGCAAGTAACATGCCATCCTAAGAATCAACAATATCAACGGTTAGAAAAAATCGCATGTATGTTTTCAATGACATGCGATCTATTTGTGCGTTTTTTAACTGAATATTCCAACCAATTTCGTGAGTGTGTTTTTATACTTACATGTCACTCCATGCTAACGCCATCACTTTCAGTTATGCCTAATCTTTTTATCTTTTGATATAGCAGTGGTCTAGCTATTTTTAAATACTTTGCAGTTTTTGTCTTATTTCCACCAAATGCAGACAATGCTTCCAATATCAATTTTTTTTCTGCTTCTCTCTTAATAATCTCAATCGGATTATCTACATCACTTAAATACTTCAGATCTATTTTTCCATTGTCACAGCGCCAATTAAACTGTTCCATTGAAAGCGTGTCCCCTCTCACATAATTCATTGCACGCTCCAGCATATTATATAGTTCTCGTACATTCCCTGGCCAATTATAGCTCTGAAAGAAATCATATACTTTTGTATCCACCTTATTAACGTTTTTCCCTAATTCCTCATTCAATGTCTTGATTTTCTCTTCTACCAGCTCAGGTATATCTGTTTTCCTATTTCTTAAAGGAGGTACCGTGATAGGAAAGACATTTAACCTATAATATAAGTCTTGTCGAAATTCACCATTCTTTACCAATTCTAATAAATCTTCATTTGTAGCAACGATAATCCTTACATCGACGAAAACGTTCTTTTCACTTCCAACAATATCAACCTCTCCTTCTTGTAACGTTCTTAGGAGTTTGGGCTGTAATTCTATTGACAATTGCGATATTTCATCAATAAATAATGTCCCTTTATCCGCTAGCTCAAACTTGCCTTTTTTACCTCCTTTTTTCGCTCCTGTAAATGCACCTTCTTCATATCCAAACAGTTCAGATTCTGCAAGTTGCAAGGGTAACCCAGCAGCATTAACCTTAACAAATCTATGAAGACCTCTACCACTCAAATTATGAATAGCATGTGCAACTAACTCTTTACCTGTGCCGGTCTCCCCTGTAATAACTACTGTTGATTTTGATTGAGCAGCCATTTCAATCTGGGTTCTCAAATCCACAATCGCCTTTGATGATCCAATAATACTATTAATAGAATAGGTTGTTCTCTGGAATTTTCGAATCTGCTCTCGATAATATTTTAATTCTGCCCTCATTGCATCGGAATACTGATCAAGAAAATCATCAAGCGAGTCAATGTTTTGCATCATATCATATTCTAAGACTCCTACCACTTTTCCATCGTCTTTTAGTTGTACTTGTGTACTAACACTCATCCTACCATCTTCAAAATAGAAGTTCGTATTAAAAGCCTTATTACCTTTTAGCAAATCTCTCATTTTCGTAGGCGGAAACACCGCTTCAATATCTTTTCCGATAGATTTCTTTTGATCTTTTCTTATATAGTCAGCGCATTGTTGATTCATATATACGAGTTTTCCATTTGCATCTATTACCATTAATCCACTAATGCCTTCTAAAAACAGCTCGAAATTCTCTCCTAGATTCATGTAAATTCACCTCATCTTTTGATTTTCATACAACATTTAGTACAGGCATCATATAGGAACAACTGTTAATATTTCAATCCTTTTACCATAACAGTACGATACCTATTGGCTTTTCTCAGATTGTATCATAGTTTTGCCACACTTACCTTATCTTTCACTCACCACTTTCTAAGTATAATAAAATTTGTTTTTTCTTGTTTATACTCTCCTTTTTACTTTATAGTAAATACACAAATATTATCTTTAATTGTTTGAATTATAGTCATTGATTATCCTTCCTCCCCCCCTTGACACCCCCTCCGCAAAATGCTATCCTACAATTAAATCATTGCTTAATCGTTTAACCATCCGAAAGGACTTTCTATGAATAATATGAAATCTAAAACCATCTCTCTTCCCCACGATCACGGGGAAAAGACAGGTAAACTGCTGGCAGCCAAACCGGGTGAGGATGCCTTCATTGATAAGGCCGACCTCTTTGCTCTGATTAGTGACAGCACTAGGCTCAAGATTCTATGGCTGCTATATCACAGTGAAGAGTGTGTCATCAACATCGCTGCCGCCGTTGAAATGAGTTCTCCTGCTGTGTCTCACCACCTTCGCATCTTAAAACATGCAGGGTTGATAACCAGCCGAAAGGAAGGGAAAGAAGTATATTACACCAAAGCCTCCACACCAAAGGCAAAATTGACTCACAAAATCATCGACTACGCCTTTGATATCCACTGCAATGAGGACTGATGACAAGGCAAAGAAAGGACAGACACATGAAAAAATCGTTTAAACTGGAAAACCTTGGTTGCGCCAGCTGTGCAGCCAAAATGGAAACGGCAATCAACAAACTCCCCTCCGTGGAGGAAGCATCTATCAGCTTTATGGCGGAAAGGCTGAACCTGACATCCCATGACATGGACCGGGCGGTGGCCGATGCACAGAAGGTGATTTCTAAAATAGAAAGACATTGCAAAATTAAGGTGAAGCCATGAAGAACCCTTTATTGATACGAGTGATCATCGGGGGAGTCCTCTTTGTTGCAGGCGAGTTGGTATCTTCCTCCACCGCCACTATTGTGCTGTTTTTGGCGGCATACATTATCGCCGGCTACAGCGTCCTTTGGGATGCTGTTAGAAATATTATCCATGGCCAAGTCTTTGATGAGAACTTTCTCATGTCCTTGGCAACCATCGGCGCCCTCGCCCTCCGTCAATGGGATGAGGCGGTTGGCGTCATGCTCTTTTATTTGGTTGGAACCTTGTTTGAGGATCTTGCCGTGGACAAGTCCAGAAAGTCCATCGCCGACCTAATGAATATTCGACCTGATTATGCCACCCTTTTAATGGATGGAGTAGAAGAGACGGTGGATCCGTACGATGTAAACATCGGTGATATCATTCTCATAAAACCGGGAGAAAAGGTCCCCTTGGACGGTGTGGTGACGGAAGGCTCCGGCACTTTGGACACTTCCGCACTTACAGGAGAATCCCTCCCGAAAGAGATTTTTCCGGGAGAAGAGATTATCAGTGGTTGCATCAACATCAACGGCCTTTTGCAGGTACGGGTCACCAGCGTTTTTGAAGAATCCACGGTCTCCAAAATTTTGGACATAGTGGAAAACGCCGGCAGCAAGAAGGCAAAGGTGGAAAAGTTCATCACCAGATTTGCCAAATACTATACCCCCATCGTTGTGGCGGCTGCAGTCTTGCTGGCGGTCTTGCCCCCACTAATTTTGGGACACAGCTGGAGTGACTGGATTTATAGGGCCCTGCTTTTCCTAGTAATTTCTTGCCCCTGTGCCTTGGTGATTTCCGTCCCCCTAAGCTTTTTTGCCGGCGTAGGCGTTGCAAGCAAAGCAGGCGTTTTGGTCAAAGGGAGCAACTATTTAGAAGCCCTTGCAGCCGCAGACACAATCATCTTTGATAAAACCGGCACTTTGACAACCGGATCCTTCAGCGTTACCCATGCCCACGGCCCGGCGGACTTGCTTGAGCTGGCAGCCCATGCTGAAGCATATTCTCCCCATCCCATTTCCAAGTCCATTGAGGAGGCGCACGGACAACCCATAGACAAAAACCGAATCGAAGAAGCAGTCGAAATCCCCGGCAAAGGACTTCGCGCACAGGTGGACGGAAAGACGGTCCATGCAGGAAACGAACGGCTGATGATAGATTTGGGAATTGAAAATATCCCGGTAGATCAGCTTTCCACCTTGGTCCATGTTGTCGTAAACGGAAAATACTACGGTTACATCGCCCTCTCCGACACCTTGAAACCCGATGCAAAGACAGCCGTATCCAATTTACATCACATGGGGGTACAGCACACGGTGATGCTCACAGGTGACAGGGCCGTTATAGGGGAGTCACGGGGAAAAGAACTGGGAATCCAAAGTATCTACAGCGAACTTCTCCCCGAAGACAAGGTGCGGATTACCGAGAAGATTATTGAGGAAAGTAAAGGAAAGGTAGCTTTTATCGGAGACGGCATCAACGATGCTCCCGTTTTGGCTCGTGCCGATATCGGGATAGCCATGGGAGGCTTGGGATCACAGGCAGCCATTGAGGCAGCGGATATCGTAATCATGGACGACAGCCCTTCTAAGATTGCTCTTGTCATGGCAATTGGCAGAAAGACCCTGGGAATTGCGAAACAAAACGTCATCTTCGCGCTAACCGTCAAGGCAATTGTCCTCCTTCTGGGTGCTTTGGGCTTTGCCTCTATGTGGGCAGCGGTCTTTGCTGATGTGGGCGTAAGCGTTCTTGCAATTCTCAATTCTATGCGAATTTTCTTGACGAAAAGTGATATAATGGTTGTCAAATGAATTTCGCAGAGGAGGTAAGTACGTGAACGAAACACTGCATATTTTAGAAACACGACGGAGTGTCCGTAAATATAAAGAAGACCAGGTTCCCAAGGAAATTATAGAACAGATTCTAAGGGCAGGGACATATGCTCCCTCCGCCAGTGGTCAACAAGCAACGGTAATCATCGTGATCCGTGACAAGGAAACGATTCAAGAAATCGGCAAGTTAAACGCCGCTGTTTTCGGTAAAGATGTGGATCCCTTTTTTGATGCTCCCACCTTGGCTATCGTTTTTGCCAACAGTGAACGACGGACAAAGATAGATGACGGAAGTGCCGTCATGACAAATATGCTCAATGCGGCTCACTCTTTAGGTGTGGCTTCCTGCTGGGTTTACAGAGCCAGGGAAGTCTTCTCTTCACCGGAGGGAAAGGCTTACATGAAGAAGTGGGGATTAGACGACAAATACGAGGGAATCGGTAACATCACCCTTGGTTATGGAGACGGTCCTGCCCCACAGGCGAAGCCTAGAAAAGAAGGTAGAATCATTTGGGTATGAAGACCAGAACAAAAAAGGAAATGCTGCTACTGCAAAAAGAATTGAACAAGGTGGAACATCAGGAAAATAAGATGTTCTACTTTCGCTATGAACCCACGGCCGACGCCGGAATTTCCGGCAAAATCAGAAAGAAGATTCCCGAGAAGGCCATGAATGCTTTGGAAATTGCCTTTGAAAAAGGCTTTATGTTTCTCTTTGAGAAGGGGGATAGCATCATTGAGAAGACCGGTAGTCTGGAGAAGGCAAGGGAACAGTGGCAGTACTATAAAGAATCTCTGGACCGGATGATTATCCCACAAACACTGAAGGCCGTCAGCCATTCCGCATCAGGCCGAGTCAATATGAGCAAGGGTGTTACCACGGCAGAAGGTTCTGCTTTGGGCATCTTTGGTATTGGCTTGCCCGACATTCCCATCTTCCTTGCCATGCTCTTAAAGACGACTTACGAAATTGCAGCCAGCTACGGCATCGATTATCGGAATGAAGAAGAAAAAAAATACACCTTGGCGCTACTCAAGGTGGCTTTTTCCGGAGGCTCTGAGCGCTTAAAGCATTCGGCGGAATGCGATGAAATCGGCAAGAGCATCGATGACGGAGAATTCGTGGATACGGAAATCACCGATGAAGACATTACCGTCGTCTCCCAAGTTCTTGCAACGGATATGTTGGTGGCGAAGTTCATTCAAGGGATTACCTTTGTAGGCGTTATCGGCGGTCCTCTCAACTACAGGCTGGTTCACAAGGTCAGCAAAATCGCTAAAATCAAGTACAAGAAACGTTTTCTGTATCGCCTTTCCATAGAAGGTCAGGATTAAGTAAAGATTTTTTTGAATGCCTCTTCTGCAGCAGACTCCACCGTTTCCTGCAGTGCAAGATACTTTTTAATGAGGTCTTTTCCTTCTCTCGTGAGACTGGAACTGCCTCCTTTTTTTCCTCCTGTTTGCCTTCTTATCAAGGCATGTCCCATCTGCTCTTCCGCATCATTGATCATGGTCCACCCTCTGCTGTATGGAATTTTAGTTTCCTTGCAAGCCTTGTTCATGGACCCCAGCCAATCAATGGCAATGAGGAACTCCACGGTTTCCAGATTCAAAAAGTTCTTCTTCCTTGCAAGGGATATATCCACTTTTGCACGCAAAGGCTGTGACATGAGCTGCCTTGTCTCATAGGAAACCGCATCTTCAAACTCATCCTCCGTGTTGGCCTCCATGAGAATTCCTCTGTCTTCTACTTCCAAGGTTTGGAACCCCATCTCTTCTATAAAGCTACGCAAACCACCGTGGCCGTGAAAATCCAACAACAACGGAATCATCTCTTGATCGATCATGATGGGATGGCCGTTCTTTCCTTCATGGACCGGAACCAGAATCATATCATCCTTCTGAATCAAGGCCTCCACAGTTTCCTCGGATACCGATGGAACATCCCCGGGAAGAATCAATACCTTTTCCGGCAGGCACTCCAGAGCACCGATTCCCATTTTAACCGAGTCCATCATTTGAGATTTGCGGAAGAAATGGTTTCTGACACAAATCACCTTTCGATGAATCAATTCTTTTTCTAAATTGTCCCCTTCATGACCGGTGACCACCACAATATCTGTCACGCCACCTTTTCGTAGTTGGGTGATTTCCTTCTTGATTAGGGGTACATTGGAAATATCGTTTTCCCCTGCCGCCAAGATAATCGCACCTATTCTCTTTGTTCCTTTGGTGTCTGCGGTCGCCATGAGAATTACCTTCCAAAGCCACAGTTGGGATAGATGCAAACATCACAGTCCAAACAAAGACCGCCTGCTCCCAGGGTATTCAATTCCTCCCGAGTCAAGGTCTTGTTGGACATGATTCTGGGAAGAACGATATCAAAAATCGTCCTTCTGGAATACATGACACAGCCGGGAAGACCCATAATGGGCACACCACCTTGGGTGTATGCCAAGAGGAACATGGCGCCGGGAAGAACCGGTGCGCCGTAAGTTACAACGGTAGCGCCGGTGAACTTAATGGCAGTGGGTGTGGTATCGTCGGGATCTACGCTCATGCCGCCGGTACACAAAATCAGTTCCGCGCCTTGTTCCAAGAACGCCTCAATGAGGGCAGCGATATCTTCCGGATTATCGCCGGCAACCTTCTTCCCGAGAAGAATGGGATTGTACTCGTCCAACTTTTTCTCCAAAACAGGGCCAAACTGGTCCTTGATTCTGCCGGAAAAAACTTCGCTGCCGGTTACAATGATTCCAACCTTCTTCTGGGTATAGGGAGAAATTTTCAACAGGGGTTCGGATCCTGCGACCTTTTTAGCCATTTCCATCTTCTCTTTTTCAATGACCAAGGGAATAATTCTCGTTCCCGCCAGCTTATCTCCCTTTTTGACCGGAAATCCATTGCTTCTGGTGGCAATCATCATCTCTCCCAGCCCGTTGACCTTGTTCAACCGCTCCACATCCACCTCAAAGAGCCCGTCTACATCTGCGAAGATTTCTATCTTCCCTTCCTTCACTTCACTTCTTGTCATATGGGGCCCGAAGCAAAGCTCCAAAAGTATTTCCGCACCATCGTTTTCGTGGTACATGGAATCATCGTTTTCCCATACAAAGAGATGTTCCTTTCCCATGGACAAAAGAACCGGGATATCCTCTTCCCGCACCACGTGTCCCTTGTAAAATTGGACATCTTTCATCTCTCCGGGAACGATTCTCGTCATGTCATGGCAGAGAACGTGCCCCACCGCATTTACAGTTTCAATCTTCTTCATTTTTTCCTCCGGTCAATAGTAATAATTTATCTGGCGGCAGATACAGAGCATCCGGCGCTTGTTTTTCTCTCTTTTCAAAGGCACTCTTTGACAGCTTCCACCAAAGGTCACCCCTTCCCGTTGAAAGGATTACGTTGGTCTCGAAGAGGTCGTCGTTGATTTCCTTCACCGTTCCCGTCACCTTGTAACCTTCCTCCGGGTTTGGCGAAATATCGTGAGCACGAATGCCTACATAACGGATATCTTCTCCCACCGGCTCCGCCGTTTCCAAGACCGCATCCCAGTCCAGCGCCCGAATGGTATGGGAAGATAACTTTTCTATGGGAGAAATATTCTTGCATCCCGACAGCTTCGCAGCTGTCACATGTTTCGGATGGGTGAACACCTCTTTGGTCTCCCCTCCCGCTACCACGGTGCCGTCGTGAAGAATGATGATTTTTTCGCAAAACCGGTACACCTCGTCACGATTGTGTGAAACCAGAATTACTTCTCCCCTGTAATTCTGCAAAACTCGTTTTACCTCCTGCTGCAACCGTTCCTTCAGGAACTCATCCAATGCGGAAAAAGGTTCATCCAACATGATGAGCTGAGGTTCACAGGCCAGACATCTTGCCAAAGCGACCCTCTGCTGTTGGCCTCCGGACAATTGGGAAGGATATCTCTTTTCCAACCCATGAAGCTGTAAGGTTTCTATCAATTCATAGACCTTGGCCTTGTCGCCATCGCAAAGACCGCAGGCTATGTTTTTTTCCACTGTCATATTTGGGAAGAGGGCGTAGTTCTGAAATAAGAACCCGGTCCTTCGCTTTTGTGGGGATAGGTTAATCCCTGCGGCTGAGTCAAAGAGAACTCTGTCTCCAATGACGATTCTGCCCTCATCGGGTGTAATTATACCAGCAATCATCTTTAAAGTCATGCTCTTCCCACAGCCCGATGCACCCAATATTCCGTGCCATCTTCCTTCTGTTTGGAAGGCGACCTCCAAGGAGAAATTCCCCAGCTTTTTCTTTACATCCACCTGCAAACTCATGGGCGCGCGCCCCCCTTCAACGTGAAGTAATTGAGAGCAACGACCACCGCAAAGGATAGAATGCAGATAATCAGCACATAGTTTAGTGCGCCCGACATATTCCCCGATGCTACATCGGAGTAAATGGCCAAGGGAAGGGTTCTGGTCCTGCCGGCAATATTTCCGGCAAGCATAATGGTAGCTCCAAACTCTCCTAAGCCTCTGGCAAAGGCCAAGACGCCACCTGCAGCAATGCCCGGTTTGGAAACGGGGAAGACAATTCTCCAAAAAATACTTCTTTCGGACATACCGAGTGTTCTTCCCGCGAAGATGAGGTTTTCGTCCACTTGTTCGAATGCACCTCTTGCCGATCGATACATGAGGGGAAAGGAAACTGCAACTGCCGCAATGACCGTTGCCCACCAAGTGAAGACGATGGTGTATCCAAAGGTATGGAGAATAAATTCTCCAATGGGGCGCTTCACACCAAATATCAATAATAAAAAGAAACCCATTACCGTTGGCGGCAAAACCAACGGTAGGGTCAGAAATCCGTCGATGAACATTTTCAGTTTCTCGGATTTCATATATGCCACCCATCGAGCGCAGAGGATCCCCAGGAAGAAGGTAACCACGATTGCCGCTCCGGCGGTTTTCATTGAAATCAATAAGGGTGTTAGGTCCATAAGATTTATTCAGCAATAGGTTTGAATCCGTATTTCTCAAAGATTGCCTTAGCTTCGTCTGTCTTAAGGAAATCTACAAAGATTTGTGCTGCCTCTTCGTTCGCTGTCGCAGTCACAATTCCTACGGGGTAAATGGCAGGAGATACGCTGTCCGCCGGTGCGGCACCGATCACTTCTACTTTATCTGCCATGGACATGGCGTCGGATTTGTACACGATACCGACATCTGCACTTCCTTCACCAACCCAGTTGAGCACTTCCGTCACGTTGGTTCCCAAACTTACTTCTTTGGCCTGCACTGCATCCCAAAGTTTCAAGTTTTCCAAGGACTCCTGTGCATACTGACCTGCGGGTACACTGGCAGGATCGCCGATCGCGATGACATCCGCATTGGCAATGTCTTCGAATTTAGTGATGTTCGGTAAGTCCGCATCCTTTGCCTTAATGAGTACGATTTCGTTCTCAACAATATCAGCTTTGGAATCCTTATTGATGAGTTCTTTGTCGATAAGTGCGTCCATTTGCTTGTTTGCAGCTGAGAAGAATACATCAATTTCTGCACCTTCTTCAATTTGTGTCTGCAACTTGCCGCTGGCATCGTAGGTTCCGGTCACCTTGATGTTAGGATGTTCCTTTTCAAAAGCAGGAATCAGTTCTTCCGTAAAGGCATTTTCCAAACTTGCCGCAGCCGCGATCGTAATGGAAGCTTCCGGATCTTCTGACTCGCCACATCCGGTCAAACCGATGGATGCTGTCAGAGCCAAGGCAGTAATGAGTACAATGGTCAATAATTTCTTTAACATCTTTCCCTCCTTGTTTTCGTTATTTAATAATATGAATAACGACCTAAGGAAAGTATACTCCCGCTAAGCGGGAGCTGTCAAGAGGGAAATTATCTTCGTCCCTTTCGCCTTCCTTGCTTTTTCCCCTTTTTCTTCATTGGGGCAGCCTCCGGTTCCTGTCCGGATATTTCTTGAATCTCCTCTCCCATCTCCATATGTAAAAGAGCCGCCGCTATATCTTCCATTGTCCACTCGGTCTCCGCCATTTTACGACGAAGTAGCTTCTTCATTCCTGACAAATCGTGGCGTTTGCATACGCGGAATGCCTGATAGAGAATCTTCTCCGACTTCATGCGACCCACGGCGACTGCAGAAGGTAGGGTTCCCTTTTCAATCTTCGTTTTGCAGTATTTCTCAATGCTCATCAGCTTGTAAATCTCTTTGCCCACTACAAAGGTAAAGGCACGTCCCTCTCTTCCCGCACGACCGGTACGACCAATTCGATGGACATATTGCTCCTCTTCCATGGGAATGTCAAAGTTAAAGACCGCCTCCACATCATCCACGTCGATGCCTCTGGCCGCTACATCCGTTGCAACGAGGATGCTTACACCTCCATGGCGAAAACCTGCCATGGCAGTATTTCTCTGGCCTTGGGATAAGTCCCCGTGAAGGGGCTCCGCCGAATATCCCTTGGCCTTCATGGTTCCTGCCAGAGAATCTGCTCCTCGCTTGGTCTTACAAAACACCAAGGAACGTTTGGGTCCGTAGAAGTCCAACAGCCTGCAAAGGACCGCCACCTTGTCCACACTTTTCATTTGAAAGAAATATTGCTCTACCTTGGAAAGGGTCAGTTCTTGGGTGATGGTTTTAATGTGAAGCGCATCCTGTTGGTAGTTCTTGGAGATTTCTAATATTTCTTTGGGCATGGTTGCAGAGAATAACGCCGTCTGGCGATCTTTCGGTATCTCATTCAAGATGGTTTCAATATCTTCTCGGAAACCCATGTTCAACATTTCATCGGCCTCGTCCAGAACTACCATTTGCACACCGTCCAGCTTTAGAGTACGCCTACGCATGTGGTCCATCACTCGACCCGGTGTTCCAACGACAACTTGGGCGCCCTTTAGCCCTCGGATCTGTGCGCTCATATCCGATCCCCCGTACACCGCAAGAAGTTTGATTCCGGCCATGTACTTGGTGAACTTTCGAATCTCATCGGTCACCTGTAAAGCCAGTTCTCTGGTGGGGCACAGAACGATGGCCTGCACATGCTTCGCCTCCGGTGCAATACCCTCAATGAGAGGAATCCCAAATGCGGCAGTCTTTCCCGTTCCCGTCTTTGCCTGACCGATGACATCTCGCCCCTCCATGAGAGGCGAAATCGCTTTTTCCTGAATGGGCGTCATTTCCACAAAGCCCATCTCCGTCACCGCCTTGATGATGCTGCCGTCAATTTGTGCTTGGTTATATTTCATATATTCTTTTTTCCTCTATCCTTTCACTATCCGAACTTCTCCGTTTTCCATGGCATTCCATGGGTCCGAGACATCTCGCTCCTTAATATTGTTTTCAATTACCCGCAGGACACCCTTGTGGGCGACGATGACGACATCCCGGCCATCATCTTCCTTCAGAATTTGTATCAACCCCTTTACCACCCGATACTGCAGGTCAAAGAAGTTTTCGCTACGGTTTCCTTTTTTATAGGACCATATGTATTCCCCTCGCAACCGGTAGGCCTCCGGCGCATCCCTCTTTATCTCTTCGATAAACTTACCGTCCCATTCCCCTAGGGACATTTCTCGGAAGCGCTCAACAGGAATCAGCTCTCGGTTTCCCTTAAGGATTTCCGCCGTTTCCGATGCGCGAAGCAAATCGCTGGTATATACCCGGTCTGTCTCCGGTGCCAAGTGGGCGACTTTTTCTGCTGCTGCTTCCGCCTGCCTTCTTCCCTCTTCACTGAGGGGAACGTCCGTCTGACCCAGAAAAATCTTTTCTTTGTGCTGACGAATTTGTCCGTGGCGTATGAGAAGAAATCTTCTCCCGGCAGCCAACGGCAGAAGGGATTCTGAAACCTGACCATTCCGCAAAAACTGCAGAACAATCTGATAGTCCTCTTGGGTGTCCATATCCAGAAGAATGCCCTCTCCCTCTACGGGGATGCGAAGGGTTTCTTCGAAGTACTTGTCCGTAATGGTTTTCAGACCGCCCTTCCCGTCGTGTTTGAAAATTTCGGCAAAATGCTTTCGCGGCACGAAGAGGGGATGCCCCTTCTTCCCCATATAGGTGGGCACGGCAAAAACAGATCCGTCACCCAACTCACGAGCCATCTTCACTATGGTCTCACTTCCAAAGAGAGGGCAGTCCACCGGCACCAAAAAACAGCCCGGGGCATCAGTGGGAAGATTCCTTACTCCCGCCTGAATGGAAGAAAACATGCCTCGATCAAAATCGGGATTATGTGCTTCCTTTAATCCAAAGGCTTTTTGAATCTCTGCCAACCGCTCCCGCTCATATCCGGTCACAAGGTGAATATCCTCCACCCCTGCTCGGCGGAGGGACTCCACCACGTGCTCCAAAACAAGCCCCCCTCCCAGTGGGAGAAGAGGCTTAAATGCGTTCATTCTTGATGAATAGCCTGCCGCCAACACGACGGCCGGAATCCTACCGATCTCCATGGCCAGACCTGACTCGTATCATCTCTCCGGCTATGCTGATGGCGATTTCCTCCGGGGTTTCCGCATGAATGTCTTCACCGATGGGCGCATAGACCCTCTTGATATCTTCCTCAGAAACGCCCTCTTCTCGTAGCCGATCAAAGAGCATGGCATTCTTTTTTCGACTGCCAATCATGCCCACATAGGCGCTGGTCTGCGCCAGTGCCTGCTTTAGCACCACATAATCGCCCATATGGCCACGGGTAACAATGACGATATAGGTGTCTTCATCGCTAGAGAGACCGGCAAAGCAGTCCTTGTAGCCCTCTGCCACCTGTACATTCGAGTAGGGGAATCTTTCCTTGTTGGCATATTCTTTCCGATCATCGGTTACCGTAACACGAAAATCTATGTGACGCAAAACCGGCTCCAAGGCAAGACCCACATGGCCACCGCCAAAGATGTATGCCTTCGTCTTGGATTCCCATTCCTTGAGGAAGTCGCCCTTGTTGTTGCCGTCTATGTACTCTATCAAGATATCCGCTTCACCACCGCAGCCCATATCCAGAGCATCCTTGTCTTCCGTGTTTAGCTTAAAGTGGTACTGCTTTTTTTCCTTTGTTTCCAAGTGTTCACGGCATCTCTCTTGGGTGACCGCTTCAATCTTTCCGCCGCCCACGGTCCCCATAAAGTCCCCTTCCTGGGTCATGATCATCCATGCGCCGCTTTTTCTGGGAGTGGACCCGGCAGTGTCAATCACGCTGGCAAGGACAAAGCCCTTTCCCTGCTCCAACAAATCCTTTGCAAAATACTGTATTTTCTGGCTCATTCCAACCATCCTTTCTTTAAATTCCTGTTTTTCACCCTGTCCAATCGTCGCAATACGCTTCCACAGGGGCAGGCTTCCTTTATGATTCGACTTTCATCCCCCGTTCGATATCGTATAAAGGGCATCCCCCTTCGGTTGAGGGTGGAGAAAACCACCTCTCCCCATTTCCCGTCGGGAAGAATCTCCCCGGAACTGGGGTCCATGATTTCTATGTATAAGTCGCTCTCCCGTATGTGGTAACCCTTGCCTTGTCCGCAGCTGACCGCACCGCCCAGACCCATTTCCGTCATACCGTAGTGCTCAAACACCTTGCAATTCCAGATTTCTTCCAGATCCTTTACCACCGTGGGGGAGACGTATTCCGCACTGAGAAGAACCGTGTCCAAGTGAAGTTGGGTGGTGTGCTTCATCAGTTGGTGGGCTTGGGTGGGAAGCGCCGTTATGGATGTGATCCCGTGTTTATATATGGTGTCCAGAATTGTATTAAAGGAAAGGTTCTCGTTGATCAGGCCCAGGCAATGCACCTCTGCGCCCAACCGTTCCACACCGCGACGGAGAAGATCTCCCACCGATCCCGGTCTTTCGTAGGGCATGAGGATAAGCAGTTTGTCCTTCTCGTCCAACAGGAATTGCATGCCGTGATGGAAAAAATCCACCGTTAGTTCTTGGTCTTCCTCCGTAAAAAAAATTCTCTTGGGAATCCCGCTGCTTCCTCCCGTTTCCAAGGTGACAATTCTGCTGATTTCTCCCGCAGAGACACAGATCATCTCTTCTCCTCGCTCCGACAGTTCGTCAGGCCGCGTGAAGGGAAGCCAGCGAAAATCATCCATGTTTTCTACCGAAAAACCGGAGAGCTTTTCTTCATAAAACCGGCTGTTCTTCCGGGCAAATTCCACGGTTTCCTTCAGCTTTTGCAACTGGTATCCTTCCAAGTTTTCTCTTGTCAAATGCTCCGCACCTATTTTTGATGCGGTCCACCGGTCCAAGTACAGTTCCATCAGTAGTCCCACTCCAAGAGCTCTGCCAGCTTCGTCATAGATGCCTCAATCATCATGGGACACTTCTCCACTTTGTTCAAGGGGTTTCCCTCCAGTAGGTCATCGCACTCAATGCTGCCAAAGGCCTCTTCAAACCAATCGTAGAAATCCCTGCAATTTTCCAAGTCCGCCGCCTCCGGGTCCGCCAAGTGGAGAATACACATCCCCGCCGACAAGATGCCGCAGTTCTTTCCCTGATTCATTCCGAAACAAAGGCCGGCCGACGCCTGGACCATGTCCGGATTCTCCTTGCCCATCTGCTTGAGACCCCAGTGGGTAATAATCTGGCTGCAACAATATCCCTTTAGCTTGTATTCCAACAATTCCTGATTCATCTCACATCTCCTACAGAGGCTTTTGTGCCACCAACATGAAATATCCCGTGTCCTTGGGGTAGTCGCCCAAGGTGTTTTCTTCTCCCGAAAGAAGCTGTTGTCCCACAAACTCGTCTAAGTCCTTTGACCGGTCTTCCGAGAAGATGACCGAGAATCCCACTTCTTCCAAGGCTGCCTTCAGCGGCTCCAAGAGAAATCTTCCCTCATGGCGGAAGTTCACCAACCGCATCTTATCTTCCTGGTCGTCACACTCCTTGTACTCCTTGGGCTTCGTTGCCTGCCGCTCCGCCTCAATGGCAAGAGCCTTCATCTGCATGGGATCCGGGTTCTTCACCATCAGGTCGCTGAGGAAGAGCATGCCGCCCTTTTTTAGGGTGCAGTATGCTTCATGAAGGGCCTCATCGGGAAGATTAATCAGGGACAAAACGCATTCCATCACCACCATATCAAAGGAGAAAGAGGGAAAGTCTTCGAGGAATTCCCCATCCCCATAGGCAACGTTGGCTTTCAAGCCACGTTCCTTGGTCTTTCGTACCATCTCCAGAGAAATATCAATGGCATTGACCTTGGCACCGTACTTCTTCTCAAGATGTTCCGTGGTGTCCCCCTCTCCGCAACCAATTTCCAGTATTTTTGCCCCTTTCGGCAAGCCACTGACTTCCATTGCCTTATCGATCATTTTGAATTCTCCCGGTCTAAGCATCTTCTCCTCCTCTGTAAATACTGTTATATGCACAAAACGGAATCAGCCGGCCGTCATCGGTCAGCTGGACCACCCTGCATCGCTTCAATCTCTCGGCATCCAGGTTGCTAATGTCCTGAAAAGCCATCCCTGTCAAGGTAAATGTGTTCCTCTTATAATACTGCAAGAAGGCATCCAAGTCCATGATTTCGTCTTCCTTGGGTTGCCCACCGCAGCAGCATCCCTCCTCTGTGGGCGGTGCCATTTCCCACTTGTTCCAGACATAGTCTCTGTCCTTCTCGATGATTTCCAAGTCGTCCGGTCCTTCACAACAGGAGACGCCGGAGTCCTTCTTCTCCTTGCTCAAGTTGCACTTCACGCCATCGTCTGTCTTGGTGTAGGTGCTGTAAAAACAGCAAAGTGGGTGTCCGGTGGTAATGGGGCAGAAGTCGTCGTAGCGGAAAAAATTCGTCTGTTCTTCCAGCGCGTGAAGAACATCAAACATGGTGACTCGTCCCTCTCTATCCTCCGGCGTCCGCCCAAAATAGCTTACCGGTTGAAAGTGAATTCCCTTGACCACATCTACGTTTTCCAAGAGGAAGTCCGTCATAGCGCCGATGTTATCCAAGTTTACACCCTTCACCACCGTGGGAACCAAAGTCACCGCAAGACCCGCCCTCCGGCAGTTGTCGATGGCCTTCTTCTTCGTTTCCAAAAGTGGCTCATTTCTCAGTTTCAAGTTGATTTCATCGGTGGTTCCGTCGAACTGCAGAAAGACCACGGAAGTTCCTGCTTCCTTCAACTTCTCGGCATATCCGTCCTCCAGGGCAATTCGCTTCCCGTTGGTGTTCAGCTGAATATATCGGAAGCCCTTGTCCCTCGCCAAGGCAGTAATTTCAATCAAATCGTCTCTCACCGTCGGCTCTCCCCCGGAAATCTGGATATTGAACTCTCGCTCTTCTCCCAATTCCAACAGAAGATCGTACTTCTCTTCGATTTCCTTCAGGGTCGGCTCCCCCTCTGCGGATTCACTTGCCGATGCAAAACAGTAGGGGCAGTTTTGGTTGCACCGCTGGGTGATATCGATTAGCACACAACACGCCGTCTGCAAGTGATTCTCACAGGTTCCGCAGTGAAGGGGACACTCCCCCGGCACACCTTTGGTTATTGGCTCCAGGGGCGGAATGTTCACCACCGGGTGATCCATCCACGCCTCGTAATCCTCCCGGCTGCCGATGAAGGTCTCAAAATCACCGTGTTCCGGACAGGATTTTGTGAAATACACCTCTTCATCCCGGCACAAATACTCACCGTCCAAAGGTGCTTGGCAAACCGGACAAATCGTCTGTGCGTCACTTAGCTTCTTCATGTTTCCTCTCTTTCTCTTCCTTCTATATATTATGGGGGGAGCCTTTTCTTTATGCAAGAGAAGAAATCCTTTTTCTTGGATTCGGTAGTGTCAGCCCAAATGGAGTCTATAAAGGCAAATACCCAATCCGCCAGTCACCATTTTTGCCGCTACGGCACCCTAGAGTGGATGGGGTTGCAGTAAAGGACAACCTAATATAGCCGATACAGCAAATGAAGAGGCCCATCCCACACACCCATGCATCAAGTCTTCAAAAATGGTGCCTCTTCCCTCAAATACCTCATGGAAAGGCTCCATTTGGGCTGACACAACATCTTACAAAAAATCGGAACAAGCAAAATGTGGACAATCCAGGTGAATTGCTATGTAGCTGTCAACACAAACCGCACACTCTCTCCGACGCAGTTTTCAATAACCAATGCAGTGGGCTATTACGTAAACCCAAGAATTAAGCTCCACTCTCCAGCATGGCCCATCCTCCAAAAAATGTTGACAGTGCCTCCCAAAACCCTTGGGATTGTCCACATTTTGCTTGAACATGATTTTACACCAATCCGATTTTCACTCCTAGAAGTTCGGTCGCCTTAGATTCTGTCTTTTTGGCCGTCATCAATCGTCATTGTCAGAATGAATCAACCCTTCACCAATACACGCCCAATTTCTCCCCTCAGCCCTCTCATCCACCCTTCCACTCTGACAAACCAAGGAGTCCAGGCACAAAAAGACAGAAATTTCGGCGACCGTTGTTTTTACAACAATCGCCCCGCACCGCGGGGCCTCCTCTCAACCCTACGAATCGATTATAACCATTCAATACGACTAAATAGACCTTTTAGACTAACACCCGCGTCTCTTCCCCGATCCCCCATCAAAAGAACCGCCCCAAGGGGCGGCTCTTCCGCATAAACTATGAATCTCGGTTTATCCCAGGATCTTCTTCAGGTCTGCGTCCGGGGTGCTGATTGGTGCAATGTTATAGTTTTCAACCAAGATGTTCAATACGTTGGGGGATACGAATGCCGGCAGGGATGGTCCCAGCAGGATGTTCTTGATTCCCAAGTGGAGCAGTGTCAGCAAGATGCAGACAGCTTTCTGCTCGTACCATGAGAGAACCATTGACAGCGGCAGGTCGTTGACACCACACTCGAAGGCTTCCGCCAGAGCTACAGCAACCTTGATGGCGCTGAAGGCATCGTTGCACTGTCCCATGTCCATGATTCTGGGAAGTCCGCCGATTTCGCCGATGTTCAGGTCGTTGAATCGGAACTTTCCGCAAGCCAGGGTCAGGATAACGGTATCTTCCGGTGTCTTCTCGACAAACTCGGTGTAGTAGCTTCTTCCGGGAGCTGCTCCGTCGCATCCGCCGACGAGGAAGAAGTGCTTGATGGCACCCTGCTTCACAGCGTCAATTACAGTGTCTGCTACGGACAGCACGGTTCCGTGGCCAAATCCGGTGGTCACAGTGGATCCGCCGTTGATTCCGGTCATAGGAGTATCTTCTGCATAGCCGCCCAGTTCCAGCGCTTTTTCGATGACAGGTGTAAAGTCCTTCTTGTCATCGATGTGAACCATTTCCGGATAGGAAACGACGGAAGTGGTAAAGATGCGGTCTGCATAACTTTCCTTAACGGGCATCAGGCAGTTTGTTGTGAAGAGAACAGGTGCGGGGATTCCGTCAAATTCTTTTCTCTGGCTCTGCCATGCAGTACCGAAGTTACCCTTCAGGTGGGGATACTTCTTCAGCTCCGGATAACCGTGTGCCGGAAGCATTTCGCCGTGGGTGTAGATGTTGATTCCCTTGTCCTTGGTCTGCTCAAGAAGCTGCTTCAGGTCATACAGGTCGTGGCCTGTAACAACAATGAAGGGGCCCTTTTCGATGGTCAGTGGAACGGTGGTGGGTACAGGTGTGCCGTATGTTTCGGTGTTTGCCTTGTCCAAAAGTTCCATGCACTTCAGGTTCACTTCTCCTACCTTCAATACTAGGGGAAGAAGCTCGTCTGCTCCCAAATCTTCTCCGATTGCAAAGAGTCCGTCGTAGAAGAAGTTGTTAACGGTGTCATCGGTGAAACCGAGAGCCATTGCGTGATGTGCATAGGCAGCCATTCCTCGAAGCCCGAAGAGAATCAGGGACTTCAATGAACGAATATCTTCATCTGCATTCCACAGTTCATTCATGTCATAGTTGTCGTTGCGAGGACAAGGATCTCCGCAGTCATCACACTGTGGATTCAGAGCTTCCTTTTCCTTGTTGATTTCATCGATCAATATCTGGAGTGTTTCATCGTTAAAGCTGACATTGGTCACGGTTGTGAACAGGCCGTCAATCACTAACTTGTTGGTTTTTTCTGTAGGTCCGTTTCCGTCAACAGCTCTTGCCAGGCCAATTAAAGCACCGGTTAGCTCATCTTGAAAACCTGCAGTAGGGGCTTGCTTGCCGCATACACCGGCTTTTCCTTCGCATCCCGTACCTTTTGCGGTCTGCTCGCACTGAAAACAAAACATTTGTCTCTCCATAATACTTCCTCCTTGTTTATTATGATGTTATCTTAAAATTTTTCCGTCCGTCGTGATGGTGATTACTTGGGAAGGAATAAATTTTCCACTATTTTCAAGCGCCTGCTTTGCAGCATATTCCATGCCGCCGCAACAAGGCACTTCCATTTTTACAACTGTTACACTCTTGATGTCGTTGTTCTTCAAAATCTCCGTCAGCTTTTCCGAGTAGTCCACACTGTCCAACTTGGGACAGCCTACGATGGGTACCCTGTTCTTCATAAAGCTGTTGTGGAAATCTCCGTAGGCAAAGGGAACACAGTCTGCCGCAATCAGCAAATCCGCTCCGTCAAAGAATGCCGCATTGGGGGCAACCAGTTTAATCTGTACCGGCCACTGACGCAGTTGACTCTCCACCGGTGCCGCAGCTGCCGGCTCTCCCGAAGCTTCCTGTGCCGCCTTCTTGACAGCCATGTTCTTCTCCACTTCTTCCTTATTAAAGGCCAGCGCTTCACGCTCCGTAAAACTGATGGCTCCCGTAGGACAGGTGGGAAGACAATCTCCCAAGCCGTCGCAGTAGTCATCTCGCAACAACTTTGCCTTTCCGTCTATAATTCCAATGGCATCTTCGTGGCAGGCTTCCGCACAGATTCCACAGCCATTGCACTTATCTTCGTCTATGGTAATTATTTTTCTGATCATTTCTTACTCCATTCTTCCAAACTTCATTTCTACGCCTTCTTTATCGTATTTCTTTCTCTTCCCGGTAATGCTCTCTATCTCTACCTTCCACACATCCGTGCGAAACAAGCTCTTTCCAATCATCTCATCAAACTCATGCATGTTGGTTGGCGTATGTCTTTCACTGATGAGGCGAAGCCCGTGGATTTGCTCTTCTTCATCTTCCACCTTAATGGCCTTCCCCCTAATAATAGCAGATTCAAACTCTGTCGTAAACTTGTCCGGAGTCCGATAAGTATCCCCTACGCAGGAAATACATACCGCATTGTTCTTTCGCAAGGCGTCCACCTTGTATCCTTCAGGGCCGCTGTGGAAGTAGACTGTCTTGCCGTCCAAGGCAATGGTAATGGGCACGCAATAGGGCATCCCTTCTGTATCGATCATGGCGAACACTGCCCACTCGCACTTGTTAGCAACCATATAAGCAAACTCTTCCGGCATCTCTCGATCTTTTCGTCTCATATCCATTTCTCCTTCCTTGACACTGTAGCATTATTATACTATTATAACTTTAACAAACCTGTTGTTTTTACAACGAAAGGCAAGAATATGAAAAAATATTTTGATCACAACATCATTCGAGAGTCCCCTTTGTTCCGAGAAATAAAGGAACATGAGGCGGAAGCCTTGTTGAAATGTCTCTCACCTCGTAGGTCCCATTATAAAAAAGGGGAATACATCTTTCATATGGGGGAGAAGATATCCAGTTTCGGCCTGGTTCTCAGCGGACTCGTCCACGTAATCAAGGAAGATTATTGGGGCAATCGAGCGCTCATTACGGATGTGGGTCCCGGAGATCTTTTGGGAGAGGCTTTTTCCTGCGCAGATAACACCGCCCTCACCGTCAGCGCGGTGGCAGCGGAAAATACGGAAATCATGGTACTGGATGTGGATCGAATCATGTCCACCTGCTCCAATTCCTGCAATTTTCACAACCGCCTCATCCGCAACCTTGTGACCATCTTGGCGGAGAAGAACTTCCACTTGACCACAAAGATTACCCACATGTCCCAGCGCAGGATGCGAGAAAAACTCTTATCCTATCTCTCGGAGCAGTCATCCAATAAGGGAAGCAATCGCTTCGATATACCCTTTAACAGACAAGAGTTGGCCGACTACCTTTCTGTGGACAGAAGTGCCATGTCCGCCGAACTCTCCAGACTGCAGAACGAAGGCATTCTCACATATCAGCGGAACCACTTCACCTTGTTGCGAGAAGATAACTAACCTTGCATACCAAAACACCGGCTGCAATGCAACCGGTGTTTTTCATACTGTTGTTTCAGTTCATTAGTCCATTTTGTACTTGTTCTTGAACTTTTCAACACGTCCGCCTCTGTTGACGAACTTCTGCTGACCTGTAAAGAACGGATGGCACGCCGAGCAAACATCAAGTCTGATCTCTTCTTCAGTTGACTTTGTGACGAATTCATTTCCGCATGCGCAAGTTACTTTACATTCCTTATAGTCAGGATGGATTCCTTCCTTCATGCTTTTCACCTCTTTCCTGCTCTGGGCTGTGCCCTGCATAATTACTGTTCCTTGAACAGCCTTATCAGTTTATCACAGGTTTTTTTATTTTACAAGGGGTTTATTTCTTTATCTACAGGTGTATGATAACACTATTATAGAGAAAGGAGGCATTTTGTGAAAGAAAAAGAATTGCTGGAAAATGGTTATAAGAAATATCAAGGTGACGGAATTGATGTCTATTGGAAGCCGGATGAATGTTGCGGTGCCGGAATGTGTCATACGGGAAGTATAGAAATATTCTGCCCTACGCGCAGACCGTGGATCATTTTGGATGGTCACGATGCCGATAAGATTGCGGAAATCGTGGACTCATGCCCCACAGATGCCTTGTTGTATATTCGTAAATAATCGAATGGAAAGAGAACGGAAGATACCATGATTGAAATAGTATTTGAAGAAGATAGAAATCGAGTGGTGGCATATGACGGCGCTTTGGAGGCGGGAGAGCTGACCTTCCGCAGAAACGAAGAGTTTTGGACTCTGGATCACACCTACGTGGACCGACAGTATCGCGGCCAAGAAATTGCACAGAAAATGATGAAGTTGGTAGTGGAAGAGGCGAAGAATGCCGACACCAAAATCCTACCTCGGTGTTCCTTTGCCCAAAAAGAGTGCGACCTAAATGAGGAATATCAGGAGCTGGTCTTCCGCTGGGATTAGACATGGCGACGGGAAGCTTCCCGAGGATATTTTTCCTCGGGTTTTTTGTCTTCTCAATGTACGCGTTCTTTGACCGCTTAACTGAAATACAGTATAATTGACTCATTATTTAAAGATATGCACAGGAGGTCACGAAAATGACAAATATATGGCACGATATGGACCCTGCTCGCATTACACCGCTGGATTTCATGGCAGTGATTGAAATCAGCAAGGGGAGCAAAAAGAAGTACGAATTAGACAAGGAAACCGGCCTCATTGTTTTGGACCGCATCCTATATACCTCCACCCACTATCCCGCCAACTACGGCTTCATTCCGAGGACATACGGGGACGATGAAGACCCCTTAGACGTGCTGGTCCTGTGCACCGAGGACATCGACCCACTCTGTTTGGTTAGATGCTATCCCATCGGTATGATTACCATGATGGACAACGGTCGCTCAGACGAGAAGATTATCGCCATCCCTTTCAACGATCCCACCTTCAACTGCTTCCGAGACATTGAGGAGTTGCCCTTCCATCGGTTTGATGAAATGCGCCACTTCTTCCAAGTCTATAAAGAGCTGGAAAAAAAGGAAACGGCCGTGGATGAAATCCAAGGCCGGGAACAAGCGGTTGCCGTCATTGCCGAAGCAATGAAAAACTATGATAGAAATTTTGGGGAAAAGTAATTTACTTGCTTTTCGCCCACTGTGCCGTCACCACGCGGTCCTTTCCGTCCAGGTCCTGCAGGACCTCAATATCCGTAAACTGCCCGGTGTCTTCCACCAGGGTAGCCACATCAAATGCCTGATCGGCACCGATTTCCAAGACCAATAGACCCTTCTTTTTCAGATGCTCATGGGCACCTGCAATAATCGGTCTATAGAAGTCCAACCCGTCTTCCCCGCCGTGAAGTGCTTCTTCCGGCTCATACTTCATGATTTCCGGCATGAGACTTCCCATAACATCACTCTTAATATAGGGAGGATTGGAAACAATCATGTGATATTTCTTTTTTGCCACCGGTTCATACAGGTCCCCCTGTAGCACGGTCATCTTCACCCCTAAGTTCCTAGCATTGATTTCCGTCAATTTTACTGCCTCCGGATTGATGTCCACTGCGGTCACCTTTGCACCGGCACGCTTTGCCAAGGCAAGGCCGATGGCACCGCTGCCGCAACACAAATCCAAAACCGTATCGCCTCGCATGGCCTTCAGTTTCAGTTCCGCCGCTAAGGCAACGACCTCCGTATCCAATCTGGGAATCAAAACCCTTGGGGCGACTTTGAGGGGTAAACCCATAAACTCTTGGTTTCCCGTAATGTATTGCAAGGGCTCTCGTTGACAGCGCCTGGCCACAAGCTCAAAAAACTGGTCGGTGGTTCTGTCATCGGCAGGGGAGGACCACTCCATAAAAAATCTGGCTCGATCCACTTTTTTCAGATGGCAGTACATGATTTCCGCATCCACCTTGGGACTGGGAACACCGGCGTCCGTCATCTGCTTCTCTGCCATTTTGATAATATCCGAAACTAGTAATGAGCTCATTGTTTTCCATCTCCTCTTTGCGGCTGACCCGCACCCTTTTGCCATATGGGCCCGATAATCTTCACAGGCCTCTTAATTCTTCCCATACTGTCACAGGGACCTTCTCCATAGTCCCCTTTCTCCGCCAGCACCGCCTCCATGGCTGCAATGGCAACCTCCAGCTGCTTCTCTGTCGGCTCCCTTGTGGTTAGTTTCTGGAGCCAAAGTCCCGGCATGCTGAGAATCTTCACTACGATATTATCGCTTTTTCCCGCCCAACGCAAGAGTTCATAGGAAAGTCCTGCCACCACCGGCAACAAAAGCAGGCGAGAGAGGATTCTCCACAACAAGTCCGGCCATCCCAACAGAGAAAACAAAATCAGGCTGATGACCATGACGAACATGAGAAAGCTGGTTCCGCATCTGGGATGCAGCGTGTAAAATTCCTGGCAGTTCTTGGGAGTCAAAGGCAATCCGTTTTCGTAACAATGGATGCACTTGTGCTCCGCACCGTGAAACTGAAACACCTTCTTAATATCTTCCATGCGAGAAATGAGGACCACGTAGAGGATGAATAGGATAATCCTGAGAATCCCTTCCGCCAAGTTTAGGATTACCTCATTTTCCA
Organism: Anaerovoracaceae bacterium; assembly: GCA_040766105.1. GTDB lineage: Bacteria > Bacillota > Clostridia > Peptostreptococcales > Anaerovoracaceae > JAXGRD01. Next base: position 237,290 of record JAXGRD010000001.1, read on the forward strand.
TAATCATCTTCAGCAGGTTCACCGCCGCAGTGGGTGCAATGATAAACACCCCTACGGTAAAGACCAAGGCAAGGATGACAGAAAAATAGAGCATGGCGTTCCATGCACCTTTTTTCCCCAGCTTCTTTTCCAGCCACAGAAAGAGCTTGTCTTCCTCCACATCTTCCACCTCGTTGGCTTCCAACACATCGGCGGAATACATGAGAGTTCTTGTTCCCTGCACTAAGGCATCCACAAAGACAACCACACCCCGAATTAGCGGAATCTTCGTCCACTTGCTGGGTTTTGGCAGTTTCTCCGTCTTGATATACATGGAATCGTCGGGAAGTCGCATGGCTATGGACGTGCGTTCGGCCCCCTTCATCATGATTCCGTCCAAGACGGCCTGGCCTCCTACTTTGGTGGGACAGGCGTCCTTGATGAATATCTTCTTTAAATCCATAATCTCCCTTTATAATCTGATCTTCTTAATGATCTGAACAAACTCCTTGTTGCTTCTGGTGTGGGCCAAGTTGTCGATGATCAGCTCCGTAACCTCCTGGGTATCGCTGTTGCCCAAGGCACGTCGCATGTACCAAATGGCCTCCATCTCCTCCTGATTCATGAGAAGATCCTCTCTTCTGGTTCCGGACATGTTCAAGTTCAATGCCGGGAAGATTCTCTTCTCGGAAAGCCTTCTGTCTAAATGAAGCTCCATATTACCTGTACCCTTGAACTCCTCAAATATAACATCATCCATTCGGCTGCCCGTTTCCACCAAGGCCGTGGCCAAAATTGTGATGCTTCCCCCCTCTTCCATGTTTCTTGCCGCGCCGAAGAACTTCTTGGGCTTGTAGAGTGCCGAGGGGTCTAGGCCGCCGGAGAGGGTTCTGCCGGACGGAGGAACTACCAAGTTGTATGCCCTTGCCAGTCTGGTGATGCTGTCCAGCAAGATTACCACGTCCTTCCCCTGCTCCACCAACCTTTGGGCTCTGGAGAGTACCATCTCCGCCACCTTTACATGGTGTTGGGGTTGTTCATCAAATGTGGAATAGATTACTTCTCCGCCGATGAGGGAGCGCTTCATGTCGGTCACTTCCTCCGGTCTTTCGTCTATGAGAAGAACCATCATCTCCACCTGAGGATATTTTTTTTCTATGCTGTTAGCGATTTTCTTGAGAAGAACCGTTTTTCCCGCTTTGGGTGCCGCAACAATGAGACCTCGCTGTCCCTTTCCGATGGGGGCAACCAAGTCTATCAGTCGCATGGACAGGTCGCGACTGTCCCCTTCCAAGGAAATTCTTTCGTTGGGGAAGATGGGGGTCAGTTGGTCAAAATCCGGTCTTCTTCTCGCGGCTCCCGGCTCGTCACCGTTGACGGTGGTGACATAGAGGAGGGCTCCAAACTTTTCTCCCTGATTGGGCAGTCTGGAGATGCCGTTGATTTTATCTCCGGTCTTTAAGTTAAATCTGCGAATCTGCGCCGGACTGACATAAATATCTTTGTCGCTGGTGAGAAAGTTGTTGAAACGAAGGAATCCGAAGCCGCCTTCCGCCAGTTCCAGAATACCTTCCACAGGAGGACGGTCTTCTCGATATTCCTGGGTCTTCTCCGCCTTTGGCCCTTCCGTCTCTTCCTCGGCCACCGCTTCTTCCTTTACCTCCGGCTTTTTCGTCTTCGGCCTTCCCGGTCGCCTCTTTTCCGGCGCCTTCTTCTCTTCCGCCGCCTCTTCTTCCAAGGACAGCAAGGCCTGAATCAGCTCCGCCTTTTTCAGCTTGTAATACTCGGGAATGCCAACCGCCTTGGCCACTTCCTTCAATTCACCGATTTTCTTCGATTTCAAAATATTTTCGTCCATACTCACACAAAAAGACCTTCGTCTCCCCCTTCGCCTATCTATTCAGTTTCCACATACATATTGAAAAAACAAGATTTGAAACACTCGACTGGAATGTCGGTTTCATTATATATCCATTTCCACTAATTGTAAATAGTGTTGTGTTTTCAATAGACACTCTCCCTCCTTTCCTTTATACTAAGAAAAAAGGAAGGAGAATGACTATGGTTTATCAGATGACAGATAACATTTACGCTCTTGGGAAGACGATCATCAAACCGGAAAAAGAGTTTTCATTTACCGCATATTTGATTAAAGGGGAGAAAAACATTCTCATCGATACCCTGCCCGAGAGATCCGCCGAAATGCTCATGGAGGAGTTGACCAAAATCCTGGATGGAGAAGGGCTGGATGTCCTCATCCTCAACCACGGAGAGTTGGACCACGCCGGAGCCGTTCCCACAGTGTTGGCCGCCTATCCAAATGTGGCAATCTACTGTACCAAGGAATGCCAAGGAAATCTTGCCGAGCATCTGGATGCATCGTCATGTAACTTTGTGGCATCCGGAGACCAGCTGACTTTCGGCAACCTGACCTTTCAATTTATCACCACACCGGGACTCCATTGGAACGACAACATGGTCACCTTCTTAAAGGAGGAGAAGATCTTGTTTTCTAACGACTTCTACGGTCAGTTTTCGGCAGCAGAGCCTCCTCTCGATGAGGATTACGGCGATGACAAGTTCATGGCAGGACTGGATGGCTATTACCAGAAAGTATTTGCCAACGCACACAAGGAGCAGCGCACCAACGCTTTGAAGGTCTTGGACCTACCCGTTTCCATGGTGGCACCGGGCCACGGCCTACTGATCAAAAAAATGTTGCAACCTACATTGGACTACTATCGAACAGAACTATCTCGTTAATGGTTCCATTTTCCGCTTTTCAAGGAGCGCAGCTTTGTCTGCGCTTCTCTTTTTTCACGCATTTTTTCTCTTCGTGCTCTATCCTTCTCTTCTCGTCTTTCCTGGGATTCCAATATCCGCTTTGTCTCATTTTCTCCCCTCCCGATGACTTCCAAATACTTCTCCGACGGTTCCTGCTCCGCATGCCGATAATCTCCGGTCATGGTCATGGCAGGGATGCCTTGGAATATGGGAAGATTGGGCAGCTCCACGGCGTGTCTGTACCAATACCCTTCTTGCTCTTGTATTTGCTCAAACTGCCCACGGGTAATCAAGTAGGCGCGGCCCAAGGTCTCGCCCTGTTTCCGATTCACATCCAGAAAGGCGACTCCCTTTCCACCCCAAGAGCCTGACGAATTGGCATAATATCGCTCGTAGGGCAATTGCAAGGCACAGGTGGCAAAGGGTTCTCCCTTGTCATCACAACCCTCATATTCGGAACCATTGGGGGCGGTTCCTCCCTGAATATAGCACAGGAAACGGGCGTAGCTTAGATTGGAGCCGTAGGTCACATACCAAACCCACTCTTCCTGGGAACCATAAGGCTGCTGAGACAGAGGAATCAGATTTTCTCTATTCACTTGCCCCATGTAGACGTATACAAAGACGTTGATCCACTCTCCAGATGCTGCGTGCACCTGACTCCGCACCCTTCGGTACAAGGAGCCTTCTCCCTCCAGTCGGTCCAGCGCCCTCAAAGTTTCCTCATCCACCTTGTAGACCTCGCCCAACACCATGCCTCTGTGAGACGGTTTAATTCCCGGATATGACCCTAAATCGTAAAGGGCATAGCCATGTAAGGTCGCTCTTCCTTGGAACTCCGCATAGCCGGCTTCCTCCAAAAGATAGTGATTGTATCGACCTTTCAAAAGGGTTCCGTATACAAAGACCGGGTATGTCATGAGCTTTCGGTACAGGGCAGTAAAGGTCGGGTGAAAATGCGGATGCTTCCTTACAAAAATCTCCGACCCTCCCTCTTTCAAAATCTTTGCGGCATCATCGACCCCATCAAATCCATGCCCGTCAAACTTTCTTCCCATAGACGCCGTCAGCCCACGCCGTAGGCTGTCCTCCAGCTGCGCCACCTGGATGCCTTCCGGAATTCCTCTCAGAAAGGCCTTCATGAGAAGAGCCGTACACAAGTATGTAGGCGTATAGTAATAGTCTATCCTTGCATCGGAAGGAACTCCCTTGGGATTGATATAGCTAAAGTTTCCGTTTTCTTCCTGAAAGTCCATGATAGTCCGCAAGGTTTGGCCGTTGGCCTCTGCCTTTAGCGCCTTTCTCAGCATGTCTGTTTGTTTTAGCATAACGTCGAAGTCGAGTTCCGTGTCTTTAAATCTCTTTAATATCATAGGTTAGCCTCCTTTGGTTCTAATGTTAACTTATGATTGAATTTTACCACATTATTGAGATTCCAATTGGGAACTCGGTTCCCCATTTATTTGTACTCCACATTTTCAATCGCGAGAATCTGGCCTTTTCGAACAACGTACTCCTCTCCTTCTTCGCTGAAGATTCTAATCACACCACCTTCTGAGTGCACGCCGGCGTTCTCTATCTCGAGAGGCACTATCTCACCATCTTTGACAAAGCGAATGGATTTTACCATGCGTAGTTTGGTGGCAAACAGGATTTTGGCCTCTATATCATCTGTGCTCAGGGCCACCTGTTCATCTCGAAATTGATTGCCTATCCGTTCCAAGCACTCTACCATATCATCCGGCAATTGTTCCTTTACCTTTTCCTTCCCATAGTCACTCAGCTGTCCGTAGATGCGGCCCACCATATAAATATAGCTGTCAGCCAGAACAGAATCCTTCGTACTCTCGAGAAGAGAAGTGGTCATGAGAAGAACCTCCGACAGATTCAAAGGAAGGAACACAGGGTGCAAGGTAGACACGTAGGAGCGATGTCCCCTCTCCCGTTCTTCTTGCACTCTGATGTAACTCCCCATCAGTTCTATTCCATCTATAAGAGCCAGCAAATCCGCACGAATGGTGTCTTCCGAGAACCCAAATTTCTCGCAAATCTCTCCCACCGAATGGGGACTGTGCAAAAACTTAGCAATTTCCAACTGGCGAATGGTCGGATTGGTGATGGGAGTAATATCTACCCATTGGGACTGACTAACATCTTCGCCTAGGAACTCGTAAAAGTCCAGGGCCAACTTTCTAGGCAAAATTTTATCTCTTTTGGTTGTTAGCACATAGTTGTCCAAGAGACCGATGATGGTTTTCTCTTCCTTCTCATTCTTTATTCCTTCCCCCATATTCCCCAACGCTCGTCTCTGGTTTGGGGTTCTAGGCTCGCTACTTTCAAACTCCTTTAACTTCGCTAGATAAAAATCTTTGTTATTTTGATCCATTCTTCCACTCCTCCTCTTCCCATTATACATGTCTATGCATGAAGGTAAAATGTCCGGTCACCCGAAATGGTGCCTTTTTGCCAATTTTTCGCCCTTCCTGTCACCATCACCCATCCATTCAACCATCAACATCAACTTCTTCTCCTCCATAACCCCGTCCACCTCCGATTCTCCACATCGGCTCCGCATTCTTATTTATCGTTCAGCATAATTATATAGTTTCCCCGCCAATGTCCGTTTCCGTGGTGACAGATCCCCCCATTTCACCACCGATTGTCACCATTTCGGGCGACCGCCAATCTACCATCACCAACACCATCGCAAAAGACCGCCCTCGGGCGGTCTTTCCAATCCAATTCAATCCTACTTGTTGTATACGAAGAATCCTTCGCCGGTCTTCATGCCCAACTTGTTTCCGCGCACCATCTTTCGAAGAAGTGTGTGTGCTCTGTACTTGGGATCGCCGAACTCTTCATAGAGAACGTCCATGATTGCCAGGCAAACATCCAGTCCAACCAAGTCACCCAAAGCCAAGGGTCCCATGGGGTGGTTTGCACCAAGCTTCATCGCATTGTCGATGCCCTCTGCATCAGCCACGCCGTCAGCCAAAATGCCGATTGCTTCGTTGATCATGGGTATTAGGATTCTGTTTACTACGAATCCGGGAGCCTCTGCAACCTCAACAGGTGTCTTCTTCAGAGCAGCTGTCAGCTCCAGGATGGTGTCTCTTGTCTCATCGGAGGTGGTCAATCCCTTGATGATTTCTACCAACTTCATGGCAGGAACCGGGTTAAAGAAGTGCATTCCCACAACCTTGTCCGGTCTCTTTGTAGCAGCAGCGATTTCCGTAATGGACAGAGAAGATGTGTTTGTAGCCAAAATGGTTTCCGGCTTGCAAAGCTCATCCAGTTCTGCAAAGAGAGCCTTTTTCGCTTCACGATCTTCCGTAGCCGCTTCTATGATTAGATCTGCGTCCTTAACGATGGAGATATCTGTGGATCCCTGGATTCTTCCCAAGATCTCATTTTTCTCCTCTTCCGTGATTTTCTCTCTGGCAACCATCTTTTCCAAGTTCTTAGTCACCTTTGCGATACCACCGTCTACGGAAGTCTGTCTTCTTGCACGCAGCACAACTTCATAACCGTTCTGAGCCAAAACCTGAATGATTCCGGCACCCATTGTACCTGTACCCAATACTCCAATTTTCTTCATGTATCATTCCTCCTTACCACAAACTGTATTTAATAATTCCGCAAGCAGTCTATATTATAGCACAAAAAGTCTGAATCAAAATTCTGAATTTATTTTTTGACCGCTAAATTGGAATCGTTCTTCACAATTTCCGTTAGGGAACTTGCCAAACCGGCGATTCCCTGAATCTCCGACGGGATAATAATCTTCGTTGCCTTTCCGTCGGCGGCGGCCTTAAATGCCTCCATGCTCTTCAGCGCCAAGACCTCCTGATTGGGTTGTGCCGCTACCAGCAACTTCAAGCTTTCTGCCGTTGCCTTCTGCACCATCATAATCGCTTCCGCTTCCCCCTCCGCTTGACGAATGGTGGACTGCTTCTTTCCTTCCGCTTCCAAAATGGCGGATTCCTTGTTTCCTTCCGCTACCAGCACCAGAGATTGCTTCTGCCCCTCCGCTCGGAGAATGGCCTCCCTCTTCTCTCGCTCGGCACGCATCTGCTTTTCCATGGCCTCTTGAATCTCACGAGGGGGATCGATGTTCTTGACCTCCACTCGATTGATCTTGATGCCCCAGGGATCCGTGGCTTCATCTAGGACGATTCTAATCTTGCTGTTGATGGTATCTCTACTGGTGAGGGTGCTGTCCAACTCCAAGTCTCCGATGATGTTTCGAAGGGTGGTTGCCGCCAGGTTTTCAATGGCGGACATGGGGTTCTCCGCTCCATAGGTGTAGAGCTTCGGGTCCGTAATTTGAAAGTATATGACCGTATCTATGTTGATGGTTACGTTGTCCTTGGTGATAACAGGCTGGGGTGGAAAGTCCACCACGTGTTCCTTGAGAGACACCTTTTTTGCTACCTTGTCGATGAGGGGCACCTTAAAGTGAAGACCCGTCTGCCACGTCATTCTGTACGCCCCCAGCCGCTCAATGACAAAGGCGTTGGCCTGGGGAACGATCCTGATGTTGCTGACAATGAGCCACAGGAGGACAATAATGATAATCAATACGATAATCGTGTTGGAAATAAATAATGAAACTTCCGGCATGAAAATCTCCTTTCGTTTTCTTAAATTATTCTACGATTAGCTTAACACCTTCCACCTTGGCGATGGTAACTTCGCAGCCAACGGGAAAAACTTTTTCCCCGTCCAAGGGAAGGGCAATCCAGGTCAGTCCGTTGACACGCACTTCCCCCGACTCCAGACGTCGAACTTCTTTGGTAACCTTAGCCTTTTTCCCGATGAGAGCGTCTACATTGGTCCTCTCTTTTCCCACACGCATGCGCTTGATTAAAATGGGTCTGGTGAAGATGAGAAGAACAATTGAGACCACTAGGAAGATGACCACTTGCATGCCAATTCCTGCACCCAAGAGGGCGGCAACTGCAGCCGCAAGAGCACCGGCAACAAACCAAAGAGTGATGAGACTGGGTGTAGCCGCCTCAATCAAAGCTAAAATCACGGCGACAATCACCCACACGAGAGCAATATTCATGGTAAAGCCAAATAATGTAACATCCATATCAATCCCTCTTTTCTCCTTTTTTGCGGATGATGGTTGCTAATATATAGTTTATCACAGAAATGACCATTGCACCAATAAACACCCAGATATATCCGTTGGTTCCCCCTGTGTACCATGCCCATCCTGCCAGAAGGGGGATGCACATGGAGACCACATGATCCATACTCTGTCCCGTGGACAAGGTTCTGGCAACCTCCGATGTGTTGACGGAAAGCCGCTTCACATAGGTGGCCCGCGCCATGACCGCTGACTCCATCAGCTTATCCGCCAAATAGCATATGGCAACGATGACCAAGGCAACGGAAAAAGAGAATGTCAATTTCGCAAAGGCAAAGCCGATGCAGGCGACAAACATGATGATGGCTTCCAATTGGAGGGCATAGCCCTCACCCCGTCGGTCGATGAGGCGACCGAACCAAGGCTTAAATCCTAAGTTGATGATGCAGACCACGAAGAACAAGCCGGTGATGGTGGTCACAGGCTGGTCGTAGATATCGATGATGAGCCAGGGAACGAAGGTGATGGTTATCTGCTTTCGTGCCCCATTGATAATCTGCAACACATAATAGAGAGAAAACTCCCGACGGAAGACGAATCGCTTCTTGCTGACAATCTTTTGCTGTCCTCTTCCCATAAAGAGAAAGAGGATGCCTGCCGTAATCATGGCACAGCCGGAAAAGGTAAAAATCGTCCCATAGGTGATTTCTACAAACTGATAAATTAAGTAAAGGACGCCGCTGGCGACGATGATGGAAAAACTGCCCAAGGCCTGGACCTGACCCAGACGCTCGCCGAATTTTTCTCCCTTGGCAAAGCTCATGGCAATGGTGTTGCTCAGGGGCATGTACAAATGCTGTCCCGTGCTGTAAATGACCAATGTAACCAAAACCAGGGAAAACACATTGGGTACCATCCCAAAAAACAACAGGCCGATTCCGCCCACAATGTTTGCCAAGGCGGCAATGCGAATATCCCCCAGACTGTTGAGGGCTCCGATGAGCACCACCGTCAATAAGCCGGGTAACTCCCTGGGCGCCTCCAAGTAGGATCTTTGCATCACTGTAAAGTCCAAATCCTCGTATAGACGATTGGCCAGAGATGTACTCTCTACCGCCGCAACCGCACCTAAGAGAACGCTGATAATGAGAAACAGAAATAGATCATGAGAAACCGTCCACTTCCCGATGGTAATCATTTTTTGTTCTTTCAACCGTCACCCCTCCTTCTATAATACCGTCATGTGAATCAGCTTCACCGTCAAGGGTATGGTGACCATGGAAATCATGGTGGTGAAGAAGAGAATCTTGCTGGATAATTCCGCATTTTGGTTTTCTTGTTGGGCCAACATGGAGATGGTGGCGCCCGCAGGAAAACAGCTTCCCAAAACCAGTATGGCCTTAATCAGGGGAGATACCGGCAAAAAATAGGCGATGAGAAGTGTGAGCAGTGGGAAGATGATTAGCTTGTTTATGGAAGACTCCCAGACAATGTGATTCTTGAACATGTCGAAGAAGTTGCTCACCGCCAAGGTGGATCCAATGTAGATCATGGCCATAGGTGTGGCAATATTTCCCATGGCATCCATGTACTCCCCTAGGAGATTATCCAAAGGAAAGCCCGTATACGCAATAATGAAGCCGATGATGATGGCTACGATGTTGGGGTTGAGCAATACATTACGAACTGTCTTCAGTGCCACCATCAGAGAAAGTTTCTCCTTGTTTTCGTTGTTTCTGCGAAGAGCCGACAGGGAGTAGGTGAAGAAGTAAATGTTCAGGACCACGTTGTGGGCCATCATCAGAAACAAGCCTTCTTCGCCAAAAAAAATGATGGACATGGGAATCCCCATGAAGCCATTGTTGGGTGCCGCCATGGACAACTCCGCCACGTTGGATGCGTGGGGTGGAAAGTGACGAATTTTGGCATACAAAAAGGAAAGACCGCCGTAGAGAACAAACATGACCAGACTCCAAAAGAACATGGTCATAAACTCCCGGGTGAGCCCCTCCATTTCCAAGTTTCCGATTTTTTGTACCAACATACAGGGGAAGGCAAAATAACAGATGAAGCGGTTCAACCCGTCATCCATTTCCGCCCCTATGAAATTGATCTTTCGCAGGATAAATCCCGTGAAGATAATTGCGAATAGCAAAAAAAACTGTTGATACATTTATTCTCCGATTTTATGCAAAATACAGGTTGGTCGTCACATACTCCGGATCGCTGGTCACATCGATGCCCAGTGACTGGAGGGACAATTCGTCCCTGTCGCTGAGGATGGCCGTACAGTGAGCTCTACAGCCCCGCAAGTCCGCCAATTTGGTGGCAGCCGCCTCTGCGGATGGATTGGTTGCCGCGGAAATGGTCAATGCGGTGAGGATTTCCTCCACGTTTAAGCTGGATCGTTCCTGCTGGAGGACGTCCTTCTTCAAGGTCTGAATCTCCCGCAGTACATTGGGAGAAAGCAGGTGAATATTGTCGGACATACCCGAAAGCTTTTTGATACCGTTGAGGATGGCTGCCGATGCCGCCACCATTCTTCGGGAACTTCTGCCCGTGACGATTTCCCCGTCGGGAAGACGCAAGGCCATGATGACTACGTTTTCATACTTCTTATCGCTCTCCCGCTTCTTCTCCGCATACTGACGAGCGGGGAGAACCACATCTCGATCTTCCACCTTAAGGGAAAGATCGTCTACCAAGAGTTTACATCGGCTGACAGATTCTTCGTTTATTTTACCCTTTTTGTAATCGCACAGTGCGATGAGATATCTTCGAATAATTTCCTGATTGGCCGCCTCTCTGCATACGGCATCGTCGATGATGCTAAAGCCGGCGCGATTTACCCCCATATCCGTGGGAGATCGGTATTCCGCCTCTTCTCCGGTAATCTTCTCAATAATTCTCTTGACCACGGGGAAGACTTCCAGGTCCCGGTTGTAATTAATGGCTGTTATGCCGTAGGCATCTAGGTGGAAGGCATCGATCATGTTTACATCCTTCAAATCTGCAGTTGCCGCTTCATAAGCCACGTTGACAGGATGGTTCAGTGATAGATTCCAAATGGGAAAGGTTTCAAACTTAGCGTACCTGGCCTTAATCCCCTTCTTGCTGTCATGATAGAGTTGGGACAGACAGGTGGCCAACTTGCCGCTTCCGCCGCCGGGTCCGTTGACCACCACCAAGGGCTTGGTCACTTCAATGGCAGGGTTTGCCCCGTAGCCCTCTTCACTGACGATGGTCTCCACGTCAGTGGGATATCCCTTGGTAAAGGTGTGCTTGTACGTTTTGATCCCTCGTCTCTCCAACTTGTTGATGAACATGTTTACAGAGGGGATATCCTCGTATCGAGTTACCACGATGCTGTTGATTTCCAGCTCGTACTTTCTGAACTGGTCAATGATGCGCAAGACTTCCAAGTCATAGGTAATGCCGAAGTCATGCCTCGTCTTACTGGTGGCAATATCTCCGGCATAGATGCAAACAATGATCTCTGCCTGATCCTTCATCTTTTGCAGCAGCTTGATCTTTGCATTTTCATCAAATCCGGGAAGTACGCGCATGGCGTGCCTGTCCTGCACCAACTTCCCGCCGAACTCCAAGTACAGTCTCTCACTGTCCCCTTCGTTGATTCTCTTTAAAATATACTCTGACTGTTCTTCAATATACTTTTCCGCGTCAAAACCTATTTTATCCATTGGCCCTCCTATAAAAAGTCAACCAGTTTTTAAGCTGTCAACTTCGTTTTTTCTCGTATCATTAATGCCGGATTGAATTCTTCTTGATTGTTTAGCATCGCAAATACGATTCTTGCTACTTTTCTGGTTAGAGTAATGATTGCTCTACCAGAACCCTTTTCTTTTTTCATGTGATAGTACTCTATCATTAGTTTCCATTCAGAAGTGTTTTGTGGTTGTCTGATGATTCCCATCGCTACCTGTACGAATGCTGTCCTCAGCTCCTGAGGCCCTCTCTTCGTAATCTTACCTCTACGCACAGTTTGGTTTGAATCATGATTACTTGGAACTATTCCTAGGTATGATGCAAATCTTTTGAAGTTTCCATCGAACCTGCTCATGTCTTTTGTGTATGATGCAATTGTAATCGCACCTATTGGACCAATCCCCGGCATTGTCTTAAGCAGTTCAACATTTGTGTTTTCTGCAACCATCTTTTCAAGTTGTTCCTCGATAGCCTTGATTTGTTTCTGCAAATCGTCTAAACTATCTAATATCACTTTTAGTGATGAGGCAGTGAATTCTGAAAAGTTGTGATCCGCGAGATCTTGATACAATTCCTGCCTCTTTTTCTTGCTTTGAAGCTGGGATGATTTTGTTTCTATCCCATATCCAAGCATCATTCCGTGAATCTGATTTTTCATTTTCACTGTGGCCTGTACCAGAATACTTCTTGTCTTAAGCATCCTTCTGATCTCTTCACTTGTCTGATCACATAAATGCGATTCCGGCAGCATCTCCTTTAACAGATAAAACGCTAATGTTTCAGCATCATGGGCATCATTCTTATTCGTGCTCATAGTTATGACCTTGAATTTATTGGTGTTAACCACGACTACACCGAATCCTTCTGCTTCCATTTTGTTCTTAAAGAATCTTGCGTTACCTGTTGATTCAACTGCCAACTCTATGACATGCCCTCTTTCTTCTTCCACTCCATGCATTCGATTGATAAAGTCCACATATCCATCTGCATTAGTTCTGAATTCATCTTCTAGTTCAATTGCACCTGTTTCCTCATCAAGTGCGCAAACTGTGAATTGAGTTTTGTGAAGGTCTACACCCACACACATTCTTTTCATTTCTGTCCTGCTCATATCTTTTCTCCTTTCGATGTTCAGCAAGACAGCTTACTGTTTGGTAATCCGAGCCAATCTCCTATCCGGTCTCTAACGACCACTGCATGTTTCGATGCTAACACCCTCATTCTCCTTACAAGACCTCTATTGGATCACTAAAAATGTCGAGTTAGTATCTACTCTGTCTTACTGTTGTCACTATTGTACAACAGCATCAAGAGTACTCGTATTACCTACTGTTTACTTTTTATCATGCCTCCTTAAAACATTTCCGCAACAAATATTCCCGAAGTCACCACCATTGCAATACAGATGATGATGGCTATAGCTCTTACCCACTTCCTGTTCACATTCATCTTTACTGTCTCCTACCTACCTGGATATTCAAACGACTTCTGCCTTCTGAAAGTCCCTTCAAACTGATGTGGTAATCGATGTCGATGGAGCCCCCCTCTTCATCGGTTACATTATTGAACAAATCATTGGTCAACACTTCCATCTCAATGGGACCGTAAGGTGTGTCATAATACCCCGAGTGTCGCATTCCCTTTTTAAATCGGATTTCCGTATCGATTCCTACCTCCGTGCCTTTTCTGGTCATTCTAACCGAGTCCCCTTCCAGGACTAGTCTGGTCTTGCAACCTTCCATTCCGGAGAATTCGCTCTCATCATATGTCAAGTAAATGACATCGCCCTTTTTATATAGCTTGCCTTCCGTAACAAGCTCCACTTGGTTTTCCTCTACCCCATCGTAGATGCTGGATCCGACAATGCGCAATATAATCTCTTCCATGTCTTTCTCCCTTCCCGTTCTATTTTAAAGTTCTTTTACCATTCTTTCCAGTTCTTCTTTGGAGAAGCCGTATTTACTGCCACAGAAATGGCATTCCAGCTCCGCTTTTTCATCTTCTTCCAATATCTCTCTCAAATCCTTTTTGCCTATGGCGAGAAGCGCCTTCTCCATTCTCTCCTTGGAGCAATCGCACTTCCATTGGATGTCCTTATATTCCAAAACTTGCGGAGCGTACGCTTCCGGTACATCTCCGAAGATCTTGCTCATGAGATCCTGCAAAATCCCCTCTTCTGACTTTCCGGCAGAGGCAACCATCACTTCTCCTATGAGGGTGGTAATGGGCTTCATCTGTCCGATCATCTCTTCCAGTGCATCGGCCGCACCTTCTTGGGCGTCGGGCAACATCTGGATAAACATTCCTCCTGCTGCCAAAACCTGCCATTCTCTTCCCACTTTCACACCTAGGGAAATGGAGGTGTTCTGCTGTTCGGAAATATAGTAGTAGGCGGTCAAATCCTCGGCAATTTCTCCGCTGACCAAGGCGATGGTCCCCACATAGGGTTCCTTTAGCCCCATATCCTTAATTACCGTCAATTCTCCAATGCCCAGTGAACCACCTACATCCAGCTTCCCATCCTTGGTTAAGGGAAGGTCCACCTTAGGATTTGCGATATATCCTTTGACGCTGCCGTCTCCCCTGCCCACTGCAAGAATCTGCTTTGCCGGTCCGTCCCCCTTGAACATCACCGTCAATCGGTCCCGGGGATTCTTCAACATAATGCTCATGAGTCCGGCACCCGTCAGAACTCTTCCCAGTCCTGCCGTTGCCAAAGGGGTGGTGTCATGAAGGAGCCTGGCTTCTTCCACCATCTGGGTGGTGATGGTCAAGTACACTCGATAAGATCCGCTGTTGTCTACTCCAATTAAAACTTTACTCATTTATAATCTCTTTTATTTTCCTTTCGTTCTCGTCGTTGCGAGCCGCTACTTCCTTGCGATCCGTTCCGTGGGCAAAGAGGTATACCTTTATTTTTGGCTCTGTTCCCGATGGTCTGATGACCACTTTGGAGTCGTCCGGGAAGACGAATTCCATAATGTCTGCAGAGGGCATTCGGGTGGGTCTGGTACCCACGGACATGTCACACCTTCCTCCGCTGCCAAAGTAATAGGTCTCCTTGGTCAGGTAGTCGGTGACCTGCATGGGCTTCCTTCCTAAAAACTCGTTGCGCTTTTCCCCACGAATATATTCCATGATTTCCTTCATTCTCTCAGCCCCATGGAAACCCTCCAAAACAAGGCTCTTAATGCGCTCTTCATAGTATCCGTATTGATTGTACAGTTGATTCAGGGCTTGCTCTAAGTCCATGCCCTTTCCTTTGTGATAGGCGGTCATCTGTGCAATGAGGAGGGCCGTACTGACCCCGTCCTTGTCTCGCACATGTGTGCCTGCCAGATAGCCGTTTCCCTCTTCAAAAGCAAAGAAAAAACGTTCCTCCAGTTGTTGTATTCTTTCCCCGGCATGCTTGAATCCAACCATAGTTTTTTCCGTTTGGATTCCTGCGGCGGCGCCGATGGCATCCACCATAGGTGTTCCCGTAATGGTTCTGAGGGCCACCATGTCTTCCTTGGTTTCCCGTGTCTTGCATAGGTAGTCCATGAGGAGAATCGCCATTTGATTTCCGGTGGGATAGAAGACGCCTTCCTTCCCCGGCTGTGCAACGCCTACTCTGTCACTGTCCGGGTCTGTGGCAATGACGACATCCCCGTCTACCTCTTCCGCTAAGGACAGGCCCTCTTCGTAGACCTGGAGGATTTCCGGGTTGGGAATCGGACAGGTGGTAAACTCGCTATCCGGTTCTTCCTGGGAAGGGACGGGATACACTTTTTTTGCGCCGGCCATCTCCAATAGTGATCTTACAGGCAAATTCCCCGCACCGTTGAGGGGCGTATATACGATGGAAAGATCGCTGATATTCTCCTTGTTTGTGCATATCCCAAGGCAACTTTCAACAAATTCCTTTTCCAGCGCCCGGGGTATATATGAGAAGAGAGGATGATCCAAAGATGCCTCTTCCCCGTTTTCAAATATGTCAACCTTCGAGATGTAGTGGAGAATCTTCTCACTTACATCGCCGCGAACTTGTGCACCCGTATGGTCGTACACCTTATAGCCGTTGTAGTTCTTCGGGTTGTGGCTGGCGGTAATCATAACGCCAAAGTCGCACGCCAACCGGCGCACGGCATAGGAAAGAGCCGGCACCGGCATGAGATTTCGAAACATATATACCTTGATGCCCTTTCCAAGAAAGGTCTTTGCCGTCTTCTCCGCAAACAGTCGGGAATTTCTCCTGCTGTCGTAGCTAATGGCGACGGTGGGTTCTCCATGGAAATCCCCTTCCTGAAGGATGTAGTCGGCAAAACCGCGGGTCACTCTTCCCACCACCGGTTCATTGATTCGATTGGTCCCGGCGCCCATAATTCCCCGGAGGCCGGAAGTCCCGAAAGTCATCTCCTTGTAGAAGGCATCCCGAATGGCTGGGTCATCGTCCTTCATCCTTTGGAGTTCTTCTTTCAACTCCATCGACAAATCACCTTGACCTAACCACTTCTCGTAAATTGTCCGGTAACTCTCCATGGTCATCTCCTTTTAAGGTAAATTTCAATATATCATTCTACCATAAAGTATATCTAAAAGGAAGAAAGGAAGTACGGGATGAGCGAGAGAAAGGTCCATAGAGAGGTTCAATGGACGAGGGGAAAGGTGGTTTTCCTGGTATTAATTTGCATGATTCTTTCTGCAATTGTGGGCTTTGGCGCTACAGTGACAGCCAACCGTTTCCTACCTGCACAGGAAGGGAACGCGGCGACGGAAAAAACAGCCGATGATGGATTCACCTTGGAAGAAGTTACGGGAAGCAATATGAGCATTCAGGAAATCGCTTCCAAGAACAGCGGCTCCATTGTGGAAATACGCACAGAAAGTGTGGAACAAGATCCTTGGCTGCAGGAATATGTAACGGAAGGTGCCGGTAGCGGCATTATTATAAAGAGCGACGGCTATATTATGACCAATCACCACGTCATAGCCGGGGCGGGGACGATTTATGTTTCCAATCGATCGGACAAGGCGGACTCCGACAGGGAATACAAGGCAACCTTGGTGGGCGTCAATAAGGAGAACGACATTGCGGTTCTAAAAATCGATGCGGAAGGACTTGCACCGGTCACCTACGGAAACAGCGATAAGGTGCAGCCGGGTGATTTGGCCGTCATCATCGGAAATCCCCTTGGTGAACTGGGGGATACGGTTTCTGCCGGCGTAATCAGTGCCAAGGACAGAACGGTTTCCATCGAAGACCGAACCATGTCACTGATGCAAACAGATGCATCGGTGAATCCCGGAAACTCCGGAGGTGGTCTGTTCAATGAAAGTGGCCAATTAATCGGTGTAGTGGTTGCCAAATCTGCCGGCTCCAATGTGGAGGGCATCGGTTTTGCAATCCCGGTCAATGTGGCTGCCAAGATTGCCGATGAAATCATTACGAGCGGTGGCGATGTGTCCTCTTCTCCCTCCTCACAGAAAGGCGTCGCCTATTCCGGCATGAGATATGTGGATTTGACCGATAAGGAAAAGGCTCGCAACTACGATGTGGCAACGCCGGGCATCTACATTGAAGAAGTAGTAGAAGAAAATCCCCGCTCTGCGGATTTCCGCAGCGGGGATATGGTCTATTCCATAGATGGAAAACGTATTGACAGTCTGGACAGCCTGCAGAAGGCGATTACGGCTCACAGTCCGGGAGAAACCGCAAAGTTTGTGATTGTCCGGGACGGCGAAAGAATCTCCATCTCTCTTGAATTAATCAGAAGGTAAGCTTTATTCGTTGTCTTCCTGTACCATCTCTTTCAGTCGTTCAATGTGAATGTCGGCGGCGTTTCTGGCAGCCTCCGGCTCACTGTTAAAGATGGCCTCCATGATGGCACTGTGTTCCGTAGGCATCTTCTCCCCTCTCTTAAAGGTATCGTAATACAGATATCGAAAGCGTAAAACCAGTTCCTGCAGCTGCTCCACCATGCTGACCAGGATTTTGTTGTTGCTGCCTTCCACGATGAGGTGATGGAACTTGGTATCCCAATGAATCATCTCCTTGGTGTCTCCGGCAATGACCGCTTCATTGTATTTATCCGCAATCTTCTGGAGTTTCCTCTTGTTTTCCGGTGTCATTCTGGATGCGGCATAGTAGGCTGCCAAGCCCTCCATATTCTGTCTCACTTCGAGAATTTCCACCATGTCGCTGATGGAAATCTGTGAGGCGTAGGCACCCCTCCGTGGCTCGATGGTCACCAAACCCTCCTTTTCCAGTTTTCGAATTGCTTCTCGGATGGGGGTTCTGGACACGCCCATTTCTTCCGCCATTTCCACTTCCATCATTCTGGTTCCGGGAACGATTTTGCCCATGAGAATCTGCATTTTCAATTCTTCGTAAACGATTTCTCGCAGCGGTCTGTGATTTTTTATGTCTAGGTTCAGCATTGATTTCTCCTCATACGGTAGTTTGTGTTAAGAAAGTCTCTCGATTGACCTCTTTCATCCTTTTGTATACTTTCTCGGCATCTCCCTTGTTCTGGAACAAGGCGAAGATGGTCGGTCCGCTTCCGCTCATGAGAACTGGGTTCCCATGGCTTTCTTGTCGCATCATGTTCTTTGTATACATGGCTCTATCATACCGCTTTAAAGTGAAGAATTCAAGTACATTTATCATGTTCTCATACACTTTCTCCCTATTTCCATTTCCTAAACCCAGAATCATTTCTTGGTTGTCCGGATGCTGCACAGTCTGCTCCGCCAACACATCATCGATTCCCCGATAAGCTTCCTTTGTGGATACGCTGAGTGGCGGCTTGGAAAGAACCACATAGGCATCCAAGGGGGGAAGCTTCGTCAAATCTGCACCCTTTCCTTCCGCCAATGCACAGCAACAGGAGAGAGGATCTTCATATAGCCCCAATGACTTGTTTCGGTACGCCATGCCCCGAATGGAGAAGGCGACGTCCGCCCCCAGTTCTTCTCCCAGGGCGCAGAGTTCTTCCAGAGACAGGTTCAAGTTCCAAAGTTTATTGAGCCCCAACAAAACGGCACCGCCGTTTCCGCTCCCGCCGGCAAGCCCGGCTCCTACTGGGATGACCTTCTTAATGTCCACTCGGATTTCTCCCTTTCGCCCTGCCCCATAGTGGGACTTCATCAATTCCGCCGCCTTGTAGGCGATGTTTCGATGATCCTTGGGAATATAGGGCTTATTGGTGTTGACAATGATTCTATCCTCATCTTCCCCGGTAAAGCGCACCGCCACCTCATCAAATAATTCAATTTGGTGCATGACCATGGACACTTGGTGGTATCCGTCGGGGAATGTCCCTAAAATATCCAGGGACAGATTGATTTTTCCGTATGATCGAAGGTTGATAATGCTCATGATATTCTCCTAAAAAAATGAGCGGAAATTCCGCTCATTTTAAAATCCGAAGTTTACTTTCTCTTCTTGTTTCTCTGCTTACCGGTCTGCTTCTTTGGGTTTGTGCTCTTTGCACCGGTCTGTGTCTTCTTAGGTCTTACATGTCTATACTTGGCTCCGGCTGCGGATATGGGTCTTGGTCCCTTTACTCTATAGTTGTCGGAGGATGTTTCTTCCTTGCCGTTCTGCTTGCCCTTGGCCTTCTTCGCTGCGGCGGCAGCCTTTTTCTCTTTTCGCTTTTGGTCTTTTTCTACGATTTCTTCCACAGACTTGCCGGTTTCCTTAGAAACCTTGTAAGGATTCACCTTATCATCTTTTTTCGGTGTCTTGGCTCCGCCTTGTGCCTGCTTCTTTGCCTCTCGCGATGTGAAGAATACCATACCCACTACCATGAGGCCCATCATGACCATACTCACGGTCATGGTCGACTTCGGATCCAGGGTTTCGAAGGTTACCTTTGCACCCTTTTCCATGACAGTTCCGTCTGCGGCCTTCATGCCCTCCTTGATGGTGAGGGTGTACTTGGTTTTCCCCTTGATGATGGTTTGTCCATCCTTACCGGTGTGGGCCAAAACCAACATCTCATTCTTGCTCTTCTCACTGAAGACCACCTTAGAAGGAACCACCTTACCCTTGGGGTCCGTCAACGTACAAAGTTTCGCATTGGCTTCCTCGTTATCCTTGTCATATACATCCTTATTAAAGAATACCTTTACGCCCATGTTATCCACGGCCATACCTGTGCTGCCGTCCTCAGGGGATGTCTTCTCAATGGAGAAATCCGCACCCCAGGCGATACCTGCAGTCCCCATCACAATCATCAATGCTAGGCATAATATGGCGCCTATTCTCTTCATATATTACTTCCTCCGTTTCGCTCCCGACATTTTTTAAAGAAATCCTTCATTATGCTCTCGCATTCCTGCTGCATAATTCCGGAATGTATTTCCGTAAAGTGATTGAGTCTCTCATCTTGTAGAATATTGTACAAGCTTCCGCATGCTCCACCCTTGGGGTCCATGGTTCCGATATATACCCTTCGAAGCCGTGCAAGTACAATGGCTCCCGCACACATGCTACATGGTTCCACGGTTACGACCAAATCGCAATTAAGCAATCTTTGTCTGCCCAGCGTTTCCGTCGCTTCCCGAATTGCCATGATTTCCCCATGAGCGGTAGGATCCTTCAACTCTCGCGTCCGATTGTGCCCTCTTCCGATAATCCTTCCATCTTCCGAGACCACGATGGCTCCAATAGGGACTTCATCCTTATCTTCCGCCTTCTTGGCTTCTATTAATGCCTCAATCATATACTTTTCCATATGCCTAACAATAGTATCACATTTAGTTTTGGGATTCAACAAAGATTTCGCCGGACATCTTGCATTTTTCACTGTCTAGTAGTATCATGATTTAGTTAGTCATTGACAGAAAGGAACGAGAAGAATGGTTCTTGACATCATCATCGGATTGATCCTTCTAGGTGCCGCCATTTACGGCTTTCGGAAGGGATTTATCTTCACCCTCATCCACACCGTGGGATGGGTCGGTGCGGTGGTATTGGCATATCTTGCCGTCCCATTTGTGGGAAAGTTTATAAAAGAAAACACCCCCATCTATGATTGGATCTACGATTTTATGAAGGAGCGGTTCGACGCTTCCATTTCCACCGTAGACGTCTCCATGGGGAGCATTCCCAACTCCATTCGAGGCAGCCTCACCAACTATTCCACCAACATCGTGGACGGGGTCACCTCATCCTTCACCGATGTTATATATACGATTTTTGTATTCACAGCGATTTTCATCGTCATTAAGTTGATTCTGTGGCTCTTGCTACGATTGCTTTCCAAGGATTATCACAGCGGTTTCACCAACTTCTTTGACGGCCTCTTCGGGACCATCTTCGGACTGGTTAAGGGCGTAATCTTCGTGTTGATTTTCTTAATTCTGTTGGTGCCTTTCTCCAATATGCTACCGGCAGATTTCTCACAGCTGATTTCAGATCAAATGAACAGTTCCATCGTAGCACAGGAAGTTTACGACAATAATTTCTTGCTGATTATACTGCAGAATTTCTTTAATTTATAGGGCTTTCCTACCTTCCCTTTTCGTTGACTTTTTTACAACCCTTCTATAATATTGTACTATGAGCTAAACATGAGAGAACTTAGGAGGAATTTAATATGTCTAAAATTGATGATGGAAGAAACAATGACCCTAAGAAGAAGCTGACTTCTGAAACCGGAAGACCCATAGCAAACAACGAAAATATTCAAACAGCAGGGAAGCGCGGACCCGTTATGCTCCAGGATACTTGGTATCTGGAGAAGATGGCCCACTTCGACAGAGAAGTAATTCCCGAAAGAAGAATGCACGCCAAGGGCTCCGGTGCCTTCGGCGAATTTACCGTTACCCACGATATCACCAAATGGACCAAGGCAAAGGTCTTCAGTGAAATCGGAAAGAAGACCGAGATGTTCGTCCGCTTCTCCACCGTTGCCGGAGAAAGAGGCGCAGCCGATGCGGAAAGAGATATCCGCGGATTCGCCATGAAATACTACACCGATGAGGGCAACTGGGACTTGGTAGGAAACAACACGCCGGTGTTCTTCTTCCGCGACCCCATGCTCTTCCCGGACCTGAACCATGCAGTGAAGCGAGACCCCAGAACCAACATGAGATCTCCCCAAAACAACTGGGATTTCTGGTCGGCTCTTCCCGAAGCGCTCCATCAGGTGACCATCACCATGAGCGACAGAGGAATCCCCAAGTCCTTCCGCCACATGCACGGATTTAGTTCCCACGCCTATAGTTTTATTAACGAAGAAGGTGTGAGACACTATGTGAAGTTTACCTTCCGCACACAGCAGGGAATCGAAAACATCACCGACCAAGAGGCAGAAGAAGTTGTGGGAAAGGACAGAGAATCCAACCAGAGAGACTTGTACGATGCCATCGAAAGAGGGGACTTCCCCCGATGGACCATGTACGTTCAAATCATGACCGAAGAACAGGCTGCAGCGAGCAAGGACAACCCCTTCGACTTGACCAAGGTTTGGTTCCACGGGGAATATCCCCTCCACGAAGTGGGTTACTTTGAATTGAATCGCAACCCGGAAAACTACTTTGCCGACGTAGAACAGGCCGCATTTAACCCCGCCAACATCGTGCCGGGAATCGGCTACTCGCCGGACCGTATGCTTCAGGGAAGACTCTTCTCCTACGGAGATGCACAGCGATACCGATTGGGCGTCAACCACACCCAAATCCCCGTCAACAGACCGAAAGTGGAAGTCAATTCCTTCCATCGTGACGGTTTGATGCGCGTAGACGGCAACTTTGGAAGCCTGGTGCACTATAACCCCAACTCCTACGGCGTATTTGCTGAAGACGAAGACGGCGCGGAGCCACCTCTTCCCAGCACAAATCCCATCGATAACTTCGACTTCCGAGAAGACGACGATAATTACTACGAACAGCCCGGCAAGCTTTTCCGACTCATGTCTCCTGCACAGCAGCAAGTTCTGTGCGAAAACACCGCAAGGAACATGGACGGCGCCACCGAGTTGGTGAAGAAGAGGCACATCCGCCACTGTTATCTCGCCGATCCCGAATATGGAAAGGGTGTCGCTAAGGCCCTTGGAATCGACATCGATACCGTAGATATGGATAACCTCTACGGAGCCCGCGGGTGAAAAAGGCACTTTATATAGCAGGGGGCAGCATCAGTCTTGTCTTGGCAGTTGTGGGAATCTTTCTTCCCGTGCTGCCAACCACACCTCTGCTGTTGCTTGCTGCTTTCTGTTATCTTCGCAGTTCCCAACGCCTCTACCAGTGGCTCATGAGGCATCCCGTTCTGGGAAGATACATCTGGCAGTACATGGAAAACGGAGCCATCTCCACCAGAAACAAGGTCTCCGCCCTAATCTTTCTTTGGGCGGCGATTTTGGTTGCCATTTACTTCGTCAGCGCACTCTGGCTCAAGGCACTGCTACTGGTCATTGCCATTGGGGTCACGGTGCACATTTCCCGACTGAAGAGCACCACTCCGCAAATGGAGGAAAGCTACGCGGCTTTTATGGATGCTGATAACCGTTAATGTAAGGAGGAAACATTTTATGAAACAAGAGAACAAGAAAATTTCTATCATCGGGGTTCAAATGGACCTTGGCGCATCAAAGAGAGGTGTCAACATGGGACCCCTCGCCATTCGCTTTGCCGGACTTGCAGAAGGCTTGGCAGAAATGGGATATCCCGTTACCGATCTGGGAGATATCCAAGTTGGCCCACCCCAGACGGACAACCCCAAGATGAAGAATTTTCAACCGATATTCGACGCCAACAAGAGTCTTCACGAGCAGTGTCTGGGCGCACTGAAGGAGGGTGATATTCCCCTGATTCTAGGCGGGGACCACGGCATTGCGGCAGGCAGCATTTCCGCCAGTGCAAAGCACTTCAAAAGTATCGGTGTCATCTGGATGGACGCCCACGGCGACTTTAACAACGATGAGAGTTCTCCCTCCGGCAACATGCACGGCATGCCCCTTTCGGCCCTCACCGGCTACGGCCCCGATGCCATGGTTGCCTTCAGCGACGATCCGGTTTACGTGGATCCGAAAAAAGTCGTCCTCATCGGGGGAAGAGACATTGACAGCGAAGAACGCAAGCGCTTGGAAATTGCCGGCGTCAACGTTTTCTCCATCCACGATGTGGACCGCATGGGCATGACACAGGTCATGGAAAAAGCCATCGCCATCGCCGGAGAAGACACCGAAGGAATCCACGTCAGCTTCGACATGGATGCCATCACTCCCCAAGAGGCCCCCGGAACGGGAACCACCGTCCACAGCGGCCTCACCGTTCGGGAAGCCTTTCTCTCTGCAGAAATGCTTGCTGAATCGGGGAAGATCATCGCCATCGACGTGGTGGAGGTGAACCCCATGCTGGACGAGCGGAACAAGACCGGCCACCTAGCCAGTGAAATGGCCCTGTCCTTCTTGGGCAAGGCGGTGTTTTAGACGCTCGATACGATTAGAGTTATTAAGCAAATTCAGTTTCGGGTCAATCCTACAAAAAACAAAAAATTAAGCCATTCTTTTTCCGACGCCCTAGGTTCAGGGTCTTCGATAATGGCTCAATATCTTTAGAAAGAAAGTCAAAAAGTAGATTGCCGAAGATCGCTTACATCTTCATGCAAATACACCGGCTTAATTCTAATAAACTATGAACAAAAAGTAGAAAGGGAGGTTGATTAAATAGTCAGCCTCCCTTTTATCCACTATTTCACTTTTCTTCCCACTACGACGAACCGTCCGTCCTCCACTTGGTAGGAGCAGGTGGATAATGTTACCAACTGTTCTCCGAACTGGGGCGTGACGCCCGTATCGTAGATAGACAATGCTTTGATATTGGAAACATACTCGTTGTACTGCCATTCCTCGGTCACATCCACATAGTAGTAGTATTTGAATTGATCCGAGTTCTCGGGATAAATCTGGGTGTAGAAGGCTGCCACAACCTCATACTCTCCCGGACCTGCGTATTTTTCCAAGGTGTCAAAGGTGAAGGTCTTCCTCTTCTCATAGTATTCCTTATCTTCGTAATCCAGAAGTGTGTGGAACATGGTTCCGTTCTTCATGTTATGGGCATAGACCATCCAGTTCCACGACGGTCTGGTCAAATCGCTCTTCGCATCTAAAAACGGCGTTCCGGCAAGGGAATCTTCCTTCTTAAAGTTTCTTCTCAAATAAAACTCCGGGTCGTCCTTGGTCTGCATCACCGGGTAGCTGATGATGGAATCCTTTATCTTTACCCAACCTATGATGTCCGGATTCTGCTTATATAGGGCATCCAAATCGTAGCCGCCGTCTACCAAAAGTCCCTCGAAATCATTTTGCTCCGCTTGCCCTTTCAAGTAGTGCTGAAGCAGATACGCTCCGGCACCAATAAAGACCAAGAGAGCAATGACAAATATTACTTTTCTCACTTTTCCCATGGATAATTCCTTTCACAATCTTTTTGACTTGCTCCATTTTAGCACAGAATTATAGTTTTGAATAGTTTACCCGCGGAAAGCAAAATCCAACCAAATTTTTTAATCGCACATGCACAGCAAGTATCTTCTCAGCCACACTTCGTTATCGATGGCAGAATCGTACTCGCCACCCTCATCACGCAGTTGCGCCTGCTTTTCATACCAGAAGTTCCTTGCCTCTCTGCCGTCGATGATTTCCATAATCTCTTCCACTTCGCTGGTATACCCGGCGGTGTTTGTTCTATTTATATTCATGGTCGTTCTCCTTTCCATTTCTTTATCTTAAACACAGTGTACATCTATTCCTATGGTTTTAATGAGTCAATTTGCGTACATTAAAAAACAGTGATATACTCCATGAAGGAGGTGGTTTCCATGAAGGAAAAAGACACGAGAGCTCGGCTTCTGGGGGTTGCAGAAATACTGAAAGACAGCGACGAAAAGCATCCCTTCACCAGTGATAGGATTATTGGAGAGCTGAAAAGGAGATATAATATTGAGGCAGAGCGAAAGGCCATCGGCTTAGACATTAAAGCTTTGGTGGAGAAGGGAGAAGATATCATCTCTTGCAATTATAAGCGCATGGGATACTTTCAGGGCACCCATCAATTTGAAGGTTGGGAAGTGAAGATCCTCATGGATGCCGTTGCACAAGCAAAGTTCCTGACCCCCGCCGTTACCGGACGGCTTATCGATAAGTTGCTCGCCACCACCTCTGTCCATCTCCAAAAAGTTTTGGAATTTGCCACACCTACCACCACGGGAATTAAAACAAAAAATAAGTCGACACAAAACAACATCGACATACTTCTTTCCGCCATTGAAAACCGTCACAAGGTATCCTTCTCCTATGTTTCTGTCGGCGCCGGTTTAAAGAGAGTTCCAAGGCGAAAAGGTGCACTCTACACCGTCAGCCCCTATGCCCTAATTTGGAAGAGCGATTATTATTACCTCATATGCAATGCGGAAGGTTTTCAAGACTTCAGCTATTACAGATTGGACCGTATGGAGAAGCTACGGGAATTGGAAGAGACCCTAAGGCCCATCCATGCCTTCGCCGGTCCCGACGATGCCACAGCGATTGCCGCCTTTGTGGACACCACCATTCATCACTATGGTGGACAACAAAAAATCATTCTTCGACTTCGGGTTCCCGGCTTTATGCTGGATCACCTCTTTGACGAGTTCGGCGACGGCCTCATTCGCGCAGACCAAGTGGACGATTCCGACTATGTGGCAGTTGTAGAGACCGCAGAAAACCCGGGGCTGTATTTTCTTCTGCTCCAATATGGGGAAAACATTGAAATTCTTGAGCCTTTGCACATCCGTGAAGAATACACACGACGTCTTGAGAAGATTATGGAGAAATATAAGAAAAGTCGTGCATAAGTGAGCCCAAACCAATAAAGATTCTCAATTCTTATCGCTTTTCTGTACCATCCTCGACCATAGAAATACCCCATATAGGATGAGACCCATGCCCTGGACCAGCCCAATAATTATAAACCATTTACTATCGTTCACATTCGTAAGCAAGGATATGAAATTATGAGCCGTATGCCATATAATAGGTACGGTTAAGCTGCCACTCATCAAACTAATTTCCACAGCTACTGCACCAAAGATAAATGCAAAAATCACTTGGAGTGCTGTATATCCAATGGTTGCGCCTGCAAGAAGGTTTAAAAAATGTCCCACCGAAAACAAGAAGGATGATAGGAAGATGACATAAACTATGGACCGCTTTTCGAAGGCCTTCACTATCAATCCCCTAAAATATAGTTCCTCTGTAAAGCCAACAGCCATGGTAAAAAGAAGATATGCCAATACAATGTTGACACGCAACCCTTCTTCTATACCGTTGAGCAGGGGCAAGAGTTCCACAAAGACCAATGGCGCAAACCAAAGGTAATCTACCATCGGTGATTTCCGTTCGTTGTGGAAGACTACGTTCTTCCAGCTTCCATACCGCACGTTTGCAATAACGCAACCTATCATGCCTGCAAACAAAAATGCTACAGCTTGTACCAATTTGCCCTGTAACTCATTCAGGTCAAGAATTGTAATCACTGCGCCCGATGCAGTTGGAAACACGAGAATCAAGAGTGTCATCAATATAGCGAAAACCAATGGGCTTATTCTCCTCGACCTTTGCAATATACGTCCCTTCATTTGTCTTGTCCCACCAAAATGGTTTTTCCATGCCGGTGTGCAGCATCTAGGATAATCTGTGCCGCGAGCTTTGGACCACCGCAGTTTCGAAAGCTCTCTGCGATTCTTTCTGCCCCTTCTCTGTACTGGGGGTCGTTGAGAATTTTCTCCACCGCCAATTGGATGCTCTCTACCGACTCATCCGCCAGGAAAATGCCTGCATTCATCTCTTTAACACGGTTGGCAACCCCGTATTGCTCCGCTGTTTGGGGAAACATAATCAGGGGAACACGGAAATACAGCGCTTCATTGACACTGTTCATTCCACAGTGGGTGATGAATCCGTCCGCCGTACGCAATACTTCAATTTGGTTTACCCTAGGTTCAACAGAAAAGTTGGAGGGTATCTGTCCCAACTCTTCCATCTTGGTTTCAGTTCCTATCGACATGATGACTTTAATATTGGAATCCTTCAGGGCTTCTATGCAGTTATTATAGAACTCCTTTTTTCTGTTAATGACCGTGCCCAAGGAAATATATATGGTTTTTTCGTTGGATTTATCCCTAGAAATATGGAGTTCTTCGATGGAAGGCCCTACGAAGGTATACTTTTCTGAGAAGGTTTCGCTCCTCGGTTGGAACTCGCGAGAGGTGTACACAATTGTTGTAGTGTCATTATCGTTGGTGATGAGATCCATTACGCCTTTGATGGGATACCCGATTGTCTGTAATTGCTTGATATATTTCTTTGCCTTCCCCATGCCACCCAGAAAGCGAAAGAGGTCCCCCAAACTTTGTTTTTGGCCGCGAGCCGAGTATTTGTTCATAGCAAAGGTGGTGGTGGAAGATACAAATGGAATGTTCAGCTTCAGGGCAACCAGTTTTCCCCAGACTGCCATGGAGTCAGCTACGATTACGTCCGGTTCCCATTCCTTCATTTCCTCTGTAATGGATGCATCCATGGCGAGGGTACTTTTCACTAACAGCTCCACTGCCAGTTCAATGTCCTTTGGCGCCTCTTCGGCGATGTTGTCCGACTTCGTTTCCAAATCCAGTTGATATGCGTCACAGGAGATAAACTGCGCCCCGACCCTTTCGATTCTTTCCCGCATTTCATTGAAGGAATAGTATCGTACTTCGTTTCCCTGATTGACCAACTCTCTCACCACCTCCAAAGTCGGGTTGGTGTGTCCGTAAGCCGGAATGTTAAACAGAGCGATTTTTGCCATTACTGCTTCCTTTCTTCGGTCAACTCCGCAAGTCGAAAGGCGATTACCTTTCTTAACTCCTCTAAGGAGATTTCTATTTGATGTCCTATTTTCCCACCGCTAAAAATAATGGTTGGATAGGCTTCGGCTCCGGCATCGATGGTCGTCTCAAAAGGCTTTTTCATCCCTATGGGGGAGCAGCCACCGTGGACGTAACCGGTCAACTGCAGGAGCTCACCGGACTTTATCATGGCGATGCTTTTCTCTCCAACGGATTTGGCAGCCTTCTTCAAGTTCAACTCCTGACTCACGGGAACCAAAAAAACATAGTATCCCTTGGATTTCCCCACGGTTACTAATGTTTTATATACTCTATTGGGATCTTGTTGCAGCGCCTTCGCCACATCCATGCCACTGATGGCACCGGACTCCACATAGTTGTGCGTCTTGAAGGCTATGCCCTTCCCCTCCAAAAGGCGGATTGCGTTTGTTTTGTCGTCAGTCTTTTTCATATCTCTATCATACGCCAGTTTTTGGAATATATCAAAGTTCTCGGATGAGGAGCTTTTTATCCTCCACTTTACTTATGAACGCATTGATAAAACTCTCTTCACCGAAGGTATTAATTTTGAAAAACATCGCTTGGCTGCCTCCAGTGGTCACAGCGCTCATCCATAGTTTTCCACCGGACTCCAACAAAACAACAGTCAATCCCAACCGATTGTTTCCGATAGCACTATATCTTTCATATGCTCTAATTGCAATTTTTGTCGTCTCATCCACTCTATCTAAGGCTTCTTCCAGTTTTGAAGTCACATTCATTTGTGGGATGTCTTCGTCCAACCATCGCACCCAATCATTGAATGTGCCTTGCAATTCTATTTCAAATTTTGCCATTATACCCTCCGTTTTTTTCATAGTACTCTTCCCGCATCATGGACATGAGATGGACATCATAGATCTTTCCGTTCTTTTTGCAGTTTCCTCGAAGAATGCCCTCATATTGAAATCCCAAGCTTGCATAAAGCTCCCCTGCAGGATTTCCGGTGTAATGATCCAAGTACACCCTCTCCAGGTTCAACTCTTCAAAGCAGAATTTCAACATGGCTTGAAGGGTCTGCCTGCCATATCCCTTTCCTCGCTGAGCTATATCTCCAATATATATTCGCCAGATTTCCGTCTTCCATCCCTTTTCTAGGTCGCCTAAGATGACTCTGCCGATGGGATGGTCCGGATCCTTGAGACAGATGGTAAACTGCATCTGTTTTTCATCGTCATCGTCGTGTATATAAGTTCGAATCACCTCTTCACAAGACTGATTCTCTCCAATGCTCAAGAAGTCCGTCACGTGAGGCAACCTCTCCCACTGATAAAACAAATCAATATCTTCCCATATGGAATCCCTGATGATTAAATCCTTTGTTTCCAACCGATGCATGGTCTTCTCCCTTCCTCCGATAGGCGATAATAGCATGGGTGTATTCTATCAAAATCTCTCTATATATTCAAACCGGATGTTTTGGCCTCTATAATGGTAAATATTCTGAAAATGTGGTATAGTAACATCAATTGGTACCATATATCTTGAAGAAAAGAACCGTTGGGAGGAGATATGTTTAAGTACGTTTTTATCGCAAATATTCCGGGTGTTTCTCCGGATACCTATGTTGCTTCTTACGAGAATGAAGAAAGCAAAACGATAGTCATGGGCACAAGTTCCATGGAAGTGACCGAAGAGATGGTCAAAAAGTATGACGGCGAAGGCTTTGACCTTATTGATTTATGCGGCGACTTTGATGACGCAGCCCTTGAACAGTTTTCTGAGGTTGTAACCGGAGACATGAGACTCACCCATGCCGATTACTTCCCCGAGGAGTTGGAAAAACTGGATGCCCTTCCTTCCATGAAGGAATACGGCATCATCGCCATTACCCGCGGCGTCGAGAAAACCCAGGAGTTGCTATTGGAAAGCAGAATCTGCAATACTCATGTCCGATTGATTAAGGATTTGGATGGGGCAAAAGAGGCCGCCAAATCTTTGGTTGCGGGCGGTATTAACTTCATCGAGTTGTGCAGTTGGTTTGACAAGGAGAAGACCAAAGAAATCATTGCCACAATTGACGGCAAGGTTCCCGTTGGCTCCTGTGGAGAGATACTGTAGCCCATATGTGAGAAGAGAAATCCCCGGAATCCGGGGATTTTTTGTATTTCCAGGCAAGGGGAAAATAATTACCCTTCTTCTTATGATTTTTCCTTTATACTGTTTATATTAGCAGAAGTATCTGTGAGATTGGTGATGAAATGCGTTCATTTATGATATCCATCGGCTTTATAGAGTACTGCATTATTTTGTACATCCTGCCTTTTCCGCCTTGGGGTGGGCTTTTCTTAACCTTTTTTCCCATATTTGCATATGTCGCATTTGATGTGTGGCGAGAAATGAGGAAGTCAAATCAGAGAGAGGATCGTGAGATATAACGTAAAAGACGTGTTAGTTGTTACCTGACACGTCTTTTACTTGGCGCCCCCGAGAAGAGTCGAACTTCCGACGCACGGTTTAGGAAACCGACGCTCTATCCACTGAGCTACGGGGGCATATCGCTCCATTATAATAGCACAGCCATGGCCTGTTTTCAATATGAGACTTCCGACGGACGGTGTCAAGTTGTTGTGGAGTTTTTGATTGACATCAACTCCAAAGTATATTTTTAGTAGTACCTATTCCATGCAGAAGAGTTTGCGTTCCGCTGGCTCTGTCAAATACGAATGGCTCCCCATCAAATATTGTCCAGTTCGTTGCGCCCGATATGGCTTCTTTGAGTATTTCATCTGCATATTCGTTGTACGTGTCATCCTGTTTCCTCTTGAAATCTGACGCCTTTATCTCTCCGCCATTCTTAATATACACTCGTAGTTTCGTTAACTTTCCAAGGCCTTCTTTGCTCCATCCAAGAGGGTCTCTGCTAAATCTCTGTGATAAAACGTGGCTGACCTGTGCCTCTGTGCAGCTTCCGGGTATGTTAAGCGTTTTTCGGTTTACTATTCTTTCCCAGTTCCCCATCAGGTATGTACCAAAATCGGTGATGCTTTTTCTTTCACGTTCGTTTTCTGCTACTCCGTATAGCCCATGCAGTATTTCGTCCGCACGCTTCCGGTCTTTGCTTTTAATGGCCTTTGTGAGTCGAAATGCCACATTTCTCCCGGGGAATTTCGTTGCGATTCCTCTTAGTCTTTTTTCTAGATGATACCCATCCATTACGTGGACAGCTTGAGGGAAATTTTTCAAGACCCTTTTGAATCCATTTCGCACCATCTCCATGTACGAATATCTTTTCTACTTTCCTCAGATCATAGGTTTGCGCAAGATAGCCTTCTGTACTCTTCCATAGATTCTTTGTATCGAACTTTTCATCTACAAAATACATGGTTCCAATGGTTCTGTTACGGCCTAGGCCCTCCTTGCTTATCCCCTCCGTTACAGTAATTAGTGGCACGATTTTACTGCTTTTCCCCTTCTGTTTTCCGGGTTTTTGCATGTGAACATGGTCTTCGTCTGCATAGATATGTAGCTCGGTTACTTCTTTTTAGTCTCGGTTTTGGGCACCATTTCAAGGGTGTCTATCTTTTGAATTTGGTTCTTCACTGCCTGCCTACTTACCAGTCCGCCACCGGCTATCTCGGCACTTTTTGCATAGGAAATCTCCGTTGCTAGCCCAACCATCTTCGCACTCAGTTCATCTCCTATTCGCTCATATGGACGGATTCCAATGGCTTCATCCAGAAGGGAAACATACCTGGCATTACGTTTGTCATAGTAGTAGTCGCGTGCTAGATCTAGCCGCCCCAGCTCTGTCAAGAGCTCTCTTGGGCGTTCTTTTTCTTTTAAAACCAAACCTCGTTCTTTTCGTCCTGCTTTATCCTCTCGCATCTGTCGATTCATATCCGTGCAGATTGCTTCAATGGTGGCTGTTGCAGCATGTTTACAGTCATTCAAAATATCTGAAGCAAGGCTGTCAACATCATTGATTCCACCCGAGTATGCTTTTTCCAAAATATTTTTTACCAGGTTGTTCACGATTTGTTGTATACTTATTTCCATAGAGATCATCCTTTCGTGTATTTGTTTGTTGGTTAAACTATTTTATCACGTTGGAATCGATCTCTATTTTATTTTTTAAAACTCCACAACTATTTTACACTATCCTTCCGACGAAAAGTATGGTGACCATTCAACTGCTTTTCAAACAATCCCGCTATAATCCGATAAATGTTGTAAGAAAATTATAACACATGGCACCACACCCTCCATTGTTGTAACTATTTTTTCCATCACATCTCAAAAGAGGCCATCCGGTGGTTAAAATGGGCCTTTTCCAGCAAATAACTTACAACAATTCATCCATAAAATGAAAATGTTATAATTTTCCCTGTCCCAAGTCATGGAAAATGATATTCTATGCAGCCGTTGAAAAAGGTGTCGCTCCAGCTCGGAACAACACCTTTCAATTACTAGTTATTACGCTTCGTCAGGGATGCTCTTTCTTCCCATAGCCTTGAAGATGATTCCGCCTACGATTCCACCGATAATGGTTGGAACCAGCCAAGAGAACCCATGCGCTGCCAAGGGAATGTTGAGAATCAAACTGTCCAAGCCAGGCGTCTGGATGGAGTGAAGTCCCGTTGCTCTGGATACGGCAAAGGCATCATATAGGCTGAACAGTGTCGCCACGTAGATGGCGCCCTTCCAAACCCCGTCGTTGGGCACGAACTTCTTGAAGACACCCAAGATGGTCATGACGATGGACATGGGATAGATGAATAGGAAGATTGGTGCTGCAACCATGATGACAAAGCTCGCCCCGGTGGATGCCATGAGCAGGATGATCAACGTGATTACTGCCGCGATTGCCTTGTAGGGAACCTTGCCCTTGAAGGCCGTGTCCACCCAGTCGGAACCTGTGGCAATCATGCCCGCCGCCGTCGTAAAACAAGCGAAGATAACTGCTATGGATAGAACTACAATGGCCGTATATCCACCAATTCTTTTTATTAAACCAACCAAGAGAACGGTGTTGTCCGTATCAGGTGCAAAGAGGGTCGTTGCCTGTGTCCCCATGATGTATAATCCACCATATACGACAAGCAGAATAATAAATGCAACGAAGATGGTCTGGAACAATACGGAGCGGAACGCTTTTCTCTCCGTGTACCCCTTGGAGCGGATGGCAGAGATAAAGATACCTGCGCAGACCAGACCGGTTCCCACGTCTCCGGTGTTGTACGCAGTCAATAAGCCGTTGACAAAAGCATTGTCTACCGTACCTCCCTGGGAGGTTCCGATGGGATTAATCACGGATAAAACGATGATAATCAACAAGGCAATCAAAAGGACGGGCGTTACCAACTTTCCAATCTTGTCCACTACGTTGGACTTGTTGCTGGCCAAAACATAGGATAGACCGAAGAAGACAATCAGGAAGATCCATTTGCTTACAGGGGGAAGATCGGGGAAGATTCCCAACAACCCGGTCTCATAGGCAACGGCTCCGGTTCTTGGAATGGTACCGAAAAGAATGATGAACAGGCCGAGGACCATATAGAGAATGTGCCACCAAGGATTGACGTGCTTTGTTACATCTCTCAGGCTGTATCCCATGTTACCCACACTGGCAACCGCCATCATGGGCAGCAAAATACCGGTCAGGGTCATTCCCACAAGACCCGCAATTACTGCCGCTCCTGACACTAGGCCGATCTGCGGCGGGAAGATTAAGTTGCCGGCGCCAAAGAATATGGCGAACATGGCGAATCCGATGACTAAACTGTCTTTTAATTTACTTTTCTTCATGATGGTGTCCTCTCTTCTCTTTCATATATTTTTTCTCCCAAGATGTATGTCTCGTCTACTTTCACTTGGTCGATTTTCTCCGATGGAATCTCCAGGATGTCCTCGCTGAGAATTACAAAATCTCCCTGGTAGCCTTCTTTCAACTGACCCAAGTTGTGGAATCCGGCTACTTCGGCGGCAGACTTGGTGTAGAGACGAAGGGCTGTTTCTACATCCACTTTGTGGCGTTCTCCACAATCCGTTCCGTCATAGGCTTTTCTGGTTACGGCCCCCTTTATTCCCGGGAAGGGATCGGAGGGTGTCGCCCAGGAAGTGGCCGGTGCATCGCTGGAAAAGCAGAAGGGTACTTTTGTATCCAGCATATCCGCAATGGGATAGGCATCGTACAGGCGAGGCGTCCCTAGGTTCTTCACATAGCTTTCAATTTCCGCATAGATGAAGATGGGCTGTGTGGCAAAGGCGATTCCCTTTTCCGCACATCGCTTCATGGTGTTCACGGAGGGTTCTGTCACGTGCTCTATACGCAGGTGAGGAAATTCTCCTTTGGACCACTTTTCTTCTCCGTAAACTCGATCCACAATTCGGTCGATGGCTCTTCCCCCCATGGCGTGCATGGAGATCTGACAGCCCTTCTCCTTGCTTACTTTGATGGCGCTTTCAATTAGTTCATCGCTGCAAACCGGCATGCCGTACTCTTCCTCATCTCCCAAGTATGGCTTGTCCATCCACGCGGTCTTTCCCGATACACTGCCGTCTCCGATGAGCTTCAGTCCTGCCTGGAAAATCTGGTTTTTTCGATCCATCTTTTCCTCTGTCAGTTCCAGCTTATCGTTGTCCGCATAGTATTCCCACATGTAGTAGATGCCTACCTTCTGTTTGAATCCCTGTCTGGCAGCTTCGTTGTAATCATCGTAACTGTCGGTTCTGTCCAAGTTGCCCATGTCGCATACCGCTGTAACTCCTTGGGAAGCGAGCAGCTTTCCTAAATCGACGATGTTCTCCACCACCTCTTCGTGAGTGGGAACGGGCATGAGGTGGGTCATGAGGTTTCTGGCACTTTCGCGAAGGATGCCCGTGGGTTCTCCATTCTCATCTCTGTCGATTTCCCCTCCTTGCGGATCCGGTGTATCCTTTGTGATGCTGGCCATTTCCAGCACCTTGCTGTTGACGCAGCGAATGTGTCCGCAGGTTCTCGCAACCATTACCGGAGCATCCGGGGAGCCTTTGTCCAAGTCATAACGGTTTGGAGATCGCTTTTCTTCCAACTTTCCTTCGTCATATCCCCAACCTTCGATCCATTTATTTGGATCCTGACCCTGGTGAACCTTGGCAATTTCCGCACTTAGTTCCGCTATAGAATTGATTTTCGGGGGAAGACTGGAAATCTTCTTGCTGTACTCTGCAAGCATTGTGGGGTGCATATGGGCATCCACGATACCGGGTATTACGCGTTTTCCTCCTAAATCAACCTTTGTTCCTTCCATTTGTGGCATATCCTTCCTATCTCCTACCCAAAGAATCATGCCGTCTTCTACAATCATCCCCGTAGCATAGGGAGCCTCCGGATTGGAAGTAAATATTTTTCCGTTTGTGAATATCTTCCTTTCCTTCATTATTATCCATCTCCTTTCGTGGTTTTCATGGATTTATCACTAACCACATAAATAGCAAAGGCCGTGCCAAATGGGCACAGCCTTGAAAACCTTGATATTACACGTTTTCCATAAATTGATTCATAAAGAAATTTTTATAATAAAGATTTCTTTATGAAAAATAAAGATTTTTTTATTCCTCTCGCAATCCCAATTTGTTAATGCGATACTGCAACTTTTGTGGTGATATCTTCAACTTCTGTGCGGCATCAGCGAGAGTTCTGGATTGACCAATCATGTCTCTGATGATTTTTCGTTCATAGTTCTCCAGTTCAGTTTGCAGACTTATTTCTCCCCGGTAGGAGGGCTCTTCTCGAGAAGATACTTCCTCCAAATCCGACTGACGGTTGACCTTTGCAAGGAACTCCCCTACGCTGTTCAAGGTGATGGTATCACTCTTTTCCAGGTTGAATGCACTTTCGATGGTGTTGCGTAGTTCTCTGATATTACCCGGCCATTCCCATCTTCGGAACATCTGCTCTACCAGCATGCTGACTCCGGTAATCTGTCTGCCCATCCTCTTATTGAAGTAGTCGATGAAGTGCCGGACCAACAGGGGAATGTCCTCCGGTCGCTTCTGCAGAGGCGGTATGGTCAACTTTACCACGCTGACCCTATAGTAGAGATCCGCTCGCATGGCGCCTTTCTCCACAAGGGCTTCCAAGTCTTCGTTGGAGGCACAGATAATTCTCACATCGAAGTCGATATCTTCTTTGCCGCCGATTCTTCTCACCCTTTGATCGTCAAGGGCTTTCAGCAGCTTTCCCTGAATCCCCGGGTTCATGGAGTTAATCTCGTCAAGGAATAAGGTGCCGCCATCTGCAAGTTCAAAGAGACCCTGGCGTGTTTCCGCGCCGGTGAATCCACCCTTTTCCGTTCCAAAGAAGAGACTTTCCAGCAGATTTTCAGGAATGGCAGCGCAGTTTTGCGAAATGAAAGGCTTGTTTCGGCGGTGGCTCAAGGTGTGGATAGATTCGGCAACCAACTGTTTTCCCGTTCCCGTCTCCCCGTAAATGAGGACGGGAGAGGAACTTTCCGACAAGTCCACAATCTTCTCCTTCAGGCGGTTCATCTCGTCATTGCAGGTGAGAATGTCATCCAAAACGTAGAGACCATCGGTCATTTCTTTTTTCTCGCCCTTCTTTCGCAGGCTAATAATCTTTGCGGCATCCACCGCCCCCTTGACAACGCCGTTCTCCAAAATGGGATAGGTTGTGGCCATGATGGTCAAGGTGTAATCCTTGGCATCCAATTCCTGCTTGCTTCCCACGGTGGTCTTCCCCGTTCGCAGGGTTTGCATGACGGTGCTGGATTCCTCATCAAGGTTTTGATAGACATCCAGAAGGTGTTTCCCCGCCGCGTTATTGAGAAAAAAATCGGGGAGACGGTTGGCGTAACTTCCGCCCCAATTGCTGAAGTACTCCACAATACCTTCGCTGTTGACAATGATAATACCGTCAACATCGCTTCCCCGAAGTTCTACGATACGAATGATCTCTTTTAGATAATTATCCATATGTCCTTTGCCCTTCTTTCATAGGGTAATTATACACGCCATGAGAAGAAGAGCAAAGGGGTTATATTCTATTTTATCGCTTCCCGTCTCTCTTTTGCAGTGCGAGAACGGAGATTGCCTCATGCATGAGGTTTGCACACATGTAGGCCGTCTTCCCCGATGGGTCGATGGTGGGAAGAACCTCCACAAAGTCCATGGCAACCAAGTTTACGTCCTTGAGACCCTGAATCAATGTCATGCTTTCGTATCCCGTAAAGCCGCCCACTTCTATGGTTCCCGTTCCCGGTGCCATAGAGGGATCTACAAAGTCGATATCAAAGGTAAGGAAGGTCTTGGCATCGGCAAGTCTGTTCTGTATTCTCTTCACACCTTCTTCGATTCCGATGCGGTGCAGTTCATTGGCCGTCAGCACTTCAAAGCCCAAGTCGATGGAACCCTGCACGTCTTCCGGTCCATACTGAGAGCCGCGGATGCCCACCTGGATGGAGTGTTCTGTATCAATCAAGCCTTCTTCACAAGCACGTCGGAAGGGTGTGCCGTGAGCATACTTCTGACCCCAGTACTGGTCCCATGTATCCAAATGGGAGTCAAAGTGAACGATGGCAACCGGTCCGTGTTTCTTTGCAACAGCGCGAAGTTCTGCCAATGTAATGGAGTGGTCACCTCCCATGGCAATGGGAACGACACCGGCATCCACAATAGGCTGCAGACCTTCTTCAATTTGCTTGTAACTTTCCACGATGTATCCCGGCGTAATGTCCAAGTCACCGTAGTCCACGCCGGACAGATGGTCAAAGATATTAACATCCAGATTCATGCTGTAGTTGCGCATTAAGGTTGAAGAGATTCGAATGGCATCCGGACCGAAGCGGGCACCGTTCTTGTAACAACATCCCGTATCAAAGGGGATTCCCAGTATTGCAAAGTCCACATCTTCCGTGGTTTTTACGTGGGGTAGCCTCATAAAGGTTTTGATTCCCGCAAATCTTGGCGCTGCAGATGCATCGGGCGGTGCGTATTTAACATTAGACATAGTATTCCTCCTTTTTTACTATTGTAATAATATTTTTTAGTTACCGTCTTCCTTGAACCAACGGAAGAGGCCGTAGAGCATTCCGATAATGATAAACAGGAAGGGAACGGACAAAACGATACAGATGGTTTTTATTGCTGTGAAGGGCGCGTTGGCAAACATGATGCTAAGGGGTACCAAAGCCAAGATCACACACCACATCAGCCTAAATGCAGGATTGGGATTTCCCTTGCTGTCCAACTGCTTTGTGGAAGAGGCCGCCAAGGTAAAGGAAGCCGAGTCCAAAGAAGTGGCAAGGAAGCCAACGGTTACGACAGTGTAAATAATCGGTGCGAACAAACCTCCCGGCAGAGTCCCCAACAACTGGAACAAACCTGCAGAAACATCTTCCGCTTGTGACAGTGCAAAACCACCGTTCAATTCCTCAAACATTCCAAAGCCACCATTTATTCCGAACATAATCCAAGTCCCCAAGCTGATTCCAAAAAGGCAGGTGAGAATCATCTGTCGAATGGTTCTTCCCTTGGATATTTTTGTAATGAATATTCCCATAAGAGCAGCGTAGTTCAGTGCCAAGGTAAATAGGAAGATGGTGTTTAATTCAGGAAATCCCGAGTTACCAATGGGATCGGTGAACAAACTCATGTCCACATAGTTGGTTAGCATGGTCCCGGCACTTTGGGTAAAGTTCTTGAGAATAAAGCCGGTAGGGCCACTGATGAAGATGAAAGCGATGAGGAAGATAGCGATATAAAGGGTCCAGTCGCTGAGCCTCTTCATACCTTTTTCGATTCCGATAAAGGAAGTAAGAGAAAAGACTGCTGCAATAATCAACAGTGCCACAACATTGATGGTGAAGCTGGGCTCGATGCCAAAGATTTTTGCAATTCCAGCCGTAATGAGGGGAACGCCTACACCAAGGGACACGCCCATTCCGCCGACGATACTCAAAATGGTAAGACCGTCGATGAATCTTCCCACTTTCTTCTTGTGCTTAAAGCCACCCATCATTTCTTCGCAAACTGCACTGATTCGAAGTGCCGGCAC
Organism: Anaerovoracaceae bacterium; assembly: GCA_040766105.1. Lineage (GTDB taxonomy): Bacteria > Bacillota > Clostridia > Peptostreptococcales > Anaerovoracaceae > JAXGRD01. Next base: position 276,767 of record JAXGRD010000001.1, read on the forward strand.
CTTGCGTACATAGTAAGCGTAGCAAAGAGATACTGCCGTTAATACAAAGATGACTTGCACTGAAAATCCCCAGTGGAAGAAGGCATAGGACAGAGAGAATACTCTGCCGCCTCCTGGGAATACGGTTTAATTCCAAAGGCTGGATCGGCATAGTAGTAAGACCACTCTACGAAGGAGTAGAATACTGCGGTGGCCGCCAGTGCCGCACAGATCATCATGGCAATATAGCTGAACATAGAGAAGTCAGGACTTCCTTCTCCCAACTTCACGTTGCCGTGCTTACTCAAGGCGATATAGAGGGACAGGAACAAGCCGATGAACACAAACCAAAGGATGGGTACGCCCATGATGGATGTGACCACATCGAAGACCTTGTTCACTACATTCAGGGTCTCATCAGGTTTGATAGCCATAAAAGCAACAAAAATAAATACTAGTGCGATACATATGATAGCTATCGGTTTGTCGGAAACAGCTTTTCTTGGATTTTGTAAGTGATTTTGATTTTCCATTTTGAACCTCCTTTTCTTACATCCGGTTTTCCGATTTATATAATAATGACTTCTGCCATCATATAACAGCAAAGACCATGCCATTTATAAAACCTTTATTTCCGTGGGTTTCTTTGGTTACAAAAAATGACGATATATTCATTGGTGAATATATCGTCTATAGAACCCCGTAGTTTTATTGAAACCACACTCTCTTCTCAAGTTATTCTTTTGTAAATACTTCATTCATTATTGAATATCCATGTCCGTCACATACTTCTTGATCTTTCGGTGGGCTGTGGGCTGGCTGATATTCAATGCCCTAGCCACCTCCGTGGAGCTTCTGTATTTCTCATATGTATTGCGTACAATTTCGCCTTCATAGCGCTCTATTGTCATGGCAAGATCGCCTTCTAATGGATGGGGCGGATCTTCCGAGCAAAGTATCGAGGAAGGAAGCATTTGACAGGTGATGACATCTTGATCCGTAGTCACCGCCACTCTCTCAATTACATTGGCCAACTGCCTCACGTTTCCCGGCCAGTCATACTCCATGAGCGCTTCCATGGCTTTGGGATGCAGTTCTTTTTTCTTATGATACTTTTCATTGAACTCCTTAAGAAAGAGTCGAGTCAACGGAACAATATCCTCATGCCGCTCCTTTAGCGGGGGAATGTTCAGGCTGACCACGTTAAGCCGATAATACAAGTCCTTGCGAAAAGTCCCCTCTTCCGCCATCTGCTCCAAATCCCTGTTGGTCGCTGCAAGGAGTCGAAAGTCAACAGGAATCCCATTGGTTCCTCCTACTCGCACAATTTCCTTGTCCTGAATGGTTTTTAACAGCTTCGTCTGAAGGGTCAGTGGCATTTCCGATATCTCATCCAACAAAAGGGTTCCCCCTTCTGCCATCTCAACTAATCCCTTCTTCCCACCTTTGCCGGCACCGGTGAAGGCTCCCTCTTCATATCCGAACAACTCGCTTTCCAACAGGGTGTCGGGGATTGCAGCACAATTAATATCCACAAAAGGTCCACTGCACCGTCTGCTCTGTCTATGAATTTCCTTGGCAAGCATCGTCTTTCCGACTCCGGAGGCTCCCAATAATAGAACGTTGACATCGAAGTCCGCGACTTGATTGATCGTCGCCATGATTTCTTCCATCGCCGGGGATTCGCTGAGAATATTGCCCTCCCCTCCCGTTCTTTTTCTTAGCCGCTGAATTTCCTGCTCGTACTTGGCGACCTTGTTGTTCAGCTGACAAAATCGAGTCTGGAGGCGCGTAATCTCACTGATATCCCGAGAGTAGCTCACCACAAACTTAATGTTCTTTTCTTTATCAAAAATAGGAATAGCCGTAACCAAGATATCTTCTCCCCGCCTGGTCTTCTGGGGCATCGTCACCTCTATCTTCTTACGCAATACGATGGCAATGATAGAAGGGGTGAAGTAACCCTCCTCCTCTAACTGAAAAACTGTCATGCCGGTCACTTTCTCCACGCTGATTCCATAGACCTGTTCAAAGGAAGGATTCACCTTGATGACCACGCCATTTTCATCCGCTATGAGAAGGTCTTCGTGCATGGTGTCGAGAATAATGCCCACGTTTTCCTTGAGAAGATTATCCACTTCCTGTTTATTCACTTCGCTATACCTCCTATTCGTTTTTGAATTATATCATTTGGTATTGGATATTACAAGAATCGCAACAGCACAGAGCAAAATTAATTTACATACAATTAATGATTCCCTGATGAAAACCCTGTATACTAAGTACAACTATATACAATTTGAAGGAGGAATTATTATTATGAACAATCAAATTTGGAACCCCCATGCCTCCAGCCTGGGAAACACCAACGCAAATGTCATCGCTATGCTGTCCTACATCGCATCGGGAGTATTGTCTTTTATTCCTGTTGTGAAATATGTTGCCTGGCTGGCACCATTGATCATATATCTCGTCGAAAAAAACAGTCAATTCGTCAAGTTTCATGCCATGCAAGCCTTCCTGCTTAACATAATAGGTGCCGTCTTAAGCTTCTTGGTGTCCATTGTCCTTGGGGCTATTATGGCAGCATCCTACTACTCTCTTAACTCCTACGGTGTTGGTGTTGGTGTTGGCGCTTTCGGCATAATAGGCATTCTCTCTTTAGTCATCTCTATCGTCATACTAGTCTTCGCCATTATTGCTATGGTGCAAGCATATAAATGGAAGGCCTATCCGATTCCTCTGGTAGGAATGCTGGCACAAAAAATAGTCGGATCAACGAATAACGCATCCTATTAATATTGAATCACTTTATGTGAGGGCTGTCTCAAAGCCAATTATTTTTGAGGCAGCTCTTTTTTTGTGAAAGTGAGATTATTTCACGCTTATTTTACACCCCTCATCCAAACTGACCATATAAAGGAGGATTGATATTGTGAAAAATCAAAAGTGGGACGTACATACATCCAGCATCGTCAGCACCGATGCAAATATCATCGCTATGGTCGCTTATATTTCATCCGCCGTTTTATCCTTTATCCCGGGAGTGCGGTATGTGGCCTGGGTCGCACCACTGGTTTTCTTCTTTATTGAGAAGAACAGTGGATTCGTCAAGTTCCACGCAATGCAGGCCTTTGTGCTCAACATATTTGGCGCAATCTTAGGCTTTCTTGTAGCTGTATCCTTGGGGATGGGTGCCTTTGGACCCGTCAGTGGTATCAGTCTGCTCATCGGATTGGTCATCTTGATCTTTGGCGTCATGGCCATCATCAAGTCCTATCGGTGGGAAGAGTACCACATCCCTCTAGTGGGAAAGATTGCAGAAAAGTATTCAAGAAGAGACACCGACATTACGAACACAAAATATTGATGGATGGTTGCCACGAGGATCATAAAGGGACATTCTCTATAACAACAGAAAGGAAGGAAAAAGAAATGAATTTGAGAAGAAAGAAACGTATCATCATTGCCTTGGTGCTCATGCTCGCTCTAGCTTTAGGAGTTTCTCCTATGGTTTATGCCGGGGGAGGTTCGGGCGAAACGCCCACGGAACCTGTTGCAACTCTCACAGGGATAGACCCACCCCCGGGGTTCACTTCCGATGCCAATAAATACATGGCTTATAGTACACAGGATGCCTTTATCAAATATTCCGGAGTATTTGATGATAAATGGATCTCTTTGGGGACGATAATTCCCATCTTGCGTACGGGGGACACCACCTATTACGGAGTCCACATCAATGACCTCTCCCCCTTTATCGTCACTCCCAAGCCCACCTTCTCCGCAGACGGTAAAACCCTTTTGTTTAATTACGAAGTAGCCTTAAAACCCCTCGTCACACCAAAAGTAGAGGCGCCGCCTGTCCCCTTTGATTTTGGTATTATGGGAGACCTTAGGAGTTCCGGAACGGATATGCCGTTTGTCTCCATGTCCTACGACAATCAGGGCGTATTAGTATCCCATGCAGACATTTTAAATGCTGACGGGGCTTCTGCAGAACATTTTCTCCACTTTGGTGGGACAGGTCTAGGGGGCATGCTCTCCGGAATTTGGGTCGGAGACCTTGGCGACTTTAATGAGCTAGCCGCTTTTGCCAATAGACCAATGAACCTCCAGGACGGAGAGTCTCCCATGGTTTCCGGTTTTTGGCTGGGAATGGAGATGACATATAGCGATGCACCTATGACCTTCGGTGCGCAAGCAAACATGATTGAAGAAGAGCCGGAGTCGATTCCTGAGGATGACGTTACAAAGCCGGAACCGCCAAAGGATTCGGGTAAGGTCACGCAAAAAGCACCAAAGACCGGTGACAATAGCATTGCCGGGGTCATTGCAATCATCATGGTGGTAGGCGCCGCCGTCGCTATCCTGATTGGAAAGAAAAAACCGAGAAGTATGAAATAATACCCGTATTGGTACGAATCGAGAGATAAAAAAGCCGCCTCTGAGGCGGCTTTTCTATTCTTCTTCATCAAAATCAATGCCCATTTCACTGTTGTATCTCTGGGTAAACACCTGCAAAAAATGCTCCCCTCGACTTTCCTGGCCGCTCTTGCGGTACACATCCACAAGCATGGAACAGCACTTTTCATTGAAGGGTTCCAATTTCAGACCTCGCAGCAATAGTCTCTCAGCTTGCTCGTATTGAGCGTTTGAAATATATATACTCGCCAACCTGGATAGAGCTTCATAGAAGAGGGACGAATAGTGTTCTCTGAGCACCTCGGCCCAGTCATCATAATGCTGCCCTCCTAGGAAATCCCCATCGTAAATTTGACAGATTTCTTCCAAGCGCTTCATATCTTCCTCTTTCCCTGTGGGCAGGGTTTGGCAGATTTGATACTTGGATTCAAAGTTGTCCGTATCCTTGTCAAGTTCCACGTGATCGCTCACATAGAAGCCTTCCTTCCTTTCCGTAAGCAAGGCGCTTTCACTTTCAAATCCCAATCCGCCGGCAGCGAGGATTTTGCGCAACTCGTAGAGAGCCACTCGCAGGGAGGCCGAGGCCGCTTTGCTACTGGCATCGGGCCAAAACAGGGATGCCAGTTTCTCTCGAGATGCACCGTTGCCTTCATCCAGAGAAAGAATGTATTTCAAGATGCCACTGACCTTTTTCGTCTTGAAGTCCTTCTCCGATAGCGTAATCTCCCCTACCGATATTTGAAAATCTCCGAAGAATTTTACCCGGACACAGGTCTTTCTCTGTGCTTCTTTCTCCCTAAGATTCTTCTTGTTGCATTGATACCTTTCCGCCAATTCCCTGTGCCAAGCATCATGGCCCAAGTCTTCTTCCAACATTCCCCACACCGTTTCAACAGACTCCAGGTCCGCCTCACGCCAGTAGATATACCCGTTCCGACGAGAGACCTCTGCGAACCTGCCGGCATACTCTTTGGCAATTTCCATCTCACCCTGACGATAGAACAGGTCTGAAAGCTGCAGCAAGATGCCACAAACACTCTGCTTGATTCCCTTCTTCTCCACAAGGGCAAGGCTCTCCTTCAGCACTTGGTAGGCTTCCTCAAATTTGTTCGCTCGCTTATATAGAGCCCCCAAGGCCACCATGGCCAGTTCCGTCATTCCATGCCCCGGCTTTTCCTCCAGCAGGCTCTTGTAAATATTTTCCGCCTCTTCAATGGTTGCTTCATCATAAGCGTCTTCCTTCCAAAGGAATCGTACGATTTGACTTTCCTTGACCAACACATCGGAACCGTACTGGGTAAACAGACTAATGTTGGCATCGAGAGCCTCAATCGCCCCGGCCACATCACACTTTCTGAAATTCACATATGCCAACATGAAATACCCGTATCCGGTGGCAAAGATGGAGTCATACTTCTCGCCAAGAAGAAAGAATTCGTCCGCAAAGCTTTGCAGCAGTTTCAGATCCATGCGAAGGATGGATACGTTACAACAGGAAACCAAAGCGATGATTCGCCATTGGTCATTGCGATGCCATACCTTGTGGGAAGTGACCCTCTTTAAGTCTTCATAGGCAGCATCCAGGTCCCCTGATCTATAATAAGAAATGCCTCGAATCATGTAGTAACTAAAGGCCCACATTTCACTGTCAATTTCCTTACGGTCCAAAATCCTCCGCAGATGCTTTGCTCTTTTGATTTCATCTTGCCCGACGAAGGCGATGAAAAAAGATATCTGGAGCTTTCGAAAGACCTCTCCACCTGCCAAAACCAACGATGGTATGGGCAACTTTCGGTAAGCTTTTTCAAGGGTGACGAAGTTATTGCTCTGATACACATTGACGAGAATCATGCCGAAGGTATTCATCAGGAAAGAATAATCCTTTCGCTTTTTGAATCCGTCTATTGCCGTCATGAAGATTTCTATACAAGACTCCCTGTCCATATTGACATTGGCCATTCCCTTAAATAGGAGAAGATATGGGTCTGTATTGATGAGGTTTTCGGGGAATTCATCCAGAAGAAGAAACATCTTTTCCGGACTCCCTTGATCGAAGAGTTCTTGTCCGTTCTCCCTTGCCACCTGTAAGCCCAAGTCTTCCATTCCTCCCTGCAGGAAGTAACGAACCGACAGGCGGGGGTCAGCCTCCCGGTAGTACTCTCCCAATTTACGAAGAAACCGCTTCCTTTCTTCTTCATCAAATGTAATTTGAAAAAGCTTTAGAAGCTCTTCCCTCAACAGGGAGTGGAATCTGTATCTAACCGGCATGGTCGTCATCTTCTGAATATAGAAGCTCCCACTTTCCAGCCACTGAATGAACTGTTCCGGCTCTTTCACCTTCAAGAGGGTCTCAATTTCTTCACAAGAAAAATCGTCTAATACCGAAAGGCGAATCAAATCCTCTCTTCTGTCTCCAGTGATTTCTCGAAGATACCTTGACAAAAAGAGGGAAAGCAAATCTTCTCCCATCTTCCCCATATCTATGGAAGCCACATCTTCATCGGAGAAATCCCCTTCCCTGCAAAGGATATACAGCCCGGCAATCCACCCATCCGTTCTCCTGAAAACGGCTTCAATATGGGCATCACTGAGGGCGAGGTTATAAACGTTCTTAACCAAAAGGCGAGCTTCCTCTAAGGTGAAGAGAAGTTCTTCGGAGTTGACCAGCCTAACATCTTCCCGCAGTGCGAGACGGCCTTCCATGATACCGGGATCGCGTCGCGAAGTTATGACAATGGAAAGGCAGGGAGGCATATTTTCTACGAAATATTGAAGTGTTTCAATAATGATTGGGTTGTCGACCGCATATTGGAAATCATCTAAGACAAGGTAGTACTTCTCGTCCTCTCCCTCACAAAAGGTATATGCATCCTGTACAATCTGCGCATTAAGCAGAGGATAGTTTTCTTCCAAGTTGGTAATTCCCGCCAACATGTGAATGCTGTCCGCTAAGACGTCATCCGGTTCCGATGCATGGGAAGAAAAGAGAACAGAAATCAAGTGCGAGTACCACACGTGAAGAAGGGCATCTTCCTTGCTCAGGCGATACCATTTTGTATGATTGCGATGTTCCCGCAAGGAAAGAAGCACCGCGGTGGTCTTTCCAAATCCGGCGGGCGCCGTCAGAATCGAAAGTCGGTTTTTATCCACACCCAAGCTCTCGATTCTCCCGGAAAACAAACTTTTTAGCGGTATGTCCGGGATGGAAAACTTTGAAAGATTCAAAGAGAGCGCTTTCATCGAAACCACATCCTCTCCACAGTCTCGAAGCGTAATCCCCTTTCGTCTTCTTATTTTACCACGATTACAGCTTTTTTGAAATCATTCTTCTGTTTTCTATCAGTTTAACGCTTATTTAACGCCTCTCCTGCTACACTTTACATGTCTTTTATGAGAAGGGAGGATTATCATGAAAAAATTGTTGATCGTAATGTTGTCCGTCATGCTGGTGTTGGGAATGGTAGGATGTGGTTCCGGCGGCAGCAGCGGCACCAGTGAAGATGGCAGCTCGGAAGAAAAGTCCGAAAAGAAAGCAGATCTCATTATTGAACCAATAGAAGTTTTGTCCGAGGAAGAGGTGGAAGAATTCACCGGATATCCGGTAATAGAAGTGTCCCCCAGCGAACAGCCGGCAGTAGGTGTAAAAATAGCCTTCTTTGATTTAGGAGACGCAGGCTATGTCCAACTATCTCTGTATCAGACAGCTTTTCTCAGCAACTCCAACTTTGCCAATGTCAGGGAGCTTTATGATAATAACAAGCAAAACTTGGAGGTGTATGAGGATAATGTACAAGGCGCCGGAGAAGATGCTTACTTCAGCGGCCTGGGATTGGAGGCCATCGAGGGAGACTACAGTGTGACCATTATGGTAAGTCCCAGCGGAGAGAAGAGCAGACAGCTCTCCATCGACATTGCCAACCGAGTATTTGAAAATATAAAGAAACTCAAATAGCCAGCCGGGTCTCTTTCTATGGGACGGGATGTTCCATCCCTCATTCGCCACACCGCATTTGAGCTGCTGATAGCAAAGGAACCATCTCAAGATCAATAAATCTTGAAATGGTTCCTCTTTTTTTATTATTATTTGGCAGTCTTACTTAGCCACAAACTCCTTCATGGCATCCAATACTCGATCCACCTCACTCTCCAAGTTGTAGGGGGCAAAGCCGATTCGCAGCAGGCCACCTTCATCTTCCAACTTCCATACGTTGTTGATGATTTCGATGGCGTAGTAGTCACCGTCCCAAGTGAAGATTCCCCTTTCTCCAAGGAACTTTGCAACTTCGTTGGTGTGGTGCCCTTCCACGAAATAAGACACGGTGGATGTTCTTTCGCTTCCATCGGGAGGTCCGTAAAGTCTTACGCCGGGCAGTCCTCTCAATCCCTCTCGAAGTTTCTTGGCTAAGGGCTCTTCATAGGCATCGATGGCCATCATGCCCGCCAAGATGTTCAATCTTCTCGTGGACACACCTTCATGCTTTTTTAATTCTTCCCTAAAGAACTTCTTGTGACGCTTTCCAATGTCAGCAATGAATTCTACTGCTTCTGCAGCGCCGCAAGCCGCCTCCTTGGAGGGTGTCCCCGTTTCAAACTTCCAAGGCATTTCTGTGTTGTCGTTGGCCATGACGCGGATTGATTTAATCTTCTCGCCCAACTCCTTCTTCACATAGGTAATGCCTAGGTGCGGTCCAAAGAACTTGTAGGAGGAACAATGGAGAATATCCATGCCCACTTCTTTTACATCGATGGGTTTGTGGGGGGCATAGTGCACCGCATCCACCACGACGATGGCTCCATATTTATGGGCAACGTCAATGTATTTCTTTACATTGGTGATGGTCCCGCAGGCATTGGCTGCCCAGTTAATGGCCACCACTTTGGTCTTCTTGGAAATCTTCTTTTCAAAGTCTTCAAAGCGAAGGATAGCCGTATCCGGATCCACCTCTACGTTCTTCACCACAATCCCGAAATCTTCCAGAGTTCTCCAGGGAGACCGGTTTCCTTCATGGTCGATTTCCGTGATGATGACCTCATCGCCGGCTTTCATGGAGCGAAGCAGGCCAAAGGCAACTTTGAAGTTGTTGGTAGAGGTATTCTCACCAAAGGCCACTTCGTCCGGATCGCAGTTGAAAAAGTCTGCATATGCTTCTTTTGCCTTCAGGTAGAGGGCATCGCTTTCCTGGGATGTTGCATAGGCTCCACCGGAATTGGCGTTGTGGTAGTAGAGATAGTCGTTTAACTTGTCCACCACTCTCGTTGGCACTTGGGTTCCGCCGGGTCCGTCAAGAAATGCAGCCGGATGACCGTTGACCGTTCTTGACAGGGCAGGAAATTGCATTCTTACATAGTCGATATCGAATTCAAATTTTTTCATATATGGTTCCCTCCTTAATTATGTCTATTCATTACAGTTTCAGGACTGTTCTCCAGAACTCTCACCAGATCGCTGAATATACCGTATGCCGTTTGTTCTATTTCCGGCGCGTGTTCTATGATGGATACCGTTCCCATCAAGTCCGTTGTGATAGACACGGCGGAAGATGTGCCGTCAATGTTGGCTAGCAAGGTATCTTTGCCGATTTCCTCCGGACGCACCGTTCCCTTCACCTTTCCGTCTTCTATCTTTCCGGAACACATCAATTTAATTGTTTTGCCCTTTTCTTCGGCTTTCTTCAGGTCCTCCACACGGATGTCTTCAATTCCCTTCCTGTCGATGTCGAAGGGAGTGATTTTGGCATCCATGAGGACATTTAATAGGGCAGTAGTTTTGGCGGCAGCGTCATACCCTTCAATATCCATTGCCGGGTCCGCTTCGATGAAGCCCCGTCGCTTGCCTTCTGCGATTACGTTATCGTAATCTTCTCCCTTAGCGAGCTCTTCCAGCACATAGTTGGTGGTGCTGTTGAGAATTCCGTGGACCTCCGTGACCTTGCAGAACTTAAGGGTATCCTCTACCAAGTTGAATATGGGCGTGCCGTCCATAACCGCGGTTTCAAAGTAGATCAGTCGATTCTGATCCTTGGCAAGTTGATGCAATCTGTGGTAGTCCCAGGCGATGGGCCCTTTATTGGCACTGATGACGTGAGCACCCCTTTGCAACGCTTTCTCTATGTGGGTAATAGCAGGTTGTCCCGAGAAGATCATCAACGGGGTCAATTCCACAAGTACATCATACTCCGCCTTCTCCACGATTTCCATAGCATCCGTTTTGCAATAGGCTTTATCCGTATCATCGAATTTTCCGCTATCCGCTAAATCCTTACAGGCCTTCTCTAAATCCACACCTTCAGGATCCCAGAGGGTTCCCCTACTTCTCGTCGCGATGGCGATGACATGAACAGCAGTGGCGTATTTTTCTTCTATTTCCGCCTGCTTGTCTAAGAGCAACTTTCCGAAGGCTTGTCCCGCATTGCCGAAGCCTAGAATTGCCAGTCTCAGTTTCTTCTTGTTCATTTTTACACTCCAAACTCTTGTTATATTTTCTCGATTTCCTTGTCTCGCTCAATATCTTCTTCGTCTTCCTTCCATACGAACAAACCGGTGATGGCATAGACGATGGCGATGACAGGAACAATCCATAACATTATAGCATATGGACCGTAATCTAGGGGACTTACTCCAAGAACTCCTGCATAATACACGCCGCCCAATGTCCAGGGAAGCAACGGATCCAAGCAGATACCGGAGGTTTCACAGGTTCTGGATGCAACACTTCTCTTGATACCCAATTTCTTGTATCCGGGGGTGAACATTCTTCCCGGGATCAGGATAGCAACATATGGGCTGGCAGAGAGCATGATTGTTGCAAATCCGGCGATTGTATGGGAAATTATCAAGTTTCTGGCATTCTTTGTAATGGTCTTCATGCTGAACAGCAACGTGCTCATAACGCCTGTTTTCTCTAGGATTCCACCATAGGACAATCCTAAATAACCGATGGAAACCGTCCACATCATGGACTGCAAACCACCACGATTCATCAATTTGTCAACATCCACATTGCCGGTTTCAATGACAAAGCCATAGTTCATGTATGCCATCATCTCTGTCAAGGTATATCCTTGCATCAAGATGGCGATAATCATACCCAAGATGCCTGCACCTACAATGGTTGCCAGTGCACTGACCTTCTTGATGGACAGAGTCAGTACGAAAATCAGAGGAATAATACTAACAAGAGCATATACCGGGGTGACATTAAAGTTATCGCTGATTGTGTTCAGGATGGTGGATATGGATTCATCATCAATTGTTCCGCCTCTGAATCTAATTCCCCAGATAATGGCCACTATAACAGATATCACATATGCAGGAACCGTTGTAAACAACACACTCTTAATGTGTGCAAAAATATTTACTTCGCATGCACCGGCAGATAGGTTTACCGTATCGGAAAGGGGCGACAGTTTATCACCAAAGAGTGCGCCCACGACGATACATCCAGCAGTCATAGGTGCCGGAACACCTAAACCACCACCGATGCCCATTAGGGCAACACCAACCGTGGCAGCGGTACCCCATGAAGTTCCGGTACACAGTGAGGATACGGAGCAAATTATGATGGTCGCTGCTAGGAAAATAGACGGAGAAAGTACTTGTAGTCCGTAATAGATCAGTGTCGGGATGGTCCCCGCCGCAATCCAAGACGGAATCATAACACCGATGAACATGAGTATCATCATGGAAATCGTTGCGATTTTTGTTCCGTGAATGACACCTTCTTCAATCAGGCTCAACTTGATGCCCTTAAACAGCAACAACACAACTGCAAACACTGATGCAAAGATTAGAGTCATGTGGACATCCGGGCTGCCGGTCCTAACGACTTGAATTACAAAAGCAATTACTAAGAACAACACGATTGCGATAGACACTCCCAATCCCGGCTTTGGAGCATCAGGGTCGCCATCAATTACAGATGCGCTTTCAAGATTTTCATTAATGTTTTCATTAATATTATCATCTTTTTTCATTTCTTTCCCTCCTTTAAAAATATCTTACATATTATGCCTTATATACCAATTCACCACCGACGATGGTCATCAGGGTGTTGATATCCTTGAGTTCGCTTTCGTCACATGTCATAACATCTCTATCGATTACTGTCAGGTCCGCCAGCTTTCCGGCTTCAATGCTACCCTTTATATTTTCTTCAAAGTGCGCTTCCGCAGCCCAGATCGTAGCCGCACGGATCACCTCTTCTCTGGTCATGCACTGTTCCGGATACCATCCCCCTTCCGGCTGTTCATCCCTTCCCTTTCGTGTGACGCCGGCATAAAAACCGTGGTAGGGATTCACCAATTCCACCGGAGCATCGGAGCCGTTCACAATGTGAAGGCCGGCATCGATAATGTCTCTCCACAAATATGCTCTTGATAAACGACCGTCCTCCGTCCCCAGTCTCTCTTCCATCATGAGTCTGTCCGTTGTACACTGCACCGTCTGCATGCTGGGAATCAGCTTATACTCCACAGCCTTTTCTAAGTGTTTCTTGGTAATCAGTTGATAGTGCTCGATTCTGTATCGATTATCCTCCAAGGGCATTTCATCCAAGACCTTAGTAATGGCATTGATAACCTGTTCCGTGGAACCGTCGCCGTTGGCATGGACAGACAGTTGGAATCCGTTTTTACGTACTTCTTTAATGGCATTGTAGAGAGCCTCGTCCGTATATCGGCTGTTACCTCTGTGTCCCGGACGATCCGCATAATCCTGCAACAAGTAGGCACTTCTTGCTCCGGAGGATCCATCGGCAAATAATTTTACGCCCCTAACCGTCAGCCGATTATCGTAAAGTCCGATTTCCACACCCTTATTAAAGTAATGGTCTGCTGTTTCACCTTCCTTGGCATACACATACAATCGAAGTTTCATTTCGCCCGATTTGCACATGGTCCGCATAGCTTCTATTTCCGGCACGGTAGCTCCCGCATCCATCACGCTGGTGAACCCAAAGGAAAGGAGATGTTCCTGACCTTTTCGCAATGCCTTTAGTTGGTTTTCACCTTCATATGGAGGTACCACCGCCATGAGATCATCCCCTGCCGTGTCTACCAAAACTCCTGCCGGAGCATTATCGGACCCTCTTATGATTTCTCCGCCCTCGGGATCGGGGGTGTTCTTATCGATTCCCGCCTCTTCCAGTGCCTTGGAATTCACCCAATAAGCGTGACAACAAGTTCTGATGATACAAACCGGATTGTCGGGAGAGACCGCATCCAGTTCTTCCTTGGTTGGGAAGTTTGTATTGCCCCAAAGGTCATTGTTCCATCCTCTTCCAAGAATCCATTCTCCCTTTTTCGCTTTCGCCGCCCTTCTGGCAACCTCCGCTAAAATATCTTCCTTCTGTTTAAAAAGAGCATCTATTTCCACCAGAGACTGGCTCAACCAACCAAAATGCGTGTGTCCTTCAATCAGCCCCGGCAGCACCGTCTTTCCTTCAAGATCGATAACTTCCGTTTCATCTCCTATAAATCTCTTGGCAACATCATTGTCTCCGACGTAAAGGATTCGATCGTTTTTTATGGCAATTGCTTGGGCACGAGAAAACGCGTCATCCACCGTATAAATATTTCCATTGAGATAAACTACAGTTGCACCGCTCCTGTTCTTCTCCATTTCTTCCTCCTTCATTTTTCATTAAAATTATTGACTTTATGATGTTGGATTCATTATATGTTTGTCTGATAATTTGGACAATTATTACAAGCTCCAAAAGGGTCCGTGCTTTTTTGGAGTTATTACAAACGGATTGAAATTATGGGGTTTATCAGAGTTTTTCCACTGAGATCTACAAGAAAAGTATGAATTATCCCATGATTGCTTGGGAGTATCTGTTATCTCTCCAAAAAAGAAAGTGATTTTTTAAAAGATTATCCTCAATCTGCGCCTTCTGTCATATACTGTGAAGAAAAGGAGATATGCCATGGTTACCGTAATGGAGTTGCTTTCCCACCCGCAATTTGCGAACTTCAACTTAATAACCGATTCTTCAGGGCTTTCCAACCCGGTTACAAAAACCGGGATTTTAGATTGGGAATCCATCGAAGATATACGGGCAACATTTAATGCGGGAGAATTTGTCCTGACCACCCTGTCAGGGGCTAAGGACGACAACCATCGAATAGATGAACTCCTTAAGGTATTAATGGAAAAAAGGGTTGCCGCAATCGCCATAAAAAATATCCATCATTATCGTCTGTCCTCCCAAACCATATCCATTGCCAACCAGCATCATATCCCCATTTTTCTTTTTCATGAAACCTACATGGATGATCTGATTTATATCATCCGAAACGCTGTCGATACCAACAGCCTAAATGGGCTGGTTGTCAATAAGCTACGACGGATTATGGAGGCTGATAAAGGCGAGGACATTAAAGCCTTAGCACTGGACCTGAACCCCTTTTTTTACGAGAATCATATCTGCTGTTTCTGCATCCCAAAAGCAGAGGGCAATCATCGGGATGCTGTGGAAAGCTACAGCGCATACTATAGAAAATACATCTCAGAAAATCCGACCCTTCCCAATATCCCCTATCTCATGATTGAGGGGAATGGCTCCATCGTATTTATTTACTCTGATACACCTGAGGATCGCAATCTCAAGGAGGAGTTCATGGGATTTCTGGAGAAGATCGGTATGTCTGCTCACGATTTTCGAATAGGAATCAGTCTCCCAAAATCCGACTTGTCAGAGTTAAGAAAAGCACTTTTGGAAGCATTTTTCAGTGCTTTGGCATGCGTCTTGGACAAGGAGTCTCATCTTCATTTTGATCAAATTGGTCTGGACCAGGTTCTGCTCCCTACTTACGACAGTCCATGGACACAAAATTACTATAATAGCTTCCATAACATCCTGACCGAATATGACTTAGAACACAATACCAATTTGCACGAAACACTCCTTATGTATATAAGGAACAACGGAGATATCGCGCTTACGGCGGAGCTGCTCTTCCAACATCAGAACACCATACGGTATCGGTTGTCACGGATAAGAGAGCTTCTGCAAATAGAACACAGTGCCGAACCTTATCTTCAGCTATATCTCTATGTTCGCCTTAGGGAAATATACCTGTTCCTTGAGAGCGTAGATTTGCTATAATATATACCATGGAGGAACATATATGAAAAAACTGTTACTTGTAGTGGATATGCAGAAGGACTTTATCGACGGTGCCCTGGGAACAAAGGAAGCCCAAGCAATCCTGCCACGTGTAGTAGAGAAGATAAAGGCACACGCCGCAGCCGGTGGAGACATTCTCTTTACCATGGATACCCACGGAGAAGACTATCTTTCCACACCGGAAGGAAGCAAACTGCCCGTTCCCCATTGTATTAAGGATACGTCCGGATGGGAGCTGGCACCTCAGCTGGAAGAACTGGCAAATGAGCTGAATGCAAAGATTTTGGAAAAGCCCACCTTTGGAAGCATCTCCTGTGCCGAATACATCCGAGATGCCGGCTATGAAGAGGTGGAAATCGTAGGACTTTGTACGGATATATGCGTGGTGTCCAATGCCTTGATTCTTAAGGCTGCTGCACCCTATATTTCCGTTTCCGTAGATGGTGACTGCTGCGCCGGCGTGACGCCGGAAAGCCACCGGGCTGCACTGGAAACCATGAAAATGTGCCAGATACAAATTTAAACCCCCACATACCAAAATATGGTATGTTTTTTCTTTACAACTATTCAAACAATGGTATAATATTACATGTTAACCATGAGGAGCTATGAAATGAATAATAACTATAACAGCCCGTTATCCCAGCGATATCCCAGCAAGGAGATGCAGTACCTCTTTTCTCCCGACAAGAAGTTCAAAACCTGGAGAAAGCTATGGATTGCCCTTGCGGAAGCGGAAAAAGAGCTGGGACTGCTCATTACCGATGAGCAGCTCAGCCAGATGCGGGAATACCAAGACGATATTAACTACGATGTTGCACAAGAGCGAGAAGCCCTTGTGCGCCATGATGTTATGGCTCATGTTTATGCATATGGACAGCAGTGTCCGGCAGCAAAGGGCATCATTCACCTGGGGGCCACCTCCTGCTATGTAGGCGACAACACGGATTTGATTATCATGGCAGAAGGCCTGGAGCTGATCCGAAAAAAACTGATCAACATCATCGCTCAATTGGCGGATTTTGCGGATAAATACAAGGATCTTCCCACATTGGGCTTCACCCATTTTCAGGCTGCACAGCCAACCACGGTAGGCAAGCGAGCCACCCTTTGGCTCAATGAACTGGTCATGGACCTGGCGGACCTGGAATACACTTTGGGGAGCATCACCTTGTTGGGATCCAAAGGAACCACGGGAACGCAGGCTACCTTCCTGGAGCTGTTTGAGGGGGACTACGAGAAAGTCAAAAAGCTGGATCTTCTCATAGCAGAGAAGTTCGGCTACGACTCCACCTATCCCGTCTCCGGACAGACCTACTCCCGCAAGGTGGACAGCCGCGTGCTCAATGTCCTTTCAGGTATTGCACAGAGCGCACACAAGTTCAGCAATGACATGCGTCTTCTCCAACATCTGAAGGAAGTGGAAGAACCCTTTGAGAAGAACCAAATCGGTTCCTCCGCCATGGCATACAAGCGAAACCCCATGCGCAGCGAGAGAATCGCCGCCTTGGCAAACTACGTAATCGCCGATGCCATGAACCCGGCAATCACGGCAGCCACCCAATGGTTTGAACGAACCTTAGATGACTCCGCCAATAAACGAATCTCCGTTTCTGAAGCCTTCCTGGCTGTGGACGGCATTCTGGAACTGTACTTGAACATCACAGCGGGAATGGTCGTCTATCCGAAGGTGATTCACACCAGACTCATGAGTGAACTGCCCTTCATGGCAACGGAAATCATCCTCATGGACGCGGTGAAAGCAGGAGGGGACAGGCAGGAGCTGCACGAGAAGATTAGGGCACATTCCATGGAAGCTGGGAAGAGAGTCAAGGAAGAAGGTGCTCCCAACGATTTGTTGGAGAGAATCGCTAAGGACCCGGACTTCCCCATGGACGAAGAACAGCTTCGATCCATGCTGGACCCCATTGACTTCGTGGGCTGCAGCGTGGAACAGACAACTGAATATTTGAAGAACATTATCGCGCCCATTTTGGACGAGAATCGTGAACTCATAGGAATGAAAGCAGAATTAACCGTATAAAGGAGTACGATCACATGGTAAAAGCAATTGTAGGCGCAAATTGGGGCGACGAAGGAAAAGGAAAAATCACCGACGTCCTCAGCAAGGAATCGGATATCATCGTCCGCTATCAGGGAGGCAGCAATGCCGGACACACCATCGTCAATGACTACGGTAAGTTCGCCTTGCATCTTCTCCCATCGGGAGTTTTTTACGACCATACCACAGGGGTCATCGGCAGCGGTGTGGTGTTGAACATCCCCTACTTGATCGACGAGCTGAAAACCTTGGAAGACAAAGGGGTTCCCGCTCCCAAGTT
Organism: Anaerovoracaceae bacterium; assembly: GCA_040766105.1. GTDB lineage: Bacteria > Bacillota > Clostridia > Peptostreptococcales > Anaerovoracaceae > JAXGRD01. Next base: position 294,641 of record JAXGRD010000001.1, read on the forward strand.
ATTGGTTTCCGACAGAGCACAGGTGGTCATGCCCTATCACATCCTCTTGGATACCTATGAAGAGGAACGTTTGGCGGGAAGATCCTTCGGTTCCACAAAGGCCGGGATTGCACCTTGCTACGCAGATAAATATGCAAAGATCGGTTTCCAGGTTCAGGAACTGTTCATGGATCAGGAGGCCTTAAAAGAAAAAATAGCCAACGTTTGCACGCTGAAAAACGTGCTGTTGGAGAACCTATATCACAAACCCCTATTGAAAGAAGAGGAACTTTTGGAAACCCTTCTCTCCTACAAGGAAATGATTGCACCCTATGTATGTGACGTAGCGGCATTCCTGCGAGAAGCACTCCTGGAAGGAAAGAGTATACTATTGGAAGGTCAGCTGGGAGCCCTGAAGGACATCGATCACGGAATCTATCCCATGGTCACATCTTCTTCCACCTTGGCCGGCTACGGAGCTGTAGGTGCAGGGGTTCCGCCCTTTGCCATCAAGGATGTGGTCACCGTTGTAAAGGCATATTCCAGCGCCGTTGGTGCAGGCGTCTTTGTCAGCGAATTGAGCGGTGAAGCTGCAGATGAGCTGAGAAGAAGAGGCGGTGACGGCGGAGAATACGGCGCCACCACGGGACGCCCCCGCAGAGTCGGTTGGTTTGATGCGGTGGCAACGAGGTACGGTTGTAGAACGCAAGGTACCACGGAGGTCGCCCTTACAGTATTGGATCCTTTGGGATATCTTGACGAGATTCCCATCTGCATAGGCTACGAAATCGATGGTGTGACGGAAACGGATTTCCCAAGCACCACCAAGCTGGAAAGAGCAAAGCCTGTATGGAAAACCATGCCCGGATGGAAGACCGATATTACGGGAATCAGGCAATTTGACATGCTCCCACAGGAGTGTCAAGACTATATACAGGAAATTGAGAAAGAGATTGGCTTCCCCATTACCATGATTTCCAATGGTCCGGGAAGAGATGATATTATTTTCAGAACACCAAAGCTATAGAAAGGAGTGATACATTCATGTATAAAGAAGGGCTTCGGCCGGCATGGGCGGAAATCAATTTAGAACATGCAACCTTCAACATCCAAAACATACGGAAGAAAGTCGGCGAAGGCAAGGAAATCATCGGTGTCATCAAGGCTGACGGCTACGGCCACGGTGCTGTGGAAATGGCGAAGGTTCTTCGAAAGAACGGTATCAAAACCTTTGCGGTAGCCACACTTCACGAGGTCATTGCTCTTCGCGAGGGGGGTATTGAGGAAGAAATCGTCATGTTGGGACTTACACCGAACATGTATGCAGATACCATTGTGGAACAAAATATCACGCCGGTGGTCAATTCTTTGGACAATGCAAGAGCCATTTCCAAGGCCGCCGAGGAAAAAGGAACCGTGGTTCATGGTTATGTAGCCGTAGATACGGGTATGGGAAGAATCGGATATCTTCCCGATGATCCCAATGCTGTCGAAGAAATCAAGGAGATGACGGAGCTAAAGGGCTTCCAACCCAAGGGACTCTTCTCCCACTTTGCCACAGCAGACGCAGCCGATAAAGGATTTTCCAAGGAACAGGAGTCCAGGTTTAATGGCTTCTATCAGACCTTGGTGGATGGGGGCGTGAAATTGCCGTCCAAAACCTTTGCCAACAGTGCTGCCATTATGGAGATTCCCAGCGTTCACTTTGATGCGGTGCGACCGGGAATCATATTGTATGGGTGCTATCCCTCTCACGAGGTGGATAAAAAGCAACTGGAGATCAAGCCGGTCATGTCTGTAAAGGCGAACATTATCCGTTTGAAACGGGTACCGGTTGGATTCTCTGTAGGTTACGGACGAAAGTTCATCGCAGAAAGGGAAAGCGTCATCGGCACCATCGCCTTAGGTTATGCAGACGGCTATCCACGGCCGTTCTCAAAGGATGCAAAGGTCATTGTGGGAGGTGTGTTTGCTCCCATAGCAGGAAATATCTGCATGGATCAGTGCATGATCGACTTAACGGATGTGCCCGATGTAAAAGTAGGGGATGAGGTCATCGTCATGGGAAGTGACGGTGTGAATACAATTTTGGCCGATGACATCGCAGATGCTACCGGCACCATTAACTATGAGATCGTATGTGCCTTCGGTCAAAGGCTTCCGAAGATCTACATCGACAGTGAAAAAGGAAGTGAAAATGAAAATGAGAACTAGGGAAAAGATAAAAGTTACCGCCATAGAGAAGTTCAATGAGTTTGGGGCCACAAACATCAGTACTATCAAGCTGTCAAACTTCATGGAAATCAGCCCCGGAAACTACTATTATTACTTCAGCAGCAAGGAAGATCTTATTCGGGTCATCTGGGAAGAGGATATGTATCCACACTCCAACAGTGTTTTCTTTGACAGAGAATACGCTCCTACAGCGAAGGGTATCATGAACTTTGTAGAAGCCTGTGTGAATCATATTCACAAGTATCGCTTCTTCTATGCCGAGCTGTATATCCTGCAAAAGAACGATCCAAAACTGTTGGAAATCTACAAAGCGCACCTGGAAGAGCTGTCTACCCAAGCAGTAAAAATATTCCATGGTTGGGAGAAAGCCGGTTTGCTAAGATCCCCTGATTCCCAAGAGGAGAAACAAAGACTTATGGAAAACCTGTGGGCAGTGGCCATGGGCTGGATCGGTTTTACGGAGCTCTACAATCCTAAAATGAGTGCCAAGAAAATCAAGGAGAAAGTCATCATCCAAATGTACAGCCTCTTTTCTTCCTCCCTCACCCCTCAGGGCAAGAATGAGGTCGAGGCAATGCTGAAATAAGGAGCAACCCTTATTCTGCACATTGATAGAGTATCGCGTTACATATGGCGGCGGCAATATTGCTGCCGCCTTTTCGTCCTCTGGCAACAATATAGGGGATTTCATTCTGATCCAATAGAAGTTCTTTGGATTCCACTACATTGACGAAGCCTACAGGTGCGCCGATAATCAGCTCCGGCTTGATTCTTCCCTCTTCCGCCAGTTCCAAAAGTCTGACCAAAGCTGTAGGGGCATTTCCGATGGCAAAGATTACCGGCCCTTCCAACTCTGCCGCCTTCTCCATGCTGGCAACGGCACGAGTGGTCCCGTTGGCTTTTGCCGCGGCTGCAACATCTTCATCGGCAATAAAGCAGTGGACCTGTCCGCCGTACTCCTGCAACCTGGTCTTGTTGATGCCGGCCTTGGCCATATTGGTATCCGTTACAATGACGGCACCTTTTTTTATCGCCTCTGTTCCATGAGCCACCACGTCCTTGGAAAATTTCAGGTTCTCCAGATAATCGAAGTCCGCACTGGTGTGGATGGCTCGAAAAATCACCGGCTTTTCCAGTGGATCCAGCTCTACCGGTCCCATTTCTTCCCCAATGATTTCAAAGCTCTTCTTTTCTATCTCGCCGGGAAGCACTTCCCGTAGTTTTATATTTCCCATTACAGTCCCCTTTCCAGGATCTCATATACCTTCTTCATATCCAGGCTTTCCCGAATGCCCGCCGCCAACTTCTTATACTGCATCTCTTTGTAATCATCCACTTGGATGGTTTCCATTTCTTCCATGGAATATCCCTTCTTCTCCAGGAGACATTGAAGAATGGTGTGGGCGATGCCTTCTCCGTCAAAGATGCCGTGAACATAGGAGCCGTAGACGTTCCCGGTGTTCAGCCCGTCTTCCTTGGGTTCTTCCCCTTGGGCACAAATAGTTGCCAAGCTGCTTGCCTCTCCTCCGTCGGTGGTTCCCATGTGGATTTCATATCCTTTAAGAGGGAGGTCGGACAGAGGTGAGAAGATGCCTTGGACAGACCCGAACTTCCCCGTCACCCTAGTTCTGGTCTTTTCCTTTGCAAAGACAGTACGACCGGGGAGAAGACCGACCCCTTCCATCTCTCCGCCGTGTTCCACATGATGGGGATCGGAAAGGTGTGCGCCGAGCATTTGATATCCGCCGCAGATGCCGAAAACCGCGCCGCCATCTGCCGCATGTTTTTTTATCCGGGCTTCCAGCCCGCTCTGTCGCAACCAGAGAAGATCTTCCATGGTGTTCTTTGTCCCGGGAAGAATAATCAAGTCCGGACTTCCCAGGCTTCTGCTGCTGTCCACAAATCGCAGGTTCACACTGGGATGTGCTTCAAAGACACTGACATCGGTGAAGTTGGATATCCGAGGCAGACGAATCACCGCAATGTCGATGGGGGCAATGCCCTCCTTGTTTTCAAAGCGGTTGCTCAGGCTGTCCTCGTCTTCAATATCTACATCCAAGTAGGGCACCACGCCAACCACCGGCTTTCCTGCTTTTTCTTCCAAGATCCCCAATCCCGGTTCTAGAATGCTCAGGTCGCCGCGGAACTTGTTGACCACCAGACCTTTTACCATGTCCTTCTCTTCCTCATCGAAGAGAACCATAGTTCCCACCAAGGCAGCAAAGACACCACCTCTGTCAATATCCCCCACCAGAAGAACGGGAGCCTTGGCCAGCTTGGCCATGAACATATTGACGATATCATTTTCCTTCAGATTGACTTCCGCAGGGCTTCCCGCACCCTCAATGACGATGATATCGTTTTCCTCCGCCAACTTATCAAAGGCACGTTGGATGTGGGGTACCAACACCTTCTTGTTCCCATAGTATTCCTTGGCATTCATATCTTCCCACACCTCGCCGTTGACGATGACCTGGGAGGCCGTGTCGTTGGTGGGCTTTAGCAGGATGGGGTTCATGTAGACGCTGGGCTCGATGCCTGCCGCCTCTGCCTGTACCACCTGCGCTCTTCCCATCTCCAAACCATCCTGGGTGATATAGGAATTCAGCGCCATATTCTGCGCCTTAAAGGGTGCAACCTTATAGCCGTCCTCCTTAAAGATGCGGCACAGGCCTGCCACCATCAGGCTCTTTCCCGCGTTTGAAGTGGTCCCTTGGACCATTATCGCCTTTGCCATTTTTCTTCCCTCTCCTTTAACGCTTCCACCAGCTTTTCGTTGTCTTCTCGCTTCTTCACTGCGATTCGGAAATATCCCTTCTCCAGTCCTTCGTAATTGCTACAATCTCTCACCAGGAAGCCTGCCTTGCACAAATCCTCGTAGAAACTTTCTTTCCCTGTCTCCACTCGAAAGAATATATAGTTTGCAGAGGGTGGATATACCTTGTATCCCAAGGCTTTCAATTCCCCCACTAAGTACATCCTCTCTTGGGCAATGAGATTTTTGGATTCTTCCCGATAAGCGTCCTCTTTCAAAGCCTGTACCCCTGCCTTTTGCGCGGGAAGAGACACGCTCCAGGGTTGACCAACGGTAAACATTCGATTTAACAATTCTCCATCGCTGCAGATTCCGTATCCCAAGCGCAGGCCGGGCATGGCGTAATCCTTGGTAAAGGCCCGCAGAATAAACAGATTCTTGTAGTCGGCCACCTTGTCCTTTAAGGAGATTTCCTCCGTCATGGCGAGGAAGCACTCGTCCACCACCATGAGAACATTCTTTTCAACGCATTTTTTTAACACGTCCAAGAGAAGCTGCCGGTCCATGGGAATCCCCGTAGGATTGTTGGGATTGCAGAGGAAGAGAATCTCCGTATCCTCTGTAATCGCAGTGAGAAGATTTCCCCTTACCACAAAATCTTCCTCTTCCTGTAGCATATGATGGGAAACAGGGCAGCCAACCGCTTCCAAGGCACTTTCGTACTCGGAAAAAGTGGGTGCCGTTACCAAAGCTTTTTTGGGAGCCTTGGCCAGTACCAAGCGAAAGATAACATCCGCCGCACCGTTACCAAAGATTAGGTAATCCGGATTCAACGCTTCCTTCTGGGCAACTGCCGCCGTCAATTCCCTGCAAAGGGGATCGGGGTAGTTAACACAAAGGTCCAGACTCTCTATCACGGCTTTCTTCACACCCTCCGGTAGGCCCAGGGGATTGATGTTTGCCGAATAATCTATAATGCTTCCTTGGGAATAGATGTCCCCTCCATGTGTAAGTTTTTTCATATGAAAAACCATCCTCCTCCCAAGCTCAGTGTCAAAAAGTAGTTCATCATCATGCACAGAATGAATGCCAGCACCGCCGTTCCATAGTGGAGTCGGTTGGCACGGCCGATGTCCTCCCACTCAATGGGTCGATTATCGTCCCCAATGGTCTTCTTTTCATAGAGTTTCCCGAAGTAATAGGCATTGCCTGCCAGCCTGATGTTCAACGCACCGGCACAGGCCGCCTCCGTCTGTGCACTGTTGGGACTGGCGTGATTGAACCGGTCCCTCTTAAAGATGGCCGCCGCATTTCTCATATCCAGCCCAAGGAGTCCCGAAGCGACAATCATCAAAAGCCCGGAGATGCGTGCGGGAATAAAGTTCACCACATCGTCCAACTTCGCCGCAAAGGTTCCGAAATATCGATATTTGCCGTTCTTGTATCCAATCATGGAGTCCATGGTATTGATGGACTTATAGAGAAAGCCCAAAGGAGCTCCTCCAATGGCCATATATATCATGGGTGCGACGGTTCCGTCGGCGGAGTTCTCCGCTACGGTTTCTACCGCTGCCTTGGCAATGCCCTCTTCATTGAGGCCGGCCGTGTCTCTTCCCACAATCATGGACAGAGCAGATCTGGCACCCTCCACATCATCCGCCTCCAAGGCACGGGCAACCTTCATGCTCTCCTTCTTCAAAGACTTAATGGCCAGAATCTGATAGCACATAAACCCGTGGACAGCCAAGGCAATCCAGGGGTTCCAAAGGGTCAGCAAGAGCAGTAGAAAGAAGGGTACCCCAAAGGAAACCGCCATAACCAAAATTGCCAGGATGGCTCCTGCAGCTCTCTCTCCGCCTTTAGTGGCAGGGAATATCCTTCGCAGAAATTTTTCCAACAGGGAAATAAGCTCCCCAATGGCGCGCACCGGGTGAGGCATAGCGTGGGGATCTCCCACAATCATATCCAAAACAAAGCCTATTGCCAGGTACATTTCATCTCCAGTACTTTTTCCACCATGCTTTCGATGGTGGACCTTTCTGAAACAGCCGTCTTCATTCCCAAAGCCTCTGCCGCCTCTGCCGTCTGCCTTCCAATGCACAGAGCCCGAACAGAAGAATAATCCAATTCCGGATTGGACTTGGCAAAGCCGGAAACCGTCGATGCACTGGTAAATGTAACCAAGTCAACGGAATCGTCGTATTTAACCAAGCTTTCCTCTTCCACCGTATCATAGATGGGAAGGTCCTCATAGGTCAGTCCCGCCTCATCCAAGGGATCCAAAACCTGGCGCGTACCGATGGCAGAGCGGGGAATGAGTATCCTCTCTCCCGGTGCTACCACCTTTACCAGTTCCTCCCCGAGAGCATGTCCGCTGTAGACCCTTGGGGTCAAGTCCACCAAAATGCCTCTGTCTTCCACTTCTCTCTTGGTGGCAGTTCCAATGGCTGCAAAGCGTATGCCTGACAGACTTCGGATATCCCGTCGACACTCCTTCATCTTCTCAAAGAAGGCCTCCACGCCCGCCACGCTGGTGAATACGATCCAATCGTAGCCGCCAATCTCCGTGAAAGACGCTTTCATGGAATCATTGAGGGGAAGGGCTTCCGTTTCTATGGCAGGAAGAAGAATGACCTCGGCACCTAAGGAGATCAGTTGATCCGCAAGTCGAGAGCCTCGTCCCCGAGGTCTGGTTACGGCAATTTTCATCCCCCCCAAAGGTCGGTCCTCCGCCCAATGAAACTTTTCTTCCAAGGCACAGACACTGCCCACCACAATGATGGCAGGTGTCCCAATGGCCGCTTCCTTGGACTTTTCTGCCAGAGTTTCTAAAGTTGCCACTACACGCCGTTGCTTTGCCGTGGTTCCCTTTTCCAGGACGGCCGCCGGCATGTCTCCCTCCATACCCGCATCCATCAGTCCATTGCAAATTCGTTCCATGGCCGAAACGCCCATGAGGAAGACCAAGGTTCCCTTCAACTTCACTAAGGAAGCATAATCCGTAGCATCTCGGTTATCCTTCTTGGTGTGACCGGTGATAATGTGTACCGATGAGGTATGGTCCCTGTGGGTAACAGGAATACCGTTATATGCGGGAACGGCAATGGCAGATGTCACTCCCGGCACGATTTCAAAGGGAATGTTGTGTTCCGTGAGAAGTTCCAACTCTTCTCCCCCACGGCCAAAGAGAAAGGGGTCGCCACCCTTTAGGCGCACCACACGCTTTCCTTCCGAGGCTTTTTCCAACAGAATTTCGTTGATCCTATCCTGAGGAACCGGATGATTGCCCGCCTTTTTTCCCACGTCGATGGTCTCCGGTCCCGGAGGAATCATGGCCAAGATTCCTTGACCCACCAAGCTGTCGTAGACAATGACATCCGCATCCAACAGAACTTGTTGTCCCTTTATGGTAAGGAGTCCGCGGTCTCCCGGGCCTGCGCCCACCAACCAGACCTTTCCCTTATCTTCCATGGAAATCTCCCTTCATCTTGTCGGCCAAATCCACCGCCAATTCATTGGCATTCTCCGCCGACCCCTCTATTTCATCCACCAAAAACCGGGTCTGCTCTTCGTCGGCATAGAAACCCTTTATGGTGATTCGATTCTCCTTCAAAGTTGCAAAAGCACCGATGGGAGAACTGCATCCCCCTTCCAAGTGGGCTACGTAGGCACGTTCCGCCGTCACTTCTATCCTTGCTTTCTCATCATCCACACAGTCCAAAAAACTGTAGTCCTCGCCTTTTCTTCCCTGCACCACCATGATGCCCTGGCCTGCAGCCGGCACCATCTCCTCCGATGTGAAGACCTTGCTGATGCGGTCCTCCAGACCCAACCTTTGCAGGCCGGCCCTTGCCAAGATCAAAGCGCAATAGTCTCCCCTATCCAGCTTTTCTAGGCGAGTCAGCACATTACCCCGCACACTCTTTTGCGTAAATCCGGGATATAGCTTCGTCAATTGCATGTTTCGTCGCGGACTGGAACTGCCGATGGGCTTGCTCCTGTTCATATCTTCCTCTCGAGAAATCCCCTTTGGAAGAACCAGCACATCTTCCGATGCTTCTCTTTTGGAAAAGGCCAACAGGGGAAGATCTTCCGGCACCTCTGAAGGCATATCCTTCAAGCTGTGAACGGAAATATCAATGGTTCCCTCACGAAGAGCCTTATCCAGTTCCTTCACAAAGAGGCCCTTCCCCCCAACCTTGTCCAAGGTCCTGTCCAAGATAATGTCGCCGGTGGTCTTCATGGTCACCAGCTCCAGCTCTATCTCCGGATGAGCGGCAGCAATCATCTCCATGACCAGCTTCGACTGGATTACCGCAAGCTTACTCTCCCTGCTCCCGACTATCACTTTCCTCTTCATGTAACAACCTTTCTATCTTCTCTCTAATTCTGGCAGCCTTCTTGTGGTCCTTGCCTCCGGCGATAACACCTACCGTCACATTTCCTGCTCGGACAATACCCGGGAAGTAAAAGTCACACAGGGTTCTGTCGCTGGCAACATTGACGGGAATCCGTTTCTCCCGACACAGTTCTCCGATATGGGCATTGAGCCCGTGGTCATCGGTGGCCGCCACCACCATTTGGAACCCCTCTAGATCCGAAGCTTCAAAGGGTTTCTCTAGAATCTCCATATTTGACCAGTCACCTTCCATGATCTCCTTTGCCACCACCGTGACAAGGCATTGGAAGTCTCGCAGGACGCCGGCTCTGCGCAGGGCGATCTTTCCGCCCCCCACCACCAGGACGGGCTTGTCCTTTACATCCACATACATGGGGAAGCGACTGTCCATGAGGGTCTTGGTTCCTGAAATCACTCCAACGGATGCGACTTCTTGGGGAAGAGAAATCCCACAGAGTACCATGGCTTCTTCAAAGGAAATATCATTCTCCTCCTGTGGCCGACCGATGAGCACTACCGTTACGCCCAACTTCTCTGCAGCCTGTATCTTCTCAGAAAAGCCACCGGCCTTGCCCGACTCCTTGGTAACCAAGTACTTAGCACCGATTTGCTGCAACATACCCACATTGGTTTCCAAGGCAAAGGGACCTTGCATGCAGATGAGGTTCTGCTTCCGATACCCCATTCCAAGGACGTTTCCCATCATCTCCGGGTCGGGAAGCATGCGGGGGAAGAGCCGTTCTTGGAAATTGGGAATTTCCGTGTATGTCCTTAATTCCTTGCTGCCGGTGGTTATTAGCACCGGACCCTCTGTTCCCGCCAAATATGCGACCGCCCCTTGGCTGTCCTTCACTGAGATACAGTTAGAGGGACGCTCTTCCTCTTCTCGGGTCAGCCGGTACACCGGAATTCCCGTTTCTTTTCCTGCCTCTCGAACATTGTCGGAAACGACAACGGCATAGGGATGGGTGGCATCGATGATTTTGGTAATGTGGTGACGAGCGATAAACGCCACCATCTCTTCTCGATCCATTCTTCCTTGATGAACGGTAAAATTGTCCCCGTCTTCCGGTAGCAAGTCTCTTCCGTAGTCCGTGGCAATGCTCACCAAAAGATTGACGGAGGAATCTCCATCCATGACCTTTAGGTGGGACAGTGTCCTGCCCTCTGACGTTCCGGCAAACAGCAGGATATTACCCATCTTTCTTTCCTTCCATAAAGTATCCCCTTGCGGTGACCATCTTCCCGCCAATCTCCCATGTAAGAGGGCTACCGATGAAGACGGTGGTAAACATATCCACGGGGGTGTCTCGCAGTTCCTTCAAGGAAAGAACCCTACCGGTTTCCCCCTCTCTGCCAATGTTCACAGCAATACCGCAAACTGTATCTTCTTTCTTGTACTCCATGATGATGTCGCATGCCTTCTGCAAATAGTCGTGACGCTTGATGCTGGAAGGATTGTAAAGACATATGGTAAACTCGGCTTCCGCCGCACAGCGTAGTCTTTTTTCGATGAGGTCCCATGGAGTGAGAAGATCGCTCAGGCTGATGACGGCAAAGTCATGGGTCAGGGGTGCCCCTAAAATGGCTGACCCGCTACATGCTGCCGTGATTCCGGGTATCACCCGAATTTCAATATCGGGATAGTCTTCCGCCACCTGATAAACCAGGCCGGCCATGCCGTAGATGCCCGCATCACCGCTGCAGACCATGGAGACTTCCTGACCTTTTACCGCCTCTTCCACCGCCATGCGACACCGATCCACTTCCTTTTTCATAGGGGTGGAGAAGAAGGTCTTGTCCGGGTAATCATCCTTAATTAGGTCGATGTAAACGGTGTAACCTACAATCACCTGACTTTGCTCCAAGGCTTCCGCAGCTTGGAAGGTCATTTGTTTTCTGTCTCCGGGGCCCAGCCCCACAATATTAATCCTCTTCATAGTGATGTTTCTCTCCTGTCTTTATGGTATCATCCCTTGCAGCCTTTTCCAACGCAGAAAAGCAACTCTCCCAATCCTCTTCCGAAAGGTGCTTTCGTAGACCGAAGAGCAGTTTTCGAATGGATTTTTCTGCGGCTGCATCGGGATCTTGAGTCTTCATCCTGCCGTTGACATCGTCTTTCACCAATTGGGAGATTCGTTCCACCCTGGGAAGATGATCTTCGAAGGCCAGCTGAGATCGAAGTTCGTCCATGGCTTCCTGCAAGATGGCCTCCGCCTGTTCCCTTCCCGTCTCTCCTCCATCCGCTTCCACGGCAGCACTGATTTGATCCATATTGTACAACTCTATACCGGGGATATCTCCTATGGCCGCCTCCATATCTCTGGGAACCGCCAAATCCAAGTATAGTTGTTCCCCCTGTATTCCTGCATGTTCCAAATCCGCCGCCTTCACCGTAAAGTGGGGGCTCATTGTCCCACTGACAACGCACCTGTAATCCTTCAGATGCGCCATTCTTTCTTCATAGGGTATCATGGTGCATCCCTTGGGAATGACGGAATTCTGTATTTCCTTTCCGTGAATTCGCTTTCTCAGGGTCATGCTCACCTTGGCGCCTCTGTGAAGCAATTCCTCCGCCAGAAGCTTTCCGATTTGTCCGTTGCCGATGATCAGACAGGGCACATCCCGCAAGTCTCCCAACTTTTCCTCCATGAGACGCACACTGCTCCTTGCCGCAGAGGGACTGATGGATGTCAATCGAACGTTGCTCTTCACCTTTTTTGCCGCCGAAATGGCGCAACGGAAGGTTCTGTCCATAACCGTATCTCCGCTGTGGCAGCTCTGTGCCAATGTAAGAGCATCCTTGATTTGGGACAAAATTTGGTCTTCCCCCGTCAGCTGGGACTCCAACCCGCAGGCAAGGCGAAACAGGTGTCCCATGGCATCCTCACCTCTTCTCTCTATGAAGTGGGAAGAGGTGGTACCGGCGATTTTTTCCATGAGTTCTTGGGCATTGGCATCTCCCGTAAGCCATAGTTCCGTCCTATTGCAGGTGGACAGCAGAAGACTGCCGGAAACCCCTTTCTCTTTTTTGAGGATTTCCAAGGCTTCCTTGGCTCCGGCTTTGGTAAATGAAAACTTTTCTCGTTCTTCGATGGGCGCTTTGTTGTGATCGATGCCCACCATGATGATTTCCGTCATTTGCTTGCCTCTCTGAATTCGTGGGAAAATCCCGGGTCATAGAGTTTGGATCGCTCGTAGTCGGATCCCAAGAAGTTGCCCACCAAGATCAACGCTGTCTTGGTGATGTTGTTGTCCTTTGCCATCTGTGCAATGGTTCCCACCGTTCCTCGGAACACCTTTTCGTCGGGCCAGGTGGCCTTGTAGACGATGGCTGCCGGCGTGTCCTCTTGGTAGCCCCCTGCCAAAAGTCGTTGGGTTAGCTCCTCCAACATTCCTGTAGATAGGAAGATGACCATGGTGGATTGATGCTTTGCCAGAAGAGAAATTTCCTCCAGCTCCGGCACCGGTGTCCTGCCTGCCATGCGGGTGATAATGACCGTCTGGGAGACATTGGGAAGGGTATATTCCGCATTGAGGGCCGCCGCCGCACCGCAGAAGGAGCTGACTCCCGGGACGACATCATACCGAATGCCCTCTTCATCCAAAAGGTCCATCTGCTCCCTGTGGGCGCCGTAGATGCTGGGATCCCCCGTATGAAGGCGCACCGTCATCTTCCCGGCCTTTTCCGCTGCCTTCATTTCCTCTATGACTTCTTCCAAGGTCATGGATGCACTGTTGAGAATGCGACAACCTTCCTTGGCTATGTTCAAATGTCCCTCGTTGACCAAAGAGCCTGCATAGATAATCACATCCGCTTCTTTCAGCAGGTTTTGCCCTCTTACCGTAATCAGGTCCTCTGCGCCGGAACCGGCACCTACAAAATGAATCATTCCTTCGCTCCTTTTACAATCAGGATGGTAAAGTATCCTGCGTCCTCTTCAATTTCCTCCACGCCGTGATAGAGTTTTTCCCCTTCCATCCCACAGCGTTCCACCATCTTCACATCCACATCGTCTCTTCCCGCCAACAGCGTCTTCACCTTGCCAAGAGATTTTCCGCTCTTCATCAGAACTCTGGTCCCGTCGTAGGCCAGATGCTCTTCCAGCCCATCGTAGGATGCAGGGATGATGTGCAAGGCCTGTTCCGCCTCGGTCAAGCCCATGTTCAGCCTGGCCGCCGCCGCACAGAAGGATGGGATTCCCGGCACGATTTCCGTCTCATATCCCATCTCCGTCACAATGTCATGGACATAGATGTAGGTGGAGTAGACCGTCGGGTCTCCCAGTGTCAAAAACGCACCGCTCTCCCCATTCTCCAGTCTCTCGGCAATCTGCTCTGCAGCCTGCCTGTGACACTTCGCCAGCTCCTCTTTGTCCCGAATCATTGGCATGTCCACCTCTAGGATGGACTTGTTTTCTATTGCCGGGACCGCTGCAACACCGATGGTATACGCCGCATTGACATCCTTTCCCGATGCGGGAATCACGATGAAGTCGCTCTCCTCCATGACCCGCTTCGCTTTCAAGGTCAGCAGCTCCGGATCTCCCGGCCCCACGCCTATTCCCGTTAACCTTCCTTTTTTACGCATTCTTCTATCCTCTTCCGAATTTCCCCCGCCAAAGGGGTCTCTCCCAAATATCCGTGAACATTGGAGTATACAATGGCTCCAACCTTTATTATTTCGCCGGTTTGCAGACCCATGTGTTTCTCTATATCAGCCAGCATCTTCTCCAAAACAGCCTTCCACAGGTCTTCTTCCTGTAATAAGTTTACGGCATCTTCCGTGGTGACACAATGACTCAATTTCCCACAGAATTCCGGGCTTCCACCCGACCTTCTTGCATAGTCTTCCAGTATTTCCATTCGCCGGTCTCCGTACTTGGAGTGGGTGTTCCTCACTCCCCCTGCAACTTTGACCAGCTTACCCACATGACCCACCAACAATATGGATTGGAATCCCTTGGCAGCTGCATGCTCGAGGGTGTCACCGATAAAATTACTGCACTTTATAATCTTCTCGGGAGAAATCTTCGTATTGCTTTTCAGGAACTTCTCCCCGTAATTTCCCGGTGTCATAACTAGGTTCTCTTCCCCGGCAGCAAAGAGGACGTCCAGCTCCACCTTTATGGTGTCCACCAAGGCCTTCTCGCTCATGGGTTCCACGATACCCGTGGTTCCCAGTATGGAGATGCCTCCTATAATTCCCAGTTTACTGTTGAAGGTTTTTTTAGCAAGTACTTCCCCTTTCGGAACGGAAATTTCTATATGGACAGCACCTTCGTAATCCAAGGATTCCATGATGCCATGGGCCTCCTGTCGTATCATCTCCATGGGGATCGGATTTATGGCCGCTTCTCCCACTTCCCGCGCAAGACCCGGCTTGGTCACTCGTCCCACACCCGGACCGCCGTCGATGGTGATCTTCCCCGCAGGACCGGCCTCCAGGCGAACCTTGGAGTAAATCAGTGCCCCATCGGTCACGTCGGGATCGTCTCCGCTGTCCTTTTTCGCCCCACAAGATGCCCATCCATCTCCCTTATCATAGTCTTGGAGCGGGATTTGGACCACTTTTCCCTTGGGGATTTTCAAGACCCACGCTTCTCGCTTCTCTCCGGTTAACAGAAATGTGAGAGCACCTCCTGTGGCCGCCGTGGCGCAAGACCCGGTGGTATATCCCTGTCGCAGCTGCTTTTCCATTTAAGCCATCGCTTCCCGCAAATGATCCACATACTGTTTGCGCACCGCCGGAAACTCGCCGATGCCCTTGAGAATACATGTGGTTTCATAGCCCGCATCTGTAAATGCCGACTTCCAGGAGTCCTCTTCTCCCGCCATATCGTTCTTTGCGTGATCACCCGCAACCACCATGAGAGGCAGAAGGACCACTTTCTTGGGGCCGTATTCCTCCACCTTTTGGAACATGGCATCAAAGTCGGGATACCCTTCCACCGTTCCCACAAAGATGTTCTTGTGGCCCAAGATACGAAAACGATATTCCAAGGCAGCATAGGCCGCATCGGAATAATGGCCGGTTCCGTGTCCCATGAGGATGAGAGCTTCTTCCTCCGGTCTTCCCGCTTCCCGGGCGATACTTTCGCACAGGGTTTCATAGTCACTGCTGGCGGTGAGAAGGGGGGCCCCTATCTTTAAGGACTCTAGTTGATCCTCGAACTTCATGGCTTGTCGCACCATCTTGTCGTATTCATCTCCGTTGAGAATATGGGTGGGTTGCACCACGATGTTGTCGTAACCGTCCTTCACCAATTCTTCCATGGCCTCTTCCACATCGGGGATGTGAACTCCGTCTCTGTCCCGGAGAATCTTCATGATCATTCCACTGGTAAAGGCCCTCCGATGCTCCACATGGGGGAAAGCCTCTCTGCAGTCCCGTTCAATCTCTTCTATGGTTTTCTTCCTCGTCTCCTCATGACTTGTGCCGAAGCTGACGATGAGGATGGCGTTCTTGCTCATTCTTTTCTTCCTTTCTCAATGTATTCCAGCAGCTCCTCCAATCCGTGGGGTGCTTTTAGTGACTGATCCAATATCTTTGCTTCCTGTAAGCCTTCAAAGATTTTCAGTAACTTGGGTTCTTCCAGGTTGGTCTTCTCCAGAAGGTCCTCGTTGGAGAAGATGTCCTCCGGCAATCCTTGGGCAATGACCCGACCTTGATCCAGCAAGACCGCTCGGTCCGCCCACGCCAAGGCTCTGCTCACGTTGTGGGTGGAGAGAATTACCGTAATGCCCCTCTTGCTCAGGTCATCGATGATCTTGTCCGTAATGGCTGCGTGCTTGGGGTCCAGCTCCGAGGTGGGTTCGTCAAAGATGATAATCTCCGGATCCATGACCATTACATCGGCAATGGCGACCCTCTTCTTCTGACCGCCGCTGAGGAAGTGGGTCGGCTTCTCACTGAACTCCTCGATATTCAAGTCCGCCATAATCTTCTTGACCTTCTCCAATGCCACATCTTCCTTCTCTCCCAGATTCAGCAGACCAAAGGAGATTTCCTGGACGACGCTGGCGGAAAACAGTTGATTGTCCGGGTTTTGAAAGACGATTCCCACTTTCTTCCGCACATCCAACAGGCCTTTTCGGGAATAATCTATGGGCTTTCCCTGAATCTTCACCCGGCCTTTTTTTGGCTTGAGAATACCGTTAAGGTGGAGGAAGAGGGTGGACTTTCCCGAGCCGTTGGCACCCATAATGGCCAACTTTTCACCTCGCTTTACCTCCAGGTCGATGCCCCGAAGTGCTTCCGTGCCATCGCTGTAGGTATAGTGAAGATCGTGTATTTCCAAGGCGGGGCTTTGATTTTCTATACTGCCCATATTTCGCCTCCGTACATTCTTGAGAAGATTCCCGCTGCCAGCAGTAACATCAGAACGATTGCCACAGTGGCCACTTCTCCGGCTTTTGCCGGGTTGCTGGGGAAGAGAACCCGCATCTTGCCGTCGTAGCACCGCGCTTCCATGGAATCAAATAATATGGAAGATTTGTGCATGGCAAGAACCAGAACTCTTGCCAGCATTTGCCCCATGCTCCTGACCCCTGTTCTCATGTTTTTGTTTCCAAGCCTGCTGTGCTGGGCCGTTGTTATGGCAAGGGCCAAGTCCAGTAGGACAAAGATGAAGCGGTAAATAAGGACCATCAGTTCAATGACAATCCATGGACAATGGATTTTTTTGAGAAGACCCAAGGTATCCAATGTGGGAGTAGTCAGGGTCAGAAAGTAGAGGCATGACACCGCTGCTAAAGATACTAAAATCAAGCGCAGGGCATATAGCAAAGAGTGGCTGGTGTAGGTAATTCCCTCTAGGGAAAAATCAAAGGCAACGACGATGGTTCCCAATAGGAGGAAAACCAAAGGCGCCGCCATCATCTTCCCATATCCCTTGCCGCCCACCGTGCTCCATCGCAAGGTCAAGATTCCCATGATGACGAGGATGCCCGCTGCAATCGGCAAGGTTCGTACACCAACGCATATGAGAAGAGTGCCCAAGGCGAAGGCGCATTTTATTCCTGTATTTCTGTGGCGAATCACTGACGAGTACGCCAGCTTATCGATCAAAATCATTAGAAACAGTTACCCTTTCGTATCTCGTCCAAATAATCATCGTTGATAGCAGCCTGCTCAAAGGTTGCCATGTCTCGCATAACGCCGAGGGCTTGCTCAATGACCAAAAATGCCAGCGGGCATCCGCTTCCTTCACCAAGGCGCATTCCCAGATTCATCATTGGCTCCAAGCCCAGCTCTTCCATGGCCTTTCGGTAGCCCACTTCAAAGGATTCGTGAGAAGCAATCATGTATTCCTTGCTTCCCGGTGCCAGACGTTCCGCCAACAATGCCGCCACCGCGGAAATATATCCGTCCACTACGATGGGCAGTTTCTCCACGGCGGCACCGATGAAGACACCTGTCATGGCCGCCAAATCAAAGCCTCCCACCTTGGCCAGAATGTCTATTTCGTCGGAGAATTCTTGGTGGGCTGCCTTATCGACGATGGCTTTCTTTTTTTCAAATGCGGAATCTACGATTCCGCCACCGCGTCCCACCACATCTTCTACAGGACAGCCGGTCAAAGCACAGAGGACTGCCGCACTGGTGGTAGTGTTTCCGATTCCCATTTCACCTACACCCAGCAGCTCGTACCCCATTTCCTTGGTGACTTGTGCCATTTCCATGCCGATGAACAAGGCCTTGATTACCTCTTCTCTAGTCATGGCGGCTTCCTTGCAGAGATTCTTAGTCCCATAGCCCAGCTTTCTGTTGATGATTTTATTATCCACAAAATCATGGACATCCTCCGAAAGTAGCCCTTGGGGAAGATCGCAATCGATTCCCACATCCACCACCAAAAGGTCCGATCCGGTGTTTTTGGATAGCACCCCAACGCCAGTCAGCCTTCTGGTGAAGTTGATGGTCTGGGCAGTGGTCACAGATTTGGGTGCGGAAGAAATACCTTCTTCCTCAACTCCGTTATCCGCCGACAGCACGACGACGCATCTTTTATTGACCACGTTGTAAACATTTCCCGTAATTCCCGCCATCTGAATGGAGATATCCTCCAATCTTCCCAGACTGCCCGGCGGCTTTGCTAAGGAAGCTTGTCGCTTTCTCGCCACCTCCATGGCTTTCTCGTTTAGGGGCTCAATCTGCTTAATTTTTTCCAGTATTCTCTCTTCCATTGTCTTCCTTTTCTTTCTTGCTCATTCTCTTTCTGCAAACTAGGTATCCCAATCCGAATCCAAATACACCTGATCCCAATCCTGCCTGTACGCAGAAGAGCAACGACTCCGTCTCTCCTCCCGGTGGTTCTATGATGGATTCAAACCAAGGTGTATACCCGGGTGCTACCTTTGTGATGACTTCCTCTGCCTGACCGTCTGCACCGCCAAACTCTGAATCCTTTATCAGTAGCAGTGGAACAACAGCGATAATCACTGCCAATATCATACATATGATTACAATCTTTGTATTCTTCGTCATAGTCATCTCGCTTCACCTCCTGCAACTCTCAAATATCCCAACTCGCCCAGCTCCGGCGCCGCGTAGGCTTCCAGCGCCTTGACGATAACTACCGCCAAAAGACCTTCGATAATGGCCAGAGGAATCTGTGTCAGGGCAAAGACCGTCATAAACTCCACGAGAGATCCCATAAATCCTCCGCTGGCAGATGGATGTGCCATAGCAAGCTGTACCGACGTGACCAGATAAGTGCCTAGATCTGCCAAGCTTGCCGCCAAAAATACTCCCACGCTCTTGGGCGCCTGCAGTTTCTTACATACCGCAAACACACCAACGGCAATAAATGGTCCGACAATACCCATGGAGAAGGTATTGGCTCCTAAGGTTGTAATACCGCCGTGAGCCAAGAGCAATGCCTGAAACAAAAGTACAATAACACCAATCAGGCACATGGCCGTGGGTCCGAATAGGATGGCACCCAATCCAGTCCCCGTGGGATGGGAACTACTTCCCGTCACAGACGGAATCTTCAATGCCGACAAAACAAACACATAAGCACCCATCATCACAAAAATGAGAAGCGTCTTCCTATGTTTCTCTACCGTCTTCTGAATGGATCGAATCCCCAAAATTACAAAGGGAATACACACAACGCCCCACACAACTGCGTGGCTCAGAGGCAAAAAACCCTCCATTATGTGCATTCCGCTGGAAATGGCTGCCGTTCCAAACACAAGCGCAACTACCACGCTCAAGATGAAAACAGCCCGCTGTCTTTTCGTGTTTTTCATTCTTTTTCCTCCTAACAAAAAACTATCCTGATTGACTCAGAATAGTGTACTCGGGGAACTTAAAGACCCCACTTACACTTTCAATCAACCGTTAAAAAATGTAACTCAGATCTTTCAGGCAGGTCTTCTGGCTTAGGTATCAAACGCCGTACACTTCTTCCCATAAAATACAGTGAACTGTGTGTACTAACTAACCCTTACAGCGGCGGGACCGCGGGGGACTTTCACCCCTCTTCCCTATTCTTTCGGCAGGAAAGCACCGAACACCTAAAAGTTATATGAATTTAAGTGGATTATATCACGTCTAGCGACTGGTTGCAATGAAATTTCAATTTGCAGACATCATGCAAATCGGTTGGAACAGGAAGAATTCTAACAATTCATTTTTTACAGCCTTATTGTTATGACAAAGTTATTACATCTACTTCATCTTTACCATTTGTTGTAACTATTTCTCTTCTTCACAAGCAATACCAATCTATTCATGCATAAAAGTCTTTTCCTTCGCTTAATACTACAAACAATATGCCCTCCAACAAGCGCTTGTTATAATTTTGTCTGTTTTGAACACACAAAAAAAAAATCTATCTTGTAATCGCTTTCAAAAATGGTATAATTTTCCATATTAAGGAGGTATGAATTTGCATAACCTAAGGAATGAAATAGCAACAATAAGGAAAACGCTTCGGCAAGATAAGCGAGAATTGAAAACTTTGCCAGAGGGTGAGCTACGTATCTTAAAACGAAGAAATAACCAATACTATTTCCAATATTACAAAAGAAATTACCGTGGCATTACAAAGAACAAGCCCCTTGTTCACCAGCTTATGCGCAAGGCATTTTTGGTTGAAAGGGTACGCAGGAATCAATCCAATTTACATATATTAGTCCCTTTAGAGAAAGCACTGAAACCAACTGACACCACTACGCTTCTTGACGCTTTAATTACCGAGTATCCTTATTTAAACCAGGAAGGGTGCTTATGTAGCGAAGAAGCAAAAGCATGGTTGGATGATCGGTACGAACAGAATTCTTCCCATAAAGAAAGGCTCATCCACTTCACCGGAAGAGGTACCGCTATGCGCTCCAAGGAAGAAAAAGAGATAGGCAATATATTGGAGGCAAAAAACATCGCTTACCGCTACGAATGGGTACAATATTTTAACGGGCACATGTATGCCCCTGACTTTGCAATCTTGAGAGAATCCGATGAGAAGATCATCTATTGGGAACACTTCGGAATGATGAACCAAGCCAGTTACCGGGAAGCAGCTTTCAAGAAGATTCTATACTATGAGAGTTGTGGCCTGCACCTCTGGGAAAATTTCATTATTACATTCCCTAACAGCAAAGGTGCTTTGGGTACAACGGGTATTCATAAAATCTGTGAAGTGTTTCTTAGATGAAAGAATCCGTCCCTGTGCGGAGACGGATTCCTGTTCAACTGGTTTTCTAACATTTAACCTTTTTCATCTCCCATGTTAAGACAAAATCATTACACCCTTGGCCGTAGTGGCAATATGTTGTAAGTACTTTCCCTTCTTCGCATCTGCATCAGCGGTTTCAGCGCAAAATTTGTCTTCCAAGGGCAAAAAAATACAAACATTTCTACGACTATCTACTCATTGTCAGAATTCTGGCTGTCCCGGCATCGTTCCAAAAACGCCCCAACCACTTCCACATTGGATTGGTAGTTAAGATGAGGGTATCCGGCGAGGACATTCTGTTTTTGCACTATGCAATCCCAACCACGCTTGCCCGTTGGCTTTTGGGCATGAAACAGGTTCCCGGGGTTCTCGCTTTCCCAGTAATGGAACTCATGACCGCGAAGAGACTCTCCTGCCTTGCATATGAGGGTGTCGGATTCCGCCATCAGGGTGATGTATCCAAAGCGAACCAGTTTTTCCGTAGGGAAGCACCCTCCCGAGAAGAAACCGACGCCCGGAAACCGCGTTCCATCTCGATCTTCAATCCACTCATGAAGGAACATAAAACCGCCGCACTCGGCCAAGCAGGGAAGGCCCCCTTCTAAAGCAGACAAAAGGGAAGTTCTCATACCCTCATTGGCTGACAACACATCCGTATACAGCTCTGGGTAGCCACCTCCTATTATCAGTCCATGAACACCCGAAGGCAACCCACGGTCTTCCAAGGGGCTGAACTCCACAATCTCCGCACCCATCTGCCGAAGAATGTCTAGGTTGTCTTCGTAGTAGAAGCAAAAGGCCTTGTCTTTGGCAACAGCAATGCGAAGACCATTATACCGTCCTGCATGGGGAAGAGCCTCATCTTCCCAAGAAAGCACAGAAGCCTGCCCTGCCAGCTCCAGCAACTCGTCCAAGTCGATGGTTTCCGCCATGACGTCGGCCAGCTTTTCCAAGGTTTGATCCAAATCCTCCACTTCAGCCGCTGTCACCAAGCCAAGATGGCGGCTTTCCAAAACCCCTTCCGAAAGCACCGGCATGTAGCCGAGAACTTTTACGGGAAGACTTTCCTCAATCATCTCTTGGAAGAGGGGATACATCCCGGCGGATACCCGATTGATGATGACACCGCGAATCATGCTATCCGGCATTAACTCCAGAAAGCCCTTGATTTCGGCAACCAAGGAATAGGACTTTCCCCGCCCGTCCACAATTAGAACAGCCGGTGTTCCGGTGGCCCGAGCCAGATCATAGCTGCCGGCTGCCACCGAAGTTCCGCCTAAGCCATCATAGTATCCCATGACACCTTCCACCACGGCAACCTCCGCCCGAGACCTGCCAACATGACCGGCCATGAGCATCTTGACAGTATTTTCATCGTTGAAAAACAAGTCCAAGTTCCGGCTTTCAATGCCCAGAACCTCCTTGTGAAACATAGGGTCGATGTAGTCCGGTCCGCACTTGAAAGAAACCGGAGTCTTCCCCGCTCTTTGAAGCAACTTCAACAAGCCGCAGGTGATGGTGGTCTTACCGATGCCGCTGCCGGTGGCACCTAAAAGGATTCGAGGAATGGAAAGGTTATTCTTCATCTTCTCCCTCCTGCTCTCCCCGAATGATGAACACCGGGTTCAACCCCGTCATCATGGTGTAATTTCCTATATTTCGTCCACGGGCGACGGAAATCTGAACCGTCTCCACCTTGGTAAATCCGTTGCTTTTCAATGCTTCCAAAGCCCCTGCTACAGACTCCAAGGCGATGGCATCAATGACCACCGTCGCCTCAGGTGCTATCTTTCGGATTTGGTGAAGAATCTCGAAGACCTTTCCCTTTGTGCCGCCGATGAACACCTTATCCGGGGCGGGAAGACCTTCCATGGCATCCGGCGCGCTGCCGGACACGATTTCCAAATTAAACAAGCCGAACTTTTCTCGGTTCTGGCCCAGCAAGCCGAGGGCCTCTTCATTTACCTCAATGGCATACACCCGGCCGTCCACCGCCTGCATGGCCATTTCCACAGAAACACTGCCGGTGCCGGCACCGATATCGTAGATAATATCCCTCTTCCCGATGCCCAACTTGGAGATGGCAACACTGCGCACCTCCTGCTTGGTCATGGGAACTTCCCCGCGAATAAACACCTCATCGGCAATTCCGTGGGTCTCCACATTCTTTGTAAAGGGAGTCGAATTTTCAATGAGCATGACGCTGAGAGAATGATAATCGTTGTCTGCCAAGTCTTCCGCCGTGCCCTGAATAATTCGCTCCTGTGGGTAGGACAAGTTTTCCCCGATGACCACATCCACTTCCCCCAGACCCACTCGGTCCAGGGCATTGCAAATATATCGTGGCGTCCGCTCACCGCCGGTGAGAAGAAAGACCTTTCCGTGTGACTGCACCGCTCCGAGAAAATTATTGTCATGGTGATGAAGGCTCATAATCTTTACATCTTCCCAAGGGGTCTTCACCTTGGCGCAGAGATATTGCAAGGAACTGATACCCGGAATCAACTCTGTTTCGTAGCCCTCTTCATCCAAGAGCCGGCTCAGCTTTTTTGCACCGCTAAAGAACCCCACATCCCCGGACATGAGGACAGAAACCCGATGCAAATCTTCTCGGTCCCGAATCCACTGATAGATTTCCATGGGATCAATGGCACGGCAAACCTCCACACCCGGCCGATGGAAGTTTTCCACCATGCGACCGGCACCTGCCAGACCTTGGCTCTCATCTATGATTTTCTTTCCCCGCACGGTGATGGTGTCCGGATTCCCCATCCCAATGCCGATGATAAATATCTTCTTCATGGGCTTCACTTTTTCAAAAATGCGTCGACGGCTGCCAATGTGGCCAAAATATCTTCCTCGGTCAAAGCGTCGGAGATAAACATGGCCTCAAACTGTGCCGGCGCAATGAAAAATCCGCTGTTGAGCATATGTCTGAAGTAGGCTGCATACTTCTGCAGGTCCGCCTTCTTGGCCGAGTCGAAGTCGGTAATGGGCCCTTCTGCGAAGTAGAGGGTACCGATGGATCCCACGTAATTGACCGTATAGGGAAGATTCCTCTCTTGGAGAATGGCATCGATGCCTTCGAAGAGAATGGCGCCCAATCCGTCGATGTGGGTGTAGACCCTCGGATTGTCTCTCAAGTATGTTAATTGTGCTATGCCCGCCGCCATGGCAACCGGGTTTCCGCTGAGAGTTCCCGCCTGATAAACACCGCCGAGAGGTGCCACCACTTCCATGATTTCCTTTTTTCCACCGTAAGCGCCTACGGGCATGCCGCCACCGATAATCTTCCCGAAGGTAGACAAATCTGGGGTGATTCCCAGCATGGACTGGGCTCCGCCCAAGGCAATACGAAATCCGGTGATGACCTCGTCAAAAATCAGCACAGCACCTTCCGCTGTACAGATGTCTCTGACCCCCTGAAGGAAGTCTTCCTTGGGAGGAACCACACCCATGTTTGCCGCAATGGGCTCCAAGATAACCGCCGCGATTTCTCCCTTGTGGGCTTCGAACAGACTTTCCACACTTTCAAAATTGTTATACTTTGCCGTCAGAGTATCCTGGGCACAGCCGGGTGTCACCCCTGCACTGTCGGGTGTTCCCCCATCGGCAATAAGACCGGATCCCGCCTTAACCAACAACCCGTCGGAGTGACCGTGATAGCAACCTTCGAACTTAATAATCTTGTTTCTTCCCGTATAGCCCCTTGCTGCGCGAAGAGCACTCATGGTGGCTTCCGTTCCCGAGTTAACCATCCTGGTCAGCTCCATGGAAGGAACCAGCTCGCTGACCAACTTGGCCATCTCGATTTCTCTCTCCGTAGCCGCACCGAAGCTAAGCCCGTCCTTTATCGCGGCCTCTACCGCTTCCAAAACAGCAGGGTGGTTGTTCCCCAAAATCATGGGACCCCAAGAACCGATAAAATCTACAAACTTGTTGCCGTCCGCATCATAGATGAACTGCTCATCCGCCTTCTCAATAAACCTAGGGGTTGCCCCCACGGCGCCACAGGCTCTCGCCGGACTGTTGACCCCACCGGGGATGTACTTCACCGCTTCCTGAAAAAGCGCCTTGGAACGATTGTCTCTGCTATTATCCATTATCCGATTCTCCCTTCCTCTATCATCTTTGCGATTTCCTTTGCATAGTAGGTGATGAGCATCTCTGCCCCTGCCCGATATATGGCCGTTGTGGTTTCTGCAATCATGGCATCTTCATCTATCATGCCTGCCATGGCTGAGGCCTTGATCATGGAATACTCCCCGCTGACACTGTAGGCTGCAACAGGAACATCCACCAAATCCCGCACCTCTCGGATGATATCTAAGTAGGCAAGGGCAGGCTTCACCATAACGATGTCCGCCCCTTCCTCTAAATCCTGAAAGACTTCCTTAATGGCCTCCCGCCGATTGTGGGGGTCCATCTGATACGTCTTTCGATTTCCCTTGAAGTTGTCAGAGCCTGCCGCATCGCGAAATGGTCCGTAAAATGCAGAGGCGTACTTGGCCGCATAGGACATAATGGGCGTATCCACAAAGCCTGCCGCATCTAAGGCCGTCCGTATGGATGCCACTCGTCCGTCCATCATATCGGAGGGTGCCACCATATCTGCACCGGCCGCCACCTGAGTCACCGCCGTCTTAGCCAAGAGAGGCAGGGTCTTGTCGTTGTCCACCGTGGTCCCAGGCCCGTCGTGACCGTCCTTGATGATACCGCAATGGCCGTGACTGGTATATTCACACATGCACACGTCTCCGATGTAGTAGAGCTCCGGAACCCTTTCCTTGGCAACCCTCATGGCCTGCTGGACAATGCCCGTCTTACAATATGCCTGGCTTCCCTGGGGGTCCTTCTCATTGGGAATCCCAAAGAACATGATGTTCCCAATCCCCGCCTTTGCCGCCTCTTCCAGGGCAAAGGGCAGGGTGTCAGGACTGTATCGCTTCTGCCCGGGCATGGCACCGATTTCCTTGATAATGCCTTCCCCCTCTTCCACGAAGAGCGGATAAATCAAGGACTGTTTAGAAATCCTGGTTTCCCGAATCATATCCCGAAGCCTACTGTCCATGCGCAATCTGCGCCCTCTTTTTTCCATACCTGTTCTCCCTTTCTATTTAAAACTCACGGAAAAGGGCTTTTCCCCGATGGCTACGGTCACCCCTTCTCCCGATGTTTTCTTCAAAATTAACCGGCTGCCACCTGCCAAAATCGCCGCCCGCTCGCACACGTTGTCCACCCCCGTCACCGACTTGACGAAGGCGGAGGAAGTAAACTCCCCTTCTACCGATAGGAGTTCCTGAGAAGAGAAGGTCTTCATGGGAAGATTCTTCTCTCTACAAAAGGCGATCAAGCCCTCTTCATCCTTTTTCAAATCAATGGTGGCAACCTCTGTTGTCGAAGCCGAATCCCTGCCCGCCTTTGCAAAAGCCAGCTCCACCTGCTCCTCAATCGTCTCCATAGGAGTTCCTCGCCTGCACCCGATGCCCACCACTAAGTTTCTCGGTATCAAGGTCAATTGCCTTGCAAACCGACTGACTCCCTCCTTTGTGATGACAATTCCAATGTCACTTTGGTCAGATTGTATCTCAGGGGGAAGATTCCCTTCCACCGGAACTTCAGTGTAAAACCCCACCGGCAAATCCGCCAGAATGGCCGCGGAAATCACCTTCGCCATAGAAAGGTTGTCAATATGCAGACCTTGCTCCACTGCCCACTGGTCCACCGCAAGCTTTTGGTTCCGGTCCGTAGCCGTCGTAACCACTGCCGTTCCACCGATGTGCCCGGCGATGTCCTCCGCTAAAACATTGGCACCTCCAATGTGACCGGAGAGAAGAGAAATCACAAATCTTCCCATTTCATCGATGACCAACACCGCCGGATCCTTGTCCTTCCCTTTGAGGAAGGGGGCAATGGATCGCACGGCAATTCCCGTTGCACCCACAAAAATCAGGGCATCTTCTTCCGAGAAGGCCCTTTGGGTCCAGGTAGAAAGAGGTTCCTCCACCTTCTTCCCACGAGAAGATACGAACTCCCCTTTCACCCCCTGGCTCACCGCACAGTTTTTTTGACGAAGAAAACTGCCGATCTTCTCGGACAGCACAGATCCTCTTTCACTAAAACTGATGATAGAAATCTTCACAGGAGCTCCTTTCCACTTTCAATATTGCCATTATAGCAAAGTTGACTCGGCTTGTCATGAAAAGGTCAAAGTCATTTTTCCCTCCTCGGGACAGGAAAAATCCAAACATTCTCTGTAGAAGAGGTTGTTTGTTGACATTTTAAGGGCTCTTGGGAAGCGTTTTCCTTCAAAAAATGCATTTGCCAGTACAATCTGAAAAAATACTTACAACATTTGTTTACGATTAGATTAAAAGTAATCAGTTTATTACAACATTTATGTCCGAGAAGAAGAAATGTTTGCATAATAGCCGTCCCGAGGTCAAGCCCTTCCTCTCAGCGTGTCTAGCAATCTGGCAATGACAAAAGGTGCAACCCACACATTTTTGTAAAGAAGCGTGATAAAATCTTGAAGACGTTACTTTTTCGATTCAATATGTTTTTTGAGAGGAGATGATATTTTTGAATTGCACTAAGAAAAAACGGTCTCATTTGTTACCACTTTTGCTATCGATGTTCCTGATTATCGGGATGCTGGCAGCGCCTCTTTCCTTCGGTGTGGAAGGAGAAGAGCCGACACCGCCACAGCCCGCCTCTGCATCGGAAAAGGCTTCGATTGCCGAGGCCCCACCACAGGCACCGGATGGATACACCACGGACAGCAACAACTTGGTCGCCTACAAAGTAGACGACTGCTGGATCGATGTAAAGGGCCTTTTTGACAATCGCTGGATTGGAAGCACCTATAGCGATGAGGGGTTCTTTCCGGTTGTTCGCATCGGTGAATCCGTATATGCAGGGAGTGATTATGACCTGTCGGAGTTGGAAGAAAAAACAGGACTTGCCCTGACACCCAAACCCAGCATTTCCCCTGACGGAAAAGCCATCTACGTGAAATATCTCATAAAGAACACCACCACCGAGACAATCATTTTTGATTTCGCCATCGCCGGAGATGTCCAAATCGACGAAGACGACTCCGCGACCCTTTCTATGATGCCTGACGGCAGAGGATTCTTTATGACCAAGCAATCATCAGAAGTTTTGCATGGTTCTCAAGCCTCTACGGCCGCAGAGGTTGCGACTCTGGCTATCTTTATTTCTAACACCCTTGGTGTGGATTCTGCCGATGGTGTATGGCTAGGCGAATATGATGAATGGGATTACTTTACAAATCAGCAAAATGATGTGACAGACAAAGACAGTGCCTTTTCTGTCTTCTGGCTGGCACAGACTCTGGCCGGCAATGAAACGAGTATCCTAGGAATGGGTTCCGCTTTGGGAGACATGGATGCTGCAGACGCACTGGCTCCCGATGACCCTGCAGAGGACCCGGTCACAGAAGAACCGGCTCCGGAACTCACAAAGCCTGCCCCGGAAGTATCAAAAGCCGATTCCGGTAAGGTGGTGGCAAAGGATGCTTCCCCTAAGACAGGAGACAGCAGTATGATGCACATTGCCATTATCATGTTCCTTGCATTAGGAACTGCAATAGCATTCCGCGAAACCACTAGACAGGACTAAAATAGCTATTTTGAGAGGATACTATATATTTAGCTACGCAGGACCTCACCGGAATCCGGTGAGGTCCTGCAATTTGCGTCGTAGGTATATCTTTTTCAATAAAAAGTTGTATCCCTATAAAATCTTGCTATAATCAAAGATATAACAATAGTCTAATTATTACGAAGGGGTATACTATGCAAATACAGCAGAAAACCTTTTCCGGCAAGCTGGATGCGACGCTGAAATTAATGAGACTCTCCAACATTGCTGCCAGTAAATTGCTCAATATCGATCCTTCTTATGTCAGTCGATTACGCAATGGGACACGCATCCCCAAAGCAGGCTCCGATTTGGTTGCCGGGATTGCGCAAAAGCTGGGCGAGATTATCTGGCGCAAGAATCTGGTGGACTCCATGGTCTCCCTCATGAATTCCCCTTCCATCCCCTCGCAGGAAGATTCCTTCTATGACACATTTTTGGAATGGTTTACGGATTTCCATGAAGAAAACGAAACGGACACCATTGCGGTGGTTATGGATGCCATCAACGAGTACGCCCTCCCCAATTTGAGTGACAGCACAGCCTTGGAAAAAGACCTATTCAGCAGCCTTCACCTTTCCAAGAAGTTGGAATATGAGGGAATCCGCGGCTTGCAGGAAGCATCGGCTCGCTTTCTGGTGGAAGCGTATCAAAAAGACGCCCCCCTTTTACGTCTGTACTCCGACCAGAACATGTCCTGGATTTCGGGAAACCCAGAATATTATCAGATCTGGAAGCACCTGATGTTTGCCTGTCTACAGCGGGGCATCAAAATAAAAATCATCCACTATGTCAAGCGAGAAGATGCCGATCTGTTGAGCGGTCTCCTCAGTTGGATTCCCCTCTACTTCGCCGGAGAAATCGAATCCTACTGCCGCTTCGATCCCGAAACGCCTGCTTTTTCCCATACCATCTTCCTCCACGACGGACACTCTTGCGTGGAAGGGATGGTCGTCCGCGGGAACGAAGAAAAAGGTCGATATCGTTACGGCACGTCTAAGGCAGATCTGGAGCGATGTAATTCTTCCTTCGATCTCCTCCTTAAGGATTCTACGCACTTCGTCTCTTCAGTAAAGGGGTTACGCCCTATGGACAAGCTGACGGAGAGCAATTCTAAAAAGGTGCACATTAGCCAG
Organism: Anaerovoracaceae bacterium; assembly: GCA_040766105.1. Taxonomy (GTDB): domain Bacteria; phylum Bacillota; class Clostridia; order Peptostreptococcales; family Anaerovoracaceae; genus JAXGRD01. The sequence goes on from JAXGRD010000001.1 coordinate 324,497, forward strand.
AGCACCCTTCCCTTGGAGACCATGAGCGATGACCTGTTTCGAGAAATATTAAGGGGCAACCAGATTGCCGAGGAAGATATGGACCCGTTGATGAAGGAGTTTTTCACCGCAAAGAACACCATGGCAAAACTCTGCCGAGAAAAAGATCTGACCTTGACTACCTTTCGGAACTTAACTACCGAGAAAGATCGTCAGCCGGTGGATACGGAACCTTTTACCTCAATAACTTCTCTCACTTGCACAAAGAACCAGTGGAAGCACCATTTGACGGAGACACGGGAGTCCTTCGAGACTTGGGGTGGAAGGTTTCATTTCGTGGAAGAAAACTTCTTGTCGAGAATCCACATTTTTGCTTCAGAGGACATTGTCTACATCAAGCACATGTCCCTGCCGGACAAGACCTTTTTCTACAACCTTCCCTACATGGTCGATGCCACAAACATCGTCCTGCATCGAGCAAGTACAAACTAAAACGCCCGGACTGGGCGCTTTGATGTGGTTTTTTATTTTTTCAGGTTCGGGACAGGAAAAATCCAAACATTCTCTGTAGAAGAGGATGTTTGTTTACATTTTAAGGGGCCTTGGGAAGCGTTTTCCTTCAAAAAATGCATTTGTCAGTACAATCTGAAAAAATACTTACAACATTTGTTTACGATTAGATTAAAAGTAATCAGTTTATTACAACATTTATGTCCGAGAAGAAGAAATGTTTGTATTATAGCCGACCCGAGGTCAAGCCTCATCCTAAATAATATATTTCCGCTTCTCCGCCTGCTCTTCCCGCTCCTTTACGATTTCGTCCATGGCCTGATAGCCTTTGTCGTAGGCATCCAGGTTAAAGCCGGCAATAGAAGCAGAAAAGTTTTCCATGATTTCCTCTTCCACTGTGGGATAGTGGAGTTTGGGCATGAGCTTGGTCAGTGCGCCCAGCATGACCATGTTGACCACAAAGGGTTTTTCCATTTCCTCGGCAATTTCCGTGGCGGGAATCCGAAATACTCCCGAATCTTCAGTTTCCACCAGGGTGCTGTTGATGAGGACCATGGCATCCTTGGAAACCATGTCCCTATACTTATCGTAACCGGCCTGATTGAAGGCAATGAACACGTCCGCGTCATCCACCTTCATGTAGTCGATGTCGTCGTTGGAGATGACTACCTCTGATTTACAAGCGCCGCCTCTGGCCTCCGGCCCGTAGGACTGGGATTGAGAAATATTGTAGTTCTCTCCCAAACCGTAAGCCTTGGCAAGAAGTACCGAGGACAGAATCACGCCTTGCCCACCGGCTCCGGAAAATCTCACATTAATCCTCATGAACATCCCCCTCTTTCTTTACATCGATGGCGCCATCCGGGCACAGCTTCTCACACAGCCTGCAGGTGATGCAAGCATCGGGTAGCTTGGCCTCGGGCAAGTTGGTCCCATATTTATTGCGACTTTTGGACATGACAAAAACCTTCTTTGGACAGGCACTGATGCAGATTCCGCAGCCCTTACAACAATTCTTGTCGATGGTTATCCTTGCCATTTCCTACCTTCTTTCTCGAGCTTTTTCAATATATTCTTTGGCGTTTTTATCGTGCTTCAAAACACCGAGGCGAATCTTTCCTTCCGGCGTCTCTTCTCCCTCCTTGTGGATATAGGTCTTTGCCTTGTAGCCTTCCATGATTTTGAAGGCATCCTTCTCGCCGTATACATTTTTACCCGCTTGCACCGGGCACTGGGCCAAAACTTCAATAAAGGCAAAGCCCTTGTGTGCAATTCCTTGGGCGATGGATTTGGATAGCTGGAAGGGATGGGCTGTTGTCCATCGTGCCACATAGGAAGCACCCATGGCCATGGCCAAGTCGCAGCCTTCAATGGGCTCGTCCATGGCGCCAAAGGGAGAAGTCTTGGTGACAGATCCCTTAGGAGTGGTAGGTGATTTCTGTCCGCCGGTCATGCCGTAGATATAGTTGTTGACGAGAACCACTGTAAGGTCAATGTTTCTGGCCGCTGCATGGAGAAGATGATTTCCCCCGATGGCCAGGCCGTCTCCGTCTCCCGTAAATACGACGATGTTCTTGTCCGGTTGCGCCATTTTCAGGCCTGTGGCAAAGGGAAGTGCTCTGCCATGCATGGTGTGGATAACGTCCATCTTGAAGTAGCAGGGAATCCAGGAAGAGCATCCGATGCCGCTGACACAGGCGGTGTCCTCCTTGCAGCCCAGTTCTTCAAAGGCGTCAATGGCCGCTCTTTGGACGATGCCGTTTCCACAACCGGGACAGAAAAGGGTGGGAAGGGCTTCGGTCTTTATATACTTTGCATATCGTTCATTCACTGACGCCCACCTCCTCTAAGATTCGATCCAAGATTTCATGGGGTGTATGCATGCTACCCCCACTCTTAGGAAGAGAAATCACTTCCTTATCCCACAAGGCTCTCTGGATTTCGCGCACGTATTTTCCCACGTTCATTTCCGGCACGATGACCAGTTTTACCTCTTTGGCAAGTTCCTTAATTTTTTCTTCCGGGAAGGGCCAAACCGCATTGACTTTAATCAACCCTACTTTTAAGTGGCTGTAGTCCGTTCTCATGGTGGCGGGGACTCCCTTTCGGAAGATGTCCTTCACAATTTTGAACTTTGATGCGATTCGATCGTCTTTAATCCCTCTTGCCAGCTTGATGGCATTTTGCGCCGGCCTTGCAACAGATCCGTAGGCCAATATTGCCACCTCCGCATCTTCCATGCAGAAGGTTTCAATATCGGTGATTTCGTCCACATGGTCGGTAATCTTCTTGACGATGCCTTCCACAAAAGTGCCGCTTCGCTTTGCCAAATGACCGATTCTCCGACCTTGCTCGTCGTGGAGTTGACCTTCCACCATGGTATTGGCACCCTTAAAGAAATCCGTTTGCGGAGACATAACGTAGGGTTTCTTTCCCTCGTTGATTTCCAGCTGGCCCCCGCGCAGAGTAACCTTCTCTCGCAGATGGCCCACTTCCTCGTCAGCCAATAGGATGACCGGTGTACGGTATCGCTCGGAGAGCTGGAAGGCTCGAATGGTAAAGTCGTACATTTCCTGCACCGAAGAGGGCGTCAGCACGATGATTTCGTAGTCTCCGTGAGAACCGTATCTCGCCTGATAGATGTCTTGTTGGGAAGATAGGGTCGGCTGTCCCGTTGAGGGACCCCCTCGCTGTACGTTGACGATGACCACCGGTGTCTCCGTCACCGCAGCAAAGCCGATGGCCTCCTGCATGAGGGAAAAACCCGGTCCGGAAGTTGCTGTCATGGACATCTTCCCACCCCACCTGGCGCCGATGATGGCGCAAGCGGAGCCGATTTCATCTTCCATTTGGATAAAGGAGCCGTCGACTTTCTGCATTTCTCCGGCCAACATTTCTATAATTTCTGTCGATGGTGTAATGGGATAGCCGGCAAAGAAACGGCAACCTGCATAGATGGCTCCCTTTGAGCAAGCCTCATTTCCCTGCAGGACGACGGTCTTTCCTTCCTTCCCTTTGGCATCCATTGTATTTTACCTTCTTTCTTTTATAGCAGATGGTTCTCAATCACCTGCACAGATGCATCGAAGTCTTCAATCTGCAAGTAGTACTCCGCAGAATCGATAAGTGCGCGCATAGGTGCCAATCCGATTAGCTCTGTTCCAATCACCGGAACCCCGTATCTGGCTGCTTCTGCCTTGACCAGTTCGTTGACCCGATAGAGAGGTGTCACGGAGAAGTCCGTCATGTTGATGGAAACCTGGGCGATGTTTCGCTCTTCCAAAAAGACGCCCATGGCCTTGACACAGTCCAGGCCGCCCCCGGCCTTCCGAATGATTTTTGCAATCTTGTCGGCAATTTCCAACTTGTCCGTTCCCAAGTTGATGTTGTAGGCGATGAGGGGAGGTCTTCCTCCTACGCAGACGGCACCGCCGGTGGGATGAATCCGCTGGCCTCCGAAGTCGGGAATCCAGTCGGGATCCTTCACCTTCTCCGCCATGCCTTCAAACTGCCCCTTTCGAACCTTTGCCAGGTTTTCCCTATGGGGGGCAGCTGCCGATTTTTCATATAGAAATACGGGAAGATCCGCTTCTTCCGCAATGCGCTTTCCTACCTTTTTAGACAGTTCCACACATTCCTCCATGGTGGCTTCCTTAATGGGAACGAAGGGCATGACATCCACGCAACCCATTCTTGGGTGCTCGCCCGAATGCTTTGTCAGGTCAATCAGCTCCACCGCCTTCTTGGCAAGCTTGACGCTGGCCTCTTCACAGCCTTCCGGGCTTCCCATGTAGGTGATGACCGTTCGGTTGTGGCTGGGATCAGAGGAATACTGGAGGAGGGTGCACCCGGGGGTTTCCCTGATTTGATCCACGCAGGCCTCTATGACTTCCTTGTTTCTGCCTTCACTGATGTTAGGTATACTTTCAATAATCTTTGCCATTACAAACTCCTTACGACTTCCTGTGATATCTTGTGGGCTAAGGCTTCGCCCCTTTCTACGATTTCTTCTCCCCCTTGGGTAAACTCTTTCTCCAAGGCTTCGTCCTTAATTCCGGGAAGATTGATCTTCACGTTGTACCAAGCACCTTTCAATCCCGCCGCAAAGTTCAGGGCTGCAACCCCCAGATCGCTGGCCGTGTTGGGGTTGGAGTGACCTACCATGGACTCCGCCGTTTCCAAACCGGTAAGACACATTTCCATGACACCATAGGGAACCTTGGTGGACTCCAGTGTTCCCCCACGGATTGCTGCGGTTCGAGCCGCTTTTTCTTCCTCTGTATCCTTGGGCATGCGAAAGGCAGCGGAAACCTTGTTGAAAGCTGCCGTATCTTCATCAATGGCAGCGGTTAAATCCTTATACAAAATCCGGGCCTTTGCTGCTGCCATCCCGCAAATCTCTTCATAGTCAGCAAACTTTTCCTTTCCCATGGTGAGCTGAGCTACCATGAGAAGAAGGGCCGCTCCTTGAGCGCCTGCCAGGGCACTGACACTGCCGCCTCCCGGGGCCGGCGCATCCGACTGTAACACATCTAAATATCCCTTTATCTCTAAATCGATTAACTTCACGAAACGATTTCTCCTTTCTTTATAACTCCGGCAGCCAAATTGGATCCAAAGCGGTAGCACAGCATTTCCATGTTGGGTGCGTTCCAAATGACCATATCTCCCTGTTTTCCTACCTCCAAGGTTCCCACTACATCCCCTCTGCCAATGGCGCAGGCGGAATTGATGGTCACCGCCGTCAGGATTTCCTCCGGGGTCATCTTGTACTTTAAGTATCCCAGATTGATGACAAATTGCAGGTTGAGGGATGGGCAGGAGCCAGGATTGAAGTCCGTAGCCATGGCCACGGGTATGCCCAGTTCTATCATCCGCCTTGCCGGTGCAAAGGTCTTGTTTAAGTAAAAGCTGGTAGCGGGAAGACACATGGCCGTGGTGCCACCCTTTTGCAAGGATGCCATTCCACTTTCTCCAACGGCGATGAGATGTTCCGCCGAAATGCATCCGATTTCTCCTGCCAGCTGGGATCCGCCCATCTCTTCAATTTCATCGGCGTGAATCTTCAGCCCAAAGCCCAGTTCTTTCGCCTTTTGCAGGTACTTCTCACTCTGCTTTACATCGAAGACCCCCTCTTCACAGAAGACATCTACGAACTCTGCAAGCCCCGATTCCGCCACAGTGGGAAGAATCTCTTCACACAACAAGTCGATGTAGGCATCGGCTCGGCCCTTGTATTCCGGCGGAACCATGTGGGCACCCATAAAGGTGGAAACCAGATCCATGGGATGGTTTCTTTCCAGCGCCTCGGTAATCCTGAGCATCTTCATTTCCGTCTCCAGATCCAGGCCGTAGCCACTCTTGGCTTCACAGGTGGTAACTCCCAAGGACATCATTTCATCCAAGAAGTCCTCACTCTTTTCATATAATTCTTCAAAACTTGTAGACCTGGTCTTAGTCAAGGTGTCCAAGATGCCGCCTCCGGCCTTTAAAATCTCTAAATATCCGGCTCCCGCCAGCTTGAGCGGAATCTCATTTTGCCTGTATCCGCCAAAGACCAGATGGGTGTGGCCGTCCACAAGGCCCGGTGTCACCAAACAGCCTTCTGCATCCACCACCGTGTCCATCCCTTCTTCAGAATGGGTTCCGGAGGGAGAAATAGCTGCGATAATGCCATCCTCCACTAAGATCTCCGCATTTTCCATCATTCGGTTTATGCCCTGCTCTTCTCCCTTATGGGAATAGCTTCCCACAGGAGTTTGGAGGCGACCGATGTTTTTTACAAGTGTTTTCTTCATCTTCTCACTCCATATATTCTTCCACGACCTTGGCGACCAAATCGTCGGATGCCACATAGGGGATGGTAATGTGTCCGTCGCCCTTGTAGTTTTCGTTGTACGCCACGGAGGTTTCCAGTGCATTTTCGTTGCGAGCCCAGTTTCTCCTAGCCACACCTCCCATAACATCCCACATCATGGCCGATTTCAAAATGACATCCACCCGCTCGCTGCCGTCCAAAACCATGCCGAAGCCGCCGTTGATGGACTTACCGATGCCAACACCGCCGCCATTGTGGAGGGCGCAGAGGCTCATGCCACGTGCCGCATTTCCGGCAAAGCACTGGACTGCCATGTCCGCCATCACATTGCTACCGTCCTTGATATTGGAGGTTTCTCGGAAGGGTGAGTCGGTGCCGCTTACATCGTGGTGATCTCTTCCCAGCATAACCGGACCGATTTCCCCATTGCGCACCATTTCGTTAAATCGCAAGGCGATTTTCGTTCTTCCCTCCGCATCCTGGTAGAGGATTCGCGCTTGGGTCCCCACCACCATTTTGTTTTCCTTGGCGTCTCGAATCCAAACCCAGTTGTCCCGATCCTGGAATCTTCTCTCCGGATCGATGCAGTCCATTGCTGCTTGGTCCGTGGCATCCAAATCTTCCGGTTTTCCCGACAGGCAGACCCATCGGAAGGGGCCGTATCCGTAGTCAAAGAGAAGAGGTCCCAATATATCTTCTACATAGGAAGGCCAGATGAAGCCGTCCTTTTCGTCGATCCCGTTCTTGCTGATTTCCTTGACCCCCGCATCGTACATGGCCTTCATAAAGGAGTTGCCGTAGTCAAAGAAGTAGGTTCCCTTTTGGGTCAATCCCTTTATGGCTGTGTAATGTCTGTGAAGAGAAGCATCCACCATTTCTTCAAACATGGATCGGTCTCTGTGGAGCATGGCCGTTCTCTTATCGAAGGTCAAGCCTACAGGACAGTAGCCTCCATCATATACATTATGGCAGGAAGTTTGGTCCGATAATAGGTCGATCCTAAAGTTCTTCTCTTCGGCTGCTTCTAGGAGGTCTACAATGTTCCCCCAGTAGGCGATGGAGATGCTCTCCTTGGCAGCGGCCTTTTCCTCTGCCAGCTTAAATACATCGTCCAAGTCGGGGAGCACTACATCCACCCAACCCTGATCCAACCTGGTCTGGATTCTGGACTTGTCCACTTCCGCAAAGACGCCAACCGCACCGGCGATGGTGGCCGCCTTTGGTTGCGCACCGCTCATACCGCCCAGTCCGGAAGAAACGAAGATGTGTCCGGCCAAATCCCCCTGTTCGGGGACACCGAGAAACTTTCTTCCTGCATTTAATATGGTGTTGAAGGTACCGTGAACGATTCCCTGAGGTCCGATGTACATCCAGCCCCCTGCCGTCATCTGCCCATAGTTGGCAACACCCATTTCTTCCGCGACTTCCCAGTCGTCCAAGTTGTCAAACATGCCCACCATCATGGCGTTGGTGATAATCACTCTTGGTGCTTCCGGCTTGCTGGGGAAGAGCCCTAAGGGATGACCCGATTCAATGACCAAGGTTTGGCTCACGGTGAGTTCTTCCAAGTACTTTTTAATCAATTGATACTGAAGCCAATTTTGGCAGGGCTTTCCCGTCTCTCCGTAGGTGACCAGTTCATAGGGGTAGAGGGCCACTTCAAAGTCCAAGTTGTTGTCAATCATCACCTGAAACGCCTTGCCTTCCAAGCAATTTCCCTTGTACTGATCTATGGGCTTGCCGGAGATTCTTCCCTCAGGACGATATCGATAGGCGTAGACTCTTCCGTAGGTTTTCAGTTCCTCCATAAACTCCGGTGCCAGAGTTTCATGAAGTTCTTCCGGCACATAGCGCAGAGCGTTTTTCAGTGCAACCTTCGTCTGCGCCTTGGTCAAACGAAAGCCCCTGTCGGGCGCCCTTCTCTTTGTCTCATCAAAGGGGGGATATTCCGGCAACGTACCGGAGAGTTTGACAGTCATGGCTGCCCCGATTTTTTTGTTGTCGATCATGGGATACCTCCTTTATTTCAAAGTTCCTGCGACGGCTTCCACTGCTTCCAACAAGGACCCGTCCTTTATCATCTCATCAAACTTCTTTAGCTCGTAGTGCATGACCACGTCTTCGTCCACCGGCTCCACGAGTTTTCGAATATGGTCATAGGCAGCCTGAGTGGCCGGTGCCAATCCCAAATCTCCTCTCAACCAAATGGCTTGGCTTGCCGCGAAGATTTCAATACCGAGAACTTTCTGTACATTATCCAAAATCATAGCCGCCGTTCTGGCGGAGGTGGTCCCCATGCTCACGTGATCCTCTTGGTTCCCCGAGGATGGAATGGAATCCACACAGGCAGGGTGGGCATATATTTTGTTCTCGGAAACCATGGATGCCGCCGCATACTGGGCAATCATAAAGCCGGAGCAGACACCGCCGTGCTTGGTGAGGAAGGGATCGAGGCCTTCTGACAACTGTGGGTTTACCAGTCGTTCCGTTCGTCTTTCGGAGATATTGGCCAGTTCGGAAATGGCCGTCTTCATGAAGTCAAAGGCCAAAGCCATGGGCTGCCCGTGGAAGTTTCCTCCGGAAATAACCTGATCTTCCTCCGGGAAGATGATGGGATTATCGGTGACCGCATTGATTTCCCTCGTGACAGCGTCGTATACATAGGAAATGGCATCTCTGGATGCACCGTGGACCTGCGGGACGCACCGCAGGGAATAGGGATCCTGCACCTTTCTCGGATTGATATCTTGCGCATTGAGAGAACCTTTCAAAAGCAAGCGCATGTTCTCTGCCGCATCCTTCTGTCCCTGATGGCCGCGAACATCTTGTATCTTGTGGTCGTAGGCGTTCTTGATGGCGTGGAGGGCTTCCCCTGTAAGGGCAGCTGCCAGGTCTGCCGTCTTGAGAAGATCCATGGCATCCTGCAACACATGAAGACCGATGGAAGTCATGACTTGGGTGCCGTTGATCATGGCAAGACCTTCCTTGGCGGCAAGCTCCACGATGGGAATCCCTGCTTGCGCCATGGCTTCTCCGGAAGGCATCACCTTTCCCTCATACTCCGCTTCGCCCTCTCCTATTAAAGTCAAAACCATATGGGAAAGTGGGGCCAAGTCTCCCGATGCTCCCAGGGAACCTTTTTCCGGAATGATGGGGTGAACCCCCTTATTGAGCATTTCCAGCAAAGTCTCCAAAGTGGATAGGCGAATGCCTGAGTTTCCGCTGGACAAGGCATTGCAGCGAAGGAGCATGATGCCCCTCACAACCTCCTTGGAAAGAGGATTGCCCATGGCACAGGTGTGGCTGATGATGAGATTTCTTTGGAGGCGTGCCACTTCCTCCGGCGGGACAAGGGTGTCGGAGAATTTACCGAAGCCGGTTGTCAAGCCATAGATGATATCGCCCGACTCCAGTTTCTTATCCACATAGTCTCGTGCTCGCTGCACCGCCGCCTGGGCTTCAGGAGAAATCTCTACCTTTTCGCCGTGTCGCGTTACCCTGATGACCTCTTCCACCGTCAAGTTTTTACCGTTAATGATGATTGCCATAATCGTGAATCCTTTCTCTTTGCATAGGACCGATATTTTATTCATTATTTCTGTATATTTATTCATTTTAGACTTTCTGTCCATCTTGGCTACATTATAATCAATCATACAACTAATTTCCACTATTATTTTAATATATTTCCCTAAATTTCAACATTTTCTTGCTTTATCACAATGAAGGTTCCCTTTGATTTCTCCCTTGCTTTTTCTCTGTCATGCAGTAAAGCATTATCACTTTATCATGAATAAATATAAGCAACCGTTGATTTATGAGAGTTTTCAGACGATTGCATCCTGGCGCACGAAAAAAGAGTTGAACAATTCCTCAACTCTTTCTCATGAATTCAACTTGTAGAATCGTATGGTGAAGATTGCGCCCCCTTGGCGGTGGTTCTCCGCTTTGATGCTGCCGTTCTGCTCCAAGATAATCATTCGTGCAAGGGCAAGGCCGATGCCCACACCGGTTTCCGATGCCCTCTTCCCTTGATAGAAGCGTTCAAATATTCTGGAGATGTCCTCCTGCTCAAAGCCGGGTCCCGTATCCTTAATGGTAATTTCCGTATACAAGGGTGTTTCTTTGGCGTTTACGGTGATGGTTCCCCCCGGTGGCGTATGCTCCATGCAGTTTTTTATCACATTGCCAACGGCTTCTATGGTCCAATTCATGTCGCCGATGAAGATTTCCTTCCCTTGAGAAAAGAACTCGAAGGTCTGATCTCGTATTTCCATGGGGACCAAAAAGGGCTCTACCGCCCTAGTAATGAGTGCCTCCACTGAAACCCGTTCTTTCTTGAAGCCTGCTGTACCGGCATCGATTTTGGAGATTTTCAACAGGGAGGAAACCAACCATTCGATGCGGGCGAGGTGCTGATTGATTTCCCTCGCCTTCTCAATGCGCTCCTCCACGGGAAGGCTTCTTCTCTGCAATCTGGACATGAGCAGATTGATGGTGGTCAGCGGTGTCCGCAGTTGGTGGGAGATGTCCGCGATGGAGTCGGTCAAGTAGATTTTCTCCTTCTGCAAGGCATAGGAGTGCTCCCTCAGGCGAAGAGTCATCTTGTAAATTTCACTCTCCAAGATGGCCAGCTCCCCTTCCGAATTATCTTCCAAGAGCAACACTTCCGACCCATTGAGGATGCGGTTCAGCTTCTCCGCAAGAGAGGCAATCTTCCTATATCTTCTTGCCGTAGTCCAAAGGGCCACAAAAGAAAACGTCAAGGAAGCGATGAGAATCACAATCCCTGCCTGTAAGTTAATGAGAAACCCCATGGCAGTGAAAACAAGGGTCAGCACAAAAAGCGCAATGGTCATGTTCTTCACTTCACGGTTTCTCAAAATGCTCATTATTCTCCCAGCTTATATCCCAATCCGCGGATGGTCTTAATTAATGTAGGGTTCTGTGGATCTTCCTCAATCTTCTCTCGAAGACGCTTGATGTAAACGGTCAGGGTGTTGTCGTTGACATATTCTCCCGCAATGTCCCAGATTTCCTCCATCAACTTGTTTCTGGAGAGAACCTTTCCCTGGCGATTCAAGAACACCAAGAGCAACTTGTACTCCAGGACCGACAAGAAGACTTCTTCCCCCTTCTTATACACCGTGCCTTTCAAAGAGTCCACTTTCAAATCGTCAATCTCTATAACTGCCTTGGTCTTTCCCGACCGCCGTAAAATACTCTTGATTCTGGAAACCAACTCTCTGGGGCGAAAGGGCTTTGTAATGTAATCGTCTGCGCCCATATCCAATCCGGTGACGGCACTGGTCTCATTGTCATAGGCCGTAATGAAAACCACCGGGGTGTCTGCGTTGGGGTTTCCGGGGGCGTTTGCCTTGATTGCCGAGCAAACAGCGTACCCGCTTCCATCGGGAAGAGAAATGTCCAGCAACGCCATATCGAACTTTTCGTCGTCAATGAGTTTCAAGGCATCTTCCTGCCTGGATGCGGAGGAAACTTGAAAGCCTTCTCCCTCCAACAGGCTAGTCAGGTTTGCGATAATGCTTGTGTCGTCCTCTACCAGTAAAATCTTTGTCATATATTCGTCCTTTCTCCCCTAATCTCAAGAAGATTATACCCCATTTCCCAACTGTTTCAAAGAAGAGATATTTGCAAACAACGCTTCCTCTATATATACTGTACAGTGCAAGGAGATGAATATATGAACAAGATACAAGAAGCGTTTTCCTGCGTTACATCAGTGGGATATTCAGACTTAGACGACAAGACAGCTCTAAGACCATCCAATTTGGTGGGCATCCTGCAGAACGCAGCCATTTCCCACTCCAATCAGGCAGGCTATGACTTAGACTGGTTTATGGATAACGGTTATGGATGGGTCCTTCTCTTGTGGCACATTCGCGTGAAGAGACTGCCCAAGGAGGGGGAAACGCTAAAGATATCCACTTGGACAAAGCCCCATAAGCGAACACAGGCTCATCGAGACTTTCTGGTGACCGATGAAGCAGACAGAGAAGTATGCTACGCCTCTTCTCGCTGGGTCCTTCTGGACAGCAAAACCCGCAGACCCTTTAAGTTTGACGACGATTTCTTCGCCCGCTATTTATATGCCTCTCCCGGTGATTTTCGAGAAGAATCCTTCCAAATGCCTGTCATCGATCGGGATGCAGAGCTCCTGGTAGAACGGGAAATCTCTGTGACGCGAAGGGATACTGACTTTAACGGCCACGCCAACAACGTTGCCTATGTGGACTGGTCCTTAGACGATGTCCCCAATGATATTTACGAAGGTTTCAACATCTCCGATATTCGTGTGGAATACAAAAAAGAATGTCTTCCCGGATCCAAGGTGAAGAGTGCTTGCTATCTTCGCAATCTTCCCCATGGTCAAAAAGAAATTCTTTCTCTATTTACGGATGCCGCAGATCCTAAGGCGGTCCACGGCACAGTAGCAACTATTTGGCAGCGCCCATAGCTTCCCGGGAAACTTCTTCATAACAGCGACATCGTTCACCGTCTTCCGTTACTCCCGTATCCTTGCATTGGTCGCAGCGATATTTTACATTGGCGTAATCTACGGGAATGTTATTCTCCGTCAGAAGGGCTACTTTTTCTTTTTTGAGGGACTCTACACTTTCCTTGATCTCCCCAATGCGGTCACCTTTGTTGACACCGCCCTCTATCATGACCTTGGTCAGCTCCATGCTGTATTCCACCAACCGGTCTTCAATCTGCCTGATCTTGGGGATCTTTCGGTAGATTTCTTCCTTGGCCAGCCTGGATTTTTCTTCCGCCTCTTTTCGAAGTCCTTCATAGTAGGCCTTAACCACACTGCGGGAAGGTCCTTTTTCCTGGTCCTTAATTCTGTTGGTGATGACGGAGTTCACATAGTTGATGTTGGGATTGGGAATTCCCGAAGTCTTCCCACAGGCATGGAGGATGTCCTCCATGGAACAGCTAAGGTCGTCCATCCAGGTGTCCATGATTCTCTTTTCTTCCTCCGTTGCCGTGCGGTGAAATCCCAGGGCTTTCATGACGCGCCTGTAGGCATAGTGCCGTTTGTCCGCATCTCCCAGATGATTTTCAATGTCTTCGGCTGTGGCGAAGCCCCGGCTGACCCAGTCCTTCACCACCTTTTCCACATATTTGTAGTTGGTCTTTCCCTTTTCGGCACAATATAGATAGGCTCTGGTGACCACCTCTGTGGTTGCGCCATAGTCCTTGATCCAGCTGATGATGGCCTCCGTTTCCGATGAGTTGAGGAAGCGACCCACCGCTCTTTGAATCTCGTCAAACATTTCCTTCAAGGGCTGGTTATCTAAAATTTTACGGTTCTTGTCATCAGCAAAGGTCTTTGGGGCAGGGCGCTTGGTACCGTAGAGTTTTTCCTTGAGAGACAGGAAGATTTTGTCGCCCCCCTCTCGCTTGATGGCGCCCGCTTCTTCGAAATACAAGAAAGCCTTTTCCACATCTTCCTTGGAAAGGCGCAATTCCCTTGCCAGATCTTCTAAGTCCAGTTCCTGGCCACGCTCCGCTTCCATGAGGGCGTAAAGGTAGACTTTTACATAGTCTCCCGGGGCATCGGGCATATATTCACAGATGAAAAGATTCTCCACATGGGTGTCGAACAGATAGCAGGTTCTGCTGTCGTCTTTCTTAAAGGCCACTAATAGCCTCCTCCTCTGATACTCTTATTGACAAATTTTGTATAGGTGCTTTGCCACATGACTTCCACTACGCCGGTGGGGCCGTTTCTCTGCTTTGCAACGTGGACTTCACACTCCCCGGGCTTCTCCGTCTCCGGGTTGTAAACCTCATCTCTATATAGGAAGAGAACCACGTCTGCATCCTGCTCAATGGCACCGGACTCCCGCAAATCGGAAAGGATGGGCCGGTGGTCGGTTCTGGTTTCCGTGGCTCGAGAAAGCTGAGACAGCACCAAGATGGGACAGTCCATCTCCCTTGCCAACTGCTTTAGTGCACGGGAAAGAGCCGTCACTTCCTGCTGTCTGCTCTCGCTTTTTCCTTCGTAATTCATCAGCTGCAGGTAGTCCAGGACAATCAGGTCCAAGCCCTTCTCCGCCTTTAGTCGGCGACACTTATTCTTAATCTCCATGATGGACAAGCCGGGAGTGTCGTCGATGGTAATGTCGGCCTCTCCCAGTCTGTCAATGGTTGCGGTAATCTTGTTCCAGTCCCCGTCTTCCAGATTCCCCGTTCGCAGCTTTTGTGCATCCACCGCCGCTTCCATGGCAATGAGCCTCTGGGAAAGCTGGTGTTTGCTCATTTCCAAGCTAAAAATCAATACTTTGTGCCCCTTGGCAGCCGCATTTCTGGCAACGCAAAGAGCAAAGGCGGTCTTTCCCATGGAAGGTCTGGCAGCAAGGATGACCATGTCGGACTTCTGCAGTCCGTTGGTCTTGGTGTCCAAGTCGATAAGGCCGGTGGTTACACCGGTCAGCTGATCCTTGTTCTTTGCCCGCTGGCTGATCATGTCCATGTTCTCCAGAAGGATGTCCTTCAGGGGCGTCATGTTCTTGCTCTGCCTGCCCTGGGCAATTTCAAAGATGGATTTTTCCGCAAAATCCAATACGGCTTGGGCCTCCAAACTGTCTCCGTAACCCTTGTCCAGAATATCCCCTGCGGCAAGAATTAAGTTGCGCAGCTCCGCCTTTTCTGCTACGATCTTGGCATATTCTCCCGCATTGGAAGTGGAGGGAACCGAGGAAGACAGCGTTGCCACATATCCTCTTCCCCCTACCATTTCCAGTGAGTTTCTCTTTTTTAATTCTTCGCACACGGTGAGCACGTCAACGGGGGCGTTGCGTCGGCTGATTTCCGAAATGGCTTCAAAGATTTCCTTGTGATTCTGATTATAGAAATCACCGGCCTTTACTTTTTCCGACACATCATACAGGGCATCCTTGTCCAGCATGGCGGCGCCCAAAACGGACCGTTCCGCTTCCTCGTTGTGGGGTGGGATCCTTTCCATTGTATGTCACCTTAAACCTTTACATTTACCTTCAAGTTCCCCGTTACTTCCGTGTACAACTTCACGGGTACGGTGATGAGGCCTGTATTTTTAATGGGACCATCTAGGACGATCTTTTTCTTGTCGATGTCCTTGCCGGTCTGTTCCTTCAGGGCATCGGAGATGTCCTTGGAAGTGATGGATCCGAAGAGTCTTCCCCCTTCTCCACCCTTTGCCATGATTTCCACGGTGATGGTCTCCAGCTCTTCCGCCAGCTTTTCTGCAGCAGCCTTGTCCTGGGCAATCTTCTCCGCAGCCAGGGCCTTCTGTTTCTCCAGACTTCTTACGTTGCCTTCCGTGGCTTCCTTGGCCATTCCTCTGGGAAGAAGCATGTTCCTGGCGTAGCCGTCGCTGACCTTTACCACCTCACCGGCTTTTCCCGTTCCCTTAACGTCTTTTAATAAAATTACTATCATTTGTCTCTCTCCATTAATTCCTTGATTCGTTCAATGGCTTCTTCGGGGCAGATGTTCATCTGAGCACCCGCTGTATTCATGTGGCCGCCGCCGTCAAACTCTTCCATGATGACTTGAACATTCATATCACCGATGGACCTTGCACTGATGATGGTTCTGCCGTTTTCATTTCGACCGGCGACAAAGCTTGCCTTTACACCTCTTACCGTCAACAACTCGTCCGCCACCTGGGAGCATATGATCTGGGCGTTGACCTGTAAGCCTTCACAGACAGAATAGGCAATGCCGTCCTCATCGATTTCCGCCGAAGCAATGCAGTTCGCCCGCACTCGGAAGGTGTCCATGTTGGACTGGAACAGCTTCTTCACCTCCGCCGTGTCCGCTCCCGCTCGCTTGAGCCAAGCAGCGGCTTCAAAGGTACGCACCCCCGCTTTTACGGAGAATCGGTTGGTATCTACGGTAATTCCTGCCAACAGTGCGTTTGCTTCCATCTTCTGCACGATCTTCCGATCCAGAGTGTACTGGAGAATCTCCGTTACCAACTCCGCCGTAGAAGATGCGTAGGATTCCATATAGGCAAGCGTGGGGTTCTCAATGGATTCCGCGCCCTTTCGATGATGGTCGATAATCACCACTCGCGCCGCCTGTTTCAACACCTCCTGACATTCCACCATGGTGGGCTTATGGGTATCCACCACGATGACCAGGGATCGCTCCTCTAACATGCTGAGGGCTTTCTTGGACTTGATAATGTCATAATCTCCCGTCGCTTCTACCGCTTGGTACATGACCTCCAAGCCCTCGTTGTATTTTTCCAAAAGGATGTAGGTTTCCCGGTTGGCCTCCTTGGCCAATCTGTATATGCCCAGAGCAGACCCAAAGCAATCCATGTCCGGATTTCGGTGGCCCATGATGATGACATTGGATGCGCTTTCCATGAGACCGCGAAGGGCATGACCGATAATTCTGGACTTTCCTTTGTTTCCCTTTTCCACCGACTGGGTCTTCCCGCCGTAGTAGCTTAGGTCATCCTTCACCTTGATGACAGCCTGGTCTCCGCCTCTGCCCTTGGCAACATCCAAAGCCTGCATGGAATAGTGATCCGTTTCGCTTAAGTTCTCTCCGTCCACACCTACGCCGATACTCAAGGTGACGGGAAAGTCCGCTTCCGTTTCAATCTCTCGGATGTCGTCCAATATATTGAACTTGCTTCTCTCCTCTTGGTCCAAACTTTGTTTGTCAAAGACGAGGAAGTAGCCGTGATCACTGATTCTCGTAACGGAAGCCTCCATTTTGCTTGCCCACAGGCGAATGCGCCGATCGATTTCAGAGGTGAGAGTTGTCTGGTTAATTACCTCTGTGTCAGAGATCAATTCGTCGTAGTTATCCACATCCACCATGGCGAGGCAGGTTCTTTCATTTCTGTACTTGTCGCAAATCTCCTTTTGCTTGGTGATGTCGATGAAGAACACATGTATATCAAAGCCTTCCTCTTCATCCGATTGGGATGCCATGATTCGGAAGGTCTTGTTATTTCTAGATAAGTAAAGAGAGGTGTCCTCTTGTATGGCAGCAAGATACTGCTCCATCTTGATACCGGTCAACACAAAGATGTCCTGCCCGGTAATGCCGTCATACAAAAACACCTCGCTCATGTACCCATTGGCATCCACCACCTTACCGTTGGCATTGACAACACACATGGGCAAAGGAATTTGCTTTGTGAACATTGTGTCTCTCTCTCGATCAGACATTAGGATCTCCCTACCTTGGCCGAATCTTGTATCTCAGCCCGATAAACACGTCTACGATACCCAGTATGAACAACAGCGTCATCCCCGCCGGCATGGCCCAAAGGATGATGGTCACAATTACCGGGACCGCCTTGGAAACCCCTTTGAGATAGGTCCACAGAAAAAGCAATGATATTCCCTGCAGGGCAAAGGTAAACTCAAAGAGGATATTGATATTAATCATCACCAGATCTCCGGCAGAAAATCCGCTGAGCTTCGACAGCCAGGAGAGGATAATCATGACCAGCCAGCCTCTGATGACCGATCTGGGAAGAAGAAACTCCCGTATGGGAGGCATCTCCAATGCCGGCTCTCCTTTGATTTTTATTACTTTACTGAGAAGAATATACTCCACGTAGGCACACAGTGCGGTAAAAACCAACATGGATCCCGGGACCCCGTTGGTTGCATTTACATAAAGGGGCCGGAAGACATCCGCTTGCTCCTGAGTGAGAAGTTTCATCATCTCTTCCCCGGCAAGGGCAAGCTCCTTCCCGATGCTGTTCTCCCCTTGAGATGCCAATATAAACACAAATACCATGGCAAAACCCGCACCGATGATTCCGTCCATGCACGCCTTGTATGGTCCCTCTCTTCTCATAATGCTCTTCACAATCAGCGGTATAGGCACCAATACTGCAGCAAACAGCAATAAGCTTATGTACATTCACTTCCCCGTTCTATTTCCAAGTGTTAATAGTATATCATAACGACAGTCATATGAAAAGGAAGCGGCCGACCGCTTCCTTTTGGTTTCTTTTGGTTTTGTTCCGCGATCAGTCTGCGGAGTAGGGCAACAAAGCAACGATTCTTGCTCTCTTGATGGCCCCGGTCACACCTCTTTGGTGCTTTGCGCAGGTTCCGGTGATCCTTCTGGGAAGAATCTTCCCTCTCTCTGTCACATATTTCTTTAAAGTCTCAACATCCTTGTAATCGATGTGGTCCGTCTTGTCTGCACAGAACTGGCATACCTTCTTTTTTCGGAAGCCGCCACGTTTTCTATCCATCATGGTACATTCTCCTTTCGTTGGTAGTTCCTGTTTTAGAAGGGAAGATCGTCTTCGTCAATGGCTTCAAACCCCTTGGGAATCTCTGCCGGCTGGGAAGATTGCTGCGCCTGTCTCTGTGCGCCTCCGCCACCGCCTTGGCCGCCTTCTCTGTCGCCCCATTCTAAAAATTCTACTCTATCGGCAACCACGTCTGTTGTATAGACCTTATCGCCGTTCTTGTTCGTATAACTTCCCGTCTGGATTCTGCCTTGTACAGCTACGAGTCTTCCCTTTCGCAGGTATTTCTCGCAGTTCTCGGCCTGCTTTCCAAAAACGGTAACGCGGGGAAAGTCCGTTTCCTTCGTTCCGTCGCGCCTAGGTGGCCTGTCTATTGCAACTGAAAAGTTGGCAATAGCCATTTGTTCTCCCGTGTATCTCACCTCAGGATCTCTAGTCAATCTTCCGATCAATACTACACTGTTCATATGAACGCCCCCTAAATTTCTTCTTTGTTAATGATGATGTGTCTCATAATCGCATCTGAGATCTTGAGTCTTCTGTCCAGTTCTTTCGGCAATGTCGGGTTTGCTTCGAATTCAGCAACAACGTAGTAACCGTCGTTCTTCTTCTGAATCGGATAAGCAAGCTTCCTCATGCCCCATACGTCTACTTTGCCGACGGTCCCGTCTGCTGCAATGATACCCTTAACGGTTTCGATTGCCTCATCCTTCTTCTCGTCTTCCAAAATAGGATCGATGATGAACATCACTTCATACTTAATCATTCTTTCACCTCCCTGTGGACTAAATGGCGTAAGCCGTACTGCTTACGCAGGGTGCCGCAACTCTATAAAAATCGCGTGCCCTTCTATTATACCCAATTTGCCCCAAAAAGCAAGGAGAAGTTTTGTGGGAGAGGGCATAGTTGATGGTTGGGTAGGACGACGAGATCGCCCTTGGTGCATGGGGGTGCGTAGGGGGATAAGTTGAGAGGTTTCCCCTCTTCGAGGGGAAGATTGAAATGCCGTGTGAAAATTGCGTTCATGGGAAATGGTGACAATTGGGAAGATATGCATCGCTGCTGTCAACATTTTGCTTGTTCAGAATAATTGTGTCAGTCGCAAATGGTGTCAAAAAAACAAATTCTTAAGCTACCAGTCACCTTTTTTTCGACAAAATGGTCTGGTTCGGTGTAAAGAGCAAACGAGTACATTTCATACTGCAACTGAAGCAGTGTCTGTAGGAGAACATCCAATGTCATTGGCGGAAATGGTGTCTCTCTTACCAACAAATTGGATAAATAGACTCCATTTGGCCTGACACAACAAACTGAGCTTTATAAAAAGCGTTCCGTTGGTTTTACAACGGAACGCTACATCTCAAACTTTCGACGAAGTTACCAAAACTTCTTCGGATACAGGCCCTTGTCCTTCATGGACTGAAGGGCCATGACCACATCGTCCTTATCTTCCTTATATGTCACCCCGTACCATCGGTCCGGAGACTCCAGCACCGTGACAACAGCCTTTCCTTCTTTGATTAACTGATCTGTCACTCCGGGAATGGGGTATTCGCACTTCAGAGGGTCCTTTTCCAGATTCTCATCCAGGAAGGCGGGGAAGCGATCCCACAGCTCGTCCATCATCTCACCGGTGTAGCCCCAGAAGTTCATGGAAACGGGAGCATCTTCGGGAAGGGCTTCCCATGTCACTTCTTCATCTTCCGTAAAGGCGATGGCATCCTCCAGTTCTTCTCGGCGCATAATCTTCTTTCTCTCCACGATATCCTCTAGGTGTCCCTCTTCATCTACGCGACAAACACCTCGCGCCACATGGCCGTTTTCCGTAATAGTGTTCTTCAATGCGTAGGCAACCATGGCAAAGGAATAAGGCGTCTTTCCCGGTTCCGAGCCCCTCTTCTCCAGAAACTCGTACATGCTGAGGAAGGCGCTGGCACCGTAGTAGTCGTCGGCATTGATGACCAGAAAGGGTCCGTCCACCAAGTGACGTGCGGACATAATGGCATGGGCAGTACCCCAAGGCTTTATGCGGTCTCGGGGAACCGAATATCCATCGGGAAGATCTTCCTGCTTCTGATAGGCAAATTGAATTTCCATGTGCTTTCCCGCACCCGGTTCAATCAACTCACGAAAGGCGGATTCCATCTCTTCCTTGATGACAAAGACTACTTTTTTAAAGCCGGCCATGAGGGCATCGTAGAGGGAAAAATCCATGATGATTTCCCCTTCTGCCGTGATGGGGTCAATCTGCTTCAGGCCGCCATATCGGCTGCCCATTCCCGCCGCCATGATGATCAGTGTGGGTTCCTTCATTATTTCTCTCCTTCTTTGATCAGGGGGAGGCCAACGGAAAAGGCATTTGCAACTGCTTCGCCAATCTTGTCATATTTATTCCCCACTGGATCGAAAATCAGGGGTTGCACCTTGTTCATGTCCGGCATGCCCTTTTCGTTGAGGCAGGCCTTGTCCGCAATCACGTTGACAATTTCTCCCACAAGGATCCTGTGCTGTCCCATTTCCACATCTTCTCTTACCTTGCACTCCACGGCAAGAGGGAATTCCTCAATGTAAGGGGCATCTACAAACTCACACTTATTGGCGGTCAAGCCGGTCTTCTCAAATTTATTCATCTTGCTACCGGACACCAAACCGAAAGCATCCGCTTCCTTTACATGGGCAGCATCGGGAATGTTCACCACAAATTCTCCGGTCCTCTTGATGTTATCGTAGGTGTATCTTCCCTTTCGCAGGGCAATCATCAAGCAGGGTGGCTCCGAACTGCAAACACCGCCCCAAGCAACGTTCATAGCATTGGGTGTTCCATCTTCTCCATAAGTGGATACAATGTAAACCGGCGTAGGGTAAACCAATATTTTTGCTCCTAAATTTTCTTTCATGATAATTCCTCCTTCTATATCTCCTGCGATTATACTATAAGATGACCCTTCTCTTCAAGATTAGACCTATGCTAGACGGTGTCAAGTTGTTGTGGAGTTTTTGATTGACATCAACTCCAAAGTATATTTTTAGTAGTACCTATTCCATGCAGAAGAGTTTGCGTTCCGCTGGCTCTGTCAAATACGAATGGCTCCCCATCAAATATTGTCCAGTCCGTTGCGCCCGATATGGCTTCTTTGAGTATTTCATCTGCATATTCGTTGTACGTGTCATCCTGTTTCCTCTTGAAATCTGACGCCTTTATCTCTCCGCCATTCTTAATATACACTCGTAGTTTCGTTAACTTTCCAAGGCCTTCTTTGCTCCATCCAAGAGGGTCTCTGCTAAATCTCTGTGATAAAACGTGGCTGACCTGTGCCTCTGTGCAGCTTCCGGGTATGTTAAGCGTTTTTCGGTTTACTATTCTTTCCCAGTTCCCCATCAGGTATGTACCAAAATCGGTGATGCTTTTTCTTTCACGTTCGTTTTCTGCTACTCCGTATAGCCCATGCAGTATTTCGTCCGCACGCTTCCGGTCTTTGCTTTTAATGGCCTTTGTGAGTCGAAATGCCACATTTCTCCCGGGGAATTTCGTTGCGATTCCTCTTAGTCTTTTTTCTAGATGATACCCATCCATTACGTGGACAGCTTGAGGGAAATTTTCAAGACCCTTTTGAATCCATTTCGCACCATCTCCATGTACGAATATCTTTTCTACTTTCCTCAGATCATAGGTTTGCGCAAGATAGCCTTCTGTACTCTTCCATAGATTCTTTGTATCGAACTTTTCATCTACAAAATACATGGTTCCAATGGTTCTGTTACGGCCTAGGCCCTCCTTGCTTATCCCCTCCGTTACAGTAATTAGTGGCACGATTTTACTGCTTTTCCCCTTCTGTTTTCCGGGTTTTTGCATGTGAACATGGTCTTCGTCTGCATAGATATGTAGCTCGGTTACTTCTTTTTTAGTCTCGGTTTTGGGCACCATTTCAAGGGTGTCTATCTTTTGAATTTGGTTCTTCACTGCCTGCCTACTTACCAGTCCGCCACCGGCTATCTCGGCACTTTTTGCATAGGAAATCTCCGTTGCTAGCCCAACCATCTTCGCACTCAGTTCATCTCCTATTCGCTCATATGGACGGATTCCAATGGCTTCATCCAGAAGGGAAACATACCTGGCATTACGTTTGTCATAGTAGTAGTCGCGTGCTAGATCTAGCCGCCCCAGCTCTGTCAAGAGCTCTCTTGGGCGTTCTTTTTCTTTTAAAACCAAACCTCGTTCTTTTCGTCCTGCTTTATCCTCTCGCATCTGTCGATTCATATCCGTGCAGATTGCTTCAATGGTGGCTGTTGCAGCATGTTTACAGTCATTCAAAATATCTGAAGCAAGGCTGTCAACATCATTGATTCCACCCGAGTATGCTTTTTCCAAAATATTTTTTACCAGGTTGTTCACGATTTGTTGTATACTTATTTCCATAGAGATCATCCTTTCGTGTATTTGTTTGTTGGTTAAACTATTTTATCACGTTGGAATCGATCTCTATTTTATTTTTTAAAACTCCACAACTATTTTACACTATCCCTATGCTATAATAAAGTCTGGAGGTTGAAATGGATATACAAAAATTGACCATTGGCCAAATGGCACGACTGAATCGGGTCACGGCGGAGACCCTGCGTCACTATGACCGCCTGGGCATACTCAGGCCCTGGATCATCGACGAACAGACGGGATATCGATATTATCACATCAACCAAAGTGCAAGACTGGACATGATACAGTACCTGCAGGCATACGGCGTTTCCTTGGAGGAAATCGCACAACAACTGGACACCCACGACTCCAAATCCCTATGCAACCTCATGAGGGAGCAGATGGAGGTTATCGACAAGAAGATCACGCGCCTCCACAGAAGCCGAAAGGCCATCGAGCGAATGATCATCAACCATGAACACTACGCCAACTTGCCCTCTTCGGACACGGTCTTCTACGAATACATCCCTTCGCGGAAGGTCTTCGTTCATACATCCACGAAAAACTTCTTTGAGCAGGACGACACCGGCTACGAACTAATGTTGCGGGAATTGAAACAACACATCAGCGCCCATAATCTTCCCTTTATCTACTTCCGAAACGTGGGCACCATTATGCGCCGAAGGCATCTTACGGAGAAGGCATTCTTTTCCAACGAAGTATTCTTCTTTGTGGAAGACGATTACGAGGGTCCGGGAAGAGTAGAAACCTTGGAGGGTGGCATGTATATGTGCCTCTGCGGTGATGATTTTTCCAAAGAGGCGGAATATGCCCGACATCTTCTGGAGAAGATTGCGGCGTCCGGCAACAAACCTGCCGGAGACTATGTTTGCGAAGTCATTGAAGAGCTTCCCTGCCTCAACGATTCTCCCAGAGACCTCTTCTTTAAAATCGAAATACCCATCATACAAATTGCAAATACTCCTTGACCTTTTTGTGGCACAAGGGTCTATACTGCGATTCATAAGGAGGTAATGTTATGGATCGTAAAATTAAGGCCGTCCAATATGGATGCGGCAAGATGAGTGTTTTTCTCATGCGCTATATGATGGAAAAAGGTGTGGATATCGTAGCAGCCTTTGACCTCAATCCAGCCGTTGTAGGCAAGGATATCAGCGAAATCACCGGAACTTCAACAACAGGCATTCTCATCAGTGATGCCAAGGATGCAGAAAAAATGATGAAGGAATTGAAGCCGGACGTCTGTGTGGTGGCGACCATGAGCACCATGGCCGACATTAAGGATGTCTTTTCCCTATGTGCAAGAAGCGGTGTCAACGCCATTTCCACCTGTGAGGAGTCCCTTTATCCTTGGAACTCTTCTCCCGACATTACAAAGGAACTGGATGAACTGGCGAAGGCAGGTGGCGTGACCCTAGCGGGCAGTGGCTATCCCGACATGTATTGGGGCGTTCTCATCGATACCTTGGCAGGCTCCATGCAGAAGATTACCAAAATCAAAGGAATCAGCAGCTACAACGTAGAGGATTACGGCATTGCACTGGCAGAAGGTCACGGTGCAGGATTGAGCAGCGAAGAGTTTGAGCAAGAAATCGGGAAGTACAATGATCTTTCCTCCGACGAGCAAAAGAAGTTGGTGGAAAGCGGGGAGTACGTACCCAGTTATATGTGGAATCAGAATGGATGGCTTTGCAGCAAAATGGGCCTGACCCCAATTTCGCAAGTCCAAAAATGCTATCCTACTACCCACACGGCGGATATCCGGTCCGGAACCTTGGACATGACCATAAAGGCGGGGGCGCCTACCGGAATGTCCGCTGTTGTTACAACAGAGACGAAGGAAGGCATCGTCTTTGAAACGGAGTGCATCGGTAACGTCTATGCCCCCGATGACTACGACAGGAACGACTGGACCTTCTTCGGAGAGCCGGAGACCACCATTCACGTGGATCGACCCGCCACCGTGCAGCTGACCTGTGCCAACCTAATCAACCGCATTCCCGCACTGATTGGGGCAGAACCGGGTTATGTTTCCACCGACGCCATGCCCAACAACGTATATCCCGTGGAGCCACTCCACAAATATGTAAAATAGCGTCACTCTTCTCGCCGGGCTACCGGCAAGGATGAAAAAGTCCGAATGCGTTTATCCCCATCCGGACTTTTTTATAGCCTTTTTTCTGTAGATGTGCTACTCTAAGTACGACATTTTTAATAGGAGGTTAGTATCATGAGTATAAACTTGAATTTCTGGAAATATGAAGCGGGCGCGGATCACAATCACGCCTATGTTTATGAAAAGGCCTGCAGCGATGGCGAGCTGGTAGAAGGCCTGGAAAGACTCCCCATCACCAAAATTCTTGAGAAGATCGATTCTGCCTTTTCCGGCTGGACCGCCCTGGAGAAAAACACCTATGAAAAAGAAGGATACAGTGCCTTTCAAATCTTCACCACCCCTCAAATTGTAAGGTTTGATTGCTATGCCATGGAAGGCGAAGATATGAATACAATCGTCGATATCCTCTTCGAATTTGATTGTCCCCTTTACGACCCACAGACATCCACCCGATACGATTCTTGGACGGATAGGTAGCCAATCACACCATCAAGTTCTCAACCACCACCGTTGTCCCTTGACCGCCGCCGATGCACATGCTAACCAGACCGTATCGCTTGCCGGTATTCTTTAGTGCGTGAACCAAGGTGGTGAAGAGCTTCGCCCCCGTGGCGCCTCCGGGATGTCCCAAAGCAATGGCACCGCCGAAAGCATTTAACTTGCTCCTGTCAAAGTGAAGCTCCCTGTCACAGGCTAGAATCTGGGCCGCAAAAGCCTCATTCAATTCTATGAAGTCCATGTCTTTCAGCTCCAACCCGGCCTTCTGCAAGGCGTCGGGGATGGTTTTAATGGGTGAGAGTCCCATGTACACCGGATCTACCGCTACGTAGGAGTAGGACAGAATGCGAGCCATCGGCTTCACCCCTACTTCCCTTGCTCGCTCCTCTGCCATCAAGGTAAGGGCGGCGGCAGAATCACAGATGACACTGCTGGTACCCGCTGTCACCGTTCCGTCTTTTTTGAATATGGCCGGCAGCTTTCCCAGAGTTTCCATTGTCGTATCGTCCTTGGGCAGTTCATCCTTATCAAACAAACGAACGCCCTTCCGCTCCTTCACTTCCACAGGAAGAATCTCGTCGACAAACACACCCTTGTTGACCGCTTCCACGGCACGATCCTGAGAAGACAGAGCATATGCGTCCTGCTCTTCCCGAGAAATCTCGTACTTGTCCACTAGGAGCTCTGCCGTTTCGCCCATGTGCATTTCCGCCATGGGACACAGATATCCGTCCTTCAGCAGGCCGTCGGTCATCTTTTGATCTCCCATCCTGCCGCCCCACCGCATGCCTTCCGCATAATAGGGAACGTTGGAGGCCGACTCCATGCCGCCGGCAAGGATAACATCTTCTTCCCCCGCACCAACAGACAAGATTCCCAGCTGTATTGCCCGAAGTCCCGAGCCGCACCGCATGTTTACACTGAAAGCCGGGCAGGTGACCGGCAAATTCCCTGCAATGGTAGCCACTCGAGCAGGATTCGGGCCCAAACCGGCCTGCCATCCGGTTCCCATGATAACCTGACCCACATCTTCAGGGGAAAGACCGGCTCGACGCACGCCTTCCCCAATGACCAGTCCACCCAAATCTGTCGCCGTATATTTCTTGAGACTGCCACCGTACTTTGCCCCGGGGAGCCGCACCGCACCCACAATCACAACACTTCTCATATCGTCCTCCTTCACAACCTTTTCTATATTTTATCTTAACATTTTTACAAAGACAACCGTTATGATATAATGGACGAAGCGCAAAACAGAAAGGAACCATTGAGATGCGAATATATGTCATCGGCTTCATGGGCACCGACCGAGTGGCACGTGCCAAGGAGATTGCAGCGGAAACGGGATACGACTTCCACGACATGGACAGAGAAATCGAAGAACAGGACGGCAGAACGATTCTCCGCATGTGCATGACCATGGGAGAACACGAATATCGGAACAAAGAATATGAAATCCTCAGAGAATACGACCAAATGGACAACATCGTGGTCGCCTGCGGAGAAGGGATTGTCCACGACAGTCAGTGTGCCGACTTCCTGCGAAAGGGCCAAGTTGTGGTGGTATGGGAAGATATGGATGCCATGTGGGAAAACGCCAGAAAGGATGAATCTCTTCCCTATGCGTTTCTGCACACCGGTTCGCCGGAAGAAAGAAAAAAGAAATTTCAAGAGCTTTACCAAATCCGAAAGCCCTTGTATGAGCAATTTAAGGAGGTAGAAACATGATCAGAACAGGAGAAGAAGCCCAGAAGGACACAGCGTTGGCTGTTGCCGACTTGATGATGTCTGCGGCTAAGACTGCACCAAAGGGAAGCGGTGCCGACAAAATCGTCGCCTTTACCCTTACGGGAGAGGACAAGGATGCCCTCACCAAGAGAATGAGAGAACGCGGAGAAGAACTGGGCCACGATTTTTTCATTCGTGATGCCGGCAATATTGATAATTCCTACTGTATCGTACTGCTGGGGGCCATCGATACCTCTTTGGCCATGGCAAACTGCGGTATGTGTGGTTTTGAAAACTGCGGTGAGTGCAAAAAAGCCGGTGCCCACTGTGCTTTTAATGTAACGGACCTGGGTATTGCCGTAGGATCTGCGGTTTCCCTTGCCGCTGACCATAGAATGGACAACAGAATCATGTATTCTGCGGGAAGAGTCGCCATGGAAATGGGAACCTTGGGAGATAACGTAGTCATCGCCTTTGGAATCCCACTGTTCGCCTCTTCTAAGAGCATTTTCTTTGATCGAGCACCGGGGAGCGTTTTAGTATGATAACAGAAAATATGAGCAATCTGGAAAAACCGGATATTAAGGCGAAGAGTGCATGGCGGGTGGTCAGAATTATTAGCTTCGCCGTCATTTTCCTCATTGCCCTGGGCATTACCATCGGTATCACGTGGATCTCCCGTCAGGAGTACACACCCGGAGCCTTCCTTGCCACCATCTACATCATCTGCGGCGTCCTTGTGCTTTGGCGGCTTTTAGCCATGATATTCTATCCGGAGATAGAGTATCGCCAATGGTTCTACTCTATTTCTGAGGATAGGGTGGAGGTGCGCCACGGCATCTTCTTCATAAAGAACAGCATCATTCCCATTATTCGAATCCAGCATGTGACCATTGAGCAGGGACCCATCTATCGTCGATTCGGTCTATATAACGTAGTCATCTCCTTAGCCAGCGGCAACTTCCACATTGTAGGACTTCGCCAAGAGACTGCGGAAGAAATCAGCAAAAACCTGAACAACCGTCTATACAATCGACTGGAAGCCGCGGAAGATCAGGTGGTGGAGGAAAAGATATGAAGTTTGGCCCACAGAGAGGACATTTTCTATTTATCTTTGAACAGTTTTTCGTCACATTCGGATTGCTGATTCTGTTGCTTGCCTTCTTCATTATTACTGGAGAATGGCGAATGATGACCAATTACATCTACCTTCCTGTCGCTGCGGTCATCGGCCCAGTCGTCAAGGTGCTAGACTATCTCTTTACCTATTACAGCATCAGCGACGAAGCCCTCTTCATCAAAAAGGGAATCTTCAAAAAGAAAAACACGGAAGTCCCTTTGTCCACCATCACCAACGTGGACTACTCCCAAGGACTCATCCTGCAGCTTGCCCATGCCTACAGCATTACTGTAGACACTACGGCAACTATTTCTGCGGACAACAAAACAAAAATTAAGCTGACTCTGAAGAAGGAAGATGCGGATCAGGTCAAAGCCCTTCTTCTGGCCCACAAGTATGGGATAAAACCGGCAGAAGAACTACCTGAGGAAGACGAAAAAATCATTTCCGTCACCCACGCCTCCCCCATGGAGATTATGCTCATGGGGCTAATGGAAGCAAAGATGGTGGTTTTGGTGCAGCTCTTTTCTGTCCTTGCCGTAATCATTACCTTCGGATCCATCCTCTTTATGGGGCGAGAAATTGACGGCGAACAGTTCATTATGAACCAGTTCCTACAGCTTTCCGGTTTCGCCATTGCCGCCACTGCCGCGGTGACCTTCTATATACTGGGCTTTATCGTCGGTGTCTTAAAGTCCATGTTGAAGTACTACGGTTTTCGCATCACCAATCGGGAGGACTCCATTTTCATCGAATACGGCCTCATCACGAGAAAAACCCACACCTTGCTGAAGGAAAAGATCAGCGGCGTGGAGTTTCGGCAGCCCTTCTTAATGAGAATATTCAACTGCGGCGTGGTTCACGTCTTTGCTGTCGGCTACGGAAACAATCCGGAGGAGGGAGATGTAACCTCCATTCTCTTCCCATACCTAAAAGCCCCGGCCTTTGAAGGCTTCGTCGCCCATCACTTCCCGGACCTTCCCGAAGAAGGCGAATTGCAAAAGGCAACGAAACGTTCTCTCCGCTACTTCTTCATTACCCCTCGGCTATTTGTGGGGATATATCTCATGATAATGGGAATCGGTGCAAACTTCCTTCCCGCAGCCGACTTTGACATGACTTCCTTTATCTTTGATATCGGCTGGATCTTGAGTATCGTAATCTTCATCTTAATCGTGATTTCCATCCTGTTGGAATACAAAAATACCGGTATTTATTCTACCGGTCGTTGTACCTTCCTCACTTCGGGAGGCTATACGAGAAAACATACCCTTCTCTACACCCATATGATTGAATCCCTTACGGGAGCAGGCTCTGTGTTTAAGAGAAGAAAAGGAATCGCCACCATCATACTGGGAACCTGGGGATCCAAGATGAATGCCTCACACAAAGTCCGCAATCTGGAGATGTCAGCGTTGGAACATCTGCAAACCCACCTTACCTATTAAAATCGAAACTTCTCGGGCTGCCGGCTTCTGCCACGGCCTTTTTTACTTGCTCCAACTTCTTAGCAGGTCGCGCCATTCCTCTCATCGTCCAAAGCATGATGGCACTTCCGCAGACGAGGACGGGAATGTAAAAGGCAATTCCTCTGGACAAAATCAACGCCGCACTTCCCAGACCGCCGGAATAGACAAGGCCAAAGACCGCTAAAAAGACCGCTTCCGATGCGCCAACTGCTCCCGGCAGGGGAACGAAAGATGTGCAAAGGAAGACCAGTGCCTGCATCATGAGCAGGGTCCCGAAGGAAACTCCCATCTGCCCCAAGGCAAGGTACGCCAAGGCGGCAATGGAAAACTGGGCTCCCAACTGTACTACCACCGTAGCAAACACCTTGAACAGCACGCCCCGGTTTCCCTTGATGGCTGTGGCACATGCCCCGTATTCCTCAAACTGCTCCACGGTAGATTCTTCAAACCGCGCCTTTCTCTCTGCAGACAGAATCGGCATCCGCTTCACGAGACCGATCAAAAGTCTCATGAGTACAGCAGAGATTCTTTTGGAGAAGATGGCAAAGGTCAGGAAGATAAACATACCTACTCCCAAGGTCAGGCCCAAAATGCCCAAGAGGAGAACGTAGCTATTTATTTGGAAAACCCCCAAAAGCACCATGACCAATGCCCCTAGGCCGTAGAGACACACGGCGCCCTGGAAGCAAAGAAGCTCCATGAGCAAGGTGATGGAACCATGGGAGAGTTGTATGTTATCCTTTTTCATGGCATAGAGCTGCATAGGTTGACCGCCCGATGCGGAGGGTGTAATGGCACTGAAGAAGTAGCCCGTCATGGCATACTTGAGGCAAGACAGGTACGAAACTTCATACCGAAAAGTTCGGAGGATTCTAAAGATGTTCAGCCCCTCAAAGAAGGTGAAGCTAATGGCAAGAAGGGCACAAGCTGCGAGATATCCGGGATGGACCCCCTTCACAACTTCCCACAGCTTTGCCGGATCTTGGCCCTTCAAAAGGGCAAATATTGTCAACGCGATCAATCCCGCAAAAATCCCTACATATATGAAGGTTTTCTTAATTGAGATGTTCCTTTTCATATTTTTCATCCAATCTTCGAAATACGAATCCCTCTTCCTTTAACTTAGGAATGGCTGTCCTCAAGGCTTCGATTGTTCTTCCCGGGGCACCTTCCGAGCCTCTTCCGTCGTGAAGGCAGATAACGCTTCCCGGCTTTGTCTGTTCCAGCAGTCTCTCTTCCAACTCCTTCGCCGTGACATCGGCCTTCCAATCTCCCACCATTACATCCCACAGGACCAGCTTTAAATTCATCTTCCTTATATATCGCAGAACAAAGAGGTTCAGCTGACCCCAGGGAGGACGGTAATACTTTTCACGGAGTCCCAACCGGCGCATGGTGGCAACGGAGGCTTCCAAATCGCTTTTGCTCTTCCCCCATCCCCGATACAGCAGGGATTGGTGACTTTTCGAATGGATGCAAACCAAATGTCCCTCTTCCTTTATCCGGCGCACGATTTGTGGCATCTTCTCACCATAGTCACTGACGATAAAAAACGCAGCCTTTACATTATTCTGTCGCAGCACCTCCAGCACTTCAGGGGTGTACTGGCTGGGTCCGTCGTCAAAGGTCAAAAAGATGTCCTTATCTTCTCTGGGACGAAGAACTTCTCTGGCCGCCTTCCACTTGGCGTACTGAGAGGGGATTAAGCTGTACGCGGGAATCGCGGCACAGGCAGCAGCTCCCATTAATAGATGAATCACGCACTCTCACCTTCTTTGTATTCCCTTACAATTTCCGAAACCCTGGATTCCATTTGACCCCTGGTCTCTCTCATATTTCGTCGAATTCTTACTTGCTCAACTTCGTTCCCTATGAACCCTGCAATTTCCTCTGTTGAAGGGTTTTCCCAGAAAACTTTTCCCAAGCCCATTTTCTCAATATATCTGGCATTTCTCTGTTCCTGCTCCAAAAAAGGTTTGAGGACCAGTAAAGGAGTCTCCGTTGCCAGGGCTTCAAATACGGTGATTCCCCCGGCTTTGGATATGAGAAGATCCGCTCTTCTCATATAATCGCTGACTCTATGGGTGAAGCCGACCACTTCAACACCTTCATACTTTCCGTGAAGATTGTCATAGGCCTTCTTGTTGTTGCCGGTAATAATGGTCACATGGGTGTTTTCTCTGTCGCCGATGCTCTCCAGAAGCCCGTCGATATCAGGAAGAAGACCCAAGCCCCCTCCCATGATGAGAATCTCCCTCTGCCCGGTTTTGGGCAAAGCATCTTCTCGACAATCATGTAGGAACTCTTCTCGCACGGGTATCCCCGTCACATAGATTTTGTCTCCATCCATTCCTTTGGACACCATCTTTTCCTTGACGGAAAGGGTAGGTACAAAGTAGATGTCACTACCCTCGGTAAACCAGGCCTTATGAGTGGATATATCCGTGATACATGTTGCCATGGGAATCTGGGATCCGGTTTTCTTCTTGTAATCGGAGATGATCTTGGCACAAAGAGGAAGGGTACATATAATCATGTCCGGCTGCTGTTCCTTCAGGAGCTGGTCCACGCCGTTAATTGCCTCCGTGGGAACACGGTCCATGGGGTTGACCTTCTCAAAGGATTTGTTGATAAAATTATAGACACCGTGGTACTTTGCCGCCACGATATTAAACATATTATAGAGAATCTTGCTTCTTTCGGGATAGATGTACTGAATCAAGTCCACCACGGCAACATCATTGTTTCCGCCGGCACCATTGATCTCTTGTCGGATCGCTGTTGCTACTGCATTGTGGCCCATTCCGAAAGCTCCGCTCAATATCAATACCTTCATTTTCTTTCCCTCCTTTATCTTTCTGTCTACATCCTATCAAATCAATGTGACTCTCCCATGACTATTAGATAACAGCTTTGTCACTTAAGGAGGGGGAGTAATGGTTTATGACATTAAAAAACACCTTCTTTCCGGCACAAAGAGTCTCGAAAAGAAGGTATTTATTATATCTTTATTTGACTATTTTTCGTCGATGAACTTCAGAGCTCTTTGGCAACACTCAGAAGCGTCCTCGGTGTAAGCGTCTGCACCAATCTTATCAGCCCATCTCTGGGTGATGGGGGATCCCCCTACCATGGTCTTGAACTCCTTCTTCAAGTCCTGAGCAGCCAACTTCTCTTCGATTTCCTTCTGTACTACCATTGTGGTGGTGAGAAGAGCACTGGTTCCGATGATGTCAGCGTTGACTTCCTTCGCCTTTTCGATGATGACATCGGCAGGAACTTCACGTCCCAGGTCATATACTTCCAGGCCAACAGACTTCAGCATGGATACGCAGATACCTTTTCCGATATCGTGAACGTCACCTTCTACGGTCGCCATGATCATCTTGCCCTTTTCCTCTGCTTCGCCACCCTTGGCAGCCAATTCTTCGTCTACCTTATCGGTAACGACTTTCATGACTTCTGTTGCAAAGATCAATTCAGGAAGGAAAACTTCTCCACGACCGAATCTGTCACCCAGCTCGTTCATTCCCTTACTGAATCCTTCCTGCAGTAGCTCTACAGCAGTGATTCCTTCCTTTTCGCCTTCTTCCAGCACTTCGGTAGCCATATCTTCATCGGCTTCAACGATTGCTTCGAAAGCTCTGTTCATTAAATCTTCTCTTGCCATTTTGTTCTCCTTTTGTACATAACGACGTTCTCACGTACTCATGATGTGTGGATTTCCCAATTGTTAATTATTATACCATATCGCAATTGTCGTGCCAACTGGTGAAGGTGTTGCAATTGCTGTATGTTTAATTTTTTTATGGAAAATAGATGTTTGAAAGTGTTTGAAAGTGTTTGCGATTTATCTTTACTGTTTCTTTCGCAATCCCCCAATACGAAGACCGGCGAACAAGTGAATTTGCCCGCCGGTCTTCGTGTTTGATACAGTTCTATGAGTTATCGTCTTATTCTTCAGTTATTTCGTTTTCTTCCGTATCAGAAATCATATAGTTTTCCTTATCATAGAGTATTCTTGCCTGCCTGAAGGAAGATATGGTCAACATGATAAGTACTATAGAAATTGGCAATCCTACAAGGGTAAACATACCTCTTACGGAGTCAATTCCGCCGGATGCTACCAGTAAGTAAGAAACGGTACAGATGGTTACACCGAAGATAACCTTCAAATACTTCGGAGGCTCGGAGTCAATTCTCAAGCCCTTTATACTAATAGTTGAAAGAACGGAGGTCATTGGGTCTGCCAAGGTTGCAAAGGATGTGAAGATGGAAATAACGAACACGATTGTCAGGATGCTACCAAGAGGCAGGGATCCCAAAATCTGATATACCGTTGCCTGCATTCCCAACTCGCTGATGTTTGCCCAAATATCCAAATCTCCGCTGCTCTGCAGTTGAATGGTCATGCCGCCAAAGACAGCAATCCATACGCAACAGAAGAGAGAAGGTGCCAACACATTTACAAGAATAAACTCCTTGATGGTTCTGCCCTTGGCTAGACGGCTGAGGAACATGCCGATTACCGGAGCATATACAATGAAGGAGCACCAATACTGAACAATCCAATCAGCATACCAGTTATCATCGGGAGCCATTGCGTTATTCGTTGTAGTCATCATTGACCAGTTTTTGATCATATATCCGGCCGCTTCGGTCCCAATCTTGCTCACAAATACCGGTGCGCCGAAGATGGCTACATACACCATGATTCCCAGAAATACAATGGTCGTGAATGCGGACAACTTTTTCAGCCCGTTTCCGATACCAGTCAGACAGGATAGAATGAAGATTACACCAATAATTACAGCTACTACCAACCAAATCAATTTCGTTTGCTCCATACCCGTAATAGCATTTAATCCGCCACCGATCTGCATGAGACCAACACCCATGGAGTTGGCAACTGCGCCGACCAAGGTAAAGATTGTCAAAGCGTGCACCGCTGTTTCCAGTCCGGGGATTCTTCTCTTAAAAGTATATTCCAGAACGGAACCGAAATTGTAGGGCTTCTTTAGGTTATAGGTAACCAGTGCGAATCCTACAGCGCAAAGGCTGTACATGGAATACTGAATAAAGGACCAGTCCCACATTGCCTGCGCTACTGCATAGATACCGGCATCTCGTGAGAAGGGTTCTACATTTGCCCCTACGGGAGGTGTGGCAAAGTGGAAGATAGGTTCTCCCATCGCCCAGAACAGAAGGCCAGTGCCGATTCCGCCACAGAGGGAAATGGAAATCCAGTTGAAATATTTAAAGTCTGGCTTAGCGTCCTTTCCGCCAATTCTAATGTCTCCAAACTTGTTGATGACTAATACTAGAACTAAAACCAGTGCCAACACACAGAGAATATTGATATATCCGCCGAAGACATATGCCATGCCATAAAGCGTTTTAGATAAGAATGATCCCATCGTCTCTTGGAACAACACACCAAAGATAATGAACGCTGCAAGCACAATCATCGGTGGCCAAAAAACGATATGATTCATGGGATACTTTTTTTCATTTAGAGTTTCAGGTTTCATCGTATCTCTCCTTTATTATCCCCAAATATCACTAATGGTGTATCCTTCCGTGAACGGATCGGAAGAGTCGAGAACATAGTTGGTATATCCATAGATCCAGGACTGTCCCTTCAAAGTGGGAATTACTGCCTTGTACGGTCCAACCATTGTTTCTTCAACCAATTCACCTTCGTAAACCAGTCCAAGGATACCTTCGTGCTTAAACTTCTCATTGAGGCCAAGTTCGCCCTTTGCATACAGAGCTGCCATCTTTGCACATGTTCCTGTTCCGCAAGGACATCTGTCAATCGCACCGGTCCAAGTGGATGGGTTGTCAAAGTCTACATCACCGCTGGCTACCATTACTGCGTTCTTCCAGTCTGCATCAGGATTATCCGTAGGTCCGGAAAGCTGTGCAATGGAAATTCCGTAATCGGGGAAATCAGGATGTGATGTTGGCAACTGTTCCTGCGCAGCCTTCAAAATCAAAGCTTCGATTTCGCAGATCATGGCTCCCATTTCAGGTGTCAATTCCAATGAGCTGTACTTGTCAATCTTCTTGAACTGTCTGTAGTCTGCAATTACGTAGAACATGCCGCCCCAAGCTACATCCACGAGAACTTCTCCAATATGGGGAACATCTATAGTCTTGTCAAGATGTACTGCAAATGCAGGCTGGTTCTTAAATGTAACGCCGGTTACTTTTCCGTTTTCACACTCAGCCTTAATGCCGATGAGGCCGGCAGGTGCTTCCAGCAAGAACTCGGTTACAGGCTCCTGCATGGGGATCATACCGGTTTCCAGCAATACGGTTGCTACGGAGATAGTGTTTCCGCCGGACATGAGAGGATATTCTGTCTGCTCCATGATGATGTATCCTGCAGCTGCCTTAGGATCCTTTGCGGGTACTACCAGGTTGCAGCAAAGAGGGGGATAGCCCCTAGGCTCTCTCAGCATCAGAAGTCTGAACTGATCGTCATTGTCTCTCAAGTATGTCATCTGTTCATAAACGGAATCTCCCGGAATGTTGGGGATGCCGCCAGTAACGACTCTCATGGGCTCGCCGGAGTGAGTCTCTACTGCTTGGAAAAATCTTTTCATACTCATTTTTTTCTTCCTTTCTTACAAGTAATGTACAATTGCGGTTTTTGAATAAAATCTAGAAGTTAATATATATGCTTAGCTCCATTAGATAGAGCAACATTTGTGCCAAATCTTTAACTATCTATTTTTTTCAGCAATTTTAAAGGTTTTCTCCTTTATCTCATGAAATCACAACCCATAACCTGTCTGAAATTGTCTAATATTGTACACAACTGACTATTATAGCACGCATTCTTTTGTATTTATATTATCTTCACTGAATAAGTATCTTATGTTATAATTGTGCCAATGATTACAAGCCAAAGGAGGTTTTCAGTGTCAAAGGTAAGTGATTTTTTAGATAAATACTCTTTCTTGAGAAGAATCTTCAACAGCCTCCCCATTGGCATCTACATCTGTGATGAAAAAGAGAATATCGTCTTTGTAAATGATGCCACAAAGACAATTGACGGCTTGGATGCTAAGGATATCATAGGCAAGAGAATCTATGAGGTCTATGACGAGCACGATTCTGCCATGCACAAAGTTTTAAAAAGTAAACGCGATGTGGAGCCGTTTTTATGCAAATATTCCTTGGATGATAAGATCATCAATCAAATCTGTGACGGCTTCCTCATCACCATGGACGGTGAAATTGCCGGTGCTTGTTCCATAGAACACAACACGGATTTCTTCCGGGAGGCAATCAAGAGCCAGCAAGCACTGCAACATCGATTTGTTGCCACCAGCCACTCCATATCCAATGCCTTCAGCCATATCATCGGAGAATCCACCAGTCTGCTCAACTGCCTATCCATTGCCACCTTCGCGGCACAAAACGATTCTTCCATCTTCTTAACCGGAGCAACGGGAACGGGGAAGGAAGTTTTTGCTAAGGCAATACATGCTGCATCTTCCCGAAACGCAAAGCCCTTTATGGCTATCAACTGTGCGGCAATCCCGGAAACCCTCATTGAAAGCATCTTGTTTGGGACGACAAAGGGCATCTACACAGGAGCCGTGGATAAACCCGGCCTCTTTGAGCAAGCTGACGGCGGAACCCTCTTCCTGGATGAATTGAACTCCATGCCCCTTTCTTCTCAGGCAAAGCTCTTAAGAGTATTGGAAGAGAAGGAAGTGGCGAGGCTTGGGGGAAATGCACCATATAAATTCGATGTCCGCATCATCAGTAGCAGCAACGTGGTTCCTCAAAAGGCGATCAGAGACAAAACCATTCGAGAAGACCTGTACTACAGACTGTCCGTTGTAAACTTGCTAATTCCCTCTCTTTCCGAGCGTCGAAGTGATATCATCCCTCTCAGTCAATACTTCATTGATCATTACAACAAGGAGTTTGGAAAAAACATCATTTCCATCAGCGATGACCTTCAGGAAAAACTCATTTCCTATGAATGGCCGGGCAATGTGAGACAGTTGAAACACTGCATCGAATCCGCCATGAACTTCGTTGGAGAAGAAGATTCTCAAATAACTCGAGAACATATGGCAAACTTTATCAACGAAACCGAAGACCTACCGATTAAAGACGCTCCTGTCGAGATGCCTTCACCTGCTTTGGAAGCTTTGGAAGGAGATGACAATGTCTTCAACATCATCGATAAGAATGAAAAGCAAGAAATCATCGATGCCCTTCTCCGAAACAAGGGAAATGTCACCCGGACGGCGGAAGATCTCAACATCAGCAGAAGCGCCCTCAACTACAGAATGCAAAAGTATAATCTATTTAGAAAAAACGATTGAAGCCCGTACAGGCTTCAATCATTTTTTGGTATTATTTTAGCCTACGTACGCCGTAGCAATTCCTTCCAACAATGCGCCTGCGGGAAGAGCACCAGCCTGGACCAGATATCTGGTAGGCTTGTGGTCGCCAAAGAACTCCGAGTATATTTCGTTGATGACACCGAAATCTGCCAAGTCCTTGACGAAGATCTCCATCTTAATGATGTCTTCCTTCTTACCGCCACCTGCTTCCACAATTGCCAGCAGATTGTTCAGTACCTGCTTGGTCGCTTCTTTGATTTCCGTTACGAGTTCGCCACTTTCCGGAACCAGCGGAATCTGTCCGGAAGTATAGATCATATCTCCACATTTCATTCCGTGGCAATAAGGTCCGATGGCTGCAGGTGCATTTGGTGCAACAATAGTTTGTTTTGACATAGTGTCCTCCTTTTTAAGAGTTGATACTCCGGTGATAGTTTTATTTATTATATAAGCAATTTTTATGCCACTCCTTCTTCTCCAGCGTATCCATAATCATCCAAATAGCCAATGCGATGGCAAGCCCGGCAAACCATCCCCCCAACACATCCGATGGGTAGTGAACGCCCAGATAAATTCGGCTGAGTCCGATACCCAACGCCGGTATTAGCAAAAGAGCCGTCCATAAATTGGCTTTCTTCCGGTCATCTACGTACTTTTGCACCATGATGATCATGATGACGAATATGGAAATGCTTGTAATGGCATGGCCGCTGGGGTAGGAGTAGCCCCCCTGAATAATCAAGTGATAGATGGCATCCGGCCTCGGTCTGGCTAGCAACAATTTCACCAATGCCTTCACAAGGCTTGTGAAGATGGCTGCTGCTGCGACGGGAATCCCATA
This sequence comes from Anaerovoracaceae bacterium, assembly GCA_040766105.1. Lineage (GTDB taxonomy): Bacteria > Bacillota > Clostridia > Peptostreptococcales > Anaerovoracaceae > JAXGRD01. Next base: position 363,636 of record JAXGRD010000001.1, read on the forward strand.
TTTGAATCTTGTCTTAGGGTATATGAGAAGAAGCAGGCATATGATGGTAATGCTTTCCCAGTTTCCAATGTATGTAATACCCTGCGCCAATGTGGTCAGGCCGGGGTTTCTTATGGCATAAAAAGGAGCCGAAACCATCAAGTCCATGTTCTGTGTATAGTTACCTGCAACCAGATACGTCATGCCCAAGAAGAGGACAATCAAGACGCCCAGTAAAATTCCTCTTGTTTTATTCATTTTCCTCCATTCTTCCGGCTAACTTTTCAGCAGGATTTCCTTCCATTCGTCCAAAGATGCCAATTCCTTTTCGCTTAATTCCGGATATTTTGGGTCCATCTCCCGGAACTTCTCCAAGAGAATCTCCGACACCAAATATCTGGCAAACCACTTTTGATCTGCCGGAATTACGTACCAAGGGCAGTTCTCCGTGGATGTTCCCGCCAACATGTCTTCATATGCGGATTGGTACTCATTCCAATGCCTCCGCTCCTCTATATCCGCCCTGGAAAACTTCCAGTTCTTGTTCTTGTTCTCTATCCTTGAGAGGAGGCGTTCCTTTTGCTCTTCCTTGGACAAATGGAGGAAGAACTTCATAACGTGTATTCCGTTTTCCGTAAGATACTGTTCATAGTTTCTGATTTGAAGAAATCTTCTATCCCATATGTCATGGGTATATTCTTCAGGCAGACGACCGTCATCTATCAAGTTGTGCACCCTGGTCACCAACACATCTTCGTAGTGAGAACGGTTGAAGATTCCAATGGTTCCTCTTCCCGGTGCTTCTCTATGAATACGCCACAGGTAATCGTGATCCAGTTCCTCCACCGTGGGCTGCTTAAAGGTCGAAACAACGGTTCCTTGCGGGTTCAGACCGCTCATCACATGCTTGATGATGCCATCCTTACCGGCTGCATCCATTGCCTGCAATACAATGAGCACACCCTGCTTGTCCTCGCTGTACAGTTTTGCCTGCCACTCCTGCATTTCGGCAATATTGTCCGGCATCAGCTTTCCTTCCGCATCTTCCTTCTTCACTTTTTCCTGCTCGCTCGTCGAGAAATCCTTCAAGTTTAGGGATTTTCCTTCTTTGACGCGATACGCCTTGAGATCCTTGATCATTGCATGTTCCTCCTTTATACAGCCTATTTCGATATTATACTCTCTGAGGACAGATTTTTCTACATATGCTGGAAACTACCGTGAAATAATGGTATATTGTACTTTCATTATAGTGAAGAAAGATCGGTGAACAAATGGTAATCATCAGAAATATTCCCGGGATCATGAGGATTTTGGGCTCCCTCCCCGGGCTTCGGACATATAAGAAGAACATCGACGCAGCGCGAGCCTCCGGAGACATAGAGAAAGAAAAAGAAAATATCTTAGGTGCGACCATCAAGTGGGGCACCTACTTGGTCGACCACTTTGGCATAGACCTGACCGTCTACGGCAGAGAAAATCTTCCCGACGAAGGTCCGGTGGTTTACATTTGCAACCATCAAGGATATGCCGATATCCCCATCCTCTGCTCTGTTTTGGACAAGTTCCAAGTGGGCTTTATCGCCAGAGACAACCTGAAGCAGCTGCCCCTTTACGGCACCTGGATGCGAAGAATCCGCAGCGTTATGATTAAGCGGGAAGATTCCCGCGCCTCCCTGCAAGCAATTACAGAAGGCATCCAGTACATCCATCAGGGATTTTCTTTGATTCTCTTCCCGGAAGGCACCCGGTCCAAGGACGGTAAGGTCCACGAGTTTAAGAAGGGTTCTCTCAAATTGGCCACAAAGCCCGGCGTTCCCATCGTGCCCATTACCATTAACGGCTCCCGACAGATTTATGAAGATACGGGAATCTTGCAATCGGGCAAGGTGGATGTCCTCATCCATTCCCCCGTCCCCACGGAGGGCATGAGCCGCCAAGAGGAGAAGGAACTCTACGACAAGATGGAAAAAATCGTCGCCGACGGCTTGGAAGAGCTGAAGGCCTTGCGGAAATAAGGTTAACCTAAAAAGTAGCGAAGCAAATATGCTTGCTACTTTTTCATTTCTATATTCATTTTAGCTAAGACCCCTCTCCAAGGGTGTGTATGACTAAAAATAAGGGCAAAATTTAACTTTTTATGACTCTCATCCTCTTCCCTATTTAGACATCTTCTCCCCTAGAAGCAATTATGACTAAAAAAACGCGATTTCATTTAGCCATGCCATGCACTATTTACGACATCTGACTAAAACTCAGCCCAGCCCCAGTCCGAAGGTTTCCTTGACCCTTTGAATTACCGGCTCTGCTATGGCATTGGCACGCTCCGCACCATCCCTGAGAATGTGAATCAACTCCTCAGATTCTCTGATTTCCCCATATCGCTCCTGGATGGGGCGAAGGGATTCCACGGTGACTTCTACCAAATCCTTCTTGAAAGTGCCATAGCCGGAACCTTCGTATTCTTTCTCCAAATCCTTCACAGCCTTCCCCGAAAAAGCGCTGTAAATGTTCAATAAGTTGCTGATGCCCGGCTTTTCTTCCAAGTCAAAGCGGATACTTCCCTCCGAATCGGTGGTGGCACGCATGATGCTCTTCTTGATTTTGCTTTCCGTATCTAAGAGAGATATGCGGCTGTGGTCATTTTCCGCACTCTTGCTCATCTTTGCCGTGGGGTCGTCCAAGGACATGATTCGAGCGCCTTCTTTCAAATATCTTCCCTCGGGAACCACGAAGGTTTCCTTGTACTTGTTGTTGATACGAATGGCAAGGTCGCGGCACAGTTCAATGTGTTGCTTCTGATCGTTTCCTACGGGAACGATGTTGGCGTCATAGAGAAGAATGTCCGCTGCCATGAGGATGGGGTATGTGAAGAGACCGGTGGGTGCAGACTCCTGGCCTCGGTTCTTTTGCTTGAACTGGGTCATTCTGGAAAGTTCACCGGTATAGGAATTACAGGTGAGGATCCAAGAGAGCTCCGCATGCCCAGGTACGTCCGACTGGACGAAAACGATGGACTTCTTCGGGTCCAGTCCGATGGCATAGTACAGTGCAGCCACATCCTTGGTGTGCTCCCGCAACAAGACCGGATCCTGGGGGACGGTGATGGAGTGAAGATCCACGATGCAATAAATGCATTCGTTGTCTTCCTGAAGCTCGATAAACTGCTTCAACGCTCCCAAGTAGTTACCGATATGGATGTTGCCCGTTGGCTGTACGCCTGAAAATACTCTCTTCACAATTCTCTCCTATAATTGACTATTTCTGCAGCTCGCTGGCGAACCGCTCCTTGATATTCTTCTCCGCTCTACTGATGGTCATCTGGGATACACCCAGGGATTTGGCGATTTCCGCCTGAGACTTCTCTTCGATGAATCTTTCTCTGAATATATACCGATTGGTATCGTTAAGGCTGCCCATGACAGAATCGATGATTTCACGATGCTCCAAGCCTCGGTAGCCCGTATCTTCCTGTGCCATGAACTTCTCCAGCATGGGTCCCGAGCTGTTGTTTTCCTCCTCATCAAAGGGCTGGTTTAGGGAATATGCCCCATATGCCAAGCTGCTTTCCATAGCCTGAAGCACGTCTTCTTCTTTGATGTTCATCTGCTCGGCAATTTCCGGAATGGTTGGTACTCTTCCCAGAGTCGCGGAAAGATCTTCCTTCACCTTGGGTAGGGCGACGGAAATCTCCTTTAGTCTTCTCGGAACCTTCACGCTCCAACCTTTGTCGCGGAAGTGCTTTTTGATTTCACCCAAAATAGTAGGTGTGGCGAAGCTGCTGAACTCAAATCCCTTGGTGGGATCAAAGCGATCCACCGCGGAAATCAGTGCCATGGCACCCACTTGATATAGATCGTCCCGCTCAATTCCTTTGCCCAGGTATTTTCGTATCAAAATATCCACCATGTAAAGGTGTTCTTCCACTATGCGGTTTCGCAACTCTATATCTTTGGTCTTGTAATATTCCTCAAATAGTTCCTTATTCTGCATATTTTTTTACCATGATGATACTCTTGTAGCCCTTGCCCATGGGGACGATTTCCACTTCGTCCATGAGAGACTTAATCACTTGCAGGCTCAACTCCCCTTCTCTGGAACAATCCAGACAAGGTCTCTTGTTGGTCTTTTCAACGCCGTGGGTTCCCTCAAAGTCAGTCACGTTAATAATGATGGATTGTCCCTCTCTGGTGCAGCACACCTCATAGGAATCGCTCCACCCGGGGGATCCATGACAAGTAACGATCTTGCACGCTTCCGCCACGGCAATCTTAATATCTTCGATGCGCTCAAAATCGAATCCCTCAATAGCAGAGGCAGAGCCAATCGCCATTTTTGCAATCTGGATGTACGCCGGATTTCCCGGAATCGTTATCTTAAAAATATCAGCCATTTACTTTTCCTCCGTTTTGATCTCCATCTGGTCGGAAGTTTCCGATTGGGCCTCTTGGGATGAGGCGTCTGCTTCCTCATCTTCCTCTTCTCTAATCACCTTGGCCATGGAGATAATGTTGGCGTCGTCCTTGATTCTCATAATCTTGACGCCTTGGGTCGCTCTGCCCAGTTTGCTTACGCCGCATGCCTCGATGCGGATGATGACACCGTCGGAGTTAATGAGAAGTACTTCGTCATCGTCATCCACCACCATGGCACCGATAAGCTCACCGGTCCGCTTGAACTTGGATTTATCGTAGGTGAGAAGACCTTTTCCGCCTCGCACCTGAATCTTATATTCACAGACAGGGGTTCGCTTTCCGTAACCCTTCTGTGTAACGACCAGCAGTTCTTCTTCCTCCTTCACCAGATTCATGGAAACCACTTCGTCCCCTTCCTCCAGTTTGATGGCGCGAACACCACCGGCAACTCTGCCCATGGGACGAACATCGTTTTCGGAGAAGGCAATGCACTTGCCCTGCTTCGTTACGATGATTACGTTGTCGTCTCCGCTGGTTTCCCGAATGCCCACCAGCTCATCTCCATCCTTTAATTTGATGGCAATGAGGCCGGTCTTTCGATTGGTGTCGAAATCGGACAAGGGGGTCTTTTTGATTGTACCATATTTGGTCACGCCGATTAAGTACTTTTCCTCGCTGAAATCCTTGATGGGAATGACGGCGTTGATTCGTTCACGCTGCATCAGGTTGAGGAAGTTCACCGCAGGTGTGCCCTTAGCGGTACGATTTGCTTCGGGAATTTCGTAGGCCTTGATCTTGTGTGCCTTACCGAAATTGGTGAAGAACATCAGGTACTCGTGGGTGGATGTCATGATGAGATCCTTGACAAAGTCGTTCTCTCTGGTAGTCACGCCCATAATACCCTTGCCGCCACGCTTCTGCGTCTTGTAGGTATCCGCCGGAATTCTCTTGATATATCCCAGGTGGGTCAAGGTGATGGCAACGGATTCTTCTTCAATGAGGTCTTCTTCATCGAACTCATCTACGGCGGCAACAATTTTTGTTCGTCGCTTGTCGTTCCACTTATCCTTAATTTCCAACATTTCGTCCTTGACCACGCCCATGAGCTTCTTTTCATCGGCAAGGAGTTCCTTGTAATATGCAATCTTCCTTTGCAGTTCCTCGTATTCGTTTTCGATTTTTTCTCGCTCCAAACCTTGAAGTCTTGCCAGTCGCATATCCAAGATGGCCTGGGCCTGGATTTCCGAAAGCCCAAACCTCTCCATCAGTTGACCCTTGGCGTTGTCGTAGCTGGCACGAATGGTCTTGATGACCTCGTCGATGTTGTCCAAAGCGATGCGCAGACCCTCCAAGATGTGGGCTCTCGCTTCCGCCTTGTTCAAGTCGAAGATGGTTCGCCTGGTGAGAACGTTCTTTTGATGCTTCAAGTATTCGTCCAAGATTTCGTACAGGCTGAGAACCTTGGGCTCTCCGTCCACCAACGCCAACATAATCATGGAATAGGAGGCCTGCAACTGGGTCTGTTTGAACAGTCTGTTCAGGGTAATCTGAGGATTGGCATCTCGCTTTAGTTCGATAACGATGCGCATCCCGTCTCGGTTGGATTCGTCACGAATGTAGGAAATTCCCTCGATTTTCTTTTCCTTTACCAAGTCGGCAATCTTCTCAATCAACCTGGATTTGTTGACCTGAAAGGGGATTTCCGAAACCACGATTTGGGTTCTGCCCTTTTTGGTTTCTTCGATATCCGTCTTGGCGCGAACCAGGACCTTCCCCTGTCCTGTGCGGTAGGCATCTCTGGCGCTGTTTTTGCCCATGATAATGCCGCCCGTTGGGAAGTCGGGGCCTTTGACGATTTTGATTAAATCTTCGATGGTGCAATTTTCATCGTCGATCATTTTGACCGCCGCGTCGATGACCTCACCCAAGTTGTGGGGAGGGATAGAGGTGGCCATACCAACGGCGATACCGTTGCTTCCGTTTACGAGAAGATTGGGATATCGACTGGGAAGAACCGTCGGCTCCAGTTCCTCTTCGTCGAAGTTGGGCATGAAGTCCACGGTATCTTTCTCGATGTCCCGCAACATGTTGAGGGAGAAGAATGACATTCTCGCCTCGGTGTATCGCATGGCGGCTGCCCCGTCTCCATCCACGGAACCGAAGTTACCGTGGCCGTCTACCAACAGGTATCTGGTGGAGAAATCCTGAGCCATTCGCACCATGGCATCGTATATGGATGAGTCACCGTGGGGGTGGAACTTACCCATAACCTCACCCACAATACGGGCGGATTTCTTATAGGGCTTGTCCGGGGTCACACCCAGCTCGCTCATACCGTATAATATTCTTCTGTGTACCGGCTTCATGCCGTCTCTTACGTCGGGAAGTGCTCTTCCGATAATGACACTCATGGCATAGTCGATGTAGGAATTCTTCATCTCACTATGAATTTCGTGTTGTATCATTTTCTGGTCTTCTAATAAATTTGCCATGTATCCTCCCCTATATGTCTAAATGCTGTACGTATTTGGCATTTTCTTCAATGAATTTCTTTCGCGGCGGCACCTTGTCTCCCATGAGAGTGGTGAAAATATCGTCCGCAGCGGCAACGTCCTCCAAGGTAATCTGGACCAAGGTTCTGGTGTTAAAGTCCATGGTGGTATCCCACAGCTGTTGGAAGCTCATTTCTCCCAGACCCTTGTATCTTTGGATATCCGCCTTGCCCGGCTTATCCTCCAAGGATTTCATCAGCTTCTCCTGCTCTCTTTCCGAGTAGGTGTAGAAAGTTTCCTTCCCCTTCTTGGTCATGAACAGAGGTGGCTGGGCTGCATAGATGTACCCGCCTTCAATGAGCTCCTGCATATGTCGGTAGAAAAATGTCAGCAGCAAGGTCCGAATGTGGGCACCGTCCACGTCCGCATCGGTCATGATGATAATCTTGTGATATCGCAGTTTTTCAATGTCGAACTCTTCCCCGATGCCGCAACCGAATGCGGTAATCATGTTTCTGATTTCATCGGAGCTGAGGACACGATCCATTCTCGCCTTTTCCACGTTGAGAATTTTACCTCTCAGGGGAAGAACCGCCTGCCTTTTTCGGTCTCTACCTTGCTTGGCACTTCCGCCGGCGGAGTCTCCCTCTACCAAAAAGATTTCGCTGATGGAAGGATCTTTCTCCGAACAGTCTGCCAGTTTTCCGGGAAGAGAGAAGCTGTTCATGCTGTCTCCTCGCACGGTATCTCTCGCCTTTTTGGCTGCCTTACGTGCTCTCGCCGCATCGATGCACTTTTGGATAATCTTCTTTGCCTGGTTGGGATTTTCCTGTAGAAACGCCATCAGGTTTTCGTTGGTTGCTCGCTCAACAAAACCACGCATCTCGCTGTTTCCAAGGCGCGCCTTGGTCTGGCCCTCAAACTGAGGGTTGGACAGCTTTACAGAAACGATGGCCGTAATTCCTTCTCGTACGTCATCTCCGGAAAGCGCCTCTTCCTTCTCCTTGAGAAGATTGCTCTTTCTGGCATAGTCGTTGATGACCTTGGTCAGGGCTGTTTTGAAGCCGATTAGATGGTAACCACCGTCGGTGGTATTGATGTTGTTTGCATAGGAAAGCGCCACCTCGCTGTACCCGCTGGTGTACTGAAGGGCAACTTCCACTTCCATGTCGCCACCCTTATCGCTTTGCACCTTTCCTGATTTTTCAAAGTAGATGATATCTTCGTGGATGGGTTCCTTCTTTTCGTTTTGATATCTGACGAATTCGCGAATTCCACCCTCATAGTAAAACTCATCCTTACGCTTTTGTCCTGCTCGCTCATCTCGAAGCTTAATCCTCAGTCCCTTATTTAGGAAAGCCATTTCCCTGAGACGATACTGGAGGGTGGCATAATCAAATTCCACCTCATCGAATATTTCATCATCGGGCCAAAAAGTGGTCTTAGATCCCGTTCTTCTGGAGTCTCCGATTTCCTTTAGTTTTTCAATAGTCTTACCTCTGGACATCACCAGAAGATATATCTTCCCGTTTCGCTTGACTTCTACTTCCATTCGGTTGGACAGGGCGTTGACAACGGAAGCACCAACCCCATGAAGACCGCCGGACACCTTATATCCACCGCCTCCAAATTTTCCTCCTGCATGAAGGACGCCGTGAATGACTTCCACCGCCGGCATGTGCAACTTGGGATGATCGTCTACAGGCATCCCTCTGCCGTCGTCTTCCACCGTAACAGATTGGTCCTTTTGTATGGTTATGGTAATGGTGGAACAAAAGCCTGCCAGGGCTTCGTCCACGGAGTTATCTACGATTTCGTATACTAAATGATGAAGACCCTTCTCGCCGGTAGATCCGATATACATACCGGGTCTTTTTCTTACCGCCTCAAGGCCTTCCAATACTTGTATTTGTTCCGCATCATATTTTTGTCTCTGAGTATCTGCCGCCATATAATTATTCACCTCTTTATTCTTCAATATCGACTCGTTTATTATACAATAAAAAGGACGATTTTACAACACATACGTCCCATTAGTTATCATCTTTCACTTCTTTTGTTTTTCTCTCTTGAAACGGCTGTTTTACAGCCCTCTTGTGGGGCTGTAATATCGAATACATACCCTTGGTATTTGGGAAAATATTCCACCTGATGAAATTATGAAAGAGCCTGTCACAGATCACTGCACGAAAGCTCGCTTACTACTTATCTCTATAGTGTGAACCACACTGCCATATTTCCAATACAATGATAGCCATTTCTTTCAATGTCCTTTAGTAATTTGTTAATCTTCTTTAAGGTTTTCTTATCTTGAGACTGCCAATAAACATAGTCCTCCCATGCCTCATCTTGCCATAACTTTTTCATCAGTCTTCCTCTATTAGGTCATGCTCTTTTAAAGTAGTTCTTCCAGCTTCCACGTCAGCTATGGCTTTTTTCAGTCTTGCCATATTTTCTATACTATAGAAGGGGTCACTTTCTGCTGAAATTTCAAAAGGAATTCTACGTTCTCTGACTACTGTTTTAGCAAAAATACAAAATGCTGTAGTCATTGTCATTCCGACATCAGAACAAAATGCATCAAATTGTTTTTTTAATTCTTCATCCATACGAATATTAATATTTGTTTGTGCCATATATAACACCTCCTTTTATCTTATTGTAAATATATATATATATTATTTGTCAATAATTATATTTACATTGTAATAATATTAATGTACATATTGCTGCCTCAGAACCTCTTCTTCTCTTCCACAATCTTTCCCTCTTCAATGAAAAAGGTCTTTCCCTTAGGAAAACTGTCGATGACCGACTGAGAAATATCCGCTGCAGTGATAAAAATTTGCAGGTCTTCCAGGTAGTCGATTAGGTACCTCTGCCTTGAACTATCAAGCTCTGAGAACACATCGTCTAATAACAATATGGGGTTTTCTCCCTTTTCTTCTCGAATCAACGCAATCTCTGCCAACTTTATGGATAAGGCTGCCGTCCGTTGCTGTCCTTGGGATCCAAAGCTCCGTACATTGACACCGTCTATAAAAACTTCAAAGTCATCTCGGTGCGGTCCTCTGGAAGTGTTCCCTCTCAATCTGTCGTTTTCCAAAGACTCCTTAATCGTGTCTCTATAATCATCCTCCAAAGAAATGCTGGGTGCGTACATGATTTCCAGTTTCTCTCCCCCTTCGGTGATGCCTTGATGGATATCTCTGCTGATTACATCCAGTTTTTTTATAAATTTATCCCTATCTTCAATGATTTTTTGTCCATACTGAAGAAGGTGCTCATCCCAAATAGCTAAGGCACCTTCATCTATATTTTCTTCCTTCAAATAGGCATTTCGTTGCAATAAAACTTTATTGTACCGATTTAAATTTCTATAATAGGAAATCTTCAATTGGCACAACTCCCCATCCACAAAACGTCGTCTCTTTTCCGGATCTTCTTTCACAATTTTTAGATCTTCCGGAGAGAAGATGACGGTCAGCAAATTGTCCATCAGCTGAGAGGTCTTTTCAATTTTTATACCGTTGACCTTGCCCAATCGCTTGCCGTCTCTATTTACGGCGATAGATATATTTTCTTCCCCTTCTCTTTCATAATCTACAGATACTCTGCAAAACTCTTCATCAAAATAAATTAATTCCTTATCCTTAAGGGTGCGAAAGGATTTTCCAATGGACGTAAAATAGATGGCTTCCAGCAAATTGGTCTTCCCCTGGGCATTTTGTCCCAGGAAAATATTGACCTGTGGGTGAAAGTCACAATTTAGTTCTCTATAATTTCTAAAGTTCTCCAGCTTTATATTTTTGATGAACATTCTAATAGGAAGGGATTCGAACAGGCAGAATCAAGTATTCATAGCTGTCCCCTTCAACGGGCTTGACCAAACAAGGTGTGATGCTGGTATTAAACTCCATGACAACTTCTTCATCTTCAATGGCTTTCAAGGCATCGCTCACATATTTGGAGTTAAATCCAATTTCCAAATCTTCCCCGGTCTTCTCCATAATAATCTCCTCTTTGACCTCTCCTTCTTCGGAGGTGGAAGTAATGGTGAGAAGATTCTCCGTGATTTTGCAGCGAATGAGATTGTTTTTTCCCTCTTTTGCCAAAAGAGAAGCTCTTTCGATTGAATCTAAGAGTATGTTTTTATTGATGATAATCTTCGTTTGGTTGGATTTGGGAAGAATATCCTTGTATTTAATAAATTCTCCATCCATTAAGCGCATGACGATTTTCGTCTTCTCCATGAGGACGACGGCCTTTTTATCGCTCAAAATAAACTGAATATCTTCCTCATGATCCACATCGCTGAGAAGTTTATAAATTTCACTGAGTATTTTTGCGGAAATGATGATGTTTCTGTCTTCCTTGTTGATCATCTTCTCCCTGGCAACGGCCATTCTAAAACCGTCAAGAGCAACCATATTGATGGCATCCTTGGTCATTTCCATGAGAACGCCCACGATGATTCCCTTGGATTCGTCCATGCTGGCACAGAAATGGGTTTTCCTGATCATCTCTTTCCAAATTTCCTGATCAAAGGACAGTTGATCTTTGACATTTTCAATTTCACCGATGTTGGGAAACTCGTCAGCCGGCTGCCCTACGATGTTAAACTCGGAATTCAATGTGCGAATATTGACATTTCCCTTTTCGTTTAGCTCAATGGTTACCTGTTGATTGGGTAATTTTCTGATGATATCCGTGAAGAGTTTTGCAAAGACAACGATGGATCCGGTGGATGTTACATCTACATCTACAGTTCTTTCAATGCTCAGATCTAAGTCCGATGCAGCCATAGTCAGTTTACCGTCTTGGGTTACTTCCAAAAGAATTCCTTTTAGAATAGGAATGGTTGTTCTTGCTGTAACAGCTTTTGATACGGTATTTAATGCTTTCGATAGTATTTGTTGGTTACATGAAAATTTCATTATGGCCTCCCCGTTCTCTTTTATTATATATTTGGATAGTAGTATTAGTAGTAGTGCCTGTTGATACTGTGTATAAGTGGTTTTCCCGTTGGGACTGCAAGGTTAGTTATTCTTTTTTTTCTGTGCATAAGTCAGTGATTTTTATCCACAGGTGATGTGGATGAATTTAGTTTTCGTTGATCAATTGAATCAGTGCATTTACGGTTTCTTCTGTTTGTGTATCTATTTTTATTTCATCGGATATTTTATTGTATGCGTGAAGAACCGTTGTATGGTCTCTTCCTCCAAAAGCATCTCCGATTTTTGGATAGGAATTATCCGTCATTTCCTTAGAAAGATACATGGCCAGCTGTCTCGGATAGGATAGACTGCGATTTCTTTTCGCGGAATCCATGTCCTTCAGGGTGATTCCAAAGTATTTGCAAACCACTTTTTTGATGGAATCTGTAGTTACCATTAAATCACTGGAGGAAAGGATATCCTTGAGGGTGTCCTTTGCCAATGACATGTTGATGGGTTTCTTGAGAAGAGTAGAAAAGCTGACGATTCTGGTGAAGGCACCTTCCAATTCTCGCACGTTGAACTTTATTTTTTCCGCAATCAGGTTGATAACGCCCAAGACGTCCTCCGTGATTTCTACGTTTTCCACTTCCGCCTTATTCATTAAAATAGCCACTCTTGTTTCGTAATCCGGTGGTTGAATATCCGCTGTGACACTCCACAAAAATCGAGAAGTGAGACGATCATCCAGACTGGTCAATTTCTGTGGCGGCCTGTCACTGGAAATGATAATCTGCTTGTTTCTGTCGTATAAAGCGTTGAAAGTGTGGAAGAATTCCTCTTGGGTAGAGTCTTTTCCTTCTATAAATTGTATATCGTCAATTAACAATACGTCTATATTCCTATACTTTTTCTTAAAGCTTCCAATCTTCTTATCGCGCAGGGCACTGATCAATTCATTTGTAAAAATTTCAGAAGAAACATAGAGAACTTTTTTCCCCATATGATTCTTTAAGATGTAATGACCGATGGCATGCATTAAATGGGTCTTCCCAAGACCGGATCCTCCATATAGAAAAAGAGGATTGTATTGTTTGGCCGGAGATTCCGCAACGGCCAGGGCGGCGGAATAAGCAAACTCGCTGTTTTTCCCCACCACAAAAGATTCAAAACTGAATCTGGGGTTGAGATAATATTGCTCGATTAAGTCGTCATCCTCTACAGGCTTGGTGGATACGGCAGGGGATTCTTTCTTTTCTTCCTCTGCCAGGGTAGCCACAACATTGAGGTGTTGTTTGAATGCCACACTGACGGCACGCTCCAAAAGTTGCAGATATCTGTCATTTAACATGTTGATGACAAATCCATTGTTGGCCTCTACATATAGGATATTTTGCTTTTCGTCTACTTTTTTTGGAGAAAGAGGAACAAACCATGCGTCGTAGACCGTTTCATTTAGGTCACCTCGCAGCATTTCCAATGTTTTCTCCCAGTTGTCTGTCAAGTTGCTCATATTCATCCTCTGTTTTTTCTTTAGCGTATTCCTATCATACAGAAAAAGTTATCCACAGGCAAGGGAAAAATGAAAAATGATAATAAGAAGTTATTCAGTGTTTTATCCACAGGTTGTGGATGAAGTTGGTAACAAAATTCACAACCCACTACATGTGGGGATGAATACGAAAATCTCCATTCCCGGAAGAAAAATCCGGAAATGGAGACTGGTCTTTTTATAAATTGATGGATGTTAGCTTGATTTTCTGTTCCAAAGGCCTACTGCGGTAGCTGCACCGGTCAGCATGAGGAGGACAGCCCACAGAGCAACGAATTCATCGCCGGTTTTGGGAGTGGCTCGGAGGGGCTTTTATCTTCTGTCCCTCCGTAGATCGTCGAGATCGTTCCCAGTGTCAAGACTAGGGCGAGGATCAGGACTAGGGTTTTTCTTCTTAATAACATCTCTTCTTTTCCTTTCATTGTTTAAAAATATTCATCCGCTCAAAAGCATACTTAGAGTGTACGGATGCGGCGTTAAATAAGCGTTATATTTTATTAGAGGCTATATAAGAAAGAATAAAAATTATAGAATCCAGGTGGAACAAACCGCCAGAACAATAAAAACAAAAAACACAGACGGGCGGGGCCTTGAAAAGACGGGCCGGCCCTGAAAATCCTGTGTCAAGCGCAAGTGATTTTGTCACCCCTAAGAATTAATATCCGAGATCGTACAGGCTACTCTCATAGACATGCTCTGTTGTGTAACAGAGTTCCTCGAAAGAATAGATTTCTTTCCATCGCTGCTTTTTATATGCTCTAAATACTCCCGCATTCCAAGGGTGACTCATGGGAGGGATATACAGTTTTACTGCTTGCGGGGGCGCCTGTGAAATCGGGTCTAGCTCCTTAGAATAGAGCTGGTTGGGGAGAACTTCCTGCAAGGCAAAAATACTTTCCTTGCAAGCTGCGTATAGTTTCCCGTCGAGTGCTTTGATGACAGTAACAGGTGATTTTCGTTTTAATGGGATGAGTCTACTTTCGTCATCTAAGAATCGATAGGTATGGTTCATATAGCGTATGCAGCTTTCCGGATCTACCACTCGAGAGGACAGGACGGCTAATGTCAGATTGATTTCATCAGGGGAGGGTTTCCTTTCTCAAGCACTTAGGGTATACTCGTCTAAAGGGACGGCAAATTGCTGATTGTACTGTGGTAGGTAGGATCTTAAAAATTTGTTCGCCCCTTCTATTGTGTTGATTCCTGCAACTTGCAGTTCCACAACGAGTCTAGATTGAAAGGTGTGAAACAGTCGTTCAATCTTGCCTTGGTGTTGTGCACAGGATGTTGTTCGAAGATCGATGCCTAAGGTCTTACATGCATAACCGAACTGGGTGGCTGCATCCTTCTCTGTCTTTGGTTTTTTAAGAGTTGAATATTCGAAGACACTTCTTTTATCTGTTTGTATTCGGCAAGGGATGCCATAATCCGTTAGCATTTGTGCAGAGACTTGATAATATCCGTTCAAGGTTTCTTGTTCTTCCATGTAGGCCCCAATCACATTCCCTGTGGCATCGTCAATTCCCGCATGTAGACTGGAAACCGGAAAATGCCTACCAAACCAGGCATGAGGAGAAGCATCCATAAAAACAAGTTCACCTGCGTACCGGGACTTCTCTCTAGTAGGATGTGGTTCTTTTTCCAAGGGGATAAGCTGCTGAGGACGCAGGGGTGAAGTTACAGTCGCCTGCATTTGTTTTTCTTTTTCCCTCTGTCGCTTGCGATGCTTTTTCTTTGTGTCCCTGGTTGCCTTGGGCGAAATGATATCTGCCTCCTTGAAGATGTTCCGTAAGGAACTCAAACTGATTGCAGGGACCTTAGGGTGTAGCCTCCCGAGCAGTTCATGGAAATGCGTGAAGTTTGCTCCCTCATAAACCGGATGATGATAGATGTCGAGAATCCGCTCTTTCACATGATTGGGGATGGCAAAAGAGGAAGGAGTCCCTCGATTCCCATGAAGGAAAAAGGACTTACCCTCTGCTCGGTAGCCTGCCACCTTTCGTTGTATCGTTCTCTTGCTGTACTTCAACTTGATACATAGTGCATTAATGTTACCGCCGTTCTTTACATAATTATGAATCAGATTGTATTCATTTTGTTCATCCATATTTAGTTCCACCTCTTTGCACCACCTTTCCGTCTAAATCAAAGATGGTTCTATGATAACAGTTATTGACGAAGGGGTGACAAAATCACTCGCGTTTCAGCTATGACATTATCACTTGCGTTTGACAAAAGACGGGTCTTGCCCTGAAAATCCTGTTGACAATCGGTGGGTCGTCATTTATACTTATATGGCATGTGCACGGGTTGAAATTCAGATCCGTGATAAAAATAAGAATACCGTAAGGAGGTGTATCCGTTGAAAATGACCTATCAGCCTAAGACTAGGCAGAGAAAAAAGGAGCATGGCTTCAGAAAAAGAATGAAGACCAAGAGTGGCAGAAACATTCTGAAAAACAGAAGATCCAGAGGAAGAAAACAACTGACAGCATAAGGGCCGCGAAAGTGGCCTTTATTGGTTATGGAGGGTGAAGTGCTGAAACAAGAAGTGCTTCGCGGAAGTAAGAACTTTTCCGCGGTATATAAAAAAGGAAAGTCCGCGGGAAGCAAATATGTCGTCGTTTTCTACAAGAAGAACGGTTTACCCTACAACCGAACGGCCTATTTGGCCAGCAAAAAGGTGGGGAACGCTGTGGCGAGAAACAGGGCGAGAAGATTGATGAAAGAAGGGGTTCGATCAATGGAACCCATCGACAAGACAGGTTACGACATCATCTTTATTGCAAGAAACACAGCGGACAAACAGAAATGTGCGGATGTGAAAAAATCAATTGAAGCCGCAATCAGGAGAACTGATTTAATATAAGAAGGTGGTTATTTGAAATACGTAATGATACTGTTGATCAAGGGTTATCAAAAGCTGATTTCTCCCTTGTTTCCGCCTAGTTGTCGGTTCTACCCTACCTGTTCGACCTATTTTCTCCAGGCACTGGGGAAGTACGGGTTTTTCAAAGGTAGTTATTTAGGAATGAGAAGGATTATAAGATGTCATCCCTGGAATCCGGGGGGATATGATCCTGTACCATAACCGGGAGGAAATGAATGAATACAATTATTGGAGCAATTGCGAAACCCCTGGGTACGCTGTTGTTTTACATCTATGATCTGGTGGGGTCCTACGGAATAGCCCTGCTGATTTTGACTACAATCGTAAAGCTTGTCCTCTACCCCCTCTATGCCAAGCAGATTAAATCCACTGCAGGTATGGGGAAGATGCAGCCTAAGATGAATGCCATCAAGCAAAAGTACGGAAACGACAAAGAGTTGATGAACAAAAAGATGGCGGAACTCTACAAAGAAGAGAACTTCAATCCCATGGCAGGTTGTCTGCCCATGCTGATTCAGATGCCGATTATCTTCGGTCTGTTTGCTCTTCTCAGAAACCCCATTCTCTACATGGGAGAGAACAACAACATGTTGTTTGCCGTTCACGAATCCTTCCTGTGGATGTCCGACCTAAGCCAGCCGGACAAGTGGATTCTTCCCATTGCAGCGGGTGTTGCAACCTTCTTTTCCTTCGCCATGTCCCAAAACCAGCAGGCAAGTGCCAATGCGGCAGGTGGCATGGGTGGTATGATGAAGATGATGAAATACTTCTTCCCGGTCATGATCGTGCTTATGGCGCGTGCATACCCGGCAGGATTGAGCATCTACTGGTTTTTCAGCCAGGTCATTCAGGTGTTCTTTAACCTGCGATTCAACAAGATGAGGAAGAAGCTCAACGAAGAAGGAGGAAAAAAGAAATGATGGACTTTTCGGAGAAATGGGGAAAAGACGTAGACGAAGCGATTGATTTGGCCCTTCGCGATTTGAAGGTTTCTATAGAAGAAGTAGATGTGTTTGTACTGGAAGAACCCTCTAAAGGTTTCCTGGGAATTGGCTCCAAACTGGCCAAGGTTAGAGTTGAGTTGAAGTCCAAGGAAGATGAGCCCGTTGTGGTTGAAAAGAAGGAAGAAACGCCCAAGACCGCAAAACCAAGAAGAGAGAAGAGGGAGCCTCGGGAAGCACAAGAACCACGGGAGCCTAAGGAGCTTCGGGAACCTCGCAGAACCGCTGCAAGCCTGAAGCCCGAAGATCTTCAGCCGGTGGAAGACCATGTTGCGCTGGACTTCCTCAAGAGTACTGCGGAAAAAATGAAGCTGGAGCTTTCCTTTACGGCTGCAGAGAATAAAGACAATGTATATATAGAAATTGAAGGTAAGGACGCAGGCACCATTATTGGAAAAAGAGGTCAGACCTTGGATGCCATCCAGTACTTGACCAGCTTGGTTGTGAACAAGGATAAAGAAGATTATGTTCGCGTAGTCATCGATGCGGAAAACTACAGGGAAAAGAGAGAGAAAACTCTGGAAAAACTGGCAGACAGATTGGCTGCAAAGGTAATCAAGACCAGAAGAAGCGTTCGCCTGGAGCCCATGAATCCATACGAAAGAATGGTCATTCATGCCGCTTTACACAATCATTCCAAGGTAAAAACCAGGAGTGAAGGTGAAGAGCCATACAGGCGGGTCATAATAGAATTGAAGTAAGAGACAGCCCGTGATTCCACGGGCTTGTTTATTCTTGGAGGAAGTGTGTCCATGGAAGATACAATTGCTGCCATTTCCACTCCATACGGGGAAGGTGGCATCGGCATTATAAGGATTAGCGGTGAGCAGGCAAAACAAGTATTGGACCGGATATTTGTTCCCGTTGGTGTGCCGGAGAATAGAAGACTCACCTACGGCAAGGTGGTGGATCCCTCCACCGGAGAGCATGTGGATGAAGTGTTGGCCGTTTTCATGAAGGGGCCCCACACCTATACCTGTGAAGATGTGGCGGAAATCAACTGTCACGGCAGTGTCGTTTCTCTGCGAAAGACATTGGCTCTTTGCTATGCCCATGGAGCCAGACCTGCAGAGCCGGGAGAGTTTACCAAGCGAGCTTTTTTGGGAGGCAGGTTGGACTTAAGCCAGGCGGAAGCGGTCATGGATATGATTTCCGCAAAGACACCAAAGACCTATGATGTTGCCATGGGGCAATTGGAGGGCCTCCTTTCTCGAGAAATCAAGGGTATTCGTGAGAAGATTTTGGATATACTGGTCAATATCACGGTAAATATTGACTATCCCGATGAGGATATTGAAGAAATCGTTTACGAGCAGCTGCAAGTGTCCGTTTCGGACAGCATGAAGTCGATTCAGGACCTTCTGGATACGGCGGACTCCGGAAGAATCGTCAAGGATGGTTTGGGCGTCGTAATCGTAGGGAAGCCAAACGTTGGCAAGTCCTCTCTTATGAATGCCTTGCTGAAGGAATCTCGCGCCATTGTAACGGAGATTCCCGGGACCACCCGAGATACCATTGAGGAAACCCTCAATATTAGAGATATTCCCGTCCGTCTGACGGACACCGCAGGCATCCGGGATACGGAGGATACCATTGAGAAAATCGGCATCGAAAAGAGCAAGAGCAGCTTCAATCAAGCGGATTTAATTATTTTTGTAGTGGACGGCAGCCAAGAGTTGACCGAGGAAGACCTGGAAATTCTGGAGTTTGTAAGAGATAAGAACGCAATCGTATTGGTCAATAAGGGTGATTTGGGTCTGGCACTTTCCTTGGAAGAGCTGAGAGAGGAACTGCCCAAGAGTGCTGTGATACAGGCTTCCATAAGAGAAATGAAGGGAATCAAAGAGGTGGAGGATACCATAGAAAGCCTGGTCTTTGGTGATAAAGTAAGACAAAATGACAGCTTGCTGGTGACCAATGCACGTCATGAAAGCCTGCTCCATCAAGCCTATGATGCCCTAAGGGATGCCCTGGAGATGATTGAAAGAGAAGAGGCTTTGGATTTTGTGGAAGTGGATGTGAACCGGAGCTACGGGTTTTTGGGTGAAATTATCGGAGAAACCGTTGGGGATGATATTCTCGATGCGGTTTTCTCCAGATTCTGTTTAGGAAAATAAACTATGAGTGAACAATATATACTGGGAAAATATGATGTAATTGTCGTGGGTGCAGGCCATGCCGGATGTGAAGCGGCCTTGGCTTCTGCCCGCATGGGGAAGAAGACCCTTCTCCTATCCATGAACCTGGAGTCCTTGGCACAGATGCCGTGCAATCCTTCCATAGGAGGAACCGGCAAGGGGCATTTGGTGCGAGAAATTGATGCCTTGGGCGGTGAAATGGGCGTTAATACCGACAAGACGCTGATTCAGATGAAGATGCTCAACCGAGGAAAGGGCCCGGCGGTCCACTCTCTTCGCGCCCAGATGGACAAGCACGACTATCATGTGGAGATGAAGAAGACCATTGAGTCTCAAGAGAATTTAGACCTAAAGCAAGGGGAAGTTGCAGAACTTTTGGTGGAAGATCATCGTGTTACCGGTGTTGGAATGGCTACCCATGCGGTATATCTGGGAAAGACGGTCATCCTCTGTACGGGGACCTTTTTGAAAAGCGAAATCTTCATCGGGGACAGCCATCACAGCAGCGGACCCAACGGTCAAGCCCCTTCCCTTGCTCTGGCAGATAATCTGCGAGATTTGGGATTGCCCTTGCGTCGCTTTAAAACCGGAACCCCGGCCAGAGTCTTGGGTTCCTCTTTGGATTTCAGCAAAATGAAGGAAGAAAAGGGAGAAATTCCCATTACTCCCTTTTCCTTTATGAACGATGTTATAGAGCGAGAGCAAGTATCCTGTTGGTTGACCTATACCAATGGAGACACCCACCATATTATTAGAGAGAACTTTGGGAGATCCGCCCTTTTCGGTGGCAAGATTACCGGTGTCGGTGCGCGATATTGCCCTTCTATTGAGGACAAGGTTAACCGATTTGCAGATCGGGAGCGCCATCAACTGTTTGTGGAGCCGGAAGGTCGAAATACAGATGAATATTACCTTCAGGGCATGTCCACCTCCCTGCCGGAAGACGTGCAGGAGAGTTTTTACAGGAGCATACCCGGTTTGGAGCGTGCTCGCATCGTTCGCCCCGGATATGCCATTGAATATGAATGCATCGATCCCATGAGCCTAAAGAGCAACTTGGAGTCCAGACAACTGGAGAATCTTTTTTGTGCGGGGCAATTTAACGGCAGCTCCGGTTATGAGGAAGCGGCTGCCCAGGGAATTATGGCAGGCATCAATGCGGTATTGAAGATTGACGGGAAAAATCCCTTCGTTCTCCGGAGAAACGAGGCTTATATTGGCGTTCTCATCGACGATTTAACCCTAAAAGGTACTAATGAGCCTTACAGAATAATGACGTCCAGAGCCGAATACAGGCTCCTTCTGCGCCAAGACAACGCAGATGTCCGCCTTACGGAGAAGTCCTACAACCTTGGACTGGCCACCCAGGAGAGATATGATAAGTATTTGGAGAAGAAGCGGTTGGTGGAGGAAGAAATGCTTCGATATGAAAACACCTACATTTCTCCCGGTGAAAGTTCCGCTTTTTTGGAGAACCTAGGGACCGCTCCTTTGAAAAACAAAACCACCTTAGCAGAGCTGATGAAACGTCCCCAAGTGAATTATGACAACATCGCTGTACTGGATCCCCAACGTAGGGACTTACCCCTTCACGGAGCAACCCAACTGCAAGTGAACATAAAGTACAAGGGGTATATTGATAAGCAGCTCCATCAAATTGAAAAGTTCAAAAAACTGGAGAATCGTAAATTGCCTACAGACCTTGAATACAGTGGGATTGACGGACTTCGTATCGAAGCTAGGCAAAAGCTGGATGCTCTGAAACCGGAGTCCTTAGGACAGGCATCTCGTATTTCAGGAGTTTCCCCCGCTGATATTAATGTATTGGTTGTGTACTTGGAACGGGAAAGACGAAGGGCGAAATGATAGGGTTAGAACAGATATTGCAGGAACTGAATATAGACGAAATGCCTTCCAAATTATACCAATTTCGAAGGTATCAAGAACGCATTCTATGGTGGAACGAAAAGGTGAATCTAACGTCTATCGTTGATCCTGCTGCTTTTGAGGCGAAACACTTCGTAGACTCTCTTCTTGCTGCAGGCGAGGAGGAATTTCAACGGAGCAAGCGTATCGTAGATATAGGAACCGGAGGTGGATTTCCCGGAATTCCTTTAGCCATTGCCTATCCGGACAAGGAATTTCTCTTGGTGGACTCTCTGGGAAAGCGATTAAAAATTGTGGAGGAGATAGCCGGAGAGCTGGAAATCAATAACGTTACGGTACTCCATAGTCGTGCTGAAGATTTAGGAAGAAACAAGAAATATAGGGAGAAGTTCGATTTGTGTGTATCCCGCGCTGTGGCAGATTTGGCGGTACTTTCCGAGTATTGCATCCCACTGGTAAAAAGAGGGGGTAACTTTATAGCTTATAAAGGACCGGACGGTGGTGCGGAAGCAGAAAGATGCGAGAAGGCGATTAAACTCTTGGGCGGAAAGTTGGTTTCTGCTGATAAACCTGGGATTGTTGAAAGAATCGATAATTATCATTTGGAACATACCCTGGTCATTATCCACAAAATAGGGAAAACAACTTTCGCCTATCCAAGAAAAGCAGGAACCCCTGCAAAGAACCCATTAAAATAGCCATTTTCAAGAGATGTTTCACGTGAAACACCTCTTTTTAAAAATTGATAGTAACTTACAAAAAAATAGGTTATAATTGTTCTATAAGTAGTTCTGTTTTTGAAGGAGGAAAAATCTTGGGAAAGACAATCGCGATTTTTAATCAAAAAGGCGGCGTGGGGAAAACCACGACGAACATAAACTTGGCAGCAAGTCTGGCGATGCGTGGCAAGAAGATACTGGTAATAGACATCGACCCTCAAGGAAACACCACCAGCGGACTTGGAATACCAAAAAAGGATCTGACATATTCCGTGTACGATCTGTTGACAAGTGATGATGTTCCTGCAGCTGAGATGATTCTTCATACAGAAACAAAGAACTTGGACATTATCCCTGCCAGCGTTGAATTGGCGGGCGCTGAGGTTGAACTGGTAATGATGGACAGCCGGGAAAGCAGATTGAAGAATGCAATTGAAAGTATCAAAGATGGCTATGATTACATCTTCATCGATTGCCCTCCTTCTCTCGGACTTCTGACAATCAACTCTCTCACTGCCGTAGACTCCGTGTTGATTCCCATTCAATGTGAATTCTATGCACTAGAGGGTGTGAGCCAGCTGATGAGTACCATTGACATTGTAAAGAAGAAGCTCAATCCTAAGCTGGAAATACAGGGTGTCATTCTGAGCATGTTTGACGGAAGAACGAATTTGTCCATTCAAGTAGTGGAAGAGGTCAAAAAATACTTCAAGGAGAAGGTTTATACAACCGTTATCCCCAGGAATGTTCGATTGGCAGAAGCTCCCAGCTACGGCATGCCCATATTTGAGTATGATCCCCGTTCCACCGGTGCGGCGGCATATAATGAGTTTGCGGAGGAGTTCTTGCGCTTAGAGGAAGAGGAAATATGACAGTCAAAAAAAAGAATACCGGCCTAGGAAAAGGCCTTGAAGCCCTTTTTGGAGACTTGGAAGCAACAAAGGAAGCAAAAAACGGGAAATCTGCAAGTGTTGAACAGGTTTCCGTAGATCTGATAAAGCCTAACGGTGCGCAGCCCCGAAAGGTATTTGATGATGAAAGTTTGAAGGATCTGGAGAATTCCATTGCGGAACACGGAATACTGCAACCGATTATTGTGCGGCCTGCCGATCAAGGATACGAAATTGTGGCAGGGGAGCGAAGATATCGTGCGGCGAGGGCTGCCGGTCTGAAAGAAGTGCCGTGCATTGTAAGAGAATTATCGGATCAAGAAAACATGCTCTTTGCCATCATAGAAAATATGCAGCGGGAGGACTTGAATCCACTGGAAGAAGCGGAAGGCATCGAGAGGATGATATCCACCTTTCAGCTGACCCAAACACAGGTATCGGGCAGTATTGGAAAGAGTAGACCGTATATCGCCAACACCCTGAGACTTCTTAAGCTTTCTCCCCAGGTGAAGGAAATGGTCATGGACAACAGGATTTCCAGAGGTCACGGCATGACTCTCTTGGGAGCTGAAAAAGAGGAAGAGCAGATTCGATTAGCCAATCGCGTTGTGGAAGAAGGTCTGTCTGTAAGAGCTTTAGAAGATATAATAAACGGAAAGACCGCAAAAAAGCGAGGTGTTCCCAGAAAGATTCGGAAAAACCCTGATGTAGTCCAGATTGAGGGAGAACTGAAGGAGATTTTGGGGACAAAGGTTAACTTGAAGCAGTCGGGCAAAAAAGGCAGAATAGAAATTGAGTATTTCAGCAGGGACGAGCTGGAGAGACTCATTGAAATATTAAGGAATGTATAGAATGTTTCACGTGGAACAACAGTCGAGAGTAAGCGTTTTGCCATTTTAATGGGGAACGCTTTTACATTTAGGGAGGAATCATATGAAGAAAAAACCCATACTATTGCTAGTGATGTTGCTGATCTCCACATTGCTTCTTCTAGGATGTGACGGAGGTCCGTTGAGCAAGAAGGTGGAAACCACGGAGATTGGTACTTGGGTCGAAACGAAAAAGGTAAGTGAGCGGGATGGTAAGCTATATCCCATGAAGTATCGCATTACAGATGTGGATCGGGATAAGGCTTCCGTAGAAAAGAGGGTTCAGGAATACAACGTATCTGCCAGAGGCAGCACCGTTGCAGATTTGACCAATGATAACTTGGAGTATGCCATTGCTGATTATGAGGCGTACTACCCAAAAGATTTTCCCGATGACGAGTATGGCATTACTGCAGTATCGATTCCCTTTACCATTGCCGGCACAGACGGAGAAGCGGAAATTTCCGTTGATGGAACCAATTATAAAGGTCTGACTGATACCTGGGAGATCGGTGCACCTCCCATGGGATATGACTTCTTCAGTGACAGTACCTATAAAGGAAGCATCCTCTTTGTAATGGTCAAGGGAAATGGAGAGTATGTTTTCTCAGAAGGATACGAAGAAGGGGATGAGAAGATCACCCACTATATTGAGGGAAAGTGAATGGAAATATTGCGGTTGGAAAACATCAGAAAAGTATTTGGCTCCGGTGACAACCGGGTAAACGCCTTGGATGGAATCTCTCTTTCCGTGAACAGAGGCGACTTTCTTGCCATCGTCGGTCCATCGGGATCGGGCAAGTCAACCCTTCTTCACATCATTGGAGGCATTGATATCCCCACTTCAGGGAGGGTTTTTATCGACAACAAAGATATATATATGCAATCGGAAGATGAACTGGCCATCTTCCGTAGAAGGCAGGTCGGCATTATTTATCAATTCTATAATCTGATTCCCGTTTTAAATGTGGAAGAAAATATTGCGTTGCCTCTACTGATGGATGGAAGAAAGGCAGATCCGGAACATTTGAATGGACTAATCCAGTCTCTGGGTCTTTCCGATCGGGCGAAGCACTATCCCCACGAGCTGTCCGGCGGCCAACAGCAGAGAGTTTCTGTAGGGAGGGCCTTGATCAACGAACCTGCCGTTCTTCTGGCAGACGAGCCAACGGGTAACTTGGATACCAAGAACAGTCAAGAGATTATTGAATTGCTGAAACAGTCAAATAGAAAGCAGAAGCAAACGATTATCCTCATTACCCACGATGAGAACATCGCGTTGCAAGCGGATAGACTAATCGCTCTAGAAGATGGGCGCATTATTGCTGATGAGGTTATGCGAAAATGAATATCTTCACCAGAATCACACTGCAATCCTTAAAGAAAAACAAGTTGCGAACCTTTATGACCATCTTGGGGGTTACCCTTTCTGTTGCTATGATTAGTGGGGTTCTTGCCTTCGCTACCAGCTTCCAGCATTTTATGGTGGAATACGAAAGGCAGTTGAGCGGTGATTGGTATGCTGCGGCATATGCACCCACGGAGCTGGATCTTCTCAAGGCGAAAAGGGATGAACGGACGGAAGCCATCGGCACCTACAGAGAAATCGGATATGCCAAGCTTCCCGGGATGGAGGAGCATTATAAACCCTATCTGCAGCTTGTAGATTTCGATGATACTTTAGAGGAAATGGCAGATGTAAAGCTCATTGAAGGCAGAATGCCAAAGAACAGCGGAGAGGTCGTCCTACCGGTTACCGTTGCCACGGAGGGGGGACACCCCCTGAAGATGGGAGAAAAAATTAACGTAGATTTAGGCATGCGAATCGCACCAAAGGGCGGATCCTTGCCGGAAGGATCCCGATTGACCGCCATCGCGCCATATGAAGAGGGAGAAAGCCTCCACGCATTTGATTCCCGAATATATACCGTTGTAGGGATTACCGATGATGTCAGCGTTAGATCATACAATACACCGGCCTATATGGGGATTACCATCGCTGACGAGTCCGATTTGGACAATCCGGAAGTCGCTGATGTTTCCGTGGCATATATTAAGACCAAGAACCCCAATGATATCACCACTTTTATGGCAGAACTGTTCCCGGAAGAAGCCATCGAGTTCAACGAAAACCTGTTGATGTACATAGGTACGACTCATTTTGGTCGATTTAATGCGGTGTTAACCGCCGTCAGCGGCACCCTTATCTTCCTCATTATGATTGGTTCCATCGCCCTACTTTACAATGCCTTTGCCATTACAGTGAGTGAGAGAATAAAGGAATATGGTCTCCTATCCTCTGTTGGCGCGACCAAGAAACAAATTCGCATATCCGTTGTGACGGAGGGTCTGCTCATCAGTATTCTCGGAATTCCAGTCGGCATGTTCACCGGTGTGGGTGGTATCTGGCTTGCCCTAAGGATCATGGGAAGGTTTTCCATTGTGCTCACTGCAGGAAAGTCCTCCTTAAGTCTTGGTCTTTACTTGTATCCGCCCATCATGGTACTCATGGTTCTTCTGTCTCTGGTTACGGTCTTGATTTCTGTTGCAATACCTGCAAGGAGGGCTTCTAAGATTGCAATTATTGATGCCATTCGCTATCGACGATATACCGGGGAGGAAAAGCGAAGCATCAGAATTCCCGGATTACAGAAGAGGCCGGTACCCTTTGAGCAATACCTGTCCAACCGTTACTTTATGCGAAGCGGACGAAGATACAGAGCAACGATTATTTCCTTGACTTTGAGCATTACCCTCTTCCTTTCTGCCAACTTTGCCGGGAGCTACTTCCTGGGTGAGGGGGACTATTCTCCTAAAGATAACCCCTCTTATAACGTGGAGTATATGCAGATGAACGACGGTGGCGGAGAAGAGGAGTTCATAAAGCAAGATGCCATATTTGCCAAACTGGATTCCGCTCCGGGTATTACATATAAAAGAATATTGGAATTCAGCTATTTTCAGTCGGGGCCCAATGGTGAAGGAGACCGAATCTTACTGGCAGTCATGAGCCAACATGACTACGATATTTATCTCATCAGCCTGGGCATCATACAGGAGCATCCCCGGGTCTTGTACTTGGGCGCGGAGCTTTCCGATGACAGAGATGTGGATTTGTATACCACCGAAGAAAAGAAATATGATGTAAAGGTTGAAGAAGGCGGTGTACGAGCAATAACCATAAACAACGTTCCACCGGGGTCGGATCACTATCTCTTTGATAAGGTACTGGTCATGTCCCAGGGAGAAGCAACGGAGATTTTCGGTGACTACAAAGACCTTATTTCCGAGAGAGGGACCTTTTATCGGTGTGAGAATCCGGAAAAGACGTATGCTGCAATGGAGAAGATTTGCAGGGAAGAAGGGTATTCAACCATAAACCTGCGGAATGTGGCAGGTGAAGCGAGGGATGTTAGGAACTTGGTTACCATGATCAATGTCTTTGCATATGGCTTTGTAATTCTCATCTCCATTATCGCCATTGTAAATGTGTTCAATACGATGTCCACCAACATCTTCCTGCGAAGGCGGGAGTTTGCCGTTTTGCGCGCGGTGGGAATGACGGAGAATAGCTTCCGGAGGATGGTTGGTCTTGAGAGCCTCATATATGGCGGCCGTTCCCTTGTGTTGAGTTTGGGCATTTCGTTGATTATTTCCATTCTCCTCTATCGACTCCTTTGGATCAGCGAAGGCTTTTCCTACATGGTTCCTTGGAGGGCTGTAATCATCAGTATTGCCATCGTTTTTGTCGCCGTGTTCGCTACCATGACCTATGCGGCTGGAAAGGTGAGCAATGGAAATTTGATGGACGCATTAAAAAACGAGAACCTATAAAGGTGTCCGACGGTTGTATTTATGATATAATGGAGCCGACTATAGGAAAAGGGATTATATGGCAAAGCGTAGCAGGGGAAGAACAAAAAAGTTTTATGAGAATGCTGCCGTCATCGATTTTGAGAAAGCGCGGAAAGAAAAGCTACAGGAAGAATCGGAAGGTACGGAAGATAAACCATCATACGAGGAAGAAACAGAGATTCACGAAGTGGACCCGGAGACCAGCCTGGAACGGCCAAAGGTCAATCGAAAGAGGGCACGAAAGTGGAGAAGATTCTTTGTTTACCTCGTTGCCTTTGTGGTGTTGGGAACCATGATTGGCTTCTCCCTTCACGATATCATAACTTTGAAAATGGAAGAGCGGGAGCTGAAGAAGGAACACGCCAAGCTGTTGAAGGAAAAAGAAGACCTGCAGGAAGAGTTGAAGAAGGTCAATGAACCGGACTATATTGAGCAGCAGGCAAGAAAACAGCTGCGAATGATTCTTCCCGGTGAAACCCTGTATATTCTTCCCACAGAGGAAGAACTGAAAGAGATGCAGGAAAAGAAGGAATGACAATCAAGGAGATTATTGTTGTGGAGGGGAGAGACGATACCCTAGCCGTCACCAATGCCCTGTCTGCAGATACCATAGAAACCCACGGCTTTGGAATTCGGGAAGAAACCTGGAGGCTCATGGAAAGAGCCTATGAAACCAGAGGCCTCATCCTCTTCTTGGATCCTGACTTCAGCGGGGAAGAAATTCGGCGCAAGCTTACTGCCAGATTCCCCTTTGCTAAGCAGGCCCATTTGGATCGAAAGGGCGCAACAAGGGGAAGGGATATAGGTGTTGAAAATGCCAAGCCGGAGGATATTCGGCGTGCTCTGTCCTTAGCCAAGGCATCTGTAATAACCCAAGAGCCGGTGTTCCAACCATGGGACCTGCGAGAGGCCGGTCTGAGCGGCGAGCCGGATTCGGGTACAAGGCGGGAAGAAGTGGGAAAGATATTGGGAATCGGCACCGGAAACAGCAAGGGCTTTCTAAAGAAATTGAACCAGTACGGAATTACAAAAGAGGAACTCCATGAAGCTATACTCGCACAAGAGCGTCAGAGAAATAAAGAATAGACACGGATTCAAGTCCACCAAGAGCTTGGGTCAGAACTTTCTCACGGACAAAAACATCATCGACAATATCATGGATTCTACCAACATAGGAGAAGATGACTTGGTCATTGAAATCGGGCCCGGCCTGGGCGTGCTTACGGTGGAGGCTGCCCAAAGAGCGGGTAAAGTCATCGCCATTGAAATTGACAAGGGATTGCTTCCCATTTTGGAAGATACCCTTGGAGAATACCCCAATGTTACCGTAATCAACAAGGATGTACTTAAGACTAATTTAAGGGAAATCATTGAAAATGCTAGAGAAGCGGACCCGAAATTAAAATCTGTAAAGATTATTGGGAACCTACCTTACTACATTACGACACCAATCATCATGAAGATATTGGAGGAAGATACCCCCGCCGACAGCATCACCGTTATGATGCAAAAGGAAGTGGCGGACAGGATTATGGCCTCTCCCGGCAATCGAACTTACGGTGCTCTCAGTGTGGTGGTGCAGTATTATTGCAATGTAACCGCCATTGCCTCCGTGCCCAAGGAAGTCTTCGTGCCGGTGCCCAAGGTGGACTCCACCGTTTTGAGATTGGATATCCGAGAAGAGAAGCCGGTAAGGCTGTT
This sequence comes from Anaerovoracaceae bacterium, assembly GCA_040766105.1. Classification (GTDB taxonomy): domain Bacteria; phylum Bacillota; class Clostridia; order Peptostreptococcales; family Anaerovoracaceae; genus JAXGRD01. Next base: position 392,961 of record JAXGRD010000001.1, read on the forward strand.
GGATGAAAAAATGTTTTTTGCCTGCATCAAAGCAGGCTTTGGTAAGCGAAGAAAAACCCTTCTCAATACCATGACGGGAATGAACGGCATGGAAAAAGAAGAAATGCGCGAAATGCTTTGGACTGCGGGAATCGATCCCATCCGTAGGGCAGAGACATTGACAATAGAGGAGTTTGCAACATTGGCAAACTGCATTAGCAGAGGAATGGACGTAGATGGACAAAATCAAGGGATTTTATAGAAAGTATCTGCACAACTACATTGGTATCTGTGCAGCTACCGCTATTTTACTCAACTTATTCATAGAGACGTTAGCAAGACAGTCGCTCTTTGGCGGCTTTTTGTGGTTGCTGGAAAGTCCCGTGGTCTTCCTCTTCAACGCATTGCTCATCTTTGCATCCCTCAGCTTCACCATGCTCTTTCGCCACAAGGGCTTTGCCTTTATCATGGTCTCAGGCCTGTGGGTGATTCTCGGCGTTGTAAACGGCGTGATTCTGGGGAATCGAATGACGCCCTTTACCACCTATGACATCATGGAAATCAAGGACGGCTTTGCACTAATCAACACCTATTTTTCTGTGAAGCAGATTGTCCTGTTTATTCTCGGGGCCATTGCCCTGGTGCTGATTGTCATCTTCCTGTACAGAAAGGTTCCCGTCAATAAAGAAAAGATCAACTATAAGCGGGCCGTAGCCGCTATTTTGCTCATTTGCGGTATTGCCAGCGGGGGCACGCTTCTCGCCATAAAGGCTAATATTGTGGACACGCACTTTCCCAACCTAGCTTACGGATATCGGGATAACGGCTTTGTCTACTGCTTCCTTGCCACCTGGCTTGCCAAGGGGGTAGATCGGTCCGTTGGCTATTCTCAGGAGAGCATACAAGGCATCTTCACAGATGATGAACTGGCTACCACCGTTCCCGGCAGGGAGATAGAAGCAGATGGAAAACAGCCCAACATCATATTTTTGCAGTTGGAATCCTTCATGGATCCCATGACAATCGAGGGAATGTCCTTTTCCAAGGATCCCATCCCCAACTTCAGAAGACTGATGAAGGAAAACTCTTCCGGAAAACTCCAGGTTCCCTCCATGGGTGCCGGAACAGCCAACACGGAGTTTGAAGCCATTACGGGAATGAGTACCAAGTTCTTCGGTCCCGGAGAATACCCCTATAAGTCCATTATCGTGGACAAGACATGTGAGAGCATACCCTATGATCTGAAGAGCATGGGATACTCCACCCACGCCATCCACAACTACAGGGCTGCCTTTTACAAGCGAAATGAAGTCTTCCCCAACTTGGGATTTGACAGCTTCACCTCTTTGGAATACATGAGTAACATCAGCAAGACGCCGAAGAAATGGGCCAAGGACTATGTTTTGACCAATGAAATCATGAACGCCCTGGAGTCGTCGGAGGGAGAAGATTACATCTACGCCATATCCGTGCAAGGACACGGAAAATATCCTACGGAGGAAGTATTGAAAGAGCCGGAGATTCGGGTTCTCAATGCTCCCACCCAGGAATTGAAGTGGGCATGGGAATACTATGTGAATCAAGTCTATGAGATGGACGACTTTCTCAATCAGCTTCTGGGCCGTCTGGAGAATTATGATGAAGAGGTAATCGTCGTTTTCTATGGGGATCATCTTCCCGCCTTGGACAACGTGACGGAGGACTACTTAAAGGATGGACGAAACACCTACCAGACGGACTATGTGATTTGGAGCAACTTCGACATAAAGCATAAACATGAGGACCTCTATGCCTACCAGCTGGGACCTGAAGTCTTGGATAGAGTGGGCATCCACAACGGAACCTTTGTGACCTACCACCAGAACTACAAGGACAGCAAGACCTACAAGGATGATTTGAAGGCGTTGCAATACGACATGCTCTATGGCAAGCGCTACATCTACAAGAATATTAAGCCATTGGCCACCACGGATATGAAGATGGGTGTGGCAGATATAAAAATCGATGAAGTGGTACAGATTGGTGAAAAGTTCTACATCAAGGGGCAAAACTTCACAGAGTACAGCAAGATCAATCTGGATGGAAAGATCTTGGATACGGTTTACCTAGGTCCCACCATTTTGGGCCTGAAGGAAGAGGTGGATCCTGCAGAGGCATCTAAGATGAAGGTCAGTCAGGTAGAGAAGGACAACAAGATTCTCAGCACAACGGAGTAAGGAGAAGAAAAATGGTCAAGGCCTTAGAGACCGAGAGACTCATGCTCACGGCTTGGTCCAAGAAGGACGCAGCCGCACTGTTTGCCTATGCGAAGAATCCCAACGTCGGACCTCACGCCGGCTGGAAGCCCCATGAAAGTGAGCGGGAATCCAAGAGAATCATTAAGGAAATCTTTCTCACAGGAATGACTTGGAAGATCACTTGGAAAGAGACGGGGCAGGTCATCGGCAGCATCGGCTTGGAAGAGGATCGCCACCGACCATTCATTGCCAGCAAGGAGCTGGGATACTCCCTATCGGAGGAGTTTTGGGGAAGAGGAATCATGACGGAGGCAGGAAAGGCCATTATGGACTATGCCTTTACACGGTTGAACTTGATAATCATGGCGGTGCAGACCGGTCCGGACAATCTGCGGTCTCAGAGTGTCATTGAAAAATTAGGCTTCCATTACGAAGGAACCCTACGTCAGACCTACCGCACCTACGATGACTCGGTGAGGGATGCGAGAGTATATTCCGTGACAAAGGAAGAGTGGGAAGCTAAAACCTGACAGCCCTGAGGAGTTGCTTCATGGAGGCGTCGAGAGACCCGGCATTTTCCACAACAACTTCCCCGTATTTTTCATAAAGAGGTGTCCGTTCCAAGGACATCTTTTTTAATGCCTCCAGGTCTTTAGAGAGGGGTCTTCCGTCCAAGGGAAGAGCCTCAAGGGGTCTTTTGATATAAAAAATCTTCCCGTTTTGCCGCAGGGCATTCATGTTCTCCTCATCCAAGATAATGCCCCCGCCGGTGGCAATGATCTTCCCATGCTCTTTGGCAATGTCTGCGGTAACCTCCTTCTCCCTCCTTCTGAACGCTGCAATGCCATGCCTTTCAATGAGCTTCGGCACGGGCATGTGGTATCTTCTGGCAATTTCCAGGTCCGTGTCCAAGAAGGGCATATCCAAGACCTGGGAGAGAGCTTTGCCCAAGGTGGTTTTGCCGCTACCGGGCATGCCGATGAGGACCAGATTGACCATCTTCTCCTTGAGATTCCTGATGATTTCTTCATTTCGCTCCCGAAAGACAGGCTTCCCGGTAAAATACTCCGCTGCTGCGGTCGCTTGAGCCACCAACATGGGAAAGCCTCCTGAAAAAGGGATTCCCAGCTCTTCTGCTTGGAGGATCAGTCTGGTTTTGAAGGGGTTGTAGATGAGATCCAAAACGCCTTTACAGTGGGGAAAAAGATGCAAGTCCACCGGTTGGTCGTCTACATGGGGGTAGGTCCCTACGGGGGTGGTGTTGACGATGATTTCCGCATCTTGTGGCAGGGCATTATAGGTAATGGGACCCTTTCTGGAAGCAACAGAAACCGATGCTGCACCTTCATCTCGTGCGGCAACTTGCACCATTCTTGATGCACCTCCGGATCCCAGCACCAAAACCTTTCGGTCTTTTAGGGAAATGCCGGCCTCCTTCGCCATGAAGAGGAAGCCCTCGTAATCCGTGTTGGTTCCCCAAAGTTCCTGCCCTTTGAAGTAAAGGGTATTGACGGCCCCAATCTTCTCGCCCATGGGATCCAGTCCGTCGCACAGCGCTAGTACCTGCTGTTTATACGGAATGGTCACGTTGAGACCCTTGTAACCCCTGCCATTGATGAAAGGATCCAATTCCTCCGGAGAAATGGGATAGAGTTCGTAGTTATAGGCACCCAACATTCCGTGAATCACCTTGGAGTAGCTGTGTCCCAACCTTTCTCCGATCAACCCGTAATCCATCCTTACAGTACCTCCGAGTAGTTCCCAAGGAACACAAAGATTTCCGGTCGGCTTTCCAGTTCGCTGAGAAGATTGATCAAATCCGGGGAGTACACAGAGGCCTCCAGCTCGAAGTAAAACATGAATTCAAAGTCGCTGCCGGGGATGGGTCGGGATTCCAGCTTGGTCAGGTTCAACCCCAGGCAAGAGAACTTGGCAATCATGTGATAGAGGGAAGAGGGCTCATGGGGCAAGGACAAGATTAGACCGATCTTGTGGGCACCGGGATAAATTTCCATCTTCTTGGAGATGCAGATAAAGCGGGTGTAGTTGTTGTCCGTATCTTGGATTTCATTCTTCAGTATCTCCAAGGAATAGTTTTCTCCGCTGCTCTTGGAGGCGATGGCAGCCAAATCCTTTCTTCCGGAATCCGCAACGTATTTTGCCGCTTCTGCCGTGTTGTCAAAGACGGTTATCTTTACATCCTTCATGGTCTTTAGGAAGGATTCACACTGGCCCAAGGCCTGTTCATGGGAAACGATTTCCTTAATATCGGAAAGTCTGGTTCCCGGGAGAGCCAGCAAGTAGTGGGATACACGAAGGCGGATGCTCCTTGCTATATAGAAGTTGCGCTTTCGCATCAAGTCATAGACCGCTCCTACGGATCCGTAGGAACTGTTTTCCAAGGGCAGTATGCCGTACTGACAGAGACCCTTCTCCACGGCGCTGAAAACGCTGTCAAAGGTGTTGAAATACATGATGTTGGGAAGAGCAAACAGCTTATCCGCCGCAATTTGGGAGTAGGACCCCTGTATGCCCTGACAGGCAACCGTTGCCTTATCCGGGAAGAGCTTGGGTGTTTCCTCCAGTGCTGCCGTAATTTGTTCCACTAATGGGGAGCCTTCTCGCAGATAGTTGTTCTGGTAGGACTTGCTCAAATCGAAAATGGTGTTGTAAAGAATCCTGCCATAGCTGTCCAAGGGCTCTCCCAGGCGATCGGTTACCTCCATGAGGATTTCCTTCTCTCTGACGGAATTTAAAGTGGGAAGAGATTGGGCTCTTTTTTCCTTTGCGATTTCCAAGGAAAGTTCCATCCTTTCCCGGAAAAGCTCCACCAGCTTCACATCAATTTCGTCTATGGATTTTCTCAATGTTTCAATACTCATTTTTTTCCTCCTCCTTGCCTTCCTCTAAGGCATCTATGAGACCAAGGGCCAATGCGGCTTCCACTACGGGAACGGCACGTACTGCTATGCAGGGGTCATGACGCCCTTCCACCTTGACTTTGACATTTTCCCCTGTACGGAGATTTACCGAATCCTGTTCCTTCGCAATGGATGAAGTGGGCTTAAAAGCGATGGAAAGGGTGATGGGCATGCCTGTTGTGATTCCGCCCAAGATGCCACCGGCATGATTGGTACCGGTAATGACCCTCCCCTCCTCCATATAAAATGGATCGTTGTGGTGGGAGCCACGCATGTTGGCGGCTTCAAAGCCCGACCCGAAGGACAGACCCTTAACCCCGGGAATACCGAAGATGATGGGCGCCAATAAGCTCTCCAGGCCGTCGTACATGGGTCCGCCGATGCCGGGAGGACAACCGGTAATTTCCGCTGTAATCAAGCCTCCCAAGGAGTCCCCTTCTTCCTTTGCCCTCAGGATGGCAGCGTACATCTCGTCCCCTGTAAAGCCACCGGCTGATGTGAGCTGCGCGGCAATATGAATACCCTTCTTCTCCAACAGTTGAAGGGCGATACCACCGGCGATGCACAGAGGTGCCGTCATTCTTCCCGAGAAGGGACCGCCACCCGCCATATTCAACTTGCCTTGATACTTCACTTGAGCACCGTAGTCGGCATGGCCGGGACGGGGAATATCCTCGTGTTTCTTGTAGTCACCGGAACGCCTATCTTTGTTTTCAATGATGTAGGTGATTGGTTCCCGGCCGGTAAGTATGGGAAGATCCTCCTCTTTTCTAGGGGTGGCATAGGGGGAGTTCCCCGGGGCACGCCTCTTGAGAAAAGTGTAAAGCTGATTCATATCAATGTCTTCCGGGCGGAAGTCCATACCCTCTATGGTTACACCTATGTGGTCTTCGTGGGACCCTCCAAAAATGGTGATACATATATTCTTACCCAAGGTCGACTTCATCAAATACACCTCCAAGTCTGCGAAATTCTTCAAAAAATGTGGGGTAGGATTTATCTACGGCCTCAGCACCGACGATGGTAACCGGTCCTTGGCATCGCGTTGCTGCAATGGCCATGGACATGACGATGCGGTGGTCGTTGAAACCATCCACTTGTCCGCCTTTGAGGCTTCCCCCCTCAATGACCAGTCCGTCGGACAGCGCTTCCACGTTCCCTCCCAAGGCCGTGAGGTTTTCAGCTACCGCCAAAAGCCTGTCGCTTTCCTTAATGCGCAACCTTGCGGCATTGGTGATTCGGGTAACGCCCGGCGTTAATGCGGCTTTCACACTGAGGATGGGCACCAGATCGGGAATCTGAGAAACGTCTACCACTCGCTCTTCTTCCTCATGAAACAGCCGAAGCAATTGGACGATGGCTTTATCTCCCTGTTTGGACAAGGGATCCAGACCTTTGCAGGTAACCTGAGAACCCAAGGAGGCGGCAGTGAGGAAAAAGGCACCGTTTGACCAGTCCCCTTCCGCCTGCCGGAGGCCGGGGCTGACAAAGGTCTGATTTCCCGGAAGGGAAAAGTTTCCGTCTTCCTCCGTGACCACAATGCCGAAATTCGCAAGAACTTGCAGGGTCAGGTCCACGTAGGGCGCCGACTCCAAAGGTGTGGTAAGGCATATATTCCCCCCTTCGGGAAGCAATGGCAATGCCATGAGCAGACCGGAGATGAACTGGGAGCTAACGTTTCCTGCCAATTTATAGTCCCCACCGGTCATGGGGCCGGTTACCCCCAGGCTACCGTCCGCAGACTCTTGAAAAATACAGCCGTGTCTCTCCATCTCTTCTCGCAAGGGGGACAGTGGCCGATCCTTCAGCCGCCCTTTTCGCAGAAAGGTGGCATGGGCGGAACGAGCCATAGCAACGGGAAGGAGGAAGCGCAGGGTGGAGCCGCTTTCTCGACAGTCCAGAATAGGATCTTCGGAGAGAAGATTGTTCAGACACTCTCGCGTTGCCAAGATGTCCTGGGAGGGGATGTCCACCTTTACCTCTTCCGGCTTCCCTGCTAAGGCACCGCAAATCAGCAGCCGGTGGCCGTGGGATTTGGAAGGTATGGCATCCACTTCTCCCTTTAACAGGTGGGGTTGTATCCTAATATTCATAAAGTCCCTTTTCTATAAAATCCTTCAGTTGATTCAGAGGGATTTTCTTCAATACGCAGTACCCAATCTTCTCGGGAATGACCAAGGTGATGGAATCCCCCTTTCGCTTCTTATCCCGGAGAACAGCTTGCTCCAGTTCCTGCGGCGAAAAATCACATTGGAGCGGGAAGTCCAGATTTTCCAGAACCCTCTTCAAAGGTGTGAGGCAATCTTCCTTGCTCCATCCCAGAGATAGGCTTGCCCTCGCACAGAGGACCATACCCATAGCCACCCCGTGACCGTGAGAAATTTCGTAGTTGCTGCACTGTTCAATGGCATGACCCAAGGTGTGGCCGAAGTTGAGAAGCTGTCGCTGTCCAAGATCCCGTTCATCGGATTCCACCAGCCGGCCTTTGATGGTCACCCCTGCGGAAACACAGCGCAGGAGGTCTTCCTCACGGAGAGGAAAGTCCATTTTAGATACATCGTTAAATAGCGATGAATCAGCGATTGCAGCACATTTGACCACTTCTGCCATGCCATCTTGGAGACATGCCAGAGGAAGGGTTTCCATGGTACGGCTGTCGAAGACCACCAGGGAAGGTTGCCAAAAGGCACCTGCCAAGTTCTTTCCTTTGGAAAGGTTGATTGCAGTTTTGCCCCCCACAGAGGCATCTACCGCCGCAAGAAAGGTGGTGGGAACTTGTACAAAGGGAATGCCGCGAAGATAGGTTGCCGCAGCAAATCCGGTGATGTCTCCCATGATGCCGCCCCCCAAGGAGAGAAGCAGGTCCGACCTGGAAAACTCTTTTTCCGCCAAGGTCTCCCACAGCTGGGCAATATTTGCGGCGCTCTTGTTCTCTTCCCCACCGGGAAGAAGAATCTTATGCACCTCATAGCCTGCATCCGCAAGGGATCTCTCGGCAGTTTCACCGTAATGCCTATAGATGCTTTCCTCTGAAATGATGCAAACCTTGGAAGGTGAATGAACTTCAAGGCACAAGGAGCCTAGGTCGCCGAGGAGCCCTTTTCCCAAAAGCACCTCATAGGGCTTATCCGTACGGATGGTAATATGGTCCATTAAAACTTCTCCTTATCAATCTCTTCCTTGCGGAGCCTGCCGTCTCGCAGCAGGCCTCGGAGAACTTCCTCATCTCCTTCTTTGATAGCATCTCGGTATTGGGAAAGCCTTTCAATCATGCCGTCCACTTCATTTGCCAGGTTTTTCGGGTTGTCCAGAAACAGCTCCGTCCACATGTCTTCGTTGAGTTTGGCCACGCGGGAAAGGTCTTTGTAACTCCCGGCAGAGAAGCCCCTGTGATCCACGGCAGTCGGACTTTTGATATAGGCACTGGAGACCACGTGAGCCAACTGAGAAGTAAAGGCAATCATCCGGTCGTGTTCCTCTGGTGTGGCAATCTGTATATTGGAAAACCCGATGGATTCACAAAGCTTCTTCACCTTTTCCACCACTTCGATGGGGGTCTTCTTTGCAGGCGTCAGAACCATGGAGGCATTGTCAAAGAGAGCTCTTTTGGCATATTCAAAACCGGCATGTTCCAGTCCTGCCATAGGATGACCGCCCATGAAGATAAAGTTGTTCTTCTTGGCAATCTTCTCCCCTTCCCTGCAGACGATTTCCTTTACACCGCAACAGTCCAAGACGATGGCTCCTTCCTTAAAGTCCCCTTGGTGCTTTCTGATAAACTCCAAGGTGGCCTCCGGATAGAGGGCAACGATAACCATGTCACAGTGGGGTAGCATATCCATGGTCAACACATCTTCTACCGCATTGACCAACTTTGCCTTGAGGGTGACCGTTTCGTCCAGGTCGTATCCGTACACCGATTGGTCCGTATTTTGATGGATGGCTTTGGCCATGGAACCGCCGATGAGTCCCAGCCCGATTACACCGATCATTGGTGACCTCCTTTGTATGCAAATGGCCTGATTTGTTCCACTGCCTTGACCAACTCCTGGAAGGATCCCGGTCGCAGGGATTGGGGTCCGTCGCAGAGGGCGTGTTCCGGGTCGTTGTGCACCTCAATCATCAGCCCGTCAGCCCCCGAAGCCGTAGCCGCAAGTGCCATGGGCAGAACCAGATTGGCAATGCCTGTCGCGTGGCTGGGGTCTACGATGACGGGAAGATGGGACAAGCTCTTGAGAAGAGGAACCGCCGAAAGGTCCAAGGTGTTTCTCGTCGCCGTTTCAAATGTTCGAATCCCTCGCTCGCAGAGGATGATGTTCCCGTTGCCCCCTGCCATGATGTATTCGGCACTCATGAGGAATTCCTGAAGGGTGCTGGAAAGGCCTCTCTTGAGAAGAATGGGCTTCTTCAAGGTTCCCAGTTCTTTCAGAAGTTCGAAGTTCTGCATGTTTCGAGCTCCAACCTGAATGACATCCACGTTGTCGAATAGGGGAAGATGAGAAATATCCATGACCTCTGTTACAATGGGCAGTCCCGTTCTCTCCTTTGCCTTCTCCAGCAGCTCGATTCCTGTCTGACGCATGCCTTGGAAGGCGTAGGGAGATGTACGAGGTTTGAAAGCGCCCCCACGATACAACTTTACACCCGAAGCCTTGATCTCCTCTGCAATTCCGCAGACCTGATCTTCACTCTCCACAGAGCAGGGCCCGGCGATTATTTGGAAGTTTCCGCCTCCTATCTTCACTTCCCCTATGTCCTGATCCGGTGCGGGAATGGTTACCACCGTGTCCTTTGGGTGGAACTTTCGATTGACGTTCTTAAAGGGCTCTTGAATGCGAGTTACGCTTTCCACTATGTCCAAAGCGAGAATCAGATCCATGTCTACAATGGAAGTGTCCCCGACCAGGCCCATGATTGTCGTGTTGACCCCTTGGCTATAGTGAATACTCAGCCCCATGCTTTCCAGCCATGAAGTTAAGTTTTCCAGTTGTCCTTGATCCGGATGTTCTTTCAGTACGATAATCATTTGGTTCTCCTCTTACCTTTCTAAAATAAAAACCCTGCAAGTGAATCTCACTTTGCAGGGTGCTTCGTCTCCTAATTCCGGAAAGTCTACGCGTTACCTTACATCAGCAAAATTCACCTTACCCTCGAGAGTAAAGTAAAAGTAAAAGTATGCTGCTGCAGAATAATTCATTTTCATGATAACTGTTCCTTTCGGGAAATCGTTTAATGTGCTAATAGTAACATCGAATTATACCAATGTAAAGAAAAAAGTTAATTTTTGTTATTTAAGAATATTTTAAGCAAACTATCGTAAAGTGACCATATTGAGATGCACACACCATCTCAAGAAAAAAATATCTCATCCTCTCAAAAAGCAACTCGCAAGAGTTGCTTTTTACCTATTCTTTGGAGTGGGGCTGTGGTTGACACCGAAGACGCCGATGAGAATCATTGCAGTTGCAACGACTTGAGGTAGTGTAAATGATTCACCCAGGAAGATTACACCGCTTAAAATGGATGTAATGGATGCAATCCCCACAAAGGAAGCTCTCCTGGTTGCACCGATGATGGAAATTCCGTAGTTGGTGGCAATGAAGGCAATGCAGTTGCAGAAAATACTTAAATAAAGGATGCTCAATAAAAAGTCTGTATCTTGAAAGGGCATGGTGATGTATTGCATCATGGTGCCTTTTATAGTGTGTTCCACCACGGCGCAGGCGGTAAATACAACGGCACCGGTGGCCGCCATGACATAGGTCTTCTCCACATTGTTGAAGTCCTTGATTTTTTGTGCCGTAATGGCATAGGCACTGTCACTGCAAACGGCCAAGGCTAAAAACAAATAACCGATGAAGCTGGAAGAAGTGGTGAAGCCGCCAATGCCTGCAATGGTCACTGCACCTAAGACGGTGAGAATCATAAAGAGGACCTGTCTTACAGAGGGTCTGTCCTTCAGGAAGATGGTACTGAAAATCATGGTGACGATGGGCATGATGGAGATGAAGACGCCGCTTTCCGATGCGGTGGTCATCTTTACCCCGACAGCCTCGCAGATATAGTAGGCGACCGGCTGGAAAAGGCTAAGCAAGAGAAGAGGACGTACATTCTTCCCCCGAAGCTGCACATCCAATAAGCCTACCTTTGCGAATATCGTCATGAAGAGGACGGCAAGGACGTTTCGCCAAGACAGAAGTGTGAAGATGGAAACCGCTGTTACACTGATCTTCACAAAGAGAAAGCTCAATCCAAAGAGGACTTCGCTGAGAATGATGATCAAGAAAGCGGAATATTCCTTATTCTTTCCCATTGCAGGACCTAAAAACGATAAATCATGGAGAACAGATCTCCATTTTCTTTCGTTGTACGGAAGCCCAGTTTTTGGAAGAAACCTCGAGATTCTTCTGTTGCGTCTGCCGTAATTTCGAAGAATCCCCTTGCCAATAGAATGGTTTTCACCGCCTCAAAGAGTTCCTTTGCGGCGCCCTTTCCCCTGTATTCCGGCTGGGTATAGCAAACGGAGATGTGATTGCTGTTTTCCACACCTAAGACGGCCACTTCCTGATCGTCCAACAGATAATACCAGAGGGTACACGTTTTTAACTTCTCTTCTCCGCTGTCCCAGTGGGAAAGCATTTCTTTGATTTTGGGAAGATTCTCTTCCCGTACTTCTCTGACCATAATATCTTCTCCCTATAATACATTTAAATGTTCTAACAAGATTTTCAAACCGATGGCGATGAGGACGATGCCTCCCACCAATTCCGCCTTGGACTGAAACTTAGATCCAAGGGCGCAACCCATCTGGACGCCGATAAAGGAGAGAACGAAGGTGGTTGCGGCAATAAGGGATGCGGCGGAAAACACCTCCACATCCAAGATGGCAAAGGAAATCCCCACGGCCAAGGCATCGATGCTGGTTGCGATTGCCAGGGGGAACATTTCCTTAGGCCCTACCGATGAGGTGGGGCAGGACTCTTCGTTTCTCGACTCATGAATCATGTGAGCGCCCACGGCTAGAAGCAATAGGAAGACGATCCAGTGATCGAAGTCCATGATCCACTTGGAAAATCTTGAGCCTACAAAGTAACCGATGAGGGGCATGCCTCCCTGAAAAATACCGAAATACAAACCGACGATAGCGGCTCGCCTACCGTCGGTTTGTTGCAGGGAGAGTCCCTTGCATATTGCTACTGCAAAGGCGTCCATGGAGAGGCCTATGGCGATGATGAAAATCTCTAATATGCTCATAGAGAGAGTATATATTCAGAGATTTACGCCGTCAAGCATCAGTCATCAATATCAACATCGTAGATGGTGCCGGTGACGGCATCCACGGTTAGTTCGTATTCCAGAGAATTTGCGGTGCAATTCACATCATAGATATAGGGGCTGTCGGTCTTAGTGGCTGCTACTTGCTGTTTGTCTTGCTCATTCTTGTCTTGATCGTGTTTGTCTTTCTCGTGATCCTTGTCCTTTTTGTAGGTTGCGTCTTTGAGCGAAATGCTGTCAAAGGTGATATCCTTTTCGGCCACTGCAATTTTTTTGCTTACAATCTGCTTTACTTGCGCTTCGCTGATGAGGTCGACCTTGCTGCTCTTGGCCTCCGCCTGAATCATGTCATTCATCGCAGCCCTAGTCTTTTCATCCTGCTTGTCTTCATGCCTTTCAAATAAGAAGGCGGCACCCCCACCGATGAGGCATAGGGCTACAAGAATGGCAGTCACCGGCTTCCAGGCTTTTTTGATAAACGCCTTGGGGTTTCTCGAGGAATTGGTTTCTACATTAATATCTTTTTCTTCATTATTTTTCATTTGATATGTTCCTTTCGCATATAGATACTATAGATTTAGGAACATTATCCGTTACATAAATGAATTTAAAATGAATCGAAGAAAAAAAGTTTTATTTGGAAAACCGCACCGCCATCCTGATGGGAAGTGACGCTCACTTCACCGTGGTGTAAATCTACAACCTTTTTCACAATGGACAAGCCGAGACCGGTTCCCTCGTTTTTCTCCTTGCTTCTGGAGGAATCCAGTTGATAAAACCGTTCCCAAATGTCATGGGTTTTCTCCGGGGGAACGCCAAAACCGTCGTCTGCCACTTCAAAGACACAGGAAGTGGCATCTCGGCGTAAGGAAATCCAGACATTGCGATTTGTAAACTTGATAGCATTTTGTATTAAATTATCCATTGCGCTTTGAAGGACGACTTTATCCCCGTATATGGTAATATTATGTTCAATTTCCGACGACACTATAATATTTTTTTGTTCCGCAAGGAAGGCGCAATCCTGTGTTAGCTCATGAACCAGATGAGAAAGGTCTACCTCCTGGGAATGCAAGGTCTCCATCCGATCAAGCCTGGAGATTTCAAGGATTTGGTTTATCATGTGGGTCATTCGACGAGACTGGCGTTCAATCACGGCAAAGGAGCTCTTTGCCTCAGGTATACTTGCGACATGCTGGGCGCTATATTGGCTCTCCGCCAAAATAACGGAAACCGGCGTGCGCAGTTCATGTGAAACATCTGCACTGAACTGCTTTTCGTGGTTATAGGAATTTTCCAAGGAATCCAGCATTTCATTGAACACCGAAGACATTTGGGATATTTCATCCCTCTTGCCCTCTTCAAGTTGAATTCTCTTTGTGAAATCTCTGTTCTTCCCAATGTCCGATGCTGTCTGTACAATCGTTCTGACAGGCTTGAAGGCCGTCTTAATAATTCGATAGCCGCCGAAAGCGATGATCAGTAGAATAAAGGGGCTGGCAATGGCAATGCCGATGGGGAAATAAAGAAACCTCTCCGATTCTCTGCTTACAGAAACAATTCCTCTGACCCAAGCTGTTTCCGTAGAGCCGTTTTTAATCGGCACATCCATATAGAGAAAAGTGTTTTTACCGGCTTTATACTCTTGTACGCTTCCCCCTTGAAGAGGAAGATCCCGGCTAAATCGGTCGGGGATAACACCTTCTGTCTGAGCCCCAGTCTGAGAATATATGCTGAAATAGATGCCCTCATCAAAGGATTCAAAATCACCTCTGTCGGTAGCCGCTTCCTCGGTTTTGCTGATAAGTTCTTTTTCCGTAACGCTTTGGGATAGTTCTTTGGTAACGAAAAAAGACGCTGCCACAATAATAATCAATAGGCAGACGATAAAGAAGGTATACCAAATGGTGATTCTTACCGTAATGGGTAGCTTAAGGATACTCCCTCTTAACAGCCTATTCCTAATCTTTGATAACATAGCCAAGGCCTCTTTTCGTGCGGATCAGGGAAGGACAACCTTCCCGGTCGATTTTTCTCCTGATATTTCGAATAAGGACATCAATGAGATTGGAATCTCCTTCATAGGAGTAGTCCCACACGTGATCCAGAATTTGTTGGCGCGTTACAACATGTCCTTTTTTCAGCAGCAGGTACTCCAGAACTTCATATTCTTTCCCGGTGAGCAGGATTTCCTCTCCGGAACGCATCGCCGTTCTTTTGGATAAGTCTACAACCAAACCATCTATCTCGATGATATTCGTTGCACTACCATACCGCCTTCTGATAATCGCCCTAAGCCTTGCAAGAAGTTCGTTGATTTCAAAGGGCTTGACCATATAATCATCAGCACCCTTGTCCAATCCGCTGATTTTGTCTTCTATCTCTCCTTTGGCGGTGAGCATCAGGACCGGGGTTCCTGAGCCTTGGTTTCGCAAGCGCTCTAAGAACTGAAAACCATCTAATTTAGGCATCATTGCATCCAGAATGACGGCATCATATTCGCCTACATCCAAAAACGAGAAGGCTTCTTCTCCGTTAAAGCAACCATCGGCACTGTAGCCATGCTTTTTTAACTGCCTGCATATGACGTCATTGAGATCTCGTTCATCTTCCACCACTAGGACTTTCATGGGGAAACCGCTTTTCCTTCCTTCATAATCATCACCATGTTGTCCACGCTGATGTTGCGAATATTTTCTAAGGGATTGCCATCCAGGACAATTAAATCTGCAAACTTACCGGCTTCCAAGGTTCCCGTGATATCGTCCACCTTGAGCATTTCAGCTCCGATCTTTGTGGCTGACAGAATGGTGTCCATGGGCGATATGTTTGCTTCCTCAACAAAGGCGAACATTTCCCCTATGGCAGTGTGGCCGTAGGGTGTCAGGGAGGAAGAGAAGGAGTCGGAGCCGATGGTCAGGCCGATTCCTTGTTCCTTTGCCTTTCGAAGATTGTCGTAAACCCGTTGTAGTTCCTTTTCCGCCACAGTTTCTCCGGGATATTCGTCGTGGAGTTCCGGGACGTAGGGTGGTGCATATATGGTGAACCACTCCTTGAGAAATTGAATGGTGGGACAGAAGTAGATATTCTTCTCCGCCATAATTGCAAGTGCTTCATCGTTAAGGGTTTGTCCGTGAATGATCAGGTGAACCCCTGCCTTGACTGAGTCCAAGGCGCCTTGGTATCCTTCCGCGTGGGCCCATACGGGTATGCCCACCATGTTACATTCGTCCACCACCGCTTGGATTTCCTCCAAGGTGTAGTGCTGATCCAGTTTTTTGTCCCACTTCCAAAGTCCGCCGCCGGTGGACCAAATCTTGATGGCGTCGGGGTCTTCTCGCATTCTTCTGCGAACTGCCTTTCGAAGTTCCCAGGGACCGTCGATTCTTTCAGCCCAAGGATGGGATTCTTCGTTGTACCAAATGGGGAGTTTATGAGAATCTCCGTGGCCGCCGGTACGACAAAAGCCTTTGCCTGTGGCGACGATGCGAGGACCCTCCATAACCCCTTGCTCTATCATGTTTCTTATGTGAATGCCGGATGCGGAGATCTCTCCTACGGTGGTCAGACCACGCTTGAGGCTTTGGTGAGCCTGCTCCACGGCAACTACCGTCTTTTGAATTGGTGGTTCCAAGACCCACTCCGTGTCATCATCGGTGAGATTGCCGGAAAAATGCAGATGGGTATCGATGAGGCCGGGCATGACGGTTTTTCCGGTGGCATCATATATTTCGTACGCTTCAGGTATATCTGTCCTCTCTCCCCCATAGACAATCTTCTTGTCATCGATGAGGAGAAGGGAGTTCTCCACGGGCTTTCCGCCCCTTCCATCGATGAGAAATCCACCTAAAATGGCTATTTTGGACATATACATACCTCCGTAAAATCAGTGATAGGGATTGAGATAATTATAACATACGCCGGCTTAGGATGAAGATATTTTTTGAATCAGATGGAGTTCCGGTGTGGTGTCACTGCGGTTCCGTTGTAGAAAGGAGAGAACTTCATAGATGTCCGAGGGCAAATCGGAGAGGAGGTCCATTACCATCTGATGTTCCTCCAAGGCGCCGGGGTGGCCCTTGTAGGTGATGACGGACATGATGCCGCCCTCTTTCAGCAGATTTAAGCCGGTTTGGATGGCAGCAACCGAGGTGGCATGAGCGGTGGTGATTTCCTTGGAGCCTCCGGGAAGATACCCCAAGTTGAACATAATTACTGCAGGAGGTTCTTTTACATAGGCATCCATCTTGTGGTGGGAGTCTAAGATCAGGTGAAGATGGCAAGTTGCGGCGTTTCCCGAAAGTTTCTTCTCCGTCAGGGTAAGGGCTTCTTCTTGTATATCAAAGCCGTAGAGAGTTCCGGTATGGCCAACGGCAGAGGCCAAAAAGACCGCATCGTTCCCTCTTCCCAAGGTGGCATCCACTGCGGTGTCCCCGGGTTGTATGCATGGTGCCAGCAAACGGTGGCATCGTTCCGTAATGGTGATTCCAAACATGATTTTCTCCCTACTGCATGCTCATCTGTTTTAAGGCATACTTTGTTATGTTGCTGATATTGATGATCCCAACCATGGCGCCGTCTTCCATGACCGGTGCCTTCTTGATGTGCTTTCTTCCCAAGATGCTGCAGACCATTTCCAAGTCATCGTCGGTGTCCACGGTGATGACCGCCTTCTTGGCAATGTCCATGACCTTCATGTTCATCAGCCTCTTCATCTTCTCATCGAAGCCGATTTTAATGAAGGAGTACACATTGATAAACCCGTCATGACCGTCGGATAGAAATCGGATGATATCTCCGTCGGAAATGAAGCCAATTAGGCTCTGTTTTTCGTCTACCACCGGCATGCCGCTGATTTTCTTCTCTGTCAGCATCTTTAAGGCATCCACAATGGTGTCGCTACCCTTTACCGTATATACTTCTTTTTTCATTAGGGTTTCCAAAGGGGTTGTTGGGACATCTTTTCGTTTTCTTCCCACGAGGAAGTGGACGAGGGGCTTTTGGAGTCTCTTTCTGAAAAAGTTCACTACCAGACCGGTGAAGATGGCCGTCAGTATAGTTCCCTCTCTGGTGCCAATGACTTGCATGTCGAAGAAGATGAGGGACATAACGACGGAGGCTGCGGCGCAGGACAAGTCGAAGACGATTTTCGTTTTTCCGAAGTCCTTCTTGGCCTTATCTGCAACTACTTTCACGAAGGCTTCTCCCGAGTTCATGATAACATCTGCAATGACGGCAAGGCAAACGCCGAAGCCGATGACGATGATACCTGCCACCACGAAGGCCATTTGGAATCCGTAATTGGCTGGCGGGAAGTTGGACAAGGTCCAAACTCCCAAGTCGGTAAACAGTCCGAAGATGAAGGACAGGGGAATTTGGAGGAACTGAATTGGCTTGAAGTCCTTCCGAAGGATGAGAATTTGTCCCAAAACCATGGTGCAATTCCACAGAATCAGCCAGGTTCCAAAGGATATATCGGGGATGCGATAACTCATGATATTGGCGACGGAAGAGATGGGAGAGACTCCCAATCCTCCATGTCTGGTCAGGGCAATGCCCATGGCAGAGAAAAATAAACTTACTACGAATAAACCGTATCTTTTAGCCACTTCTTTTTTAGTCATTGGATTCCTTTCTTTGTGACGCAATAAAAAAGCGATCTACGCCGCTCTTCTAAAAACAATTCACCCGGTGAAATGCTTCATATCTTGATATAAACATGATTATACGTGCAATACCCTATATTTGTCAACTTTCCACCCGGCATCGACAGCGTCAAGTTTTTGTAGGATTTAGAATTTGAAAACATCCTGGTTGTCATAACTGCATGCATCAACCCAAAATCATATGTTGTAGATTCTTTCTCTGATCGCCAATATCTTTCTTACTTGTGCCGCAGGGGAACTTTGTAATTTATCGAAATATCTCCCGTCTTTGACATGGTGTTCTTTTTCCCACATACGCATGTCTTCGCTGGAAAATATCTCCTCCATCCCTACGGCTTTTTCTATCGACTCTCTTTGGTATCTCACCAGCTCTAACATATCCCCTCCATTCCACCAATAGGCTCTCAATCGCGACATCCTATCGACTCCCGTCTTGCTCCAACCCATGGGCCGGCTACTCATTCTGCTTGCTAATACATGACTTACATGGCCTTCCGTACTACTTCCCACTATGCCATTCGGCTTCCTCAGCCGTATCCTTGCCGCACTCCAATTGGATAGAAAATAGCCTGCGGATTTCATCACTCTCTTTTGTGCACTTTCTTCCACAGTGCATATCATGATTTCTTCTACCACTTGATTGAAATCGGACTTTGTGCCTCGGCGCATCATGCTTTTCAAATGCTCTCGCACATCCTCCCCTTGTTCTCCTAAGTGGGAGGTCATCCGTATTAGATGCTGGTTGATGTGATGTTCATCCAACACTGTCGTGATTCCGCCTATCTTTGATTTCCCACTCTTAATCCAACCCCCTCCGTCCGCATTTAAATAGATTTGCTCCACTTGATCCAAATCATACTTACCATCGATGTACTCATACACTTTCTCCCATATGATCTTACTATCCTCTCCCTCATATACTCCACTGAAGTAATGGGGGTTGACTAGCCTGAAACGGCTACTTTGCGGTGCTACCGACTCGACTCCTTCATATACATAGATGAGTTTTGACAATACATTATTGTTTTTTCTTCCGCTTGGAAAGCGGATGATATCTCCAGGTTGCTCTATGTACTGCAACGGTACATGATCCTCATCAGCATCTATGTATAGGAACTTGACTTGCTTTTTCTCTCTGAATTCTTTCTCAATTTCCGGGAATTTAAGTGCATGGATTTTGTTCTTTACTGCTCCTTTGCTGATGTGATCTGTTATGCTTACCGCTGCCGCTGCCCTTCCATAGGAAGTTTGGACTGCTTCTTTCAGCACCTCTGCTTCCGCATCTTCGGTCAGCCTAGCATTCTTCGCTATGCCTAGAATCTCATCCAATAGGTAACATCGCTCTCCTGTTTTCTTGTTCTTGAAAAGCGTCTTTGAAAACCGTATCTCACCCATAGATGTCAGCAGTGTCTTTGTATCGTGGCGGACTACTTCATAGCCTTCCCTTCTAAGACTGCTGTTGCAGATCATTTCATTCATTTCTTCGAATATGTCCCCGATGATTCTGCAACCCAACCCCAGAACTTCTTCTTTTATGCCATCTACTAAAGAGGCAATATCTTTGGGATTTTCGAAAAAATCCGCACCCATATTTTCGATGTTTTCAATGCCATTTTCATGAAACCGTAGTATACTGTTATACATAGAGAACTCCCTTCTGATTGTGTTTGGTTTTTTCCACAATTAATTTTAACACAACCGGGTGTTCTCTTTTCTTTTTTGTCTCTATTTCCCTACAAACATTTTACGCTAACCCCGGCATCATCAACATCCCTTCCCTTCCAGATTGGGATGAGGTTATCCAAGAATCACAGGCGCAAAATCCACCCTTTAAACTATTGTACTTTATCAAGGAATTTGGTACAATAGCCGTTGTGATAAGGAGGATTTTGCATGTATAAATTTGAAGACATTGAGTTGGTGGATGAAGGCGTGGCAGCTGCCATAGCCAGTGAACTGGATAGACAGAAGAGGCATATTGAACTAATCGCCTCAGAAAACATTGTAAGTAAAGCGGTAATGGCTGCCATGGGCAGTCCCCTTACAAATAAATATGCCGAAGGATACCCGGGGAAACGGTATTACGGAGGCTGCGAGTGTGTGGACGTGGTGGAAGATCTCGCCAGAGAGAGAGCAAAGAAACTCTTTGGTTGTGAATATGCCAATGTACAGCCTCACTCGGGAGCACAGGCAAATATGGCTGTCTTTTTTGCGGTTGTAAAACCGGGAGACACGGTCATGGGCTTAGGCTTGAACAGCGGCGGGCACTTGACTCACGGAAGCCCCGTGAACATGTCGGGATGCTATTTCAACATCGTTCCCTATGATGTAAATGAAGAGGGATACATCGATTACGATGAGGTGGAGAAGATTGCCATGGAGTGCAAGCCGAAACTGATTGTTTCCGGCGGAAGCGCTTATGCTAGAAAAATCGATTTTAAGCGATTTAGAGAAATCGCAGATAAGGTGGATGCTGTCCTTTTGGCGGACATTGCACACATCGCCGGGCCCGTGGCTGCCGGACTGCACGAAAGTCCCATTCCCTATGCCCACGTGACCACTACCACGACCCACAAGACCCTTCGCGGTCCGAGAGGTGGAATGATCCTCTCCAGCGATGAGGTGAACAAGAAGTACAACTTTAACAAGGCGGTCTTCCCCGGAATCCAAGGGGGTCCCCTGATGCACATCATCGCATCCAAGGCGGTTTGCCTGAAGGAAGCGCTGCTCCCCTCCTTTAAGGAGTATCAGGAGCAGGTGCTGAAGAATTCCAAGGCACTCTCCTTAGCCCTACTGGACAGAGGTTTTGACATCGTTTCCGGGGGAACGGACAACCACCTGATGTTGGTTGACCTGAGACCTAAGGGAATTACCGGAAAGGAAGCGGAGGACCTGTTGTGGCAGGCGAACATCACCTGCAACAAGAACTCCATACCCAACGATCCGGAAAAACCCACAGTTACCAGCGGTATCCGAATCGGTACCCCCGCCATCACCAGCAGGGGCATGGTGGAAGCGGACATGGAAATCATCGCAGAAGCCATGGACTTGATTATCACCGATGTGGAAGCCAATAGAGAAACCGTAAAGGATATGGTCAAGGAATTGACGGACAAATATCCCATCTACGAATAAAAAAGATGATGCAATCAAGGAGAACGGCGCACTTTAGGGTGCGTCGTTTGTTACAGGAGAAGAAATGAAACTCATCCACTTATCGGACCTTCACATTGGGAAAAAGGTAAACGAGTTTTCCATGGTGGAGGATCAAAAGTACATCTTTGGAAAGATCTTGCAGATTATTGAGGCAGAAGCCCCCCAAGGGATTTTGTTGGCGGGGGATATCTACGACAAAACCGTGCCCTCTGCCGAGGGGGTCAGCCTCTTTGACGATTTCCTCACCCGTCTTTCCCAGAAGAACATCCCCTTGTTCATTATCAGCGGCAACCACGACAGTGCGGAGCGGCTTTCCTTTGGTGGGAAGATTATGACCAGCAGGCAGGTCTACTTCTCCCCTGTTTTTGGCGGGAAGATAGAGCCCCTTATTCTGGAGGACGAATTCGGTGAAGTGGCAATCTTCCTCCTTCCCTTCATTAAGCCTGCCCACGTACGAAAAGTGTATCCCGAAAAAGATATGGATTCCTACGAAGATGCAGTCAAAACGGTAATAGACGATATGGAGATCTCACCGGACCGTCGGAACGTTTTGGTTGCCCATCAGTTTGTGACAGGGGCTACCACTTGCGAATCGGAGGACATTTCTCTGGGCGGGACCAACAACATCAGCGGCGACCTGTTTCGGGATTTTGACTATGTGGCATTGGGCCATCTTCACGGACCCCAAACCATGGGAAGGGACACCCTTCGGTACTGCGGTTCGCCTCTAAAGTACTCCTTTTCCGAAGCCAATCACACCAAGTCCGTTACTGTAGTGGAGCTAAAGGAAAAGTATGACATTGTCGTTAGAACCATTCCTTTGAAACCACTGCGAGATATGCGGGTAATCAGAGGTGAGTACAACGATATTGCGAACAAATCTTTTTATGATGGGATGAAAACCGACGACTACTTCCATATTGTTCTTACAGATGAGGATGACGTGGGGGATGCCCTAGGGAAGTTGCGTTCCATCTATCCCAACATTATGCGCCTCACCTACGACAACGCACGTACCCGACAACACCAACAGATAAGGGGACTGGATCAAGGAAGGATGGACAGCCCCATGGACATCCTTGAGGAGTTCTATCGATTGCAGAACAATCAACCCATGGATGAAAAACAGAAAAAACTGGCAGCGGAATTGATTGAGAAAATTAAGGGGGAAGATAAATGAAACCGACAAAGTTGACATTATCCGCCTTTGGTCCCTATGCAGATAAGACGGTCATCCACCTGGACACCTTGGGAAGATCCGGCATCTACTTGATTACAGGAGATACGGGTGCTGGGAAGACCACCATCTTCGACGGTATTTCCTATGCCCTTTACGGAAAGCCCAGTGGAGACAACCGGAGCAACAACATGCTGCGCAGCAAATACGCCAAGGCTGATACCCCTACCTACGTGGAGTTGGAGTTCGTCTATAAAGGAAAGGAGTACATCATACGAAGAAATCCCGATTATGAAAGGCCCAAGGCACGAGGCGAGGGAACGACCACCGAGCCGGCCGGCGGCCATCTGATCTTCCCCGACAGTAGGCAGACCTTGACGAAGCTCAAGGAAATTGACGAAGCGGTGGAAGATATCTTGGGCTTAAAGAGGGAGCAATTTGCGCAAATTGCCATGATTGCCCAGGGTGATTTCTTGCGATTGCTCCTTGCCAAGACGGAGACCAGACGTGATATTTTTCGCAAGATATTCAATACTTCCCTCTTTGAAACCTTTCAAAATGAGATGAAACAGAGGACATTGGACTTAGAGCGTGCATATGGGGAAGAAAAACGAAGCATGCTCCAGCATGTGAATTCGGTGATTTGGGAAGATGGGGATCCTTTTGGGACATTGATTGGAGAGGCTCAAGCAAATCCAACTTGTAGATCTCTGGAAGAAACCATCGCTCTGATAGAGCGGATGAACGGGCAGGACAAGGACGATTTGAAGGAGACCCAATTACAGTATAAGGCTGTCGATGAGGACTTACTGGATATTCAAAGTAAAATCGGCGAGATGAACCAAGTGAAGAGAGCCGAGGAAAACCTTACCAAGGAAAAAGGATTACTGGAAGTGGAGCTTCCCCTCCTCTCCCAACTGGAGAGCCAATACAAGGAAGAGGAGAAAAAGAAGCCGGAAATAGAGGTTGCAAATGCAGCAATTACTACGGCGAGAAATAAGCTGCCCAAGTATGACCGGCTGGAAGGGCTCAAATCAGACCTAAGGCAGTTGGAGAAGAAATGCCACCAAGAGACCACAGAAATCCAGACACTGGGAAAAGATGCGTTAGAGCGTAAGGAAAGGATTGAAAAAGAGGAGCTAAAGCTGAAATCCCTGTCCAATGCCCCCTTGGAGAAGAGTCAGTGGGAAACCCGATGTAGCAGGCTATCTGAAGAAAAAGCGGAATTACAGGGTTTGCAGAGGGACCTGGATCATCTTGTCCTACAAGAAAAGGAACTCCGTGAAGCACAGAGGGAATACCAAAGTGCAGCAAAGGAATATGAGAAAAGAGATGAGGCATACGGAAGCTTGGAGAAGCAGTTTTTAGATTCCCAAGCGGGCTTGCTTGCCGGAAGCCTTGTGGATGGAGAAGCCTGTCCCGTTTGCGGTTCCAAAGATCACCCACTTCCTGCCCAATTGCCGGAAGAAACCCCCTCCCAAGAGACTTTGGAGAAAGAAAAAGCAAGGGTTGCATCTTTGCGAGAAAGTGCCACCGGAAAAAGCGAGGTGGCCGGTCAGCTTTTGGGGAAGGTGGAGCAGTTACAGAAAAATCTAAGGGACAAGGGAGAGAAGTTACTGGGATCGGCGGACAACATCCCGGCTTTGCTTTCGGATAAAATAAAGGATGCGGAGGAAGAGGAGAAATCTGCAAGGGAAGCACTGCAGGCGGCAGAGAAGAAACTTGCAGAAAAAACGGAGCTGGAGCACCATCTTCCCAAGGATAAGGAAGCCTTTGATCAATTGGCGGAGGTGTTGGAAGAAAAGAGAAGATCCCTGCTCCAAAGGGAAAGCCGCATGGATGCAATGAAACCGCAGATTCGTGAAGAACAGAAAGATCTTCCCCATTCCGGCAAGGAAGAAGCCGAGGCGGAAATCAGATCCATGGAGGCGGAAAAGCGAACCATGGAAGAAGCCCTTCGCCTAGCAGAAAAAGCCTATGATGATGCACAAAGGAAAATCGATGAGCGAAAGGCGGCCATCACCACTTTGGAAAATCAGCTTGCCAATCGAGAGGAGATAGATGAAGAGGCGATTCTCTTGGAAAAGGATGACCTACAGGCGAAGAAAGTAGAATTGAACAAGAGACGCAGCACCTTGGAAACACGGTACGATGGAAACCGAAGAGTGCTTGAAAAAATCGGGGAGAAGCGAGAAGAAATCGCCAATGTGGAAGAGGAATTGAGATGGGTCAAGGCACTGTCCGATACGGTCAACGGCAAACTATCCGAAAAAGGAAAGGTCATGTTGGAGACTTACGTGCAGATGACCTACTTTGACAGAATTATTGTCAGGGCAAACAATCGCTTTATGAGGATGAGCGATGGACAGTATGAGTTGAAACGTCGAGAAACTACGGATAATAAACAGAGCCAGAGCGGCCTGGAGTTGGATGTTGTGGATCACTACAACGGGACGGATCGAAGTGTGGCCTCCTTGTCGGGAGGAGAGTCCTTTATGGCTTCTTTATCCTTGGCTCTCGGCTTGTCCGAGGAGATACAGGCGTCCGCAGGGGGTGTGCAACTGGATACCATGTTTGTGGATGAGGGGTTTGGATCATTGGATGAGTCCTCTTTGGATCTGGCCATGCGGTCCCTGCAAGATCTGTCGGATGGCAATCGATTGGTGGGCATCATTTCCCATGTAGGTGAGTTGAAAGAGCGTATCGATAAGCAAATCGTAGTGACGAAGATGAAGTCCGGGGGTAGCAAAGTGGAGATTGTTACATGAACAAAGAAGACAAATATATCATAAGAGAAATGCGCCCGGAAGAATACCCTGCCTTGGAAGACTTTTTATATCAGGCAACCTATGTGACGGAAGGGGATGCCCCGCCTACCAGTATGATACTGAAGTCCGTGCTGCGAACCTATATTTCCGATTTCGGAGAAAAGGAGGGGGACCTCTCCCTAGTAGCGGTTGTAGGCGACCGCATCATTGGAGCCGTTTGGATGCGAATTACGGACTACGGACAGACCCGCGGTCCCGTACCTTCTATTTCTATGTCAGTCCTGGAGGACTACAGAGGCTTTCGTGTGGGGACGGACCTCATGAAAGCAATGTTGACCTTACTAAAGGACAAGGGCTACGGCCAAGTTGCACTGTCCGTGCAAAAGAATAACAGTGCCATTGGGATGTACGAGAGATTGGGATTTGAAGTACATCGTGAGTACGAGGAAGATTATGTAATGATATGCTACCTCTGAAATCGGTAGACCACAAAGGAACCTGCCAGAACCAAGGCAATCCCCACATAGGAGTTCCACGAGAGGACTTCTCCCAAGAAGACATAGCCTAACAGGATGGAGAAGACAATACCCGAGTAGTTGTAGATACTGATCTCTGCCGCGGGCGCCATGCGATAGGAGTAGGTAAGGGTGATTTGCCCGAAGCCGCCCAAAACGCCGATGAGGACCAACTGAAAGAAGGTGACCGGATCGGGAATGACAAACTTGTCGTAGATAAAGGGGATGGTTGCCAAGACGCAAAAGGCGGAAAAGTGGAAGATGATGGTCATTCCGTCTACCTTGTTCTTGAAATATGCCAAAAGGGTATAGGAAACACTGGAAAACAGTGCGCATGCCAAGGCCATGAAGAGGGGCAAGAGGTTGGATGTCCAAGCGGGGTTGGCCACAAAGACCGCCCCGGCAAAGGCGAGAAGCAATGCAATGACCACCGGCTTCTTGATGGGCTCCTTCAAAAAAATGGCTGCCCATAGGGCAATGAGAAAGGGGGAAAGCTTCATCAAAGTGGTCACATCTCCCTGATTGGCATTTGCCGATGCGTAGAACATGGCAATCAATCCTGCAAAACCGAAGGAAGAACGCATGAATAGGAGCGGCTGGTGCTTCCAGGCACCAAAGTAGCCTCCTTTTTGTTTTGTGATAATCACGAAGCTGATAAACAGGGAAACAATATTACGGAAAAAAACCTGTTCCATGAGGGGCACGGAAAGGCTGGATTCCTTGATTGCAATCTGCATGGCAGAAAACAAAAAAGCAGAAAGAAGCATGAGAATCACGCCTTCTTGCTTTTTTGTGAACTTCTTTTCTCTGATTTCCTGCATGCCCCCATTGTACCCCCTCTCCTCTCGGACTGCAACCACAGCCAAAAAGTTTGGTCACCGGAAATGCTGACAGTTGGGACATAAAACATGTCATTTGTCAGCATTTTCGATGTCCAAAGAAGAGAATAGATTGGGAATAGTTATTCCCACTAAAAAGCCTGCTCCAATGACAGGAGCAGGCTTGAGATTTAAAGTGCCTCTCTAATCAGTTGGCCGGCTTTCTCCGTGCCCACTTGATTTCCACCGTTTTTCATCAGATCCGGGGTGCGGTAGCCGTCTGCCAGCACCTTTTTGATGGCGGCTTCGATGTTGTCCGCCTCTTCCTTCAAGCCGAAGGAGTAGCGAAGCATCATGGCTACGGACAAGATGGTGGCCATGGGGTTGGCCTTGTCTTGACCGGCGATGTCCGGTGCACTGCCGTGGACCGGTTCGTACATGCCGAAGTTCCCTGTGGCCAGACTGGCGGAGGGGAGCATACCGATGGATCCGGTTACCTGACTGGCTTCATCGGAGAGAATGTCGCCGAAGATATTACCTGTAACGATGACGTCAAACTGCTTTGGGTTGAGCACCATTTGCATGGCGGCATTGTCCACATAGAGGTGATTCAGCTCCACATCGGGATAATCCTTGGCCACCTCAGAAACGACTCTTCTCCAGAGACGGGAGCTTTCCAAAACGTTGGCCTTGTCCACACTGGTCACCTTCTTGTTTCTCTTGCGAGCCATGTCAAAGGCAACAACGGCAATTCGCTCTACCTCTCCTTCGGAATATTGCTCCACATCGTAGGCAGCCAGACCCATGTCGGTCTGCTTGAAGCCTCTCTCGCCAAAGTAGATGCCCCCGGTCAACTCTCGGACCACTAGGATATCCAAACCACCTGCAACGATTTCCGGCTTGAGAGGACAGGCATCCGCCAATTCGTCAAAGAGAATGGCCGGTCTCAGGTTGGCAAAGAGTCCCAGCTCTTGGCGCAGACCCAGGAGGGCCTTTTCCGGTCGCTCTTCTCCGGGAAGATTATCCCACTTGGGACCGCCCACTGCACCCAGCAATACCGCATCGGATTGCTTGCAGATATCTATAGTTTCCTGAGGGAGGGCAACGCCCTTAGCATCGATGGCGCAGCCTCCGGCAAGGACTTCCAAGTACTTAAAGGTATGTCCGTACTTTTCACCAATTTTGTCCAAAACCCCTTGGGCTTCTCGAACCACTTCCGGTCCGATTCCGTCTCCCGGTATGGTTGCTATACTGTAATTCATGTCTATTTCTCCCCTTTCGCCTTCTTTTGAATGCTCTTTAGCAAGCCGCCTGCATGGATGATTTCGTTGATGAAATCAGGGAAAGGAAGGGCTTGATACGTTTCGTTCTTGGTAATATTGGTAATGACACCCGTGGAAAAGTCCACGGAAACCTCGTCTCCGTCTTCAATCTTCTTGCTGGCCTCTTCACACTCCAAAATCGGGAAACCGATGTTAATGGAATTTCGGTAGAAGATCCTTGCAAAGGTTCCGGCGATGAGACAGCTAATGCCGCTTGCCTTTATGGACACGGGAGCATGTTCTCTGGAAGAACCGCAACCGAAGTTCTCGCCTCCTACCATTATGTCTCCCGGCTTTACCTTCTTCACGAAATCCGGATCGATATCCTCCATACAGTGGCTCGCCAGCTCCAGAGGATCCTGTGTATTCAAACATCTTGCGGGGATGATTACGTCCGTATCCACATTGTCCCCATATCTATGTACGCGTCCTTTTACTTCCATTTTACTTTCCTCCTGCTATCTTCCCGGCTATGGCACTGCTTGCCGCAACTTGCGGACTTGCCAGATACACTTCGCTCTTTACATGACCCATTCTTCCTACAAAGTTTCTGTTGGTGGTAGCGACACAGCGTTCTCCTGCCGCCAAGATTCCCATGTGGCCACCCAGACAGGGGCCACAGGTGGGCGTACTTACCACACAGCCTGCATTGATAAAGGTCTCCAAGTACCCTCTCTTGATGCATTCCATGTAGATTTCCTGTGTGGCAGGAATGATGATGGCGCGCACGTTGGGGTGGATGGTCTTACCCTTCATGATGTCCGCCGCTGCCTGCATGTCAGAAAGTCTGCCGTTGGTGCAGGAGCCGATGACCACTTGATCGATGGGAATGTCTCCGATTTCGTCCATGGTCTTTGTGTTCTCGGGAAGATGAGGGAAGGCCACGGTCTGCTTGATGCTGTCCAGCTTAATGAAATATGTCTTTTCGTATTCCGCGTCTTCGTCCGGTTCGTAAGAGGTGAATTCTCTGTTTAGGCGACCCTTCAGATATTCCCTGGTTACATCGTCTACGGGGAAGATTCCGTTCTTCGCGCCGGCTTCAATGGCCATGTTGGCGATGCACAATCTGTCGTCGATGGTCAAGTTGGCAACACCGTCACCTACAAACTCCATGGACTTGTACAGGGCTCCGTCCACTCCCAACATCCCGATGATGTGTAGAATGACATCCTTGCCGCTGACACCCTCTTGCAGTTTTCCAACCAAGTGGAAGCGGAGAGCCGAAGGAACTTTGAACCAAGCTTCCCCCGTTGCCATTCCGGCTGCAACGTCTGTACTGCCTACGCCCGTGCTGAAGGCGCCCAAGGCACCGTAGGTACAAGTGTGGGAATCGGCGCCGATGATGGCGTCTCCCGGTGCGATGAGTCCCTTTTCCGGGAGCAAAGCGTGTTCGATGCCCATGTTTCCTACATCATAGAAGTTGTCCAAGTTAAACTGCTTGGCAAAGGTGCGGCACTGCTTGCACTGCTCCGCGGACTTGATGTCCTTGTTGGGCGTAAAGTGGTCCATGACGAGAGAAACCTTGCTCTTGTCGAAGACGTCCTCAAAGCCTGCCTTTTCAAACTCGTTGATGGATACCGGCCCGGTAATATCGTTGGCTAGGACCATATCCAGCTTGGCATTTACCAACTGGCCCGCAACGACGGAATCCAATCCCGCGTGGGCAGCCAGTATCTTTTGTGTCATTGTCATTCCCATGTTTTCTTCCTCCTGTTATTCTACAAAATGGCTGATGTGATTTAAGCGGTTGATGGCGCTCACCAGCGCATTGATGGATGCAAAAATGATGTCGTCGTGAAGACCTACGCCCCAGTAGAGCCAGCCGTTCTTATCGGAAATGGCCACATAGGCGGCTGCTCTGGAGTCAGACTGGGATTCCAGTGCGTGCTCCTGGTAGGTCACAAAGTCGTACTCAAATTCGTAAGGGCTTTGGCGCAGGGCCTCTGCCACCGCGTCCAATCGACCGTTTCCGCTTCCCTTCAAATGATAGGACTTGCCTGAGATGTCCACATCGATGTCCACCTCCATGCGGTTGTTGGTCTTAAAATCAGCGTGGCGCTTGAACCTGGCATCGGTAATGTCGATGGGTTCAAAGAAGTTGATGTATTCCTCGTCAAAGATATCGAAAATCTCATCGGGCGTCAATTCTTTGTGTTCCTTGTCGGAAATGCCCTTGATTAGGTAGCCCACCTCTTCTCGCATCTTGGCAGGAAGTGTGTATCCGAAGTTTTGCTCCAAGATATACGCCACACCGCCCTTGCCCGACTGGCTGTTGATGCGGATGACATCGGCTTCGTACTCTCTTCCCAAATCCGTAGGATCAACGGGAAGATATGGCACGTTCCAACGGTCTACCATCTTTTCCTTTCGATAGTTCATGCCCTTGGCAATGGCATCCTGGTGGGAGCCGGAGAAGGCTGCAAAGACCAACTGTCCGCCGTATGGCTGCCTTGGATGGACCTGCAGACCTGTAAACTTCTCATACATTTCCACCATGCGAGGCATGTCGGAAAAGTCCAACTTGGGATCCACACCGTGGGTGTACAGATTCATCCCCAAGGTGACGATATCCACGTTTCCGGTTCTCTCCCCGTTTCCGAAGAGCGTTCCTTCGATGCGGTCTCCTCCCGCCAAGATTCCCAGCTCAGCATCGGCAACCCCGGTTCCCCTGTCGTTGTGGGGGTGGAGGGAGATCAACACGCTGTCCCTTCTGTGGAGGATGCGGTTCATGTATTCAATTTGCGACGCATAGACGTGGGGCATGGACATCTGTACCGTACTGGGAAGATTGATGATCACCTTCTTGTCCGGTGTAGGTTCCCATACATCGATGATGGCGTTGCAAACTTCTGCTGCATATTCCGGCTCTGTGCCGGTGAAGCTCTCGGGGGAATACTGGAAACGGAAATTGGTTTCCTTGTTCTCGGAGGCGTATTTCTTAATGAGCTTGGCGCCTTTGACGGCAATTTCCTTGATTTCTTCCTTGGAAGATCGGAATACCTGTTCCCGCTGTGCAACCGAAGTGGAGTTATACAGATGAACGATGGCATTCTTGCACCCCTTCAAAGATTCAAAAGTCTTCTTTATAATATGCTCTCTGGATTGGGTCAAAACCTGAACGAATACATCGTCGGGAATCATGTCCTTTTCGATGAGGGTTCGAAGCAGTTCGTATTCGGTTTCCGAAGCGGCGGGAAAGCCAACTTCGATTTCCTTAAAACCAACCTCTACCAGATATGTAAAGAACTCCAATTTTTCTTCCAGAGACATGGGCACGATGAGCGCCTGATTTCCGTCTCGCAGGTCAACACTGCACCAGATGGGCGCCTTTTCTATGTGATCCTTCTTTGCCCAGTCCATGGTTGGCTCGGGTGGCATATAATATCCTACTTGATACTTTTCGTGATTCTTCATTGATTGATCCTTTCTCTTCTCGATACCTACAAAAAAATCCTCGTCTCACAAGAGACGAAGATAGATTCTCCGCGGTACCACTCTTATTGGATTCGGCCATCACCGGTTCCCACTCATAAGGTTTTGCTCCGGGGTGAGACACTATCTGCCATCTTACATCCTTCCACCAAACGGATGCTCTCTTTGAAGACGGTCGTGAATAGCTTATTCCCTTCATCGCAATATAAAGTTACTACCTAGTATAGGCGAAGAGGCAAATGTTTGTCAAGAAATATTTGTAGCAACCTTCCTTTCTCCATGCAAACTCAAATTTTAGTTTTACGCACTTTATTTATGGAGAAACTAAAATTCTTCATAAGATGACCCTCTAGATCCTCATCTAAAGGCAAGTTATTATGTTGTGAGCCGTTACCAAAGGGAATTTTAGGCCGAAAAAAAGGAAAATTTATCCAATCATTTTAGCTTATGAGCAAAAAATGTGACGAAAACTAAAATTTAAGGCCTGATGCCCATTTCTATATTAAAGGAAGTGCATCGAGAAAACAAAATTTCAAAATAATTGAATATAAACAGTGATCAAAAACAAATAATAATAAAAATATTTGTGGTCAAACACAAATGTGAAAGAAAAATATTGACTTATGCTGTATTACGTATATAATTATATCACTTAGCATTTTTACTTTAAAAGAATTGAAGAAAGGAGTTAATCGCATGAAATTAACAGGCTCTCAGATCATAGCAGAAATATTGCGAGAACATGATGTAGATACCGTATTCGGCTATCCGGGCGGAGCTGCTCTTAACGTCTACGATGCTCTATATGAATATCAGGATCAAATTAAACACGTGCTGACTGCCCACGAGCAAGGGGCTGCCCATGCCGCAGACGGCTATGCGCGTTCCACAGGCAAGACCGGTGTAGTGCTGGCAACCAGCGGACCGGGAGCGACCAACTTGGTTACGGGAATTGCAACGGCATTTATGGACAGTGTTCCCATGGTTGCCATTACCAGCAACGTACCCGACAGCCTCATCGGCCGCGATGCCTTCCAGGAAATTTGCATCACCGGTGTCACCATGCCCGTGACAAAGCACAATTTCTTCGTCAACCGGATTGAGGATCTTCCCGGTGCCATGCGCAATGCCTTCCGCATTGCCAACAGCGGCCGTAAGGGTCCGGTTTTGGTGGACATTACAAAGGATGTCAGTGCCGCGGTATTGGATTTCAAGCCGGGACAGGGTCCGGAGAAGACGGCGGAACTGCCCAAGACAAACGGTGACGACCTGCAGAAGGTGGCAGATGTCATCAACAACGCAAAGCGTCCGGTCATCTATTTCGGAGGCGGTGTTCCCATTTCCAATGCGGAAAGAGAATTGAACGAACTGATCGAAAAGTCGGATATTCCGGCCACCTATACTTTGATGGCAGCCGGATCCATCAGCTACAACAACCCCAAGAACATGGGACTCATTGGCATGCACGGAACCATTGCAGCCAATACATCCATCGATAAGGCGGATGTACTCATTGCACTGGGCACAAGGTTCAGCGACAGAGTTGCCTTGAACCCCAGCAAGTTCGCTAAAAAAGCCACCAAGATTCAAGTGGATATCGACAAGAGCGAAATCAACAAGAACGTTACGGTGGATTATGAGTTTGTCAGTGATGTAAAGGACTTCCTTTCCAAGCTGTTACCTCTCATTGAAAAGAAGGAGAGAAAAGAGTGGGTGGAAGAAGTGGGCAAACTGAAGAGGACCACCGGCGACGTAAAGTGCAAGGGTTCCGACCTTCACCCCAGCGATGTGGTGAGATCGGTCTGTGAAATGACCGACAAGGAAACCATATATGTAACGGACGTAGGCCAGCACCAGATGTGGGCAGCCCAGTATCTTCACCATACCAAGACCAAGCGCTTCATCACCAGCGGCGGTCTGGGAACCATGGGGTTTGGGTACGGCGCAGCCATCGGTGCACAGATTGGCAATCCGGACAAGAGAGTCATCCACTTTACGGGAGACGGATCCTTCCACATGAACCTGAACGAAGCGTGCACCGCGGTCAGCGAGAGTCTTCCCATTATTACCATCATCATGAACAACCACGTACTGGGGATGGTATACCAGTGGCAGAATTCTTTCTACGGAAGAAGATTCAGCGGAACCACACCGGAGCGCAAGACCGACTTCGTCAAGCTGGCGGAAGGTTTTGGAGCAAAGGGTTTCCACGCCGCCAACCCGGAAGAGTTCCAGGATGCATTCCGCAAGGCGCTGAAGGAAGAGGGTCCCGTGTGGATTGAGTGTGAAATTGGCTGCGAAGAGAGAGTTCTTCCCATGATTCCCGGTGGCGGAACAGTGGAAGATATGATCATAGGATAGGAGGAGAGGGATATGGCATTGCAGAGAGAAGTCATCAGTATTTTCGTTGACAACCAGGCCAACGTTTTGACCAGGATTGTCAGCCTTTTCGGGAGAAGAGGATTCAACATCGATTCCTTGACCGTATCGGCTACCAACGATCCCGCTATTTCCAGAATCACGGTGGTGTTCAACGGCAACGAACAGAGCATCGCACAGATTTTGACCCAGACGGAAAAACTGGAAGTGGTGAAATCCATCTTCCCATTGGAGCCGGGAGACAGCCTCTTTAGAGAGTTGCTCCTCTTGAAGGTAAAGGTGGACAAGGAGAGCCGCACCGGTGTTCGAGAAATTACGGACATCTACAGAGGTAAAATAATTGATCTTTCCAAAGAAAGTATGATTATAGAAATGACAGGTGAACCCGCAAAACTGGACGCATTTATGGAGATGCTTTCCTGCTACGATATTGTAGAGGTGTGCAGAACCGGAATGACGGCAATGGGTAGAGGCTGGTCAGAGTAACAGTGGCCGGAGACGGCAGAAAAGGAGTAAGAAATGGTAAACAAGTATTATGATCAGGATTGTAACTTAGGACTGCTGGACGGCAAGACCGTAGCGATTATCGGATTCGGTAGCCAGGGTCATGCCCACGCACAGAACCTGAAGGACAGCGGTGTCAACGTAGTGGTAGGATTGAGATCCGACTCCAAGAGCGCCCAGTCTGCAAGAGATGCGGGCCTGGAAGTTATGGACGTGGAATCCGCAGCGAAGAAAGGTAACCTGGTAATGATGCTGGTTCCCGATGAGTTGGCGGCAGAAATCTATGAAACACAGGTAGCTCCCCACATGAAGGAAGGGGATGTCCTCATGTTTGCACACGGTTTCAACATCCACTTTAACCTGATCAAGCCGGCGGAAGACCTAGATGTCATCATGGTTGCTCCCAAGGGACCGGGACATACTGTTAGAAGCCAGTACTTGGAAGGCAAGGGCGTTCCCAGCCTGATCGCTGTTCAGCAGGACAAGTCCGGTAAGGCGAAGGATATTGCACTGGCATACGCATGTGGCATCGGTGCAGGCAGAGCGGGAATCCTGGAGACGACTTATCAGGAAGAGACGGAAACGGACCTCTTCGGTGAGCAGGCAGTTCTCTGCGGCGGTGTGACCGAGCTGATGAAGGCCGGATTTGATACCTTGGTGGAAGCCGGATACGAGCCTGAAATGGCATACTTTGAGTGTGTTCACGAAACAAAGCTCATCGTTGACTTAATCAACAGCGGCGGTTTCGAAATGATGAGAAAGTCCGTCTCCAACACAGCGGAATACGGCGACTACTACGCAGGAAAGAAGGTCATTGGCAAGGAAACAAGAGAAGCCATGAAGGACATCCTAGCGAATATCCAATCCGGTGGTTTTGCAAGCGAATTTGTAACAGAGATGTCTGCCGGACGCCAGGCAACCTTCCTGACCACTCGTCAGAAGGAAAGCGAGCACCTCCTTTGCACTACCGGTCAGGAACTTCGAAAGATGATGAGCTGGCTGAAGAAATAAGAGGTACTTTCATGACGAAGAGAAGTGATAAGGTTACCCTCGGTGTAGAACGCGCTCCCATGCGGAGCCTGTTCTATGCCATGGGGTATACCCGTGAAGAACTGGATTGGCCGCTGATCGGTGTGGTCAACGCCCACAGCGAAATCGTTCCGGGACATTTTCATTTGGATAAAATTACAGAAGCGGTAAAGGCGGGTGTCCGCATGGCAGGAGGAACCCCCATTGAGGTGCCTTCCATCGGGGTCTGCGACGGTATCGCCATGGGTCACGAGGGGATGAAGTACTCCCTAGCAAGCCGTGAATTAATTGCCGACAGCGTGGAGACCATGGCAATGGCCCACATGTTTGACGGTCTGGTTTTGGTCCCCAACTGCGATAAGATCGTACCCGGCATGATCATGGGTGCGGTGAGAATCAATATTCCCACTGTGGTCTGCTCCGGCGGCCCCATGATGGCCGGTCTATCCGATGGGGAAGAAGTGAGCCTGTCCAAGATTTTTGAAGCGGTAGGCGCTCGAAAGGCGGACATAATCGACGATGATGCCTTGATGGAAATCGAGCAAGGGGTTTGCCCCGGATGCGGATCCTGTGCCGGCATGTACACGGCAAACAGCATGAACTGTCTGTCGGAAGCCATCGGCATTGCACTTCCCGGTAACGGCACCATTCCTGCTGTTCATAGCGGAAGAGTTCGCCTGGCAAAGGAAGCCGGTATGGCAATCATGAATCTGGTGGAAAAGGATATCAAAGCCAGAGACATTATCAACGAAAAATCCATCCGCAACGCCCTCGCCTGTGATATGGCACTGGGCTGCTCCTCCAACAGCGTTCTTCACCTGCTTGCCATTGCATCGGAAGCGGGGATTGATGTGGATTTGGAAATGTTTAACGAGTTTTCCGCAAAGGTTCCCAACCTGTGCCACCTAGCACCGGCAGGAGACGCCCACATGCAGGACCTCTTCGTGGCGGGAGGCTTGCAAGCCGTCCTCAACGAGCTGGACAAGAAGGGCTTTGTAGACAAGAGTCTCATAACCGCATCGGGAAAAACCGTGGGGGAAAA
Source organism: Anaerovoracaceae bacterium (assembly GCA_040766105.1). Taxonomy (GTDB): domain Bacteria; phylum Bacillota; class Clostridia; order Peptostreptococcales; family Anaerovoracaceae; genus JAXGRD01. The sequence continues at coordinate 429,181 of JAXGRD010000001.1, forward strand.
CATTGAAGGCAAGGCAGTCAAGAACTACGACATCATCAGGCCCATCGACAAACCCTACAGTGAAACCGGCGGCATCGCCATTCTTTGGGGCAACATCGCCAAGGACGGATGCGTGGTGAAGAGAAGTGCCGTGGATCCCTCCATGCTGGTTCACAGCGGACCGGCAAGAGTATTTGACAGTGAAGATGACGCCATTGCCGCCATCTACGCCGGAAAAATCGTAGAAGGAGACGTGGTAGTCATTCGATATGAAGGACCCAAGGGCGGACCGGGCATGAGAGAGATGCTCAACCCCACCAGCGCTCTTGCGGGGATGAAGCTGGACAAGACCGTTGCCCTCATTACAGACGGGCGCTTTAGCGGTGCCAGCAGAGGAGCCTCCATTGGACACGTATGTCCCGAGGCGGCGGCTTGCGGAGAGATCGCAATGATTGAAGAGGGAGATATTATCGACATCGATATCCCTGCCTCCAAAATCAACGTGCGCCTCACCGACGAAGAGTTGGCGGAGCGAGGCAAGTCCTGTCAGATTCTGCCTCCCAGAGTGACCAAGGGTTGGTTGGCAAGATACAGCAGAAACGTAACCGGCGCCAACAAGGGAGCCGTAATGGAGTAACCAATGGAAGAAGTACGAAACAATATTTTTATGGTGAAGGTTCCTCTTCCCGGTAGCCCTCTCAGAGAGGTGAACAGCTACATTATTCGGGGCCGGGGAAAAAACCTTCTCATCGATGTAGGTTTCAATACTGACGAAAGTGAAAAGGCATTGCGAGATGCCTTTTTACAGTTGGGTTTGAAATGGGAAGAGACAGACATCTTTCTCACCCATCTTCACGCCGACCACACCGGCTGTATCGAAAGACTGAAGGGGGAATGCGGGAAGATTTATATCGGCGACTACGACGGCAGAGACGTAAACACCATGATGATGGATGATTACTGGGAAAAGGACATGTCCACCCAGAAACACATGGGCATTCCCAAGGGAGAAGAGCTTTACTACCAGGACCACCCGGCATACCGGGGCGGTGTCACAGAGCCGGTGAACTCTACTTTGGCTGTAGACGGAGAAGAGCTTGAGGTGTGGGATTATTCCTTCCGAATCATCGACTTGAGCGGCCATACACCCGGCGGAAAGGGTCTGTATGAGCCGGATGGAAAGTTTTTGTTCTGTGGGGATCACATCATTCAAAAGATTACCCCTAACATCACTGCTTGGGACAGGAAGAAGGACTATTTGGGCCTCTTCATGGAGAACTTAAAAAAGGTTCGGGAGATGGACATTGAAACCGTCTATTCCGGTCATCGAGCGGTGATTACGGACCATCGCACCCGCGTAGATCAGCTACTTGCTCACCATCACCGCCGCCTGGATCGAATTATTGAACTGTTGACGGAGGGTGAAAAGACAATCTATCAGGTGGCCTTAGGTGTGCAATGGGATTTTGCAGGGGGCTACTATGGGGACTTTCCTCCGGAACAGAAGTGGTTTGCGGGAGATGAAGTCTTTGCCCATCTGGAGCATCTGAAAGCCATCGGCAAGGTGGACTATGGGGAAGATGAGACCGGTACTTGGCACTTTTTCTGCACAAATCGCTTAATTTAGATTCCGATTTTCTGCAGTTCGATGAACTGTTTGGCGGTTCGGGGTGTCCGGCCGCTGGTGCGAATGGCGTGGGCCTCTGCCTTGCGGTGGAGGTCTTCCCACCAAAGCGAGGCATCTTCCTGGGGAACCAGGCCGTACTGCATGGCCAGGGCATCCACGATGTCCAGGTAGACGTCCTTGTCCGGTTTCTGGAAGGTGACGGTAAGACCGAAGCGAGCGGCCAAGCTCATGGTTTCTTGGAGGGTATCGCTGAGGTGTATTTCATCACCGTCTCTTTGGGACGCCGTCTCCTTTAACAGATGTCGCCGATTGCTGGTGGCATAGATGGCCATGTTGTCCCCGTGGACGGAAACGCTGCCTTCTAGGATTGCCTTCAAGGCCGAAAAGTTGTCGTCGTTCTTGGAGAAACTCAAATCGTCTATAAACAATATAAAGTGAAGGGGGTTTTCCGATAACTCTTCGATGATGGCAGGCAGCTCGTAGAGCTGATTTTTTTTCACTTCTACCAAGCGAAGGCCTCTGTCTGCATATCGATTTGCAATGGCCTTGATGGTGGAACTCTTTCCGGTACCGGCATCACCATAGAGAAGCACATTGCTGGCACCTTCGCCGGAAAGGAGTGCCTCGGTATTCCGGATGACCAAATCCTTCTCCCTTTGATAGCCGTACAAATCCTCCAGCTTTTGGCGATCCGGGTACTTCACCGGCTCCAACTGACGATTCTTCACTATAAAGGTGGTGTACTTGGCAAAGATGCCGTAGCCTGTCTGAGAAAGATTGGCCAGCTTTGACTCATACCGCTCTTGAAGATTGCATCCATTGCCATTGTCCCAAGAGGGAAGAAAGCCGTCGTAGCCGATGGCGATTTTTACTCGATCGGGGGTCAAGGCGCAGAGTTCCTCCAACAGGCGGAGTTCTTCTTGTAGGCTGTCCTCAACAGAGGGGGAAATTCCTTTCCCTGCCGCCCTTCTCCGGATATAGAAGTTCTCGTCTTCCACCAGTATTTTAGCGATGTAATCGGATAGGTTGGGGGTCACTTCGTAGAGGGAGGCCACAAAGTCGCCATAGGCGGAAACGGCTTCCCGAATATCTTCCCCCTCATCAGCCAGCCACAGAAGTCTCTGTAGCTTAGAAACCACCGGATCCGTTAGTATCCTGCGGAAAATCGTCAAGGTGTCCAGTCTGGTGCTCAGGCCTGAAAGTGGCTTGCTGGATCGGATTCCCATACCTATACTCCTACTACCCATCCGTAGGGATCCGCCAAGTGACCGGTCTGTATCCCGCTGAGGGTGTCATATAACTTTTGCGCGATGGGGCCGATGGCACCACCGTGAATCACGATGCGTTCTCCCATATAGGACAGCTCTCCGACAGGCGAGATGACAGCGGCAGTTCCGGAGGCAAAGACTTCTGTCAAACGACCTGTCTTGGCTGCTTCAAAGACCTCATCGATGGTTATTTTTCGCTCAGAGACCTTGTATCCCTCGTCCTTCAACAGGTGGATGACGGAATCTCTGGTAATGCCGGGAAGAATGGTGCCGTCTAAGGGTGCGGTGATGACCTCGTCGTCAATAACGAAGAATGCGTTGGAAGTACCGATTTCTTCCACATATTTTCTCTCCACGCCGTCCAGCCAAAGAATCTGTTCAAATCCTTTTTCGTAGGCAAGAGTCTGTGCTTTGAGGCCGCAAGCGTAGTTTCCGCCGCACTTGGCTTCGCCTGTTCCCCCTTTGGTGGCGCGGACGAATTGGTCCTCCACGTAGAGCTTAGTGGGTGTCAAGCCGCCGGGATAGTAAGGCCCTACGGGGCTGAGGATGATGATAAACAGATAGTTCTTGGAAGCGCGGACACCAAGGAATGGCTCCGTTGCAATGATGAAGGGGCGAATATATAGCGCGGTTCCTTCTTTTTCCGGAATCCAGTCGGCGTCGGTTGCAACCAAAGCCTTGACCGCTTCCACATATAGGTCTTCATCGATGAAGGGAATGCAAAGTCGATCGTTGGTGAGGTTGGTTCGCTTGGCGTTCATATCCGGACGGAAAAGCTGTATCTTCCCCTCCGGCGTCTTATATGCCTTTAATCCTTCGAACATTTCTTGGCCGTAATGGAAAACCACCGCTGCCGGGTCCAAGGACAAGGGTGCATAGGGTACAATTCTGCCATCGTGCCATCCTTCCCCTTCGTCATAGTTCATGATGAACATGTGGTCGGTAAATATTTGTCCGAATGCCAAGTTATTTGGATCCGGTTTTTCTTTGGGTTGGGTTGTCTTTTCAAATGTAAAATTACTCATAGTATCCTCCTCGATGTATTGCTATTATTCTATTCCCCCCGGGCTTGCCTGTCAATGGAAGGGCGGGGATTTCAGACAAATTTGGTTCTATGGGATAGGCTATGGATGGAGGGTGGAATGAAGAAAAAAATCATCATCGCCTTAGTTTTCATCTCGATTCTTCTTCTCGCAGGGTTGGGAATCAATGTATCGATGGTCAAAGGCACGGAAAAGAATATAGTGGCCTCCATAGAGGGGGAAGATATAGACATTGGCGGAATGGGGAAGATCGATGCAGACTGTATCATCGTACCCGGCGCTGGGGTGAATGCGGTTGGAAAACCCAGCAAGATGCTCGCCGACCGATTGGATTTTGCTGTCTACTTATATAAAGCGGGCGTTGCGCCGAAGCTTTTGTTGTCCGGGGATAACGGGCAGACCAATTACAATGAAGTGGTTGCCATGCAAAAATATGTTTTGGACAAGGATGTCCCCGGACGAGATGTCTTCCTGGATCACGCGGGCTTTTCCACCTACGATACCATGTTTCGGGCAAAGGAAGTCTTTCAGGTGAACTCGGCCGTGGTGGTGACGCAAAGGTATCACCTTCACAGGGCCCTCTATGTAGGGGATAAAATGGGAATGAAGGTATACGGTGGTGCCGCCGATCAAAAGCGGTATGTGGGACAGGAACGGCGGGACGCTCGAGAAATTCTTGCCCGGGAAAAGGACTTTTTCAAGTGTATCTTTATGCCGGATCCTACTTTTTTAGGGGAACCCTTCCCCATTTCGGGAGACGGCAGGCGAACGTGGAATTAGGAAGAGAGATGAGAGAAGAGATTTACAAACGACTGCAGAACAGCAGTGAAGAGGAATATAAGAAATTTAGCTGTAAGCTGAATCCTACGGTGGACCCGGACTCAGTAATGGGCGTGCGAATACCGGTGTTGAGAGCTTTGGCAAAGGAGCTGGCAAAGGATGACTTTAGAGAATATATCCAAGAACTACCGGAGGATTGCGCCTTTGAAGAGCGGATGATTCACGGGATGCTTCTGGGATATTGCAAGGTTTCTTGGGAAGAGTGGTGTCAGCTGGTGGAAGGCTTTGTGCCTCACATCAAGGACTGGGCAACCTGCGACAGCGCCGCCATGACCATGAAGATGATCCAAAAGCATCCGGAAGAGGGTTGGACCTTTTTGCATCAATTCCTATCTGATGAAGGAGAGTATGCTCGCCGCTTCGGAGCGGTGATGCTCCTGGCTAATTTCATTAGAGAGGACTATGTGGACCGTGTACTTGCGGCTTACGAGGAGATGGACCGAGAGCCGTACTACGTAATGATGGCGGTGGCATGGGGCGTTTCCCATTGTTATACGGCATTTCCTCAGAAGACGGAACAGTTTTTGAAGAAGGAAAGCTTGGATGTAAAGACACACAACAAGGCGATCCAAAAAATAAGGGAATCCTACAGGGTAGACCGTGAAGACAAGGATCGATTGAAGGAGATGAAGAGAAAATGATTTTTTATTTCAGCGGAACGGGGAACTCCGCTTGGGTTGCCAGGGAACTGGGAAAACAACTGGGTGAAAGCGGTGAGAATATAGCCACGCGACTTATGACGGGGGAAACATCCTATCTTGCCAAGGCAGGAGAGACCATCGGCATCGTGTTTCCGGTGTATGCTTGGGCTGCGCCGGAGCTGGTCAGCGATTTCGCAAAGGGTATCGTTTTGGATCGGGACAACTTTGTCTTTGCTGTTGCTGTCTGTGGCGATACGGCGGGAAGAGCCGTTGAAAAATTGGGTAAGGATATTCAAATCGACAGTGGTTTCTCGGTGCTCATGCCCAACAATTATGTGGTCTTGTTTTCTACAGATACTAGGGAACGGGTGGAAGGTCTTGTTTTAGACGCACGAGGTCGGATTCCGGATATTGCGGAGAGAATTAGAAGCCGTGAGTCGGTTATGGATATCAAAAAAGGTGCCTTGCCGGGATTGAAAACGGCATTGATTGCGCCTTTGTTCAATCGCTGGGGCCGGAGCACCAAGTATTTCTTTGCAGAGCCCACCTGCGATGGGTGCAGAGTTTGCGAGAAGGTTTGCCCGGTGGGCGTGGTTACCTTAGAGGAAGGTCGACCTGTTTGGAGTGGTGACTGCCTGCAATGCCTTGCATGCCTTCACTACTGCCCCAAGAAAGCCATCCAATATACAAAGCGCACGAGAAAAGCCGGTCGCTACAACTTTGAGAAGGATTGCACAGGTCTATTGTCGGATTGAGTCGATGCCTTGGTTTGCCAAAGCATCCGCCCGATTGTTCATCCGGGTGATGTAGCTAAAATCTTCTCGGGTAAAGCGATTCCCGTTCCACTCTACGAACTTTTCGTAGAGTTTTTCTTTGTTGGTCGCCGGGTGATCCAGATTCACATGGCCCTTCACCCGAAAGAAGGAGATGTTGTGCCGGTCCAAATAGGGGAGAAGTTTTTCCCATAGGTCTCGGTTTTCCACCGGTTTCTTTCCGGCGGTGAGCCAACCGTTTGACAGCCACTTGACATACCACTTTTGGCGAAAACAATCTATGAGATAGGAACTGTCGGAGAAGATCTCGATCATTTGATTCTCTTTTTTTATGGCGTTCATGGCCTCGATGAGGGCCATCATCTCCATGCGGTTGTTGGTGGTGTTCTTCTCGCTGCCGAACAACTCCTTTTGATGTGGCCCGAATTCCAAAATCGCTCCCCAGCCTCCCAGGTTTTCTTCGTTCTGATTTCCCGAACATGCACCGTCGGTATAGATTTTCAAAGCTGTCATGGTTTCTCCTTTTCCTTATATGGACATTATGGAACAAGATGTCCTTTGTCGCAAGGAGTAATTGGGGAAGAGTCGTTGCAAATGTATAACAATCCTGAATAATACATATTTATACAACAAATGGGGTAATTTTGATAATTCCGTTGAAAAAAAAATTATAATAATGTATAATTGCCATGTTGCGTCCTTTAAGAGCGCTGACAGCAAGGAGAAATACATGGGTCTGGAGTTCTGCTCCTTTGCCAGCGGAAGCAGTGGAAATTGCTACATGGTGAAGAGTCAAAACACCGCACTGTTGATAGATGCCGGCATCAGCGGCAAGAAGATATTTGAAGGAATTGCAGGGGCGGGGCTTGAAAACGGCTGTGTTGACGGGATACTGATTACCCACGAACACAGCGATCATATAAAAAGTTTACGAATCGTTACGAAAAAATGTGCTTCCGCAGTGGTGTATTCCAACATCAGCACCTGGGAATATATAAAGGATACTGTCCCCCAGGACAGGCAAATCGTCTTTGAAACGGGCAAGGAATTTGTCATTGGAGATATTACCGTAAAGGCATTTAAGACCTTTCACGATGCGGCGGAACCGGTGGGATTTTCCTTCTACCAGGAAGGGAAGCAGGTAAGCATTCTTACGGATACCGGGTGCATCAGCCCGGCCATGATAGAGGAAATCCACAGTGCCGACCTGTTGGCCTTGGAGGCCAATCACGACCCACATGTGTTGCAGTTTTGCGGATATCCCTACCACATAAAGCGTCGGATATTGGGAGACAACGGGCACCTTTCCAACGAAGCGGCAGGGGAATGCCTGTGCCGAATCGTCGAGAAGAGTGAGAAGAAGCGAAGAATATTGCTTTCTCACCTGAGCAAGGAAAATAATACGCCGGATATGGCGAAGATAACCATAGAAAACGTTTTGGAAGACAGGGGAATCAGGATTTCCGAGGATTTGGAAATTACCGTTCTCATGAGAGACCGAAACAGTCCGCTGTTCGAGGTGTAGGATGAAGATCCGAGTCCTGTGTGTCGGAAAGTTGAAAGAGAAATACTGGAGTCAGGCGGTTGCCGAATATGCCAAGCGATTATCTTCCTACTGCGACCTGACCATGGAAGAAGTGAAGGAAAGCCCTTCCGATTCTCCCTTGGAGGAGGGACGGGCACTCCTAAAAAAGATAAAAAAAGATGATTACGTCTTCACTTTGGAGATTTTGGGGAAGTCCATGTCCAGTGAAGAGTTGGCGGGGAAGATGGATGCTCTCGCCATAGGCGGAAAGAGCAGCATCGTCTTCATCATCGGGGGCTCGGAAGGACTGTCACAGGAGGTTCGACAGCGGAGCGATACGGCCATTTCCTTTTCGGCCTTGACCTTTCCCCATCAGATGATGCGCGTCATCCTAATGGAACAGATTTACAGGAGCTTCAAAATTATTCGCGGTGAAGCTTATCATAAATAATCAAGTAACCACATCGGTGATGTCATATTTTTTTATGACTTAGTTGTATACAATATGCAAGGAAATGTTTGGAGAAGGATTATGTTTAACAAAAGAAATCTGAGAATCTTGGTTGCGGTGCTACTGCTTGTCATGTGCACCGGGCTCTTAGCCTTCGCGGAAACGGGTCATCACGACAACTTAGGCAAGGAGCTGCCTCTTTGGAGCTGTATCCCCTTTGTGGGAATGCTGCTGTCCATTGCCATCTTCCCTCTGGTGAAGCCACACTGGTGGGAGATGAATATGCTGAAGGTTGCGCTATTCTGGTCTTTGCTCTTCCTGATTCCCTTTGGGTTTGCCTTTGGAATGGGAGCACTATCATTCCAGATTGCGGAGATTGTATTTCTTGATTATCTCCCCTTTATCGTATTGCTCTTTGGCTTGTTTGTAGCTGCGGGGGGAATCGTCATCAAGGGTTCCTTTGCGGGATCCACCAAGACAAATATCATCATGCTCCTCATTGGAACGGCCATTGCCAGTTGGGTGGGAACCACCGGTGCGGCGATGTTGATGATTCGACCCATTATGAGAGCCAACGAATGGAGGGCGAAGAAGGCACATATTATTATCTTCTTCATCTTTATGGTAGCCAATATCGGCGGCAGCTTGACACCGGTAGGTGATCCGCCCCTGTTCTTAGGATTCTTGAGAGGGGTTCCCTTCTTCTGGACCATGAAGCTTTTACCGGTTATGCTGTTTAACATCGCCGTGTTGACCATAGTATTCTTCTTCGTGGATCGGGTCTTTGTAAAGGGAGAATTGGCAGCGGGAAGAAAACCCCCTAAAATGGATCCTGAAAAGGCGACACGCTTCAGCATTGAAGGTGCGCACAACTTCATCTTTGTGGCTATGATTGTAGGCGCTGTCATCCTGAATGGGATTCTTTCAGGTCTCCCTGCCTTCCAAGATGAGGCTACTGGAGCGCTGCTGGGAATTAACCTTGCAGGTGCTGTCATGCCTTATACCAGCATCATACAGATGGCCATTATCTTGCTGGCTGCCTTCCTTTCCATGAAGCTGACGAAGAAGACGACCAGAGAAGCCAACGAGTTCAACTTCGGACCCATTGCGGAAGTTGCCAAATTATTTATCGGTATCTTCCTCACCATGATTCCGGCGTTAGCTATCCTGAAGGCAAACGGAGCGTCTCTGGGGTTGATTGAGCCATGGCAGTTCTTCTGGGTGACCGGCGCCCTGTCCTCCTTCTTGGATAATGCGCCCACCTATTTGGTCTTCCTGACGACAGCTTGTGCTTGTGGCTTTACGGAAGGACTTCAAACAACAATTGGAATTGTAGACAATACGGTTCTTGTGGCGATTTCCTCAGGTGCCGTCTTCATGGGTGCCAACACCTACATCGGAAACGCGCCCAACTTCATGGTTAAGGCCATTGCCGAAGACGGTGGAATCAAAATGCCCAGCTTCTTCGGTTACATGCTATGGGCATTGATATTCCTTGTCCCCTTGTTCGTTCTTGACACATTGATATTCTTCTTATAGCAATTAAAGCTTTGCAGTGCCGTGCCCGAAAGGGTACGGCATTTTTTCACAGACTGCCCTTCGGAATTGATTGACTTTTCTGTCAATTTGACATATAGTTAACACAGTATAGAGCAGTAGCCTGTAGGTTGGATGTAGAAAAGGTGAGGTGATTTATTATGAAAGGTTTTGCAATGCTGGGCATTGGGAAGACCGGATGGATTGAAAAAGAGGACCCCAAATGTGGACCCCTGGATGCCATCTGTAAACCCATTGCGCTGGCCCCGTGTACATCCGATGTGCACACCGTTTGGGAAGGTGCCATCGGTGAAAGAACGGACATGATTTTGGGCCATGAAGCCACCGGAGAAGTGCTGGAAGTTGGCGAATTGGTCAAGGACTTTAAACCGGGGGACAGAGTATTGGTCCCGGCCATCACGCCCGACTGGAATTCTCTGGCTTCACAGGGAGGCTATCCCATGCATTCCGGAGAGGCTCTTGGGGGATGGAAGTTCTCCAACTTTAAGGATGGCGTCTTTGCCGACCACTTCCATGTAAATGATGCGGACGGAAATTTAGCCCATCTTCCCAAGGAGATTCCCCTGGAACAGGCGCCCATGCTTTCGGACATGGTTCCCACCGGTTTCCACGGTGCGGAGCTGGCTGACGTACAGTATGGAGACACGGTTCTGGTAATTGGAATCGGTCCGGTAGGCTTGATGTCTGTTGCCGGTGCTAACTTGAGAGGTGCAGCGCAAATTATAGCTGTAGGGACTCGACAGGTTTGCGTGGATGCAGCCAAGTTCTATGGTGCTACGGACTTCATCAGTTACAAGGACGGCCCCATTGATGTACAAGCGATGGAGATGACCGGCGGCAGAGGGGTGGACAAAGTCATCATCGCCGGCGGTACGGTAGACACCTTTGAGGAAGCCGTCAAGGCAATGCATGCAGGCGGCAAGATCGGCAATGTCAACTACCTGGGTGGCGGAGATTACATCAAAATCCCCAGAGTTGAGTGGGCAGTCGGCATGGGTCATAAACAGATTCAAGGCGGACTGACACCCGGCGGACGTCTCCGAATGGAGAAGCTTGCAAGGTTGGTGCAGAGTGGAAAACTGGATCTCTCCAAGTTGATTACACACCCCTTCCGAGGGATGGAACACGTGGAAGAGGCCCTCATGCTCATGAAAGATAAGCCGAGAGATTTGATTAAACCGGTAGTCGTTATTGATGATTGATTGATAATTAGCTGGGACGGGAGGGAATTGCTTCTCGTCCCGGTTTCTTGCTGGTGACATGAAAATATTGATTATATCCGGCTTTCTGGGTGCGGGGAAGACCACCTTCATCAAAGCACTCCAGAAGCATACGGGCAGAGAGTTTGTCATTTTGGAAAATGAATATGGGGATGTGGACATTGATTCGGCTGTCTTGGAGAAGGACAACATGAAAATCTGGGAGTTGACAGAGGGGTGTATCTGCTGCTCGGTCAAGGCAGATTTCGCCAATTCTGTCCTAACTATAGCCAATGCATTGGATCCCGATGTTCTCATTGTGGAGCCTTCCGGAGTAGGTATGCTCTCCAATATCTACGCCAACGTGAAGAGAATCCTTTATGAGAGGATTCAGTTGCTTGCGCCCATAACCATCGTGGACTATCACTGTTTTTATGAGTATATGGAAACCTTCGATGGGTTTTACAAAGATCAAATTATCAATGGGGGTAGGGTCTTGGTTTCCAAGGGAGAAGATGTCCCGTCAGCGGAGTTAGAAGCCATGGGGGAAATCCTAAAGGAGATGAATCCCAAAGGTCAGATTCTGACGGAGCACTACGAAAATTGTCCGGACCAATGGTGGAAAAGTCTGCTTACAACCGGTTGGGATGAGGAAAAGGGCATCGTTTACTTGAAAGAGGAAGGTTTGGAGATGACCTCTCTCTCCTTCAAAGATATTTCATACGATGACCTTCAGCAGTTTCAATGGGACATGAGCGCCCTCATGGAGGGGCGCTTCGGAAAAATCTTTCGCATCAAAGGTTTTCTTCCCATTAACAACCAGTGGGGGAAGGTGGATGTTGTGAATAAACAATACAACTTGGAAGCCTGGCCTCCCATGGAGAGATCCAGAATCGTCATCATCGGTAGGAATTTGGACGGCCCATCTCTGACCACTTTATTTCAGGCACGCGTTACGTAAACCTGCGTGTAGCATCCAGATATTTCCCTAAAGTTCCAATGTTTGCATAGTAGTAGGAATACTTGTTTTCTTTTTTTATCTCTACCAAATCTGCCTTGGAAAGAATTTTGATGTGCTGAGATATGGTTGCCTGTGCATAGTCAAAGGCGGCAACCACATCTTTATTGCAGACCCTTTCCATGGTCCTGTTGCAATTCATGATATATCGAAAGATCCGGATGCGGGCAGGATGTGCCAAAGCATCGGATACCTTTGCCATTAATAGGATTTCTTCCTCGGGCATGTCGTCGCTGATTTTTCTAATTCGCATAAATCCTCCTTGTGCTGTTATATGTATCGCCTATCAACGATATACTATTATCCCTGTATTTGTCAATAATGATTGAAAAACAATGAATTATATGGGATAATATGTGCCGTGGGGAAACTACCCCGTGGAGGAACATCGTGAGAAAAAACGAAGACAACTTAGGTGGAGTTCGCTGGATTACAGCAGGGTTTTTCATCATAGCCCTAACAATTTTCGCCCTGCAAGTGGTGCGAATCTTCAAGGTTTGGAACATAGCTGAATTTGCTGCTATTTTTGCTTTCTTCCTGTCTTGGCTGTTGGTCCTATGGGGCGCTACCACGCTTCTGCATCACAACAAAACTTGGAAGCCGGTGTGGATACTGTCCATTGCAATGCTTATCGTGGTTGCTTTGGAGGGCTTTGTTGCCTTTAGAAATGTCAGAAACGGTATGTTGGAACAATCCTTCATCGACATTGTGGTGATGTTTCTCTTTTACATGACTCTCATGGGTCTGTTTTATGCCTACCGCCGAATGCTATTCGGATCGGCAATGATCGTGAAGGCAAAGGATGCGGTGCTGGCGAGAAAATGCATGCGGACGTGGCTACCCTGTTGTGCCATCGTCATGTTGACGTTAATTATCATTCCCATCACGGGAATGTTTACCAAGACCGTGGAATATGTGGGAACACTTTCATTGGGAGCAATCGGCTTCCTGGCTCAGATGTATATGTGCAAGTTGTTGTTGGACAGCTACTTGGTAGTTAAAGGCAAAGAGAAACGAAAATTAAAAGAGGATGAGTAATGGAAAGGGTCTATAAGCTTGGTGGATTGGAAACGTTCTCCATAGGAGTCATACTCCTGGCGGGGACGAGTTTTTTAGTTTACCTGGATATGGGCATGGGGCTTTCCTTGATTTACAGATTGATCAACACTTTGGCTCTGTGCATAATGGCCATTGGTATCTTCTCCCTAGCCAATTACAACGCCAATTTCGCCCGTGCCAAGGTTGTTATCATCTTGGATTTGATACTGACCATCGGCGGTGCGGTTCTTCTTCCCATGGGGTACGACGGAAAGAACTCTACCTTAGATTATTTCTCCCTCTTCTGCTCTGTGGGAGCCATTGTGCTGGGGATTGCCGTGGTATATTTGGTAGTGCAAGGCTGCGGTGAAATCGCCCGTGAGAAGGGAGATGAATCCCATCAAGCCAATTGCGGGAAATCAGGGAAAATCTTTTTGGTGTTGACCATTATCGGATTTGTTGCCTTAGGCGTGGTATCGGCAATGGGTGATGCCCTTGGTGGTGTAACTCTGTTTATCATCATCGTTGGCGGGATTCTCATCGTGGGTGCCCATGTAATCATGATGTTGCGCGCTCATGAAACGGTAAAGCTTTTTCATGAAACGGGGAAATAATACGAACGAACATTTCGGCAGGTGCAAAAATATTTGCATCTGCTTTTCTATTTGTGGTAAGATATAGCCGGAGGCAGTGATGAAGAAGAAAGAATTTGATGCAATTATTGAGAAGATGACCGGCTTGGTGGACGAAGGCATCCACGTGGTCAATGCTGACGGGTTTTCCATCATTTACAGTGAGGCCATGGCCGTCCTGGAGAAGGTGAAGAGGGAAGATGTCTTGGGCAAATACTTTCCCGTTGCCTTTTCCCACATTCCCGAAGAGGAGAGTACCCTTCTTCGCGCTTTGAGAAAGGGTGAAGTCACAAAGGAAAAAGTACAGACCTTTATGAACATCTACGGGAAAGAGGTCACCACCATGAACACAACCGTCCCCATCGAGGTGGACGGGAAGATTATTGCTGCCATGGAGGTGGCGAAGGACATCACCAGAATCAAGCACATGTCGGACACCTTGTTGAAGCTTCAGGAAGAGTATTTGGATCCTCCCAAGATTTCGCAACCCAAGATTCGCCACTACAACTTTTACGACATCATCGGAGAGAATCGAGATTTCAAGCGGGCCATCGATACTGCAAAGAAGGCGGCAAAGAACAAGGTCTCCGTGTTTATCTACGGGGAGACGGGTACGGGGAAAGAACTGTTTGCCCAGAGCATCCACTACGACGGGGTACGAAAGCACGGTCCTTTTTTGGGACAAAACTGCGCAGCTCTTCCCGGAAACCTCTTGGAGGGAATCCTCTTTGGAACCGCCAAGGGTGGATTTACTGGAGCGGTAGACAGGGCCGGACTCTTTGAACAGGCCAACGGAGGGACCCTGCTGTTGGATGAGGTCAGCGCCATGCCCTATGAACTGCAGAGCAAACTCCTTCGGGTGCTTCAGGAAAACTATATTCGCCGAGTCGGCGGAACCAAGGATATTCCCGTTGACGTGAAGATCATCGCCACGGTGAACGAAAGGCCGGAGGAATTAATCGGTGCCGGGGCACTGCGTAAGGACTTGTATTTCCGACTGGGCGTGGTCAATCTCAGCATCCCTCCCCTGCGCAAGCGGAAGGATGACATTCCTCTGTTGGTAGAGCGGCTCTTGGTCAAACAGTGTCGAAACCTGGGAAAGCGAATTCAAGGCATCGGAGAAGATGCATTGGAAAAGCTAAAGGGTTACAACTATCCGGGAAACGTGCGGGAATTGGAGAACATTCTCATGTCTGCCATTTCGTTGGCGGAGGAAGGAGAAGAGCTGCGGGCGGAGCACATTCACATGGATCAATTGCTCCCTGCCATCAGTGACGGGCCCTTGCAAACCGGCTTTTCACAGGGGGGAGAGCCCTTGACCGACTACTTGTGGAAGGTGGAGAGGGATATTATTTTCAACGTCCTTGCAGATCAAGAGGGAAATATTTCCAGAGCGGCGGATGACCTGGGCATCAAGCGACAGACCCTGCAACACAAGATGAAAAAATATCAGATAAGAGGGTAATCTTCCCCATAAGTGCAAATAATTTTGCGGCAAAAGTGCAAATAATTTTGCACTTTTTTCTTTTTGGAAAAATCCAGTGTTGGAATTTAGGGATTTTGAAGGTGTTCAATCTTTGGCACGGGATTTGCTCTTATATAGGGCATAGAATATTGGGCCGGTTGGCCGGTATAAATGTTTCAACTTATTTGCGAAAAGGAGAACAAAAGATGAAAAATGTAAAAGTAATTATTTGGGGTCTCGGTGCCATGGGCGGCGGATGTGCAGACATGCTCTTGAACAAGAAGGGTGTTGACATTGTCGGCGTTGCGGGAAGAGGAAAGAAAATCGGAACTTCCATGTACGACTATATTAAGACGGAAAAGGGCGACAGAGAAGACATTCTCATCCAGGCGGAAGAAGATGTAATCAAGCCCGGTGCAGCAGATGTAGTGTTGCTTTGCACAGACTCCTTCACAAAGAACGCATTCCCAAGAATGAAGTTCATCATGGAACAGGGAATCAACGTAATTACTTCTGCAGAAGAAATGGCATACCCCAAGGCACAGGATCCTGAGCTGGCTGCAGAGCTGGACAAGATCGCCAAGGAAAACAACGTTACCGTATTGGGAACCGGCATCAACCCCGGCCACATCATGGACATGTTGGTACTGGTAATGACCGGTTGCATGACCGACGTTGAGCACATCACTTCCAGAAGAGTCAACTCCCTCTCTCCCTTCGGACCTGCCGTTATGGAAGAACAAGGCATCGGCATCTCCGTGGAAGAGTTCAAGGAAAGAAAAGCGAACAACACCATGTCCGGCCATGTTGGATTTGCGGAGTCCGTAGGCATGATCGCAGAAGGTCTGGGATATGACGTAAAGGAATTCTCCCAGGATATGGATCCCATCACTACAGATGTAGACAGAAAGTCTCCTCACGGTTTCGCAGCTGCAGGTTCCTGCGCAGGCGTTTCCATGACAGCCAAGGCGACCATCGGCGACGACGCGGATTCCATGGAAGTTATCATGGAGCACCCACAGCAGATTGAGCCGGAGCAGGTAGGCGTTCAGACCGGCGACTATGCCATCATTCAGGGAACACCCCCAATTAACTTGGTAAACAGCCCCGAAGTAGAAGGTGGACTGGGAACCATCGCAATGATCGTCAACATGATTCCCCAGGTCATCAACGCAGATGCAGGCCTGGTAACCATGATCGATCTTCCCATTCCAAGAGCACTCATGGGAGACGTGAGAAACCGAATCAAGGAAGACAAGAAAATCGTAAAATAAGTCGATTCTAACTTTTCGCCGGATTGCTGAGGCTTTGCAAGTGTTAGGTGATCCGGTGAGTTTATAAAAGAAGGAGGAAATAATGATTAAAAAAGGTGAGTGGGTGAGAATCCACAAAATCATATTGGAGCCCAGTGAGAGAGCACCCCAGGTGCCCGATGACACCAAGGCAGCACCCCTGGAAATGTGGGACAAAGGCTATCTCATGGCAGATGCGGAAATCGGCGACGAAGTGGAAATTGAAACGGTTTCCGGTCGCGTTGAGTCCGGCACACTGATTGAATTAAACCCCTACTACACACACGACTTTGGAACCTTCGTTCCGGAGCTCCTTGCCATCGATAAGCAAGTGAGAGAAATCTTGTTTGGAGGTGACAAATAATGATAAAAGCAAACGATTATAATTCCGTAATGGGAAGAAAAGCAGAAATTATGCTCAAGTCCGTAGGCATCGACTACTCGGAATTTGAGAGCGGTTCCATCTCCTTTGATTATGAGAAGATGATGAAGGAAACCGGATATACACTGGAAGAAATGCAGGAAATCCAGAGCAGCGTCAGCGTGGGAAACACTCCCCTCATGGAGATGAAGAACCTGACCGCACTGGCAAGAAAATGCGCACCCGAAGGCAAGGGCGGAAGAATCTTCATCAAGGATGAAGCATCCAACCCCTCCGGAAGCTTTAAGGCGAGAAGAGCAGCCAACGCTGTTTACCACGCAAAGAAATTGGGTTACAAGGGCGTAATCTCTGCGACCAGCGGTAACTACGGATCCGCTGTTGCTTCTATGGCAGCCATTGCAGGCTTGAAGTGCATCATCGTGCAGGAATGCTACGACTCCAAGGGCGTAGGCCAGCCTGAAATCATTGAAAAGGCAAGAAAATGCGAAGCCCTCGGCGCAGAAGTTGTTCAGCTTTCCGTTGGACCGGAACTGTTCTACAAGTTCCTCCTCCTCTTGGAAGAGACCGGCTTCTTTAACGCATCCCTCTACACCCCCTTCGGCATCGCCGGCGTAGAAACTCTGGGATATGAACTGGCAAACCAGTGCAGGGAAGAATTGGGCAAGGACCCCGATGTAGTATGCATCACCAACGCAGGTGGCGGAAACCTGACGGGAACCGCAAGAGGCCTCATCAAGGCCGGCTGTAACGCACAGGTTGTAGGCGCTTCCGTGGACCTCTCCGGTCTTCACATGGCATCCGACGGAGACTTTAACAAAAAGTCCTTTACCACCGGACACACCGGCTTCGGCGTACCCTTCTCCAACTGGCCTGACAGATCCGACGTGCCCAGGTCCGCAGCTCGTCCTTTGAGATATATGGACAGATATGTGACCATCACCCAGGGAGATGTGTTCTACATGACAGAATGCTTGGCTACCCTCCAGGGATTGGAAAAGGGACCGGCAGGAAACACTTCCTTGGCAGCGGCATTTGCACTGGCACAGGAATTGGACGAAGATCAGATTATCGTCGTTCAGGAAACAGAATACACCGGCGCTGGAAAGCACTTGCAGCCCCAGCTTTCCTTTGCAAAGAGCAACGGCATCGACGTACGCTTCGGCGACCCGGCTGACCAGGTACCCGGCAAGAATATCATTCTTCCCGACCACCCATCCAAGATTAAAGTTACAGATTTGGACCTTGACCGCATGAGAACTTCTCTGGTGAAGACGGCTATGAAGACCTACAACGTAACAGATCCCAGCGATGAAGACGTAGCATTCTTGGCAGCGGAGACGAAGAAGGACGAAGCTTGGGTAAGAGACGTTATCGCGTCATTGAAATAAGGAGAATTACTATGAAAAGAGCAGATGATTTTGCAGAACGCAGAAAGCATATTGCAAACCTCAGCGACGATGAGTTGTACGCAAGATTCTGGGAACTGACCACCCAGGTTGTACAGCCCATGCTGGACTTAGGTAAGAAGAATACAACACCTTCCGTAGAGAGATCCGTCCTTCTCCGAATGGGCATCTCCTCCATGGACACAAAGGTAATCGTGGAAGGCTGCATGGACAGAGGTCTCATGGGAAAAGGTGCCGGCCACGTGGTGTACAAGCTGGCCAAGGCCAAGGACATTTCCATCAAGGAAGCAGGCGAAATGCTTGCTGATGGAAAGGGCTGGGACGAAGCGGTAGCATTATTCAAGGGAGGTAAATAAGATGGAATTGAAGCGAAATGAAAAGCTGGACATAGAAAATATCTTAAAAGACCTCGATAAGTATGAGCCCAAGAGAAGAGGCTGGACTTGGAGAAAGCATGTTCCCGACCTGAAGATGGGACCGTTCACCTACAAGAACGCGACCGAACCCTTGAAGAACGGTGTTCCTCTTCCCCCTGCAAAGTACTTTGACGGCATCGATCCTCAGCCGGGCCCGGTGATCACCACCGAGATTGCTTCCGGTCGATTTGAGGATGATATCCGCAGAATGCGTATGGCAGCTTGGCACGGTGCAGACCACCTGATGGTTATCCGTACCGCAGGCCAGTCCCACATGGACAACTTAGTGGAAGGAACACCCCAGGGCATCGGCGGCGTACCCATCTCCAGAAAACAGGTTCGTGCCCAGAGAAAGGCCATCGACCTGATTGAGGAAGAAGTGGGTCGTCCCATTAACTATCACTCCTACGTTTCCGGAGTGGCAGGTCCCGACATCGCCGTCATGTTTGCCGAAGAAGGCATCAACGGCGCACACCAGGACCCCCAGTACAACGTACTGTACAGAAACATCAACGGCGTTCGCTCCATGATCGACGCCTGTGAATCCAAGAAGATCCTCGCTTGGGCGGACATCGCTCAGATTGACGGAGCACACAATGCCAACGCAACGGCAAGAGACGCATGGAAGGTCATGCCCGAACTCATCGTTCAGCATGCCATCAATTCCAAGTTCTCCGAAATGGTTGGAATCAAGCCGGACAACATCTGTCTGTCCACCGTTCCTCCCAGTGCGACACCGGCTCCTTGCGTATACATGGACCTTCCCTATGCAGTAGCACTTCGTGATTTCTGCAGAGATTACAAGATGCGTTGTCAGATGAACACCAAGTACATCGACTCCTCCGCTCGTGAAGCTACGGTCACCCATGTTATGAACATGATGATCAGTGCCATGACCAGCGCAGACATTCAGTCCACCATCACTCCCGACGAGGGAAGAAACGTGCCTTGGCACATCTACAACGTGGAAGCTTGCGACACAGCAAAGCAGACATTGATCGGTTTGGACGGCCTCATGGACATGATCGAGCTGAAGAAGGACGGCCCCTTGGTGGAGAAGTCCAGAGAACTGCGTGAAAAGGCTTGCCTGTTCATGGAAGAAATCATCGAAGTCGGCGGCTACTTCAAGGCGGTTGAAGAAGGTTTCTTCGTAGACTCCGCAGAGTATCCCGAAAGACACGGTGACGGCATCGCTCGTAAGATCGAAGGCGGCATCGGCTACGGTTTCGTATATGAAAGAGATGAAGACTACATGGCTCCCGTTACGGCTCACTTCGGTGACAACAACGTGGAGCAGTACGGCGGCGACCCTGCCGACCCGGCAGCCCTCATCGGCGGCTGTACCTTCGAAGACAGAAGCAAGATCGTCTACATCGACGAGTTGGATGAAAACGACAATGTCAACGTTCGATTGGCTGAAACCGAGAAGTACAGACACACCGGCTTGACCAAGCCCGAAATGGAATGGCAGGCAGACGGCACCATCATGATGACCATGATGATTCCCCAAGAATCCAGAACCGCAGAAGTGGTTGCAGTGGAAATTGCCAAGAAGATGGGTCTTGTGGATCCGGAAGTCATTTCCCGCGAAGTGATGCAGGAAGCGGAAGGAACCAGAATTGAGCTGAAGGGCAAGGTGGACTTTGACATCGATGTATCCACCCTGACCATCCCCGAAGCACCCAGCTATTTGTCCGACGACGAGATTCGTGGCGACATCGAAGCCCATCCCCTCCGCGTTGTTTGCGGAACCGTGGGCGAAGACGAGCACTCCGTAGGCCTCCGTGAAATCATCGACATCAAACACGGCGGTATCGAAAGATGGGGCGTAGAGGTTCACTATCTGGGAACTTCCGTACCCGTGGAGAAGCTGGTAGACGCAGCGGTTGAGCTGAAGGCGGAGGCCATCCTGGCATCCACCATCATCTCCCACGACAACATCCACTACAAGAACATGAAGCGAATTCATGAGCTGGCTGTGGAAAAGGGCATCCGTGACGACGTAATCATCGTCGCCGGCGGTACCCAGGTTATCCCGGAAGAAGGAGTGAAGACAGGAATCGACGCAGCCTTCGGAAGAAACTCCCACGGCATCGACGTGGCTTCCTTCCTCATTGAGGAGAGACAGCGACGAAGAGGCTAAGGCGAATATAGGTTGAGATGTGAGGAGCGGCACTTGTGTCGCTCCTTTTGTGTGGGGGGGAGGGGGAGGGAGTGCGGTTGACGATAAAGGGTTAGGGTAATGGGTTGTGAGAGGTTGAAATGGCTGGATTTGAGCGGTTGGGCGGATCTTTGGGGAATCCGCCCGACGGGGGAGCAAGGTGATTGACCGGCGGGCGCACCGCTAATGTCTAGACGCGGCGGAGCCGCCACCACTCAAAACATATAAAAATATTGTGTCAGACGAAATGGTGCCTTAAACCGCAAATATGCCTTGATGAGGCACCATAGAAAAAGTAAAAGAGGAATTCATACACTAGAAGGTGGTATATTAGGCAAAAATACGTGTCTTCGGCAAGAATATATGGTAAAATATGGAAAAAGAAAGGTCGAAAAGTCAGAAATCATTTCTGAATGGTGTCTAAGATAATCGTAAACTCACAAAAAGGCTCCATTTGAGCTGACACAACTTTTTAAGGGTGATAGGTGGAGGAATGAGAGAAAACAATGACTATATTGGAGAAATACTTAGAGAGTATAAGAGAAAAAGGGCTAAGGCGAGAAGAGAAATGAAGACTCTTCCAACAGGTGAGTTGAATGTGCGTAATCGTGTAACTGGGATTAACTATACCCACGTCACCTACAAAGACGGCAAGCGAGTCCGAAAGGGCATCACCACCAACAAGGAATTGATTTACGACCTGGCTAGAAAGGCGTATCTCAAGGAATCCATAAGCCTTTTAACCGCGACAATTGATGCTCTGGAACAGGTCACAAAAACGTGTCTGCCGCCCACGCCGGAAACGATACTAGAGCATCTTCCCAAAACCTACGAGGCGCTCCCCCGGGAAGCTTTCTTCCCACAAATGCGCAGCAGCCGGGGATGGAAGAACGAAGTTTACGACAAGAGCACCCATCGGCCGGAGGAAAAGAGACATATCGCCTGTACCGGTGAGCGGGTGCGATCCAAGTCTGAAGCCTTAATTATTGATCTTCTCGAGAAGCACAACATTGCCTATCGATACGAGCAAATGCTGTACATCGAGAACCAGGAGTTTGCGCCGGATTTCACCATCCGAGTCGGTAGCAAATTATTCTATTGGGAACACTGCGGATTGGTCAACGATGAACGGTATATTGCCAAACATGATTGGAAAATTGATATGTATGCAAAGGTAGGTATTGTTCCCTGGAAGAATTTGATTGTGACCTATGACGATGAAGAGGGTCATTTCAACGGAAGGATTGCAGAGGCGGAAATAAAAAATAAGTTGGATAGGTGAGAACTATTTATATTTTTTGTATTTATATAAGTGAGAGGTTCTTTTATCATAGATGGCGAGCTTGAATAGCTGCATTGGTTGGCGTGAGAAGAAAGGCTGATAAATAGTTTGATAAACGAAATGAAGGGAAGAAGAGGAGAACAGCGTACGCCGGAAAATCCGGAATTGTTTATTTATGTTTTTATGCCTCAAAGTTTGAAGAAGGGTTTCAATAGCGATATAATTAAAGTCTAACTTGATGCCAAGGAATTGTGAGAGGATTGCATCGTCATGATACATGATGTCGATACAAGAGAAAGTTCTGCCTTGGAAGAGGAAGACGTAGAGCGCATTGAAATTGAGAGCGACGAATCCTTGTACCGCGGATATATGAATGGCAGGGAAGAGGGATTGACCGAGCTGATGGAGAGGCATGGAAATGGTCTGACCTTGTATATCAACGGATATATCCGAGATATTCATGAAGCGGAAGGATTGATGGTCGAGGCTTTTGCGCGGGTAATTGCGAAGAAACCCAAGTTTGAGGAATCGGGATTTAAGGCATATTTGTTCAAGACCGGTCGCAATCTGGCCTTCCGACATTCGGCCAAGCGTAAGCGATTTGGGACACCGACTTTTCTGGATGAGGAAGAAGATCATCACAGCGAAGAGTTGGTGGAGAGCATTCTGGAGGCGGAAGAGCGGAATCGGATACTGCTGGATTGCATGAACAAGATCACCGTGGAGTACCGGGAAGTACTGTATCTTCTCTATTTCGAAGATATGAGCTATGAGGAAGCGGGAAGGATAATGGGGAAAACCAAGAAGCAGATTGCGAATCTTGCTTATAGAGGGAAGCATTCCCTGCGACCTCTGCTTTGTAAGGAGGGGATAACCAATGCAAAGTACTGAAGAAAGAGTATCGGCAATAAAAGAAAGAGTCAAAGAATTGGAGGCTAAGAAACATCGCAGAAATCGTGTGATTGCAATGTCTTCGGTTGTGGCGTGTCTTGCAGTTGTTTTTGTGGTTGCGTTTAATATGCCAAATCTTATGGAGGGTTTGCCCGGAGACGATTTTATATATTCGGGAAATGCGGCGAGCATTTTTTCCAACGAAACTTCTATTGGATACGTATTCATTGGGATACTTGCCTTTATATTGGGATGTGGAGCGACAATTCTATCGTATCGATTGAGTAGGAAAGGAGCCGAGCATCCGGGAGACCGGACAGATGGTTGAAATCATTGACAATGCTGTTCAACTGGGTGTGACCGTTTTTTGCACCGTTTGGTCAGCCATTATTGCCGTAAAAAAAAGGAATCAATTGTTCTTTTTGATTTGTTGTTTCTACGGTACCTTCGCATTGGGACTGGCGTATTGGCTGCTCTATCTTATTATGATGAGTTACACGCCGGTTATTTTTTATGTATCAGATCTCACCTGGATTGGTAGTTGGCTGTTTTTACTTGTTCTGGGAATTACCATGAAGACGCCGGGAAGACAGTACCATGGTCATCCTTTCACGGTAGTCTTACCGATTCTATCCGTTGTGAACACTATTTATCTTTTGCCTCTAGGAGACATCGTTGTAACTTCTATTTGGGGCGGTTTGGCAGGTGTCGTCAGTTATTTTTTCAGCAGAGAGTTTTTGGTTGCCCGATCAAGTTCGGGAAGTGAACGGAAGAGACAATACTTCTATCTTTCCGTGTTGGTTTTCTTTCTTTTGGAGAATTTGCTTTGGTTTCAATCGGCCAATTGGGTCAGCGACACACTGACCAATCCCTATTTCTGGATTGACTTTGGCGTGACAGCATCGATGCTCGCTATGCTAATCGTCATGCGAAGGGTGGTGAAGACATGAGCAATATCGAGAACATTTTTATCTGCCTTTCAGCACCCCTCTTCATAGGCGCCATTTGTGCGGGAAGAAAGTACTATCATGGTTTTGTCTTTGTCATTTTGGGTTATGTGGCATGCTTGGTATCTGCATATGCCAATACCTTTTTTGCAAAAGTTTACTACGCAGATGTGGTCACAGCCAGCTTGGAAATTGCACCGGTTGTGGAAGAGATTGTAAAACTGTTGCCTGTATTGTTTTATCTTCTCGTATACCATCCAAATAAAAAGAGCATCCTATTGGCCATCTTCGCCGTTGGAACCGGCTTTGCCACTATGGAAAACACCTATTATTTGGTACAAAGCGGGGCAGACAATATGTTCTATCTTCTTGTACGAGGTATGGGAAGCGGCTCCATGCACATCATTTGCGGTGCCATTATCGGCTATGGTCTAATCTATATTTGGGAATACCCCTGGTTGAAGTTTCCGGGCACCTTTGGCCTGCTCTGCGGCGCCATCTGCTATCATGCCCTTTACAATCTAATGATTTCCAGCGGAGGGACTCTGGAGAAGATAGGGATTTTGCTCCCCTTATTGACCGTATTGCTTACAATCTTAACCGTGAAGAGACTGAAAATAGGCGCCTTGCAGTTGGAATAAATATTTTTTAATTTTTAGTGAGAACTTTCACCACTTTATGTATTTAAGTAATTAGAGAGGGTGAGAGTTTTTTTATTTCTAAGAAATGAGAAGAAGTGAATGACAAATAAGTAAACAACACCTCCGGGTGTCGTGATGTGCATCTTCCGGCTGGATGAGTAAAACACCTCATTCAGCCGGGAGTATTTTTTGCGGAAAATTATCCAAATTCGGTGCAATATGAGTTATACTGATAAGTAGCGAAAAGGCTTGCAAACAGCCAACTGAAAACAAAAGGAGAACGTATGAAAGTAGATGTATTGGTAGCGGAAATCGGGTCGACAACAACGGTTGTCAACGCATTCACGGATATAGATACGGATAACCCGGTCTTTTGGGGACAGGGGCAGGCCGCCACATCGGTACTGGAAGGAGACGTGAGGGTCGGACTCCAAGGTGCCATTGATGACTTGTGCAAGAGCAAGGGAATCGATGGTTTGGAATACGATGATATGTTGGCCACATCATCGGCAGCAGGTGGGTTGAAAATGACCGTCCACGGCTTGGTGTACGATATGACGGCAAAGGCCGCAAAGGAAGCGGCACTGGGTGCCGGAGGTATTATCCACTACATCACCGCAGGAAAGTTGCGACGAACAGACCTAAAAAAGATTGAAGAGGTCAAGCCAAACCTGATTCTTCTCGCCGGTGGCGTAGACTACGGTGAAAGAGATACGGCTATCTACAATGCAGAACTCATCCGAAGTCTGGACCTCAACATCCCCATCATCTACGCCGGTAACATAGAAAACCAGGAAGAGATGAAGCTCATCTTTGAGGGTAAAAAACTCTATTTGGTGGATAACGTATATCCCAAGATTGACGACCTAAATGTGGAACCTTGCCGTAAGGTGATACAGGATGCATTTGAAGACCACATCATCCACGCTCCGGGAATGGAGCATGTGCGAGACATGGTCAGCGGTCCCATCATTCCTACCCCCGGGGCGGTGATGCAGTGTGCAAAACTGCTCAACGAATGTATCGGCAACGTTATCGTCCTGGACGTAGGAGGTGCCACGACGGACCTGCATTCCGTTACGGAAGATTCCGATCAGATAGCCAGGCTTTTGGTCAATCCCGAGCCTAAGGCAAAGCGTACGGTGGAAGGGGACCTAGGGTTGTATGTGAATATGCACAAGGTTATGGAGTCCATTGGCGAAGAGAAACTTCGTGGGGAAATGGAAAAAGCCGGAGTGGACTTGGATGCCGTCGTTGAGAGCTACCATGCGATTCCCAAGACGGAGGAAGAAGTGATCTTTGTGGAAAGGCTTGCAAAGGAAGCGGTACTGAAGGCTGTGCAAAGACATGCGGGGACCATCCGCTATGTCTATGGCCCTTCGGGGAGAACCACCATTGCAGAGGGCAAGGACTTGACTCAGGTAAAATATATCGTAGGAACCGGTGGTGCTCTGACTAGGCTGCCGCACCGCAAGGAATTGATGAAGGAAATCGCCAGAAACAATGATAAGGGACTGATGTTGATTCCCGGAGAAGCGGCGGAGATCTTGGTGGACAACGAGTATGTCATGGCCTCCCTTGGGGTGCTATCCATGCGTTACAAGGATGCCGCCATTAAACTATTGGAGCAGAGCTTGGAAATCGAGTTTCCCGAGTCTCTTCCCGAGGAAAATAATCTTCTCAAGAAAGAGCTGGACCATTTACGAGCGGAAGAAGAAGCAAAGCGCGCCCAAACCAAGAAGCACATTGAAGAAAGCGAAGCTGCCGGCTACGACATGACCGACTATAAGTCGGATCCCATGCTCAACCGAACCAAGGCGGCAGAGCCAAAGATAGGAGACTGCGATCACAACTGCAAACTATGCTACCGAAAGGGTTGCCCCGACAGGGTGGAATAAACAGGAGGAAGAAATGTATCCCAAATTGACCATAGATATCAACAAATTAAAGAGCAACTTGGACGGCGTGGCAAAAATCGTCAAGGATGAAGGAAACGCCACACTGATGATTGTCACAAAGGGTCTTTGTGCCGATGAGAAGATGACCGATATGGTGGCAGAACATCCGGCGGTAGATTATATGGCTGATTCTCGCATGAAGAACATCAAAACCTATGCTGAGAAGGCCCACAAAAACGAGAAGGAAACTTTACTTTTACGTCTTCCCATGGCCTGCGAAATCCAGGAAGTTATTACCTATGCGGATGTCAGCTTTAACTCCGAACTTGCAACCTTGCAACTTCTTCAGGACGAGGCCAAGAAGCAGGGTAAGACCCACAAGGTGGTCCTGATGATTGATCTGGGGGACTTGCGAGAAGGTCTTTTCTTCCAAGATGAAGAAAAAATCGAAGAAACCGTTTCGGATATCCTGAAGATGGATTCGTTGGAGTTGCTGGGAGTCGGTGTAAACTTGACTTGCTACGGTGCCATCATTCCCTCGGCAGACAATCTTTCTCAGTTAGCGGAGTGGGCAAATCGAATTGAGTCCAAGTTCGGGATCACCCTGCAAATGGTCAGTGGTGGCAACTCCAGCTCCATCTATCTCATTGAAAAGGGAGAGCTTCCGGAGAAGATTAACAACTTGCGACTGGGAGAAGCCTTTTTGCTGGGGAACGATACTGCCTACGGGTCGAAGCTTCCCGGCACAACGGACGATGCCCTTATCTTGGAGGCACAGGTCATTGAGCTACAGGAAAAGCCCTCTCTTCCCATTGGAGAGGTGGGGGTGGATGCATTTGGTCAGAAACCGGAGTACGAGGACCGAGGAATCATCAAGCGAGCCATTCTTGCCATTGGACAGCAGGACACCACGGCGGACAGCATGGAGCCGCTGGATGAAAGAATCGATATTCTGGGATCCAGTTCGGATCATTTAATCTTGGATGTAACCAAATCTGAGAAAGAATACAAAGTGGGGGATGTAATCGGCTTTAAGCTGGGTTACGGCGGCATGCTCAAGGCGAGCACCAGCCCCTACGTAGAAAAGGCATATAAGTAGTAGGGATATAAACAGAGAACTTAGGGAAGAGGCTCCGCCGGGGCCTCTTTTATTAAGGTTAGTTTTTCTTCCCGGGATAGTTTCTTGATTGCTATCTCGCGGCGAAGAGCATCTCCTTTGTTTTGGAAGGTTTCCAGATACACCAAGGTGAAGGGGCCTCTGCCACGGGTTCGCTTGGCTCCTCTTCCCTCGCTGTGGGCGATGATACGTTGCTTGATATTCGTGGTCCACCCGGTATACAAGGTGCCGTCTTTGCACTGCAGAATATATACAAAGTGAATGCTTTTTTCCGGATTCATGTGATAAGTATAGCATGTCTGACTGGTGGGATGTAAATACAAAAATAAACAGATGAAAAAGTGAGAACTTTTCCTGTTACCGGTATTTATGTAACATAGAGGTTTTATCGGAATAAAGAGATAAACAGGAGGCGCATCATGAAAACGGGAAGAGGAAGAGTGATACTCTGCATTGTTGCCACATTACTGCTGATGACGACAATGTGGACTCCCTTTGGCGAAGTTTCATTTGCCGGGGAAACAGAACTGACGCAGCAAGAACCAACAACCTACAGTCCACCATCTATATCCGCAAAGACACCACTGGCATCTATAACCGCCGAACCTGCCAAGACCGGGCCTGTAGCAGCGCCTACTGCTGGTCGATATGTCCTCGAGGATAGCTTGACCTATGGGACGACGGGTTGGGATGTAAGGATTTACGTCTACAGAACAATAGGTGGGGGAGACGTATCATTGCAGCAAAGCTCAAAGCTTTTTGCAATGGGTCTAGATGATTACCGTATCTACGGGACGAGGGATTATGCAGCTCCCGCCGGTTGGGAGTTTAAGGGATTTACTTACACCCTAAACCTTGAGGGTGAGGCGGATATGGGAAATAAGAGTCAGACAATATTAGGTCAAGCGCATTACCCATTTTCGAGACTGACAGAGCCCCTTAGTAGTACTACACCTTATACACCATACGGATCGGGGTTTAATTCTATATGCTTGAATCGTTTAAACACATTTGGAGAGTTAGCTTGGAAGCCATTAATATACACTCTCTATGTCAACTACGATCCTACCATTACTATGGTCAAAGGCACAAATGGATATATTACAGATGAAGGAAAGAAGAGCGTTCCTTGGGGAACCGATAAATCCTATACCGCCACTCCTTTGAACGGATATGAAATCACCAGGATTTCTATAGGTGGAAACGATCAACCATTGCCGACAGACCCTACAAAGGCATACACCTTCACTATCAATAATGTTACAAGTCCACTTTATGCTTTGGTAGAATTTGATC
The DNA here is from genome assembly GCA_040766105.1 of Anaerovoracaceae bacterium. Lineage (GTDB taxonomy): Bacteria > Bacillota > Clostridia > Peptostreptococcales > Anaerovoracaceae > JAXGRD01. Next base: position 457,966 of record JAXGRD010000001.1, read on the forward strand.
TCCATGAGCATACCTATTCTGCTTGGACGACAACCAGAGAAGTTACCTGCGAGGTAGCTGGAGAAAGACAACGTACTTGTTCCGTTTGTGGACAAGTTGAAAAAGAACTAATTGAAGCCCACCATGACCTAACCGCATACCCTAGAGTAGAGCCGACCTGCACGGCGACGGGAAATATCGCCTATTGGCAATGTAACGATTGTAGCAAATACTTTGTGAGAGAAACCGCTACTCAGGAATTTACTTGGCCAAGCATAGAGCTTCCTAAGACTACTCACACCTACGATTGGTCTACGACCCTTGTTCCCACCTGCACCACCAACGGTTTGAGAACCGGAACCTGTTCTGTATGTCAGGATACGAAAACGGAAACCATAACTGCCGGTCATATCCTGACAGCTCACCCACAGGTGGAGCCCACCTGCACTGCGGAAGGTAATATCGCCTATTGGCAATGTACGAGAGACGGCTGCGGTAAGTACTTCAGCGATGCAGCGGGAACAAAGGAAATTACCCTTGCAAGCACGGTACTTCAGAAGCTAGATCATACTCTTACTGTATGGGCGGTTACCAAGGAGCCAACATGTACAGAAAGTGGAACAGAAACAAGAACCTGCACCCTTTGTACCTATGAGGAGTCAAAAACAATTGATCCCTTGGGACATTCATTGACAGAGCATGCTGCTGTTGCACCTAACTGTTTCGCGGATGGAAACATCGCCTATTGGGAGTGCCAGCGAGAAGGTTGCAACAAGTATTTCAGCGATGCAGCGGGTGTCTTTGAAATCAGCTCTGCAAATACGATTCTTTCTTCCCGGGGCACAAGCTGACCGGTGTTCCGGCAACAAGCGCCACATGCACCACAGCTGGGAATATTGCCTACTGGCAATGTGAGAGTGAAGGATGCGGAATGTGCTTTAACGATGAGATGGGAATGGAAGAGACATCCCTTTCCAATACGGTCATTCCTCCCGGCGGTCACAACATGGGGGAATGGACAGTGGATAGGGAACCGACCTGCACCGAAATGGGCACTCAAATTCGCAAGTGCGATTATTGTGAGTATATGGAAGCCTTGGATATCGATCCTCTGGGTCATGATTTAACAATCCATGCTGCTCTGCAGCCCACCTGCATTAAGGCCGGAAATGTAGAATACTGGACATGCGACACATGTGGCACATACTTTGTGGAAGTGAATGCAAACGCGAAAATCATGGCTGGGGAAATTATATCCCCCGAAGGAAAGACATTGGTTGCAACAACGGAGGAAAAGGTTGTCCTTGCTCCTTTAGGACATTCCTATGGAGATTGGACGGTAACGAAAAAAGCCACCTCCGAAGAAGCAGGAATAGAGACGAGAACATGTGCAACCTGTGGCGGAACGGAAGAACGATCCATTCCTCGCTTGACGGCAGACAAAGACAATACGAATTCGGTCGTTAGGGATGTGGTTGTAACTGCCACAACAGGAAGTAACAATTCGAGTGCAACCACAGCAAAAGCGGATACAGACAAAACTGTCAAAACGGGAGATGAGAGCGGAACGGCTGTTGCCATCGCCGGAATATTCTTCTTCCTAGCCCTCCTAGCCTTCTGGTACCTAGTGGAACGACATAGGAAGAAAGAAACTCGATAATATTACTGTTTCTTGGTAAACATGGATAGGGCGATTCGTCGTGCTATTCGATAAGGAAGATGTTCGAACTTACGCTTGACCCGGGAGAGCTCCTTCGGAATGGGAATCTCCTGGGGACAGTGGCTGATACAGGCACCGCAGCCGGTGCAGCGGCCTGCGTTGGTTCCACCCTCGCTGAAGGAGGTCGCCATCATGTATTCCTTGAACGCCTTGGCATAGCCGTCTAGGGCGGAAACATTGTAACATCGAAAACATCCGGGAATGTTGACACCAAAGGGGCACGGCATACAATAGCCGCAGCCGGTGCAACCCACCGGAACACTCTCCTCGATGGCTTCCTTCAGCGATTTATAAAATGACCTTTGGTCGTCCGAAAGGTGGCCGGGAGTTGCTTCTTGAGAGATGCGGATGTTTTCTTCCAGCATCTCTTTGTCATTCATCCCCGAAAGGACGCAGGAGACCGCCTCTTGATCCCAAAGCCACCGAAGTGCCCACTCTGCCGGGGTCCATGGTCGATCGCCCAAGAGATTTTCTTCCCCATATGCCTCAATGAGGGCTTTTGCCTTTGGGGGAAGATTGTTCACCAGCAAGCCACCGCGAAGGGGCTCCATAATGATGACGGGAATGCCCATGCTGTGCGCCGTCTCTACACCGATTCTGCCTGCTTGCGTGTTCTCATCCATATAATTGTACTGAACCAGACAAAAATCCCAGGGATAGACGTTTAGAAGCTCCAAAAAATCCTCGGTGCTACCGTGGTAAGAAAATCCGATTTCACCGATTTCGCCGGAAGCCTTTTTTGGGGTAATCCACTCCGGAAGCCCCAGTGCTTTCAAACGATTCCAGATGGAAACATCCGGCAGCATGTGAATCAGGTATCGATCGATATAATCGGTGCGCAGCCGCTTTTTTTGTGTCTCAAAATAGCGGTCCGGGTCAGAGGACTTCTTGATGAGATAGTGCGGCAACTTGGTTGCTATCTTCACCCGGTTGCGGCAACCGTTCTTCTCCAGTATCTTCCCCAGAAGCTCTTCGTTGCCGGGATAAATGTATGCCGTGTCAAAGTAGTCCACACCCAAGTTGATTGCATGCATAATGACAGATTCGCTTTCTGCGAAGCCTTTGGGGAGGCGCATACAGCCAAAACCTAAGTTTGGGAAAGGATTTTCGTTCTTCATAATGGAGAAGTATATCATACTTAACAAAGACTTAACACAATTAATGGGAACTTAACACTTCTCTTAAAATCCTCTTAACAATCACATAGTATGCTATATGTATCAACGCGAGGATATAGTAAAAGGGACGCAATGGGGCGTCGGAGAAGCAGAGAGGAAAATAAAAAAATGATAAAGAAGAAAACAAAGAAGATTTTTGCCCTCGGACTGGCACTGATGATGACTGCCGGAATCTTGGCAGGATGTGGCGGAGATAAAACGGAAGCCGGCGGTGAAATCGTAATCGCAGGGTCCACTTCGGTACAACCCTTGTCAGAAGCACTGGCAGAAGAATATATGGCTGCTAACGAAGGCGTTACCATCACCGTACAGGGTGGCGGATCCGGACAGGCAGTAAAATCTCTGAAGGAAGAAATTGCTCAGATTGGAGCTCTCTCCAGAGAAGTGAAGGACGAAGAAAAGGGCGATGTTGGAACTGAGTATGTCATCGCGAAGGACGGTGTTGCAGTCATCGTGAACAAGGATGTAAATGTAGATGACCTGACCATCGAGCAGATCAAGAAGATTTACACCGGCGAAATCACCAACTGGAGCGAAGTAGGCGGCGCTGATGCAGCGATTTCCGTAGTCAGCAGAGAAGAAGGTTCCGGAACAAGAGGCGCTTTCACAGAAATCACCGGAGTACTGGAAAAGGATGATGCCGGAAACGAAACGGACAAGACGACAGCCAATGCAATCGTACAGCCCTCCACCGGAGCAGTTGTTGAAACCGTAAGTACCACACCTAACTCCATCGGATACGTTTCTCTGGAAGCACTGACCGATGATGTAAAGGCCATCAAGGTTGAAGGTGTTGAAATCTCCAAGGACTCCGTATTGGATGCTACTTACAAGATCTCCAGACCGTTCATCTATGTAGTACCTGCAGAAGTTGATGCTACCGCACAGGGATTCATCGACTGGGTAATGGGTGACGAAGGACAGAAGATGGTTGAAGAGAATGGATTCATCCCTGTCAAGTAGGAGCAACAATGAAGAGCAGTGAAAAAGTTATAGAGAAACTCATACTGATTTGCGCCGCTGTTTCCGTAGCAGCGGTTGCTCTTATTACAGTATTTATCTTTGCATCAGGTTTACCTGTACTAAAATCAGAGGGCCCCATCAGTTTCATATTCGGCAATGTTTGGTCCCCTACCAATAACAGCTACGGCATCCTACCCCTCATTGCAGGGACTATGGCAGTCACCATCGGTGCACTGGTCATAGGAATCCCCACCGGGGTAGGCTGTGCCGTTTTCCTTGCCGAGGCGGCCAACAAGAGAGTCGCCGGAGTATTTAAGGCGGCGGTGGAACTCCTCGCCGGCATTCCCTCTGTAGTATACGGATTCTTTGGATTGGTGGTGCTGGTTCCTTTTATTCGGACCATCGCGCTTTCCATCAACCCACAGGCACCGGTTTCCGGCTTTAGTATTTTGGCAGGAGCGATTATCCTCGCCATTATGATACTTCCCACCATCGTCAGCATCTCGGAAAATGCCATTTCCGCAGTTCCCATGGAATTCAGAGCGGCATCCTATGCCATCGGTGCAGACAGAAGAGAGACCATCACCAAGGTGATTCTTCCCGCAGCAAAATCGGGGATTTTTTCTTCCATCATTTTGGGTATGGGAAGAGCCATCGGAGAAACCATGGCAGTGTTGCTCATCACAGGTAATGTAGCGACTTTGCCGGAAAGCGTGTTATCGCCGGTAGCGACCATGACAGGAACCATCGCCATGGAAATGAGCTATGCAGGACCGACCCATCAGCAGGCACTCTTTGCAGTGGGAATCATCCTTTTCCTAATCATAGTCCTCCTCAATGCATTTGCGCAGGCACTAATGAAGAAGCTGGGAGGTGGCGCAGCATGAGTAAAAAAGTAAAATCTTACGGATATTTTGGTATGATTTATCTGGTGGCGGGAATCACCCTTGCCGCACTACTGATTATCATGGGATACATCCTGGTCAAGGGTCTTCCCAATATCACCCTTACTTTCTTGACAGAAGATCCTAAGATGTTAGGGCGAGAAGGCGGTATCTTCTCCATCATCATCGGAACCCTTTATGTGACCCTGTTATCCTTGGTCATTGCTACTCCCATTGGTGTTTTAGGTGCCGTATACTTTACCGAGTATGCCAAACCGGGAAAACTGATCAATATCGTCCGCTTTTTTACGGAAGTATTGGCGGGGATTCCGTCCATCATCTTTGGACTGTTTGGCTTTGCCTTCTTCGTAGTATTTCTCAAGATGGGATGGTCCATTCTTGCCGGTGCATTGACACTGACCGTGATGATCCTCCCCACACTGATTCGATCTACGGAAGAAGCCTTGAAGACGGTTTCCCAGTCGTACAGAGAAGGAAGTCTGTCCTTGGGGGCGACCAAATGGTATACTATTGTAAGAGTTGTTCTTCCCAGTTGCAGAGCGGGAATCCTCAGCGGAGTGATTCTGGGAGTGGGAAGAGCTATTGGAGAAACGGCGGCGGTGATGCTCACAGTAGGAGGATCCTTGCGCCTGGCCTCATCCCTTTTCGATTCAACCAGAACCATGGCGCTCCATCTGTACATGCTGGCATCGGAGGGCTTATCGGAGGAAAAGACATATGCGACGGCGGCCTTGCTGATTATCATCGTATTGATTATCAACACGGGAGCCAATGCCATTAGTAAGAGGGCATTGAGGGAAGGAAAATAAGAAGTGATGAACAAAAAAAAGAAATTTGAAATAAGAAATATGGATCTGTATTACGGTGATTTTCAAGCATTGAAAAAGGTGGACTTGGACATCTATGAAAATCAGATCACCGCTTTAATCGGACCCTCCGGTTGCGGAAAATCCACCTTCTTGCGGAGCTTAAATAGGATGAACGACCTTGTGCCAGGATGCAGAATCGAGGGGGATATAAAGCTGGACGGGCAGGACATTTATGAGAAGGACTACGATGTAATCGCCCTTCGAAAGGATGTGGGGATGGTCTTCCAAAAGCCGAATCCCTTTCCTAAGAGCATATACAACAACGTTGCCTATGGACCGAGAATCCATGGAATGAAGAATAAAGAAGAGCTGGATGCCTTGGTAGAGAAAAAGCTGAAAGAAGTAGCTCTTTGGGACGAAGTAAAAGACCGCCTCCACACTTCCGCCATAGGTCTTTCCGGTGGACAGCAGCAGAGGCTGTGCATTGCCAGATGTTTGGCCGTTGATCCGGAAGTCGTTCTCATGGACGAACCCACTTCCGCCTTGGACCCGGTGGCAACATCGAAGATTGAGAGCTTGGTCCAGGATTTAGTAGAACACTATACCATCGTCATCGTTACCCACAACATGCAGCAGGCCGGGCGTATTTCCGACCGAACCGCATTCTTCCTCACCGGGGAGATTCTGGAAGCGGACGATACTGAAAAGATTTTTTCCAATCCTCGTCACAAGAAAACGGAGGATTATATATCCGGAAGATTCGGTTGATGAAAGGAGAAGAAATGTCACTGAGACCTAGAATGGAAGAAGAACTGATGGCGATCAATGAAAAGATTACTTTGATGGCCCAGCGCATACAGAGAGATATCTTGCGCGCGGTGGATTCCCTAAAAGAGAGGGATGCCATGCTTGCAAGACAAATCATCGACGAGGGAGATGTCGTGGATGATATGGAAGATGAAATCAATGCGGATTGCTTTAATTTTTTGGCCACCCAGGCACCCGTTGCCACGGACCTGCGGTACTGTGTTTCCGTTATGAAGATGATTAGAGACTTGGAGCGAATGGGAGACCACTGTGAATCCCTGGCCAAGTACACCATCCGCCTGGAAAAGGAAGATTACCTGCAAGAGCTGATTGATATCCCCAGAATGGCGGAGAATGCTGCACACATGGTCAACAATGCCATCGCTGCCTTTCTCACCAGAGACCTTCGTCTTGCCCGCAAGGTATGGAAGGCCGATGACGAAGTAGATGATCTTTTCCGCAAAATCTACAACGAGCAGTTGAAGCTTGCTCAGGATACAGGGAATGTAAATATCTGTATCAGCTTTGCCTTTATTGCATCTCATTTGGAACGAATTGCCGACTATGCAACCAATATATGCGAAGAAGTGGTCTTTGTCATGGAGGGCGAATATTCCATGGAGTAAAGACTTCCCCGTTTACAAAAATGAAAGTTTACGATACTATAGTATTATTCAGTTAGTAAATGAGGAGAAGGAGGACGAATATGTTGAAGAGAGTTGGAGCAATAGCCTTAGTGCTGGTCATGGTGTTCGCTTTGGCAGCCTGCGGAAAGAAGGAGTCCAAGACAGTCAAGGCCTTTGAAGGTATCAACGAAGACAGCGGCTATCACGTGGATCTGGAAATGGATCTGGAAGGACAGACCATTCGAATGAACATGCAGGCAAAGGATGATCTCTTTTATGCCGATGCAACAGTTTCCGGAGAGAAGATCCTGATGATTCGAAACGCAGATGGGTTCTATATGCTCATGCCGTCCATGATGCTAGGTCTGAAGTCAACGGATTCCAGCGAAATGGATCAAGCTATCGAAGATATTGGCTTGTTTGTGGACATTGGTGAGGATGCCAAGGAAGAGAAGTTTACCACCGGTGAAATGGAAGTAGACGGAACCAAATACTACTATGAGGAGTTCGAAGGTAGTGAAGAAGATGGTAACGCCAGATTCCTCTTCGAAGAAGAAGACCTACGCTACATCGTACTCATGAACGGCGAAGAGATTGGTGACAAAATCAAGATTTACACATTGGATACCCAAATCGACGATGCCCTGTTCAAGGTTCCCGAAGGGTACACCATCACAGAGGGAGAACTGTAAATCTATAGAGGTTGAATGAATGAGAGAGTGCTACTGCACTCTCTTTTCTACATAGGTGGCTCCCACCCTGCGGTTGTGTATTTCCAGGACATGAATCCCTAAACCGTTGGTTTCAAGATCCACGGTAGTCCCATCATCGGGGACATAGCCTAGAGCACCGAAGACAAAGCCACCAAAGGTGTCATATAAATCCGTGGGCAAGCCAACATCCAGTGCGTCCGCCACATCTTCCAAGACCGCCTGGCCGTGGATGGTCCATCGGTTCTCTGCCGTTCGATCAATTTCAGGCAAGGTGGTAGGATCTTCTTCCTCCTCAATATCGCCCACCAGAGCTTCCACTAAATCGTGGAGGGTCACCAGTCCGGTGAAGCCGCCGTATTCATCGATGACGATGGCGAAATACTCTCGATTGATCTTCATCTGCTGAAAGAGAATATTTGCTTTCATGGTTTCGGGAATATAGAAAGGCTTATCCACAGCATGCTCCAGGACCTCTTCCTTAGATGCAAGGTGACCGCGGAAGAACCCTTTGGTGTTGAGGACACCGATGATGTCATCGGGGGAAGAATCGTAGATGGGGTACCTGGTATGGGTCGTCGTTCTGATGATTTCATTCCACTCTTCCCAGGAGTCCTCCATGGAGAGGGCGGTCACGTCGACCCTGTGGGTACATAGCTGTTCTGCTGAGACATCATTAAACTCAAAGACCTTCTGTATCATCTCCGTTTCATCGGATTGGATGGTTCCCTGTTCTTTCCCTGCCGCCAAGAGCATGCGGATTTCTTCTTCTGTTACCGTATCATCGGTGGCGTGTGGGTCGATGCGAAGCAATCGCAGGACCAAATTGGTGGATACGGTGAGCAAGAAAACGATGGGGGCGAAGATTTTAGAAACGAAGTAAAGCATGCCGGACATGCCCAGTGCCATGGGTTCTGCTTTTTTTAGGGCGACTCGCTTGGGTACCAGCTCTCCAAATACCAGGTTGAAATATGCCAGAACTAAAGTAATCAATATCAGTACGATAGTGTGGAGAACTTCGACAGGCATGCTTAACCCGGCGGAAATCAATGCTGCAGAGATAGGTTCCACAAAATTGTCGGCGGCAAAGGCGCTACTCAAGAGGCCTGCAAAGGTGATAGCCACCTGTATGGTAGCAAGAAACTTGGATGGCTGTTCCGTCAGATCGGAAAGGCGTCTCGCTCTTTTATCCCCGTCTGCTGTCATTTTTTTAATCTTATGGTCGCTCATGGAGATGACTGCAATCTCCGCACTGGCAAACACCGCATTTAGAAAGGTCAAAAAGACCAACAGTATCAAGGGTCCTATCATTTGTTCTCCTCCGGGAAGAGCGAGGTGTAGACGTTGTCATAGGTGATGACCAAATAGCAGGTGGGACAGGATTCCCTTACTGCAGACTCCAGCCGTTGATGAATGTCCTCTTCCTTCCATGTGCTTCCCTGGTTGATGACCAGGTCAAAAATTATATTGGTATGCGTTGGTCCCGGAACGGACCTGAGGTCATGGAAGCTGTCGATGCCGTCCATGCCTTTAATGGTTCTGTTAAGGATTTCCGCTACTTCATTGAGAAGCGGATCGTTGGTTCGGATGGGATCCATGTGGGCAACGAAGTGTATGTGAAGAGAATCCGAAACTTCCTTCTCCACATTGTCCACCATGTCGTGGCTTTCCATAAGATCGCCATCGGCATCCACTTCAATGTGGATGGAGGCAAAGATCTTGCCCGGTCCGTAGTTATGCACTACAAGGTCGTGAATTCCCAGTACGCCTTCCTGCTTGCCGATGATGCTGACAATGGCCTGCACCAATTCGTCATCGGGGGCTTCTCCCAACAGGGGAGAGGTGGTTTCTCTAATCAGTTGTATCCCGGACCAAATGATGAAGAGGGCAACGATGGTACCCAAATATCCATCCAAAACCAGCCCGGAAAACTTTGCAATTACGACACCGATGAGAATTACCGTTGTGGTGATAACGTCATTGCGGCTGTCAGTGGACGCCGCCTTTAGAGTTATGGATTGGATGGTCTTCCCCATAAAGCGGTAAAATAGCGCCTGCCACAGTTTTGCCAATATGGATATGAAGAGAACCGCAATGGTGGCCCAAGTAAAAGTGAGGGCAACGGGGTTGATAATCTTCTCCACCGAGGATTTCAACAGGAGCACCCCTACAAGGATGATGACCACGGAAATAAACAGGCCGGTCAAGTACTCAATGCGGGCATGGCCGTAAGGGTGATCCTTATCCTCCGGCATAGCTGAAAGCTTGAACCCGATGAGAGTAATCAAGGAAGAAGATGCATCGGACAGGTTGTTGATGGCATCCGCAATGATGGCGATACTGGAGGACAACAGCCCAATAATAATCTTCCCAATGCAAAGAAGGAGGTTGGTGGTAATACCCACGCCCCCTGCCAGTTTGCCATAACTCTCTCTCACCCGGGGATTCCCGGTTTCTTTGTAATTCTTAATGAAGATGCGAACAAGTAATTTGCTCATTGATTTTCTTCGGGAGCCTCCTCTTGCAAGGCAGACTGGAGTGCCTTGGTCAGTTGATCCGCACAGGATGTAGACTTCCTGCCGCAGGTATTCCCCTCCAACATTCGGGAAACTTCATCTACGGTAGTACCTTCCAATATTTTTGCCAGTGCTTTCAGGTTGCCGTTGCAGCCCCCCGTAAAGACGATATCATGGACCACATTTCCGTCCAGTTCAAATTCTATTTTTCTCGGACAAACGCCCTTGGGCTTATAGCTGTGTTTCATTTCTGCGGTGAATTTCCTTTCTAATAAAGTCAAAATCATATATGATAGTATAACACAATGGGAAGGAGAATCATAATGAAACTAGTATGTATCGGCAACAGCGTGGTCCGAGGTGCTCCGGGACCGAGAGAAAAAAGCTTTTGCGCCCTTCTGGAGAAGATGACGGACTGGGAGGTAATCAATCAGGGCATTGAAAGCCAGACGACGGATATGCTTTTGGAGCGTTTCACAAGGGATGTGATAGAACAAAAGCCGGATATGGTGCTCATCCTCAACGGACCGGCTGACTTTACCTTCCTGGGGAAGACCCCGGAAGAAAGCAGTGAAAACTTCTTTGCCATGGCGAAGATGGCGGAGGAAGCGAGCATCCACCCTGTTCTGATTACCCCTATGCTCACGGAACCGAAGAAGGCCGCTGTCATGTGGCTGAAGAAGCAGAACATCGATTACAATCACATCAACGATAAGCTCATGAAGCTGAGAGAAATCTTCCTAGAAAGCCCCTATACCACTGTAGATTTACAGCAGGCTTATAGGGACTGTGCGGAATATGTGGATGGGATTCATCCCACAGAAGAGGGGTACCGGTTTATCGCGGAATTCCTTGAGAATGCTATTCCGCAGGATCCGTCTCTATGACTTTTTGTAGCACTTGATTGGCTACATAGCCGGCTGTCTGACTTCCCCAGCCGCCATTTTCCACTAAGACCACAAAGGCATAGGGATAGCCTTCATTGCGGATGTATCCGGTGAACCATGCGTGAGGTGCCAAACCGTTCCCCAACTCGGCGGTACCGGATTTGGCACATAGATCCAGACCCGGATAATTCCCTTCGCCGTAGTTGCTCACTACGTTATTGTGCAGCATTTCATCCAGTTTGGATGCGGTATCTGCGGAGATGAGCTCTTTGGTCTTTGTTTCCACCTGGAAGCCGGCTGGCCAGTCGTTGGAAAACTTGATGCTGTCGATGATGCGGGGGTCTGCCGACTTGCCGCCACCGGCGATGGCACCCATGTAGACCATCATAGATGCGGGATTGACCAAATCCTGATGTTGACCGATTCCCGTCCAAGCCAATGTTACATCGGCATCTGGGAACTCAAAGGTCCCCTTTGCCGTTGGAATACCGTCCACGGAATAGCTGTCCATGAGACCGGCTTTTTTTGTATACTCTTCTAAGTCGGTTGGGCCAACGCGAATGGATAGTTCTGCAAAGGCACAGTTACAGGACACAGCCAATGCTTCATCAAAATCCACGGTGCCGTGGGGATAGACGCAGACCACCTTATCCGTAGGGGCGGTGCCGAACTGTCGACTCCCGGTGCAGTAATAGGAAAAGGAATCAATGTCGTCCAGCTTTTCAATCGCCGCTGTTGCGGTAATAACCTTAAAAATGGAGCCGGGGACCACCCTTGCGGAAAGCAACTTGTTCATGTAGATGCCGGAAGTATCATCGGCACTTACGGTGGGAGGATCGGTGGGATCGTAGTTGGGGGAACTGACCATGCAGATAATTTCCCCGGTCTTGTAGTTGTAGACGCCTACGGTTCCCTTTCTGCCGTCGAGGGCTTGGTTGGCAACCTTGCAAACTTCGGCGTCCAAGGTGAGATAGAGCTTTCTTCCCGTATCGTTTGTAGAGTATATTCCCGACAGGAAGTTATAGCCTACCAGCTTGCTGGCAAAGGCTCTGTTGGCTCCTGTGGAGATGTTTCCAACGTTATCACCGATGGCGTGAAGGGTTGCCCTTCGGATGCCCCAGTCCTCGTTGTATTGGGGAACGCCGCTTCGTGTGTTTTGCAGGAGCAGGACGCCGTTTTTGTCATAAATGGCACCGGTGGACAGATAGCCATTGGTGTAGATATGCTTGTTGGCAGGATAGCTGACCCACTTACCGCCGTCTTTGGCCAATTTAAAGGTATAGAAACCCAGCCCCAGAATCAGAACTGCGGCCAATGCAAGACAGATAATGGCTCGTTTTTCCAGTTTTCTCATGAACGTCCCTCCCCGTTGTCAAAATACAATCCATCATACTCATCTTCCCCCACCTTCGCCTGCTTTACGGCAAAGGATGCATTCTGCCTAGTGTCGGCCGCCTTCAGGAAGGAAAGCAGCCCCCAAGATGCCAGCATGCTGGTACCGCCGTTGGAGATAAAGGGGAGGGTGACCCCGGTAAAGGGGAAGATATCCAATGAGCCGAGAACATTGAGGCTGCACTGGAAGATAATCAATGAAGTGGCGGAACAGGCCGCTATGGTGTAAAAGGCAGATCTTCCGCCGGTGATGGATCGTACGGCGAAGATGCCCAAGGTGACCAAGGACAGGACTGCCAAAACAGCGATAATGTATCCCCACTCCTCGGAAAGGATGCCGAATACCAGATCCGTATCTGCCGCAAAGAGCTCATGAGTCCAGCCATTGCCTGCGCCCACACCCAGAAGCCCCCCGCTGGCACCACCGGACATGGATCGAACCTGTTGAAAGCCGCCTGCATCGGGATAATCCCAAGCATTGGTCCATGTGGCAAAACGCCCCATAACGTGGGGAACAAAGCGTATGGCCAGCAAGCCGCCCACGGCACAAACCCCAACAATGAGGATCAACTTGGAAAACTCTCCGCTTCGCAGAAAGGAGATGACCAAGAAGGTTACAAAGAAAATGCCTGCCGTTCCAAAGTCGTTCATGAGGGCTAGGCAGCCCAAACAGAAGACGGAGAAGCCCATGAAGAGGGTCAGATTCTTCTTCTCATAGAGCTCATCCAAGGTGGCGGAGCCGATGAAGATGAAGGCAACCTTGACCAGCTCGGAAGGCTGTAGGTTATATCCGGCAATACTTACCCAGTTGACTGCCCCGAAGTCGCTTCTCCCAAAGATCAGGTTGATGAGGAAGAGGACCACGCTGACAATGACCAACAGTCGTCTGATTTTCAAGGCCCGATCCAGATCTCGCAAGTACCAACACAAAACAAAGAAAAGTCCCAGCCCCATAAGAATGGCAATCAATTGCTTAAAGATGGAGTCCGGTGCGGAAGTGGCGACCACGGAAAGGTTCAGGGTACAGAGGAAGAAGGCGATGGTTTCCATCTCAAAGGAAGTTTTTCCCATACCTCGAATCAAGCTGCTGTATACCCACATAGCAACGGTAAAGGTTCCGAATGCCAGCAGGACGGAGAAGGGGAGCTCTGCCCCCTTGGCAGCAATAAATTGGATGCATGTCAATATCTGAAATATGGTGATGGCGACGAGGGAAGGCCAAGGAGAGAAGGGTTTCGTCTTTCTCTTTCGCACTTCCAAGTTTCGCTTTTTCTCCTCCAAACTGGGTGGGAGAAGAACACAGTCCACACCGCCCATGGTGATGGTATCGCCGTATTCCACAGGAGTCGGCTTATATACGGAAGAACCGTCAATCATGGATCCTCCTTTAGAATTCAAATCGTTGTATGTCCACTGGCCTCTTTCGTTTCGCACCAAGGTCCCGTGGTTTCGCGACACGGTCATGACATCCACATGGACATCGGCACTGGAAGCTCTTCCCAAGACGTTTTCCCAATGGGTCAAGGCAGCAATGGAACCATCGGGCAACCGAAGATATGCCCAGATTTCCGAAGGACTCTTTGCAGCTAACAGGGATTTAATGGCTTTCAGCAAGATAAAGATGGTGAGAACGACAAAAACCCACCGCATCACTGTGGTGTAGTAAGTAGCGATGAGGGGGTAGGATTGGAATAGACCGGAAAGTCCCTCCATTAGAGGCTTTCCCACCTGGGTGATAGAACCAAAGATATCCATGAAAGTGATCCTCCGAAGTCATTATACCACAGAACGGGGCGTGGCGATATTTTTCTTCATTGCTTAGAGGCGCGGCGGAACTGCATGGGCGTAACCCCTTCAATCCTCTTGAAGGTTTTGGAGTAGTAGCTTTGGTCCTCAAAGCCGACGATGGAAGAGATCTCCGCCAGGCTGAGATTACCGGACACCAAAAGGACCTTGCTCTTCATGATGCGCAGGTGGCTGACATAGTCCGTCAAGGTGATTCGCATTTCCTGCTTGAAGAGGCTGGACAAATAGGAGGGGTTGATGTGCAACTCCTGGGCGATATCGTTGAGACGTATTTTGTCGGCATACTTCTTGTGAATGTATTCCAAGGCGGAATGAACCAATGGAGAGCTTCCTTCATATAGGACGGGAAGGCTGCTTTGCATCAGCTTATCCAATAGCTTGGTGGAAAGGTTGAGCAGTTCTCCCACATTTGTCGCTTCGTTGATGTTGTTCATGGCGGCGAAGTAGATGTCACCGTCGGGTGTGTCGTTGTCCGTTTCCGGATGGGTTCTTGCCAAGATGGTGAAGATGCTCAGGAGCTTGGTCTTGATAGCGGGAAGATTCCCTGCTTCCAGAAGGACGATTTCTTCAAAGAGCAACTCAAAGGGTGGGAGGACTTCATCCAGGCTCCCTGTCTTCACGGCATTGTAGAAGTTGTCTTCCAATTCATGAGAAAAATCGATCAAAGAGTGGTTTTCCTTCTTCATCCGTTGTATATCTTCTCCAATGCGCAGCTGCTCTCTGTAGATGTCGTTGATTGCCTTGTAGTCCCTGTTTTCCGTAACGGAAGAGAGGATGGTGCTGTTGAAGAGGGTGGAGATATAGGAAACCTCCTTGGGTGTAAAGGACCGAAGGGTTCTCAGGAAGACGATTACTCGGTTCAGGAGTTGGTCGCTGCAGCCGGAGAGGGCGATGATATTGGAAACCAGACTCTCCTGCAGGTCGCCCATGACGATGGGGCCTGCCAGGCAAAATCCGTGCAGTTCCTTGTTTACAAATACGGGGAGGACAATGTTGATCAAACCGGAGGCGCAGACAAAGGTGTAGGGCTCCCCCAGGTTGGAGGAGATTTCCATAGCCGAGGAAAGTGACCGGTTGCACGGCGTGTCCTCTTCTTCATACATATCGAAGAATCGGCACAGCTTATCTTCTTCCCGGGACTCCCACTGCATTTTGTGGTTGCTATCGAAAAAGGTGACGGGAATCTTTGTCACCTGTGTGAATGCCTCAATGGCGGCTTCTAATTTTGGTAAATTTTGCATGATGCACCTTGAATTTTTCCTAATAGTTATGATTGTGATTGGATTATCATAGCATGACAGGAGAAATAATTCAATATGGATAAAAAAGGAAGAGAAAAATTACAAAATCCTCCATACCCCTTTATATAACTCTCAAAGGCTTTGGGATAAGATGTATGCAATGGTGTATTTCAATTATTTTTAGGGAGGTCATTATGGCATATGGGAAAATTTAAACATGAAGATGATATTTACGGATATCATATCCTAAGAAATGAAGACCTGGATGCAATTCATGAGGCTACTCTGGATTTGATGGAGGACTTCGGGCTCCAAATTCACGGAGAAGAGGCACTGGAGATCTACAGTGCTGCGGGCTGTGATGTGGACAAGGAGACGGATCGGGTAAAGTTCCCGAGAAATCTCGTTACCGACGCCATCGAATCCTGCCCAGAAGAGTTCACCCTTTGTGGGAGAGATCCGGAGAAGGACACCCTCATCGGGAAGAAACGAGTGGCTTACAAGAACTTCGGTACCGGCGTCTTCATCATCGACCCCTATACAGGGGAGAGAAGAGAATCCACCAAGGAGGACCTGGGTAATGTAGCGAGGTTTGTTGACTCCATGGAGGCAGCCGATGTTTTCTCCATTGCCGTAACGGCGGGAGATGTAAATCAGAAGGTGAGGAGTCTTCACGAGGCAGAGGTGGTCTTCAACAATTTGACCAAGAACTTTGCCCACGACTTGGAAGGTGTCAAGAACACCCAACGGTTTATCGACATGGCGGCAGCCATACAAGGTGGCTATGACAAGCTTCGGGAGAGGCCGATTATCACCATGGGTGCCTGTCCCAACAGCCCCTTGGAAATCAACGAGAACGAAACATCCATCATCGCCCTCTCGGCACGCCACGGGCTTCCCATCGACATCTTGTCCATGGGACTGTGCGGAGGAACCACACCAACCACTTTGGCGGGAACCTTGGTTACCACCAATGCGGAGATACTGGGAGGCATCGTACTGGCTCAGTTGATCAACAGGGGAAATCCCATTCTCTACGGAACATCCACCACCATCATGGATATGTTAAGTGCCACCTCACCGGTGGGTGCGCCGGAACATGCCATGTGCGGTGCGGCGGTAGGCCAGATTGGTCACTACTATGGAATCCCCACCAATGTTGGAGGGACATAGGGGGACAGTAAATGCTTGGATATGCAGCTTGGACATGAGAAGACGCTGACATCTCTCTTGCCAGCAGTGACGGGAAGCAACGTCATCTACGGAATGGGAATGTTGGAAATGGGCATGACAATGAGCTATGAAAGCCTTTTGACAGATCAGGAAATGGTTAAAATGGTACGACGTGTGATTCAGGGTATTCCCGTCAACAAAGAAACCATCGCACTGGATGTCATCAAGAAGGTAGGACCTAACGGAACATATCTCAAAGAAAAGCACACGAGAGACTTTATGCGAAGTGAGCTTTCCACCACGGATTTGATCAATCGCAAGATGAGAGACAACTGGGTAAAGGCAGGATCCAAGGACATGGCAGAGGTTGCCAGAGAAAAAGCCATTGAGATCCTGGAAAACTACAAACCTACACCTCTTCCCCCCGATGTTGCGAAGAAGATTCACGACATCGTAGAAGAGGGAGAAGCGGAAGCTATGGAAATGGCAGAAAGGAAACGTCATGAGCGAGCATAAGTTTTACACAAGAATGGGTGACGGGTCGATTGCATATATGACGCCGGAAGAAATTCGGGCGGACATCAAAGCCGGCGTAGAAGACGCGGTGATGAGAGGCAAGATCGATCCCCTGACCCAAGAAGAAATGGACAAAATATTTGATATTGTCACCATGCCCGGTGGCATCGTGGGTGTTCACCCTGAGGATGCCGTTGTAACCTCTAACGACTCCGGCTCCGACAAGATCAGCACTAAGTGCGGTATCCCCATTGAAAGAAGCGTCAACGCCATGATACATGAGAGAGTATTAGGCGGGGACTCTGTAGACATTGGATACAGCGACTACAATTACAAAACAGTAAAGGGTGTGGCAAAACGAGAAGCAGCAGTTCTGAAACATGCCCTGACCAAGACCACCATGCCCCTGTATTACGGCGCCATGCCCAACTTGGGATTCTATACGAAACCCGACGGTCCGGTAGAAAATTGGGCAATCCTTCTTCCCGAAGGAAAGATTGATGAAGCCCTTGCTGCGCAGGAAGAGGCGGTTGGATATTCTGTAGACGATATGACCTTCGTAGCCAAGCAGATGTACGATGCAGGAGCCGACGGCTTTGAACTGGACACCTGCGGTGCGGCCGGGGACGCGGACTTCTTGGCGGCTTTGCTGGCAACGGAAAAGATCGTGGAAGAATTCCCGGAAATGCCCGTTATCATGGGTATGGCAGGAGAGTTTATCCTAGGTATGCACGGTAGATTGAAGTACGATGGTGTGCGCCTTGCCGGACTATATCCCCATAAGCAAGTAGCCTTGGCAGAAAAGGCAGGGGTATCCATCTTTGGAGCGGTTGTCAACACCAACTGCAATGCTTCCTTCCCTTGGAACATCGCAAGAGTCTGTACCTTTGTAAAGGCCACAACGGCAGTAGCTAACATTCCAGTCCATGTTGACGCAGGAATGGGTGTTGGAGGAATCCCCATGTGCGAGAATCTTCCCGCTGACATTGTAACCAGAGCGGACAAGTGCCTCATCGAAATCGGCAAAGCCGACGGATTGTAGATAGGCGTTGGAGATCCCTTGGGTGCGGAAGCAGCACACGCTTTGGCAGCCAGCATGGGTGGCGTGAGAACCGCCGGCGACATGGTCTTCCGTTTGCAGCTTGCAAAGAAGATGAAGATCAAAGAAGCCAAGAACTATGTAGCCGAGAAACTGGGGGTAACCCTGGAAGAACTGAGCGATGTGGTAACCATGTCTGAGATCCGGGAAGAGAGAGGATTCGGCCTGGGCAACATGGAACCCGACGCAACAGGAAACATCGGCATGGAAGCCAAGTTCCGCATAGCAGAAGCGTTGGACATCAAGATTAATTCCGTAGAAAGATTTAAGGTAAGAGCAGGAATCAAATAGGCAGACAAGGCGTTTGTCTTTTGAGAGAGGAGATTATTATGGGCAGAAAAATACCCATGTGGCAAATTTTACTCGTTATTGCCTTTGTTGTAGCAGCTTTGTTATATACAGTAATCGGATATGACGGATATATCCAAATTCCATTGATTTGCGGTGGTGCTTTTGCCGCCATTGTTGCCATCCTTAACGGATGGAAGTGGAGCTACCTTGAGAAAGGAATACTCAACAGTATTGACGGAGCCATGCAGGCTTGCCTCATATTGCTTGCAGTGGGATGTTTGATAGGGACGTGGATCGAAGGAGGGGTTGTGCCCACCATGATTTATTACGGATTGATGTTGTTGAAGCCGGGGATTTTCCTGGTGGCAACTTGCATCATCTGTTGTATTGTATCCTTGGCAACAGGGTCTTCTTGGACCACGGCTGGGACCGTAGGGATTGCCCTTATCGGAGTTAGTTCCGGTTTGGGGATTCCTCTTCCCATCACTGCGGGTGCCATCATTTCCGGAGCCTACTTCGGAGACAAGATGTCCCCCCTTTCCGACTCCACCAACCTAGCACCGGCCATGGCGGGTTCCAACTTGTTTGATCACATCAGACACATGGTATGGACGGTAACACCCTCGCTAATTATTTCCCTGATTCTATTCGCCATTATCGGTATGAGATACAGCGGATCAACAAATACGGATCAGATGACGGAACTAATGACTGTCATTCAGGAAAACTTCTATATTTCACCGATTTTGTTGATACCACCGGCATTTATTATTTTGATGGTCATCTTCAAGATTCCTGCCCTTCCCGGTCTCTTCGCCGGAGGTGTGTTAGGTGCTCTATGTGCTGTCTTCTTCCAGGGAACCAACTTTATGGAGACCATGACCTATGTGATGTATGACGGTTACGTATCGGAAACCGGTGTGGAATTTGTGGATAACCTACTTTCCAGAGGCGGTCTGGTGGCAATGATGTACCCCATCACCATTGTATTCTGTGCCATGGTTTTGGCTGGCGTCCTGGACGCTTCCAACATGATTCACACCATCGTCATGTCCTTGATGCGCTTCGTGAAAGGAACGGGATCACTGGTGCTTTTAACAGTCATAACCTGTATTTCCTCTAACCTGCTCTGTGCGGATCAATATGTTTCCATTGTGGTACCGGGAAGAATGTATAAGGAGATATACGAAGACAGAAGGCTGAAAAACAAGAATCTATCCAGAGTTTTGGAAGATGCCGGCACCATGACTTCCAGTCTAATTCCTTGGACCACCTGCGGTGCTTATATGACCGCCACCTTAGGTGTGGCAACATTGGCCTACATGCCATTTTGCTTCCTCAACCTGTGCAACCCCATCGTTTCCGTATTCTACGGATTTACGGGAATCAGCATGGAGAAGATGACAGAAGAAGAGTATCAAGCGGTATTGGCAAGAAGAGAAGCTGAAAAGATTGCAGCGGAAAAAGCACTGATGGCGTAATCTGAATTAATTAATAGTAAGGCGGTAGCGAAGGTTCGTTACCGCTTTTCTTTTTCCATAAAACTATGATAAAATAGGGGCGATAATGTAAACGAGGGATGCATGAGCAGAGAGACGATTTTACAAGAGGCGAAGGATGTTATCATTCAAGCCGATGAAAGCAGAATACAAAAGGTAATTGAAGAGGCTCTTCGAGAGGGTATCGGCGCCATGGATCTTCTCCAAGAAGGATTCACGGAAGGAAATCTAGAGGTGGGGAATCTCTTTGATTTGGGTATTATCAGCCTTCCGGAACTGATTTTCTCTACAGAGGTCATGCGAAAAGCCATCGATGCAGTGGCAGCAACTATGACTTATGAAGGGGAACCTCGAGGGAAGGTCCTCATTGCTACTGTTGCCGGTGACATTCATGACATTGGAAAGAGCATCGTGGCTTCTACCATGAGAGGCTATGGCATCCAAGTGATTGATATTGGCAGGGAGGTCTCCGTGGAGGAGATCCTCAGACAGGCGGAGAAGCACCAAGTGGATATCATCGCCACCAGCGCATTGTTGACTTCCACATTAAAGGAGCAGAGGAAGTTGGAGCAGGCATTGGAAGATGCGGGCTTGCGGGAAAAGTATATGACCATGGTAGGAGGGGCCCCTTGTACCTTGCGTTGGGCGAGGCGTATCGGCGCCACTGCCTATAGTGGAGATGCCATCGAGGCGTGCAAGAAAGCACTCTCGTTATTATGTAAGTTGAAATAGTGAAAGGAGAAAAGAATATGCCATTTGTTGATATTAAACTCTACCCCAGAGATGAGGAAACACAGATTCGCTTAGCTGAGGCGGTAAATAAAACTTTTATGGACGTGTTGGGGTGTCCGCCGGAAGCTATGACCATTTCCGTAAAGAACATAGAGCCGGAGAAATGGGAAGAAGATGTTGTAAAGCCCTTGATTGAGCCCAACATGGATGACGTGAAGATATTGGACGGAGAGAAAAAGTACTAGCCAAAAATCTCGTCGGCATAGTGTACCGTTGCCATAGCGTCTTTTGCATAGCAATCGGCATCAATGGACATGGCGTACTCTTCCGTCAGTACAGCGCCGCCCACTACGACTTTGCAAGTTGGGTGGGCTGCCTTTAATTGTGCAATGGTTTCCTTCATGGAGGGGACGGTTGTGGTCATCAGGGCGGACAAGCCCACCAGGGAGATTTTTTCGGCCTTCGCTGTCTCCACAATCTTCTCGGGAGGGACATCTCTTCCCAAATCAAGGACAGAGTAGCCATAGCTCTCCAATAAAACCTTTACGATGTTTTTTCCAATATCGTGGATGTCTCCTTTTACAGTGGCAAGGATAATCTTTCCTTTTTCCGTTTCATCCTTAGATTGGAAGCGCGACTTAATGACATCAAAGGCGTTGCCTGCGGCTTCTGCGCTCATTAACAATTGGGGGAGAAAAGAGTCTCCCTTTTCAAACTCTTCTCCCACCTGAGTCAGGGCAGGGATGATGTGTTGGTCGATAACATCCAGAGGGGGAAGAGTATGGAGCAGGTCTTCTGTTGCCGGACCGGTGAGATCTTTCATCCCCTGAATAATTAAGGTATCCAGGGACTGTCTCCTTTGTGGGTCTTTTTTTGTTGCAGCTTCCGCGGGGAGATCCTTTGAGAAGGAGATATATTTCAAACAGCCTTCATCCTTGCCTCGCAAAGCGTGGAAGGCGTAGTAGATTGACATCATTTCATGAGACTGGGGATCCATGATGGCCAAATCCAAGCCATGATCCAAGGCCAAAGCGTAGAATGTCTTTGTGATATCCGCCCGGGAAGGGAGGCCGAAGGAAACGTTGGAAACACCCAGCACCGTATGGACGCCCAGAGTTTCCTTAATCAGCTTCAAGGAATCAAGGGTCAGTGTGGCAGCGTTGGGATCGGCACTGACAGTCATGGTTAGAGCATCGATGATGATATCCTTCTTCTGTATGCCGTATTCGGCTGCACGGTCAATAATTTTCTTGGCAATTTCCAAACGACCTTGTGCGGTTTTGGGAATGCCCTGGTCGTCCATGGTTAGGCCCACCAGAACACCGCCGTATTTGGCAACTAACGGCAGTATGGCGTTCAGGCTGCTCTCTTTTCCGTTGACCGAGTTGATAAGAGCCTTGCCGTTATATATTCGTAGAGCGGCTTCCATGGCGACTGGATTTGAAGAGTCGATCATCAGCGGGGTATCTACAACTTCTTGGATTTTACTGACGGCTTGGGGAAGAAGTCGCTCCTCATCAATACCGGGTACACCGATATTGATATCGAGGATGTGAGCACCTGCCTGCTTTTGGGATAGGGCGCAGCCCATCAGTACCGGCATGTCCTCAGCCTTGACTGCCGTGGCGATCGCCTTATTTCCCGTGGGGTTAATCTGTTCTCCTGCAAGGAGTGACTCGTTTCCGATTTCCACCGTGTGCGTATAGGAAGAAACCAAAGTCAGTTTTTTGTCTGTTACAGGATTGGGGCGGACGCTTTTGTAATTGTTGATGAGCTTCTTCATATGAAGAGGGGAGGTGCCGCAGCAACCGCCCATCATCCAGACGCCGGAAGTGGCGATGTCTTTCATTTCCGCCACAAAGGCATCGGGATCTAAAGTAAATACCGTTTTCCCGTTTTTGGAGATGGGAATGCCCGCATTGGGATTGACAAATACGGGGGTGGAAGAGATCTTCACCATTTCCTCTAGATAGGGAAGCATTTGACGGGGACCGAAACCGCAGTTCAGTCCAATGGCATCCACGCCAAGCCCTTCTAAGAGGGCCACTACAGAGGAAACATCGCTGCCGGAAAGCAACTTGCCTTCCTCATCCAGCATAACGCTGACCAGAATGGGCAAATCAGAATTCTCTTTGGCAGCCAATACAGCTGCTTTCAGTTCATAGATTTCGGTGATGGTCTCAATGAGAATGGCATCGGCATTCCTACCTGCCACAACCATCTCCTGAAACACTTGGTAGGCCTCCTCAAAGGGAAGGTCGCCCAGCGGCTCCAACAGCTTTCCGGTGGCACTCATATCAAAGACCACGAAGGCATCTTCTCTTCCGCTTTCTTCGATGGCTTCCCTTGCCAAGGAGATACCTGCAGCAATGAGCTCCGTGGGGGTCTGACCAAACTTCAGTTTGTTGGCGCCAAAGGTATTGGCGATGAGAATGTTACAGCCTGCATCAAGGTATTCTTTATGAATTCCCTTGATGATCTCCGGTTTTTCCACGTTCCAAAGCTCAGGATGGTGTCCAGGGGGGATGCCCTTATCCTGAAGAATTGTGCCCATGGCACCGTCAAAAAAAAGCAGTTTTTTTCCGATAAATGAGTTGAGTTTCATGGCATTTCCTTTCCGATTATGTGTCATTATACCATAAAAAAAAGAAAGCCAAAAATACATAAAAAAACTTTCAGAAAATTCTTGCAAACCATATGGGACTATGATATGGTGTTTATACAGAAAGAAGACGGGGTTACAAGGAACCCACGTGAGGCTTTCTAAAATAAACCGCGAAGAGTAATGCGGGCAAGAAGGAAGGTGGAGCCACCAGAAGTGCTTAAGACAACAGAACAACAAAGATAATACCAATCGAGGAACAAGAGGCAGCCTCTGGAGTAGGTCGAGGACTGAAGTCGGAGGAATGTAGCGAAGTGAAAGCTTTTGGGAGGGTTTGGAAGACGTTGAGATCGGAATGAAAGTTTTGAAAAGCCAGGTCGGATGTGGTGATCGATGGCAAAGGATCTCGGACAGCCAAACGAAAAGACGGAAACTTAGGTAAAAAGGTGATGAGGGAATCGATTGGTATTATTACATTTTTGGAGAACATGCCCTAGGGCATTTTTTTATTGCAATTATTACTTATTCCAAGCCGCAAGATTATTCTTCAGCCAGTCAATCCAGGCATCCATACCTTCTCCCGTCTTGGCAGAGATGGGAAAAATCTCTACGGCCGGGTTCAGCTTCTTCACCCTCTCCCTTACAGCATCCATATCAAAATCAAAGCTGTCCATGGTGTCAATTTTATTAATCAGCAAGACATCCACCACACTAAACATAAGGGGGTATTTCAACGGTTTATCGTCTCCCTCAGGAACACTGAGAATCATTACACTTTTGGAAGAGCCGGTATCATACTCCGCAGGGCAAACTAAATTTCCTACGTTTTCCAAGACAACCAAATCGAAGTTCTCAAACTCCAGGGCGGTCATGCCTTGCTTCGTCATGGCTGCGTCTAAGTGGCAAACCCCACCGGTGTGGAGTTGAACAGTCTTCACCCCCAGGGCAGCAATGGCTTCCGCATCTACCGAGGACTCGATGTCCGCCTCAATGACGCCGATGGTCAAGTGATCTTTCAGTTGTTCTATGGTCCGAATCAGCGTCTTTGTCTTACCCGACCCGGGAGACGACATGAGATTCAGCAAGAAAACTTTCTTCTTCTTCAAATTGTCCCGAAACTGTTCCGCCTCCCTATCGTTGGAAGACTGAACATCAGTATTTATTTCTATCACCTTCACTTGACTCATATAATCCTCCCTTGTTGTACTCCCTACAGTATACTCTTTCCCAGAAGCAGAATCCATTGAAACACCCCTGTGATAGTATTTTACTTCCCCTCCGGCCAAGGGTATAATAATGGGGAAGAAAGGGAGAAGAAATGATAAAGACCAGTAGAATATGGATGGAAGACGCCGGTCCCGAGCATATTGGTAGCATTATCGAAATGGAGAATCACCCGGACAACAGAAACTTTGTCTGGCAGGGGACCCGGGAAGAGCATATAAAGGAGATCAAAGACCCCAATCATATGCTGCTAGTAATCAAGGAAAAGCCCGGTGAGGAAATCATTGGATACGCCCTCATTCACATGGATTATAAGTCCAACATATTTGAGCTTCGACGAATTGTCATAAAGAAGAAAGGGCAAGGGTACGGACGGGAAGCCATGGAGGCCATCATCAAATATGCCTTTGAAGAAACCCATACAAACAGATTTTGGCTTGACGTTTATCCCGACAATACTATTGGAATTAATCTGTATGAAAGCCTGGGAATGCACAGGGACGGCGTCCTCCGAGACAATTATTTGTCGGAGCGAGGCTACCTGGATCAAATCATATATTCCCTGTTGAGAAGAGAATATCATAGGAGGAACGAAAATGACTAAGGTCACTGTCTATCGTCACAAAATACATCCCGGGGAGCTAAAACCCCCTTACACTAAGGAAAACTTCGATCAAGTGAGAAGATTTCACCGGGGGCTTTCCGCCTATGCACCTTCACCCATGGTATCTCTTTCTACCCTGGCAGAGAAGTTGGGGTTGGGTGGAATCTATGTAAAGGACGAGTCCAAGCGATTTGGGCTCAACGCCTTTAAGGGGCTTGGAGCCTCCTTTGCCGTTCACCATGTGTTGCAGGAAGATCCATCCATCGAAACGGTGGTGACCGCAACGGACGGAAATCACGGCAAGGCGGTGGCTTGGGCCGCCAATCAAAGTGAGCGAAATGCAGTCATCTTCATGCCCAAGGGAACGGCACCCGCCAGATCCAAGGCCATTGAAGAAATCGGCGATACCAAGGTCTTTGTGACGGATTCCAACTACGCGGATTCCGTGCGGATGGCAACCAAGTACGCAGAGGACAATAAGGCGACCTTGGTACAGGATACGGCCTTTGAAGGATATCGAGACGTGCCGGAAAAGATTGTACTGGGCTATTCCACCATGGCGGCGGAAGCCGCTGACCAGTTGGAAAAAGAGGGAAAACGACCCACCCATGTCTTCCTGCAAGCGGGCGTTGGATCCATGGCTGCCGGGAACCTGGCCTATCTTGCCTATCGCTACAAGGATTCCCTGCCTACCTTCATCATTGTAGAGGCGGAAGAGACGGCCTGCCTGTTCGAAAGCATCAAGCAAGGTAAATTTGTAGCCATCGGCGGTCACTCCGACACTAAGATGGCGGGGCTGAACTGCGGCGAACCCAATCCGGACATTCTTTCCCTGCTGGATGAATTTGCGGAGTTCTATGTGAAGTGTGCCGATGAGATTACCTTTGACGGCATGAGACAGTTGGCTCATCCCCTAGGTGAGGATAAAAAAATTGTTTCCGGAGAGTGTGGCGGTGTAGGAACCGGCCTCCTTATGTCACTAATGACTGACCCGGCGCTTTTCCATCAGAAGGAAGAAATGGGGCTAAAGGAGGATTCCGTTGTCCTGTTGTTCAGCACGGAAGGTGACACGGATCCGGAACACTACGAAGCGATTGTGAGCAGCAGATAATTCTATCCCCACAGGAGATAGAGAATCAGCAGAATCACCGGTTGGTGAAGTAAGTAAACGAGAAGAGAATGTCTTCCCAAAAATGCAAGCGGCGGTATCCCTTTTTGAAAGAAGGTGGGCAGCCGCTTTTCTTCTCTCGAACACGTCATAGCAGCGAAGGTAAAGTACCCTGCCAGAAAGAGGAAGAACCATGGGAAGAGAGAGAAGTAGTCAGCGGAATAAAAGTTGCCATGAGGAAAACCAAGAAATGCCGTCACGTTATTTTGATATAGTATATCGGGCAGTTCCCACAGGGAAAGACCTTCAAAGCCCAACTCTCTGTTATTGATATTTCGCGTGACGAGAAAAAGCAAGGAAGAGAATATCAACCCCACAAGAGGCGGTATCTTCTCCAGAAATTGACGCAGCAGGCAGGTAAGCAACATGGAGGAGCCCAGCAAGGTAAGGATGCCGAAGAGAATTCTTTCCTCGGGCATGAATAGGGTTGTGACTACGGTAATGGCAATGCCGGCCAGAAAGACTAAGAGGCCTCTGCGGAAGGGTTTAGAACCAAGGCACCATGAAAAACCGGAGATAAAAATAAAGCTCCAGCAAATGGTCTGCTGCCAGAAGTAGGCACCCGCCGATTGATACCATGGCAAGTCCACACTCCAAAGATAGACCATGGACCATATGAGATGGTAAAGGATCATGCTGACCAGGGTGATACCTCTGAGGGTATCTATGAAATGATATCTCTTGGTGATTTTCTCCATGAATGCATTTTAACATTTTGGCGGGATATAGTCATGAAGAACTGCGTTTTTATGGAAACGAAGGAATCTTAGTAGTATAATGGAGCGAAAGAAATAGAAAAGTGAGGTAATGATATGAAAGTAGTAATGATTAACGGAAGCGCAAGGAAGAACGGGACAACGGGGAAGGCCCTTTCGCTTATTTCTAAAGAATTGGAAGCTGCCGGAATTGAGACGGTAATCATGACCGTGGGTGGAAAACCGGTAATTGGATGTACCGGCTGCAACAGTTGCTATAAGTCGGGTTCGGGACGCTGCATCTACGGTGACGGCCTTGTCAACGATGTCATTGAAGCCATGGAAGATGCCGATGCAATGATAGTTGGCAGCCCGGTTCACTATGCGGCAGCCAGCGGCGCAATTACATCGGTACTGGGGAGAGTTTTTTACGCCGCAAGTGATAAATTCGTAGGAAAGCCGGCTGCTTCGGTTGTTGTCTGCAGAAGAGCAGGGGGAACCAGTACCTTTGACCAACTGAATAAGTTCTTTACCATCAGCCAAATGCCCTTGGTAACTTCTCAATATTGGAATATCGGATTTGGCCTTAAGCCCGATGATATGGACAAGGATGAAGAGGGAATCGAAACCATGAAAACACTGGCATCCAACATGATTTGGATGTTGAAATCCATAGAAGCAGGAAAGAAGGCAGGCGTTCCCGCACCCAACAGAGGGGGAACCTGCAGAACAAACTTTATTCGGTAGGAGGCTGTTCTTCCAAAGAATAGATAATCATACCGCCTTTTTCGTCGTAGCCCGTATCCCAAAGCTTGCTTAGGCTGACACGATGAGATTTTCCGTAAGTTGCGATGTTGACGTAGAAGTCATCGTCGGTTTCCTCGTAACCCACCACTAGAAACCAGTGCCAAACAAAGAAGTCCAAGGCGGGATCCTTGTGTTTCAGGAGGAGATAGGGGACGGGAATTTCGCGGTCGATTTGATATTTTATCAGATCCCTTGCTTCGGAGAAGGGTTCTTCCCCGGAAAACCCCTCCATGGAGAGACCGTGACATTTGTTGTCTTCCAGGTATTCCTGGAAGCCGTCAATGAAGAGTTGCAGGGTGTTCACTCCGGTTTTTCTGGGATACAAATAGGGCCGCATCTTGCTGGCAAAGCGGCAGTAGGACTTCTTGGTGGAGACATCTCTTCCCGGAGCCATGGAAAACACAATCAGGCTGTCGCATGCCGTAGCAGCAGCACAACCGCCGATGCGCATCAAGGGATTCCGGAACCAACGCTGGTCTCCGCCAAAGGAATTTTCGATTGTAAAGTAGGGAATGTCTTTTTTCATGACCATATTTTATCATGTTATTTCAAAAAGGAGAAGAGGGGAGAACTGTGAACAAGTTTATTGATTTTACAGACAAGGTGTGTTTGGTCACAGGCGCCGGAAGTCCGGAAGGCATCGGTTTTCATACGGGGAAAATATTAGGTGACTTAGGGGGAAGAGTTATCCTCGTAGCAACCACCGAACGTATCTATCAACGTGCCCAAGAGCTGGAGAAGGAAGGGATAGAGGCAAGGGGCGTTATTGTGGATTTAATGGACCGAAAGCAGGTGAAAGATCTGGTGTCCGATGTGATTCAGGAATTTGGGAAGATCGATGTTCTGATTAACAATGCAGGGATGACGCAGGTGGGGGAAGAAGAAGAGTTTGCAGATTTCGCTCACATGAGCTATGAGAGCTGGGATTTTTCCATTGATCGCAATTTGAACATTTGTTACAACGTGACAAGGGAGGTTCTTCCTCACATGATGGACAAGGGATATGGTCGCATTGTCAATGTTTCATCTGTTACGGGTCCCTTGGTTAGCAATCCGGGGGAGGCAGGATATGCGGCTGCCAAGGCGGGAATTGTCGGCATGAGTCGGTCCATCGCCATAGAAGCGGCAAAATCCGGCATCGTCATTAACAACGTGTTGCCCGGTTGGATTGCCACGGCATCTCAGACAGAGGGGGAAAAAGCGGGAGGAGAGAATACACCTTTGGGCAGAGGGGGAAGCCCCCGGGAGGTTGCCAATATGAATGTATTCTTGGCATCTGAGGCGGCTTCCTATATAACAGGGCAGACCTTTGTGGTGGACGGGGGAAATACCATCCAAGAATACAAGGGACCGTCCAATCTTTATTATTGATATAGGATGAAGTGGGAGAGTGGAAAATGAAAGATGAAAAAATGTATTTGTTGTGGACCAACGGGGATCCCATCACATCGGAGCACATGGTCATGATGTATGCGACAAACGGAATGCTCAACAGTTGGTGGGATGAAGTGACCGTGATTATCTGGGGTGCTTCCGGTCCCGCACTGGTGAAGAGTGAGGCATTAAAAGTGAAAATGGAGGTCGCCCAGGAGGCCGGCGTGCATTTCAGCGCTTGTGTCAGTTGTGCCAACAATTTGGGAATTACAAAGGATTTGGAAGAACTGGGAGTAGAAGTAATACGCTGGGGAGAGAAACTGAGCAATTTGATGAAGGACGGCGCACATATTATTAGCATCTAAGTGAAGAGGAGAAGAACGATGAGATTGGATATTGCAGCATTGGAGAAATACGATATTTTTGAAGGGGTGATGGGAAATAACCTAGTAACTCTGTTAGATTGCATCAGTGCAAAGGAGGTCTCCTGTGGGGCGGGTGAGGTCATCCTCACCGGAGATATGCCGGAAAAGAAAGTGGCATTGGTTCTGGAAGGAGAGATTCTTGCCAAGAATGCAGAAGGGAAGGATATTACCATAAAAGAGGGAGATCTCTTTGGAAAGGATTTTCCCACGGAGGTAAAGGCCGGAACAGACTGTAGAGCGTTGGTTTTCAACCATCGCGAAGTCTATACTCCCTGCTGGTTCAGTTGCTTCTTTCATGCAGGATTCATTGACAACGTAGAAAAAGCTGCAGCAAAATAGAGCTTTTGTGATTTAGTCACGGTAGAAAAGATTTTGTTCGGGTATTCTTTGTTCATGAGAAATAAGGAGGTACGCAATGGGACTGTTTGATTTATTTGGTAAGAGCACAAAGATGGCGGACGGATTGGCGGAAGCGGCGGAAACTCCCGGTTCCGTGATTTTAGATGTGCGCAATCCTCAGGAATACAAGAGCGGACATATTCCCGGCAGCATCAATTTGCCCTTAGATAGAGTGCATACCATAAAGATAAGCAAGGATAAGCCACTTTTTGTCTACTGCCACAGCGGTGCGCGAAGTGCTCATGCGGTTTCCATTCTCAATAAAAACGGATACAATGCAAAGAACATTGGCGGAATCGCGTCCTATAACGGTCCGCTTGAATAGGAGGAAGAGGCGATGAAAATACTGATCATCGGTGGTGTTGCCGGAGGGGCAACTGCAGCCGCAAGGCTTCGTCGATTGGATGAATCCGCAGAGATTATCATGCTGGAACGAAGTGGTTTCGTCTCCTACGCCAACTGCGGTCTACCCTACTACATCGGCGGTGTCATTGAAAACAAAAGCTATCTCAGCTTGCAGACACCGGAGAGTTTTTACGATCGCTTCCGTGTAGATGTGCGGGTTCGCAATGAAGCGGTATCCATCGACACAGATCAAAAAACCGTAGAAGTAAAGGAACTGAAAACAGGTCGCGTATACACGGAAAGTTACGATAAGTTGATTCTTTCGCCGGGAGCAAAGGCCATTCGCCCGGATATGCCAGGGATAGACAGCGACCGTATCTTCACCCTACGGACGGTGGAAGATACCTATCGCATTCGTGAATACATAGAGGAACACCATCCCAAGAAGGCGGTTGTCGTAGGCGGGGGCTTCATTGGACTGGAAATGGCGGAAAACCTCATACATGCCGGCATCGATACAACGTTGTTGCAGCGTAGCCAGCAGGTCATGCCACCCATTGATTACGATATGGCTTGTCAGATTCATTCCTATCTGAGAAAGAAGGGACTGGATTTGCGTCTCAATACACCCATAGACAAGTATGAAGACTTGTCTGCGGGAATCCGAGTCCACTTAAAAGATAAAGACCCCCTGGATGCAGATATGGTCATCTTGGCCATCGGCGTTGTCCCCGAAACTGAACTGGCAAAGAAAGCCGGCTTGGCACTGGGTGCCAAGGACTCGATTTTGGTCAACGACCGCATGGAAACCTCTGCTCCTCACGTGTACGCAGTGGGTGATGCCATAGAAGTGAAACACTTTGTGACCGGGAACCAAGCCCTCATTGCCCTTGCCGGTCCGGCCAACAAGCAGGGTCGCATCGCTGCCGATAACATCATGGGAAGAGATAGTCGATTTACAGGATCTCAAGGTTCCTCGGTGATAAAACTGTTTGATATGACCGTTGCGGCAACGGGAATCAATGAAAAAATTGCTCAAAAGGAAGGCATTGATTACGATAGGGTGATCATCTTCCCGGCAGATCACGCGGTATATTATCCCGGCCCTACCAACATGATGATGAAAACACTCTTTGACCCCACAAGCGGGAAGATACTTGGTTCTCAAATCATCGGCCTTGGCGGCGTAGACAAAAGAATCGATGTGGTTGCCACTGCGATCCGGGCAGGAATGACGGGAGCCGACTTAGAAGAGTTGGACTTTGCATATGCGCCACCTTATTCTTCCGCAAAGGATCCGGTGAACATGACCGGCTTTACCATTGAGAATGTGAGAGCAGGTTTGGTGAAACAATTCCATTGGGAAGAAGTGGAGGGAATAGCTACAGACGATGATGCTATTCTGTTGGATGTGCGAACACCTTATGAGGTGCGTCGCGGAGGCATTCCCGGCGCAATATCTATTCCGGTAGATGAGCTACGGGACAGAATGGGAGGGCTGGACAAGGGTAAGAAACTCTATGTCTATTGTCAAAGCGGATTGCGCAGCTATGTTGCCTGCCGCATGCTTTCTCAAAACGGCTTCGATTGCCGTCACCTTGCCGGAGGCTTTGAGTTTTATGGATACATAGCGACGAATAAATGCTATGATGAAGATCCCGCTCATGCCTGCGGAGCTAAAATATAGAGTATAACAAATAATCTCCCCCCCTATCCCGCCTGAGGAATTTGTTCTTAGGTGGGATTTTTTTGTTAAAATATATACTATTGATTCTACTCTTGATTTGTTTTTTCTTTCGCATATACTGTATACAGTATTGTGCATAAATATAAAATATATAGTTACTACGGAGGATGAAATGCAAGAAAATAATTTGACGACACAAACGGTTGCTGTAAAAGATTGCTGCGCCAACCCCTCTCCCTTGGGACTCATGGGATTTGGGATGACGACGATTCTACTGAACATTCACAATGCGGGAATTCTCGGATTGTCTGCCATGATTTTGGCAATGGGAATTGCCTACGGCGGTCTTGCCCAGGTGATTGCAGGCATTATGGAATTTAAGAAGAACAACACCTTTGGAGCTACGGCCTTTACCAGATACGGGCTATTCTGGATCTCCTTGGCATTTATTTGGTGGAACCCTTTTGGAGTTGCCGATGCGGACGCCATGTCCATGGGATTTTATCTACTCATGTGGGGTATCTTCACACTTTTCATGTTCGTTGCAACCCTAAAGCTGAACAATCAATTAAAAGCAATTTTCGGGACCCTGACAATCCTATTCTTCTTACTGGCATTGGGTGACTTTACCGGCAGCGAAACCATCGCAACCATTGCCGGCTGGGAAGGAATTGTGTGCGGTGCCACTGCAGTCTATTCTGCAATGCATCAGGTAATTACGGAAGTATATTGCAAGAAATAAGTGATAACATGAAAACAAGAAAAAGGGCACGATACCGGGTAGAAGGTACGGCCCTTTTTCTATGGATGGGTAGGGTTGTCTTAATTGATTTTCTTTTTATTGAGAAGAGACAGATAGGACAAAGCGATACCTATAATTGCCACCCAGAGAAAGACAGCGCTGCTTTCATTGAACCAGTCTCCGGAAACGTAGAAGATTTCCCGTAAGCCGCCGGAAACCAATCGGACCGGCACCCAAGGATAAACCCAATTTTGCCAGAATTGCGGCAATAGCTCATAGGGGATGGTCACCGTGGAAATACCCAAGAAGAGGGTGATTGCAAAGAGGACAATCCCGCCAAAGCCAAGCCATCTGAGGACTCCCAGGATAATCATAATGAGTGCAAAGACTGCCGTTGTTTCAAAGGCAAAGGTCGCCCAGAAGGGGATATCCACATTTAATATAGACGTAAAAGAAAAAGCAATGGATAAACCTGCAAGACAGGCGACGAGAAGACCTACCAAAACCTGCGTCGTAATGCGCTTTGTGGAAAAGGATATGTCGTGTATTTTTTCTTTTTTGTAGTACAGGTAGAGCAATATGGAGGAGACCAAGCTCACCATCCATGTAATCATTCCGCCCAGTGCATTTGCATTGCCGGCCATCATGCCCACACCTTGGCCTCCGGCGGGGTGGACATAGGAAACCTCCGCCCTCAATGGATTGTCATAAAAATCAGCTTGTGCATCGCTGATATTTCCACCGGTGCTATGAATGGCTCCTAAGACCTTGGATTTCATGAGTGTACCACCATTGTCCATGATTTTCAAAAGGGCCTGTTCTGTGAGGGTTGCTGTCATTCCATAGCTTCCTTGGTTGATATGAATCATCAATTGGGGCGCAGATGGGTTGGGGGTGGCAATGCTCATTTGCTTTTCGGTAAAATCCTCAGGGATGACCAAAAGGGCACAGTACTTACCATCCGCAAGCTCTTCCAGTGCTTTTTTTTCATCTTCTAAGATGGACAACTTTAATGCCGAGTTTGCCTTGGAGGATGAACTGAATTTGTCGACCATCTCTTCTCCGGCATTTACAGGGCCATTAGGCGTAACGACGCCTCTATCCATGGAAACCAACGCCACCGGAATATCCTTTGGGGTACTGTTGGCCATGGGATACAAGCAAAAGGCATAAAACAGTGAGATGATAATTGCCATTATGGGAGCCATAATCAAGGGTCGATTGCCGGTCATTTTATGTAACATTGCACAACCTCCGTTTCATATTGAAATTGAATAATACGACACGTTGTAGTATTATATAAAGCATACCGTTCCTCGTAGGGTTCATCAACAGACAATGTTAGAGAATATGTCGCATTAGTATTCCATGGGAGGGAAAGATGAAAAAGCAACCGGAACGCACCGCCAGAACCAGGCGCGCATTGGTAGATTCCTTTTGGAATCTTTACTGCGAGAAGAGCATCGAGAAGATTACTGTAAAAGAAATTGTTGCAGGCGCAGGGGTATATCGAAGCACCTTCTACGAATACTTTGCCGATGTTTACGATGTTTTGGATGAAATCAAAAAAGGCTTGGTGGAGTCCTATCTGGAGACCTCTTTGCGGTTTAAGAAGGAAGAAAGGTTTGAAGTGGTTTTGGATGATCTTCTTCAGTTTTATGATAAGAACGGTGAATATGTTGCCGTACTGCTGGGTCCCAACGGGGACAGAGAGTTCTACAAAACAGCCAAGGAGCTCATCATTGCCACCTTCTATTCCCGCATAGACACAACGGAAAACGAACTGCAGAGGGATTTGGTATTTGAGATTATGTCTTCTTCAGTAATT
This sequence comes from Anaerovoracaceae bacterium, assembly GCA_040766105.1. Taxonomy (GTDB): domain Bacteria; phylum Bacillota; class Clostridia; order Peptostreptococcales; family Anaerovoracaceae; genus JAXGRD01. Next base: position 492,715 of record JAXGRD010000001.1, read on the forward strand.
TCCGTGCTGAATTACTGGCATGAACACAAGGAGACCTTAGAGCTGCGTGAGGTTCTGATGGAAAGCAGTGAGTTTCTGAAAAAAGGAATGTTACCCTATTTCAAGAAGTTGGGAATTGTGATACAGTAGTTTTGTCGGAAGGAATCATGGATGGATAAAGATTTAAATAAGGGATCAAGAAGAAATAAGATTGTTTACGGGAGCCTCTGTGTGCTCCTGTGTATTTTGTGGGGGGCAGGCAATCCCATCATAAAAATTGGGCTATTTAGCATACCGCCATTCCTCATGTTGGGAATGCGGTTTTTGCTTGCTTTTGTGCTCTTCCTCATATTGTTCAGAAAAAAGGTGTTTGCGGGGATACATCGCCACACCATAAAGGGATTGGTTCTCATCGGCTTTCTTTCCGCAGTCACATATATCTTCGCAACCATCTCTCTGGGGATTACCCAAGCGACCATAGCCGGTTTTCTCATGGCGGTGGCTGTCATCTTCACACCCTTTCTGTCCTATTTCTTCCTGAAAGCCAGAACCGATAGGCGACTGTTTCCAATTATTGTTTTAATGATTATTGGTACGTACTTCCTCTGCGGTGGGGGAACGGACTTTTCCTTCGGTATCGGTGAACTCTTGGCCTTAATATCTTCTGTAACCCTGGCAATGGTCATGATCTTCACCTCAAAGCATATAGAGGAAGTGGGTCCTGTCACCATGAGTGCCATGCAAACCTTGATTATCGGTATTCTCTCCATGGCGGCAGCCTTTATAGCGGAATACCCCTTTGATTTGCCTGCCATTACCAATGCCGGTTGGATGTCGCTGCTGTATCAGGCAATTTTCTGCAGCGTCATCACCTATTTGATTCAGAATGTTGCCTTGAAAAATCTCACGGCCGTCTTTGTTTCCATCGTATTTTGCTTGGAGCCTCTGTTTACGGCTCTCTTCTCCATGATCCTTTTGGGAGAGTTTTTGACGGCAATGGGATATGCCGGCGGAGGGATGATTTTGGTCGGTCTTATCCTAGCATCTCTGCTGGAGGAGAAAGTCTCCGGAGAGTTGAAAAATAGCGGTTCCTAACCGGGGATTTTCCCGTCATTTTTTTTGATTTCCATAATGACAAATGAATAAAAGAGGAGTATACTCTCTATCATCGGAGCGTTGTTAAAAAAGTGCCAATGCAAAGTTTTTTACTTGAAAGGAGGTTGTCTTTGCAATTTGCACATGGGTAAAACAATTGTGGAAAGAAGGTATTATACTATGAGTTCAGAAAAATTATCTGCCGGACATGGAGAAGGGAAACTAAAACGAGAAATTAAGTCCCGTCACCTATCCATGATCGCGGTAGGAGGGTCTATCGGAACCGGATTGTTCTTTGCCAGCGGAAACGCAGTTAGTTCCATTGGACCGGGGGGTGCATTGCTCTGCTTCGGAGTTATGGGATTCCTCGTATACTTGATGATGCAGAGTCTTGGAGAAATGACTACGGAATTGCCGATTTCAGGTTCTTTCGAAGCCTATGCTTCCAGATTTATCGATCCTGCATTGGGTTTCGCCTTTGGTTGGAACTACTGGTTTGCTTGGGCGATCACTGTAGCAGCCGAGTTTGTTGCTGCAGCACTGATTATTAAGTTCTGGCTGCCGGATTCACCGGCATCTTTGTGGGCTATGCTATCATTCGTATTATTAGTAGGCTTGAACTTAATCTCCGCAAAATCCTTTGCAGAGAGTGAATATTGGTTCGCCGGTATCAAGGTTGTGGTTATCACCATCTTCCTCCTTACCGGTATTTTGATGATCTTCGGCGTCATCGGTACACACTCCGTAGGAGCGGAGAATTGGACTTTGGATGCAGGCGATGCAGGCAAGGCTCCCTTTGTAGGAGGGTTCGGCGCAATGCTGGGTATCTTCCTCATTGTAGGGTTCTCCTTCCAAGGAACGGAGCTGGTTGGACTGGCTTCTGCCGAGACGGAAAATCCTGAAAAGAATGTCCCCAAGGCTATCCGCTCGGTATTCTGGAGAATACTCCTATTCTATATCGGATCCATCGTCGTAATTGGAACATTGATTCCCTTTACCGATCCTCATCTTCTCAGTTCAGGAATCGAAGAAGTTGCCACATCCCCCTTTACACTGGTATTTAAAGAGGCGGGATTCGTTGCTGCCGCATCCTTTATGAACGCCGTCATCTTGACCTCCGTTCTGTCCTGCGGTAACTCCGGTTTGTTCTGCGCTTCCAGAATGCTCTATTCCATGGCATGTGAGAGGAAAGCGCCTCAGATCTTTGCCAAGGTCAACAAGCGCGGTGTGCCTACCTTTGCGGTTTGGGCAACGGCTCTGGTCGGCGCTTTGTCCTTCTTCGCTTCTTTGGTAGGAGATGGAAAAATCTACATTATCTTTATCAATGCATCCGGCATCACCGGCTTCATCGTATGGTTCGGTATTGCCCTATGCCAGTACAGATTCAGAAAGGCCTGGGTCGCTCAGGGACATAAGGTGGAAGACCTGAAGTTCAAATCCAAGTTCTATCCGTGGGGACCGATTGTTGCAATGGTTTTCTTTGCAATCATCATCTTCGGAGCCAACTATTGGGTATTCCAGGATTTCACATGGTTTGACTTCCTGACCAACTACGCCTTTGTGCCGGTATTCCTTATCCTGTACTTCGGGTACAAGAAAAAACACAAGACAAAGGTTATCCCTTTGAATGAATGTGACTTCACAATGCCTGAAAATCAGAAATAACTAGATTGATAAAATCGTCGGGAATGTTTCTTCCCGGCGATTTTCCATTTGGGGTATAATGGCTACATGGATACGATTATTTTATCATGCAAAAATCTGCGATACCATGTGGATGCTGCGCAGAGAGCAATGAATACGAACTTTCCGGTGGTAGACTTGGACACCGCTCTCCATGCCGAGCCTGAGAAGATGCGGCTGAAGGTGATGGAGGAAGTTGGGAATCTTCCCGATGAAGTGAACACTGTTTTAGTTGCCATGGGATTTTGCGGTGGATCCTGGAAAAACATTAAAAGCGAGAAGCGCATCGTCATACCTCGGTTGGATGACTGCATCACCTTGCTGATGACTACGGACAATCAATGGCATGGGAACTTGAAAGAACCCGGTTGCATGTACCTGAAGGATAATAACGATGATACCTTGACGATTCCCGGAATTAGAGACGATTTATTTCGGAAATATGGTGAGAAGAGTGGGCAAATGGTCTTCGATAGATGGTTTGAGGGCTACCACACCGTTAGCGTCATTGACACGGGAGTATATGACTCCTATGCTCCGGAGTTTCTCGAGTTTGCCCAATACAATGCAGAGTTGATTGATGCTCGAACCACACATGTCGCCGGGAGTAATATCATTTTGGAGAACCTGGTCTCAGGGAAATGGGAAGAACAGTTTTTGGTTCTTGAGCCGGGTGAAATAATGACGGAAGAGGATATTCTGCCGTCATTCATCTAGACTATTCATTCGTGACAGCTGCATTCCGAGAATTCCCTTTTAGGCATCAAGATTTCTGGAATTTTTCTGGAATTATACGTGATACGATGCGGGTTCTGGAATTTTGAGAAGAGCATTCCTTAGTGTTGAGCGGTGCGTAATGCTCAAAGAATTTACAACGTGCAAATTCATGGGTTTTCATTAAAAGGCCATTTTTTGATTTTCTAGAAAAAGTGTTCGTAGAGAGTGTTTTCTGGAAAATAGCCGGAACATGACTTCCAGATTCTCGGCAATCAAACCTTTGTGTTTGAAGAGATGGGAAACTGGTGGCAAAGCACGAATTTTTCTGTTGACAACATATTTTTAAAATGGTAAAGTAATTAACGTGCCATATGCACCATTAGCTCAGCCGGCAGAGCACCTGACTCTTAATCAGGGTGTCCACGGTTCGATCCCGTGATGGTGTACCAAAAAAGCTCTTGTAAGCGATTGCTTGCAGGAGCTTTTCTCTTATTAAAGCACTGTACTTCTACATGGAACATCTCTGTCGTCCAAGTATTCCAAGAACTTTTTTGATGCAAGGGAAAGACTATTTTTGTTCTTCATTGCAATACCAATGGTGCGATAGGCCGGTGTATCCAGGGGCTTAATTACTAGATCATAGGAAATTCTCTGCAGGATAAGCTGGGGAAGAATGGCGATGGCTAAGCCTTTTTCCACCATTGACATGACGGCATAATCGTCCCAGGTTGTAAACTTTGGATTCAACTTTAAATTATGCCTACGAAATATCTCTGATATTTCCGCCTTCGCTCCTTTTTCCAAGAGCATAAATGGATAATCGGTCAATGCTTTTACGGGGAAGGTCTTCTCGTTAGCGAGGGGGTGGTTTTTGGAAAGAACGACCATTTGTTGATCTTGTGCAACTTCTATGGTATCGAATTCTGTCTTTGTTGGAAGTCTAAGAAAGCCAAAATCGATGCGGCCTTCCGATATCCAGTTCTCTATCTCCGTATAATCTCCTAGTAGCAATTCATAGTCAATGCCCGGATAATCCTTCTGAAAGGAGCAGATAATATTTGGAAGCCAATGGGTTGCAACGCTGGAAAATGTGCCGATTCGTATGATCCCGGTCTGGAGCCCATTCATTTCATTGATTTTATACTGCATCTTCTCAAATTCACGGCAGACAGATTGCACATAGGGGAGGAGCTTCATCCCTTCGGAGGTCAAGGTTACCCCATGCTTTCCCCTCTCCATTAAAACTGCGCCACAGGACTTTTCCAAATCGCTGATCATTCGACTGATACCCGATTGGGAGTAGGAAAGGGCATTTGAAGCTTCGGATAGGCTGCCGCATTCAATCGTCTTGAGAAACGCCTTATATTTCGTAATGTTGTGTTCCATGAATCTTCCTTATATCTGAAATTGTAATAATCAATATGATATAATCTCACTTTTATCATCTATATCCCACATGATAAACTAAATCAAAATATCTTGCAAGAGGACGCGAAAATGAATCCTTCATTGTTAAAATATGTGATTGCCCTTGTGCTTTATGGGAGCAACGGTATTATTGCCAGCTTAATTCAAATGAACAGCTATGAAATTGTCATGTTTCGCATGTTTATTGGTGCTTCATTCTTGGTATGCATCTTTCTGATTTCCGGCAGAAAATTTACATTCTACAAAAAGAAAAAATCATTTCTCTTCTTGACCCTATCGGGATTTGCAATGGGTATCAGCAGTGTCCTCGTCTTTGAAGCTTACAATCACATCGGCGTCGGCTTGGCGACACTAGGTTATTTGAGTTTCCGCATTTCAGTTTGCTTGCAAAGTCTTTGATGAATCTCCAAGAAAAATATCCAAATAATCATTGAAAATAAAAGGAATCCAACCCAGTTTTGTGGTAGGATTTAAGTGAAACCATAACTCCTACTAAACAAAAAAGAAAGGACTCCTTATGACTCACTTTACCACAAATACGCAGATGGCGAAACGGGAAATTATCACTTTTACCAATAAACTTTCTCAAGGCATGACAAGACCGGAAAAGAAGTTCACTGCAGATATGACATATGGCATCCTTCACTCTCAAAGTGTCCTCTTATCGGATATTGCAACTTCGCTTAAAGAACCCATCCGTAAGAAAAATCTCATTGATCGCCTCAGCAGAAACCTTGTAAGCAACATCCGATTTTCTAAGAAAAATTACGATGCTGTCATCCGGCATATGATTCCGCAAGACCCTATCGTGCTGGTGGATGATACAGATATTGTGAAGCCCTTCGGAGAAAAGTTTGAAGCCTTAGGGCTTGTGAAGGATGGCTCTTCTAAAAATGATATCTACGAGAAAGGATACCATGTCACAGAAATGGTGGTGCTTTCTAAGGAGCATCAGCCCATTAGTCTCTTCTCCCATATCCATTCTTCGTCAGAAAAAAACTATTCATCGGCCAATACCGTCACAAAGAAGGGCATCCAAGAAGTGGCAGCTCGCCTAGGAGGAAACCCCACCTTTGTCTTAGACCGTGGCTATGATCAAAATGCCCTTCTGCGACTCATGTATGAACTGGAGCAAACCTTTATCCTCAGGATTAAGAGAAATCGAAAGATTCTCCATAAAGGCAAGTGGCTTTCTGCGGACACACTTTGCGCTTCAAGGAAGGGAAAGCTTCGTACACAAGTGATGATTCAAGGAGAATGGAAAACCGTATACCTTTCCCATCTTAATGTACAGATTACAGCATCTAGAAAGAACATTTATCTTGTCTTGGTGTATGGGATTGGGGAACATCCCATGATGCTGGCAACAAACAGACCTCTGAAAGGCAAGGATGATGTGGTGAAAGTCACAAGGGATTATCTTTCCAGATGGCGAATTGAAGAATATTTCCGGTTCAAAAAACAAGGATTCGGATTTGAAAACATGCGAGTACGAAGCATACGAGCCATGAACTGCTTGAATACACTTCTTACGTATGCCATCACCTTTCTGGCTTTGATTAAGCATAAGAAGCACACCCACAAATTGAAAGTCTGCGTAATGGAACACGCTGACCCCTTACGCAAAAATGTACTCTTCTACTACTACCAGATGGCAAAAGGCATAAACATTGTCCTCTCTCACGCAAGGACCGGGATTAAGAAATACTACAAAACATTGCGAGAGCGAGACCCTCAAGTATCTTTCCGCTTCCTCTGCTGAAGGGCATATTCATCCATGTAAAGTTGCCCCACTTACGTGAGGCAGTTTTGGCATGTTCATTTTCATGGATACCGAGGCAGATTCCAATATCTCTCCGTTTTGTATCCGGTTCATATCACAAAAAATATTCTGCTTGGCTATTTGCGGAAACTCAAACTAGGTTACTATTGCGGGCCTGTCTTTGTTATGGCAGCATCTCCGTTATTGTTCCAGGAACGGTTCACCACGCAAAAAACCATGAGCTTTCTTGCGGTTCTTATTGGAATTGTCTTTGCGAACAGTCAGGCATTTTATGAACCACACACGGCATTTGGTATTTTTTGTGCTTTGATGTCTGCGGTTGTCTTTGCCTTGATGATTATCTTCAACAAAAAAGCTGTAGAAATTAAGGATCTTGAGAATCCGACGATTCAATTGTGCGGTGCTTTTCTTTCTGTCTTTTTGTTTGTCATCTGGAAACAAGGATGGCAGTTCTCTATGGTGTCATCCGACATAGGACCACTCATCTTCCTCGGGCTGATCAACACAGGGGTTGGAGGCTACTTATTTTTCTCGACCATTGGGAAGATAAAGGTACAAACGGTAGCAATTGTAGGGTATTTGGAGCCTCTTTCCGCCATCGTCCTTTCCTTTGTTTTTTTACAAGAGACCTTCCAGCCTCTGCAGATTTTGGGCGCCATCTTTATTATTGGTGGTGCCATCGGCGCCGAATTCCATTTTTCCAAGAAAGCAAAGGAAACTCTTTAAAGGTTGATATCCTGTTTCAACGCAAATCATTGCATATAAAGGTTGATTATTGTATAATAATTGGGAGTTTACGCATTTTTCGTTCATTATCTTCTCAATAAAACAGGAGAACAGGAATCATGGAAATATACAACTTGAGTACAGGAGCGATTACAGCAGTAGGGGTTAGCCTATTGGTTATTTTTAGTATTGTGGCACTCATTATTTGGAACAACAAAGCCAAGGAACAGGTCAATGCTCTCAAGAGCATCGATGCCAAGATACAGGAAGGTGCCTTGGAGACGCCGGAACCTGAGGTGGTTGTGGAAATCACAACGGAATGTGAACCTGAGGAAGAATCGGAAGTTGTCCCTGTGCCGGAACCGGAAATTGCCTTTGCAAAAGAAAAGGAAGAAGAGCCGGAGCCGGAAGTTATGGAGAATAATTACAACGTTGGCAAGAGTGGAAGAGTTTACTCTAAGAATGAATTGCTTGAGTTGATCAGAAGTTAAAATGGAGGAAGCGTATGTTTTGTAGTAATTGTGGGAATCCCTTATCTAGCACTGACAAGTTCTGCAGCAATTGCGGGACACCGGTTGAACGAGAAGAAAAGCCGGAGGACACGATGTTCAAGAGTGAGGAGCCGGGAAACCTACAGGAAGAGAACGAAGAAATAAAGTTGGAGCCTCCTTCGGAGAAGTTCGACTGGAATGTCCATACCTTTCCGGGTACCGAGCCGCATCCAACGGAGGATATTAACTTCGACTGGCATATGGGTGACGATGACTTCCAAAGGGAACCGAAGGGAGAAGAAATCGCCTTTGCGCCGGAGCCGCCAAAAGTCCGCAGTACCGAAACTCGGTTGGAAGGATTTGACGCTCCGACCTTTCTGAAAAAGGAAGAACCGGTTGTGAAGGAAGAGCCGGAGTTGCCGGCTGTACCGGCAGAGCCTGAAGCGCCGAACGTACCGGAAAAGCCTGAGGCACCGAAAGAACCCGAGACACCGGAACCGGCACCACCCATGGAAGAACGGAAAGCGGAATTTGCCGCACCGATCTTTGTAGGTGTAGGCCCCAAACTGGAAGCTGCTCCCAAACAGGAAGAAGCCCCTCAGGAAGAGATTGAAGAATACACTGGTTGGACATTTGAAGACCAAGCACCGCCGCAAGAAAATGTGGTAGGACCAAAGCTGTGGACGCCGTCGGCACCGGTAATCGAGCCAATGCCGGATCCGGAAGAAGAAAAGGTGATTCAGGGTGAAGAACTGGAGCGAGAACTTTTTGAAAACATTGAGGCGCCCTCCAACCCCACCTTGGCACGACAGACTGCCAAGATTGACAAGTTCTACACCTTTAATAAAAAGAACGAAGAATTTCAGAAGCTTCTGGATCAAGAATACGAAAAGTTCAAGGGAGACAGAGGAGAGCAAGGGGAGACCTTTGGCAGTGATGTGGAAACCTTGCGTCAAGACCTAGACAGCCGAGAGGAGGAAGTCCATGAAATCTATGGGACAAGTCAGGTAGAGGAAATGGCAAAGGCCAGGGAACTGTTCTTTGCAGAAGATATCGATCCGGAAGACTTGGGATCCGCAGAGAAAGTAGAGAAGCCAAAAGAACCGGAAGAAATAAAGCCGGAAGAAGCAGAGCCCATCGCCGTTGCGGTAGCGCCACCGGTTGAAACACCGAAAAAGGAAAAACCGGAACCGCAAGAAGAACAAACGGAAGATGAAAAGAACGTAGAGGCTTTCTGGAAAGAAGGGGAGCAGGCAGGAGAAGAGGTGGCGACCAAGGAGAAGAGCGGCAAAGCCGGAACCATCGCAATCGTGATTCTTTCTGTCATCTTGGCAGCATTGATCATCTTGTTGGCAATTCGATTCTTTGCACCGGAAAGTGCGGCATCCAAGAAGATGGATGAAATCACAAACAATGTCTTCACCATATTCCAGGGAGGCGATAATACCGCAACCGCTTCAGATGGAGACAATGCGGTACCCATGGAAGACAAGACCGGATTGATTCAGCTGGAATTGGATAAGAACCAAGACGGCGTGATTGAGACCATAAGATACAACGCATCTCTGGCATGGGATGAGAATGCCACCTATGAAGACAGAGATATTACCGCTTCGGAGAAATTGACCGATAACAAATGGTATACCGATGCTGATGGGAAGGAACACTTCTACGATCGCAGCCTAGTAGGCACCATCATCGCCTATGTATCCAAGACAGCCGCGGACAACAACGAAGGAGATGCACTGAAGACCCTGGATATCGGAGAGTTCCGAGAGGGAAAGAACGGATATTATGTGTGGGCGGCAGAATATAAGGCAACAGAGGGACAGGCGGATACAGTGGAAAGAAAGATATATAAGGTCACTGTGAACCGTGAGACCATGGAAGTCGAAGATAGTTATAGCTTGTAAGCAGTTTCTGTAGCAGGCACGTGTTAGGAGGAAAAATTGGAAAATAAAAAGAAGAAGAAGGGAGTAGGACTCAGAGTCGGGCTGGTCATTGTACTGTTAGCCATCTTTGCGTTCTTTGCCCTCATCGGATTCATCACGGATTATCTCTGGTTCAAAGAACTGGGGTACGTGAGTGTATTCTTTAAACAGCTGTTTACGCAGCTGAAGATAGGAATCCCCACGTTCATTGTGGTAACCTTGCTTTCGTACCTGTATTTCAAGGTACTGAAGCGGAGCTATTACAAAAAGGTGGAGTCCAGAGATTTGGACGATTCCAAGAAGTCGGTCAATCTGATTTCTTGGGGAATGGCAGCCATTTTTGCAGGTATTGTGACGTACTTTGCAGTCACAAGGCTTTGGTTCGAAGCACTGCAATTTTCAAACAGCGTAGACTTCGACAAGAAGGATCCCATCTTCAATATGGATATATCCTTTTACACCTTTAAGTTGGAGTTTATCTCCCGAGTAAACGTGATATTAATCATGGTGCTGATTGTCTTCATCATCATGACATTGGTTTACTACTCCATCCTCATGGGGACGAGAAAGCCACAAATCTTTGAAGAGGTCAATTCCGGGACCACCGGGGGAGATCCTTTCCGAGAAGAAGACCGATTTGACGGAACCAGAACAGAAGGACCCAGAGCCGGCAGCGGCGGAATGGGCGGAATCTTCGACATGTTCGGCGACGCCTTCGGGAAATTTTTCCAAGGAAACATCAACCGAACACCGGGACATGAGAAGAAAAAGCAGTTGGATGATGACAACATCAAGCAACTGTTTAACATCGCTTCCAGACAGCTGATTATCGTTGGCGTTATCTTCTTCCTCATGATCAGTGTACACTTCTGGCTGAAGCAATATGGCTTGCTGTACATCAACACGGGATCCGTACATGGTGCAGGCTTTACAGATATGACCATTACACTTTGGGTCTACAGAATATTGATGGCTTTGGGCCTGGTTGGTGCCGTGGCAATGGTCATCGGGGTTCAGAAGAAGAGAGTGAAGCCCATCATCACCATCCCCGTAATCATGATTATTGTGGGACTGATCGGTTCCGGTGCCGGCATGTTGGTACAGAACTTTGTGGTTTCTCCCGATGAAATCTCAAAGGAGAGCAAGTATTTGGAAAGAAACATCGAGTTTACCCAGTATGCATATAACTTGGACGAGGTTACCATTAAGCCATTCAGCGCTTCCAACAACCTTACCAGCCAAGATATCATTGATAATGAGGCAACCATATCCAACATCAGAATCAACGACTATCTTCCCGCACAGAAGTTCTACAACCAGACACAGGCCATTCGTCAGTACTACACCTTCAAGGATGTAGACGTTGACAGATACATGGTCAACGGGAAGTATACACAGACATTCCTCTCAGCCAGAGAAATCGATGAAACAAAGATTAGCGACACCTGGTTGAACAAGCATTTGAAGTACACCCACGGCTACGGTGTCACCCTTTCCCGCGTAGACAAGGTGACGGCCAGCGGACAGCCTGACATGCTCATTGACAGCATTCCACCTATCTCCGATGTTGAAGAAATCCAGATTACGAGACCGGAAGTGTATTTCGGGGAGTTGACGGATAACTATATCGTCGTTGGCACAGATGAAGAGGAATTCGATTATCCGCAAGGAAGCAGTAATAAATACGCTAAATATGAGGGTTCTGCAGGGATCAAGTTGAACCTCGCCAACAGATTCATGTTTGCTGTGAGAGAAAGAAGCTTGAAGCTCTTGGTGTCCTCCAACATTAGCGGAGACTCCAAAATTATCATCAACAGAAACATCATGAATCGTGTGAAGAAAATCATGCCTTATCTGGATTACGATAAGGATCCTTACATGACCACGGTGGACGGTAAACTCTATTGGATTATTGACGCATATACCACAAGTGCCAAGTTCCCCTACTCGGAACCTTACGGGGAAGAGCCCACAAACTACGTGAGAAACTCCGTCAAGGTTGTGGTGGATGCTTATAACGGCGACACCAACTTCTACATCGTCGATGAAACAGATGCCATTGCAGCGACCTACCAGAAGATCTATCCCAAGCTTTTCAAGGACCAGGATGAAATGCCGGAAGGCATCAAGGCGCACATCCGTTATCCGGGCACAATGCTGGAAATTCAGGCAGACGTCTATAGAAGATACCACATGGATGATGTAAAGGTGTTCTACCAAAACGAGGACCTTTGGGAAATCTCAAAGGAAATCTATGGCATTAAAGAACAGCCCATGACACCCAACTACTACATCATGAAACTACCCGGGGAAAAAGATGCGGAGTTTGTCAACTCCATACCTTATACGCCAAAGGACAAGAACAATATGACTGCCCTTTTGGTGGCGAGAAATGACGGGGACGATTATGGAGAGTTGGTACTGTATCAATTGCCAAAGAGCAAGATCATATACGGTCCAATGCAGATAGAGGCCCAGATTGACCAAAGCACGGAGATATCCAAAGAGTTCTCCCTGTGGAAGTCTTCCGGATCCACCTACAGTCGAGGAAATATGTTCGTCATACCGGTGAATGATTCCCTCCTCTACGTGGAGCCGGTCTACCTTGAAGCTACGAATTCCAGTATACCTGAGGTTAAGAGAGTTATCGTAGCCTATGGAGAGCAAATTTCCTATCAACCTACATTGGCGGCGGCCCTGGATGCACTCTTTGGTGAGAACAGCGGTCAGCAGTCTACCGGAGGAGAGGGCACCACGGAAGAACCGGAAAAGGGCGGAGAACTGACCCAGGCCGAGATCATCCAAAAGGCACAGACAGCATACGAAAACGCAACCAAGGCACAGCAAGAGGGCGACTGGGCGAAGTACGGACAGTACATGAGTGAGCTGGAAACCTATCTGAATCAGCTGGATTAGTAAGAAAGGACCTAGCAGCCTATGTTTGACTTTAACATTGATAAAATGTTATACAATATTCCCGCCGAAAACCATTCCATCAAGGAAGTAACCGAAATATTGAAAGCCCATCCGGAGGTACGATTCGTATCTCTGGTTGGGATTGATATAGGCGGACACGACACGGACGAAAAGATACCGACCAAGGCTTTTGTGGAGAGCATGGAAAAGATGCTTCTCCATGGAGTGCAAACCGACGGATCCAGTGTTGTTTTGCCTAAAATAGCGGATTTGAACAATGCGAAGGTGGATATTATCCCGGATCTGGATGCCAACTGGTATGTGGATCACAACTTTAGACATATTGACCAGGAAACCGGTCTTCCCATTGGAACGCTTCGCATACCGTCCCATCTTCTCCATAACGATACGGCTGAAGTGGGATCCAGGACGATCCTGAGAAATGCGGTGGCTGCCTTCAAGAGCGAACTGTTGGAATTACTGGCGGAACACCCCTATATCTTTGAATTTTTACCCTTTGACAGCGTGGAAGATATTGAAGCGGTGCATTTGACCAGCGCCACGGAGCTGGAGTTCTGGGTTAGAACGCCGGATATCGACGCAGATCGAAGAGAAGAACTTTCCACGGCACAGTTGCTCAAGGAGCAGTACTGGAAGAGAACTGTCGGCCCAGTGCGGACGGCCTTGGAAAAGAGCCTGATGATCTTGGACAAGTACGATTTTGAGATTGAAATGGGCCATAAAGAAGTGGGCGGCGTTAAAGCCAGCATGAGCCAGTCGGGCAAGTATGACCATGTCATGGAGCAACTGGAGATCGACTGGAAGTTCACTACGGCGCTACAGGCGGCCGACAATGAAAATCAAGTGAAATACGTAATCCGAGATGTATTTCGGATGTATGGACTGGACGTAACCTTTATGGCAAAGCCCATGGAGGGTATTGCCGGCAGCGGAGAGCACACCCACATGGGTGTTGCGGTTACCCTGAAGGATGGCAGGAAGGTCAATTTATTCAGTCCCTTGGACAGCAGCAAAGATTACATGAGCCCCATCGGCTTTGGGGCACTCATGGGTTTGCTGAAGAACTATGACATTGTGAATCCCTTTATCTCAGCCACCAACGATGCCTTTGATCGGTTGAAGCCGGGTTACGAGGCGCCGGTGTGCGTAGTTACTTCTTTGGGACACGGTGTGACCAACCCATCTCGAAACAGAACGGTTTTGGTGGGCTTGGTGCGGGATGTAAACGACCCCATGGCAACGCGATTTGAACTTCGATCCCCCAACCCCAAGAGCAACACCTACTTGGTGATCGCTACCTCTTATCTGGCTATGCTGGACGGTGTGCGGGCGGCCTTGGCCAATGAAAAAACCAGCGGAGAACTGGAAGCTTCCATTTCCAAAGGCTACGGAGAAGAGGATTTCTACCTTGAAAAAGACCGAATCTACAGAAGCGAAGAGAATGTCTTTGATAAGTACGATCCCGGTGAAAGGGATAAGTTCTTTGGAAGAGCACCCAGAACCGTATGGGAAAACTTGTGTGCCTTTGAGGATCAAAAGGAAAAACTGGACAGCATCATTTCCGATGATGTGATTTCCGACCTTACGGTTGACTCCTATAGAGAGGCGGTGCTTGCCCAGTGGGCGACGGAGCTGCATAACAGAATCGTTCCCAATACCATGGACCTGATTCGAAGGACCGTGAAGAGGCACAAGGATACGGAGTGCACCGATTACGACGTGGCCTATTGGGTGAAGATAGAAAAGCTGAGAAACGACATGGGGCGAACCTCCCTCAGCGAGAAGTGCCTATTGACGGAATTGGTACTGGCTTTGGAGAGAATGGACTATGAGACTGCATCTGCCAAACAGGTGGAAATGCAGAGCAAAGTGGAGGAACTGAATCACCTCTATGCAATATATAAACGGAATGTATTTTAACGGGAGCGAGATATGTTAGATATCAAGAGAATACGAGAAGACTATGATGCCGTAAAGGCCGCCGTGGAAAGAAGAGGAAACGGCGACTTTGGCATTGGTGAGGTCTTTCAACTGGATAAAAAGAGACGGGAACTGTTGGCACAAGTGGAGCAGATGAAAAATCGGCAAAGCGTGGCCTCCAAGGAAATCCCAAAGATGAAAAAGGAAGGCTTGGATGCAGGTCCCCTTTTGGCAGAAATGAAGACCTTGTCCGAGGAAATCAAGGTTCTGGATGGACAGGTTGCAGAGACGGAAGACCGATTGAAGGATGGCATCCTGAACATTCCAAACACCCCCCACCCCGATGTGCCGGTAGGAAAGGATGATTCGGATAATGTGGAGCTTCGCAAGAACGGGGAGCCGACGGCGTTTTCCTTTGAGCCAAAAGCCCATTGGGATATAGGTGAAAACCTAGATATCCTTGATTTTGAGAGGGCGGCAAAAATTGCCGGCGCCAGATTCACCGTGTACAAGGGATTGGGTGCTCGCTTGGAGCGCTCTGTCATTAACTTCATGTTGAACCTGCACACGGAAGAACACGGATATACGGAGATTCTTCCTCCCTTCATGGTGAACAGGGATGCCATGACGGGAACGGGTCAGCTTCCCAAGTTTGAGGACGACATGTTCCATCTTCCCGCAAAGGATTTCTTCCTCATTCCCACAGCGGAGGTCCCTGTGACCAACCTCTTGGGAGGTGAGATTCTAAAGGAAGAGGATCTTCCCATATATTACACCGCCTACACCCCTTGCTTCCGAAAGGAAGCCGGTTCTGCGGGAAGAGACACCAGAGGTCTCATCCGCCAGCATCAATTCCAAAAGGTGGAGCTGGTGAAGTTTGCCAAGCCGGAGACTTCCTACGATGAATTGGAGAGCCTTATTGCTGCGGCAGAAGAGGTCTTGAAGAGGCTGGAAATCCCCTACCGAGTGGTCATGCTGTCCACGGGAGACTTGGGCTTTTCCTCTGCAAAGACATGCGACATAGAAGTTTGGATGCCCAGCTACGGCAGATATGTAGAAATATCTTCCTGCAGCAACTTCGAAAGCTATCAAGCAAGAAGGGCAAATATCAGATACAGGCCTTCTGAGAAGGGAAAACCCGAATTCGTCCACACCCTAAACGGCAGTGGTCTTGCCGTGGGAAGAACGGTAGCAGCCATCCTGGAGAACTATCAGCAAGAAGACGGAACTGTAAAGATCCCCGAGGCATTGCAGCAATATATGGGTTGCGACCGCATTGAGAAATAGGAGAAGACATGGAATTTAAACTGCAAGAATATATTGAGCCTGATTTTGAAAACGACCTGTTTGTCAACGCACCGGATGCGGTATTTGTGGGAGCGCCCAAGGATATGGCGGCACCGGATAATTTCCATGCAACTTCCATCTTCCCGGAATACTTCAAGGTCAACGGGGAGTGGCTTCTTGCGGAGGAATCTCGCATGGACTGCCTTCCGGTCTTGGAAGATGGGAAGATTCACGTTCGGGAGTTTCGCAACTTAAAAAAAGGTGACTTGGTTGCCGTCGGTCGTTCCGAGGACGGAGAAGAGGGGATATTTGTCCATTCTCACTGTTTCTTGCAAGATGCGTACGATGTGGATAAGACCTTTTCCTTCCGTCAGGGGAGGAGCAGGGAGACCGGGTTCTCCTGCGATTACGATGAAATCTACAAGGTTCTCAACTATGAAAGAGAGCACGGAAATATTGTGTGGGTCCTGGGACCTGCCTGTACCTTCGACCAAGGGGCAAGAAATGCCTTTGCCCGGTTGATTCGAGGGGGCTATGTAAACGCAATTTTGGCAGGAAATGCCTTGGCAACCCACGACTTGGAAGCAGGTTATCTGGGGACTGCCCTAGGATCGGATATCTACAGCCAGAGACCGCACTACAACGGACACTACAACCATCTGGACACCATCAATAAGGTGAACCAGCACGGATCCATCAAGGAATTTATTAAAGAAGAAGGGGTAAAGGATGGGGTCATCTACACCTGTGTGGAAAATGATATTCCGGTGGTCCTAAACGGATCTATCCGAGATGACGGTCCTCTTCCGGAAGTATTGGAACACACCTATGAAGGACAGGATGCCATGCGTCATTACATTCGCAAGGCGACCACCATCATTGGCATGGCTACGACACTTCACACCATCGCAGCCGGCAACATGACGCCGGTATTCAGGGTTCTTCCCGACGGAACCAAGAGGCCGCTCCACTTCTATATCGTGGATACGGCGGAGTTTGCGGTCAACAAGCTTTCAGACCGTGGAAGTCTGGGCTCGCGAGGAATCGTGACCAACGTACAGGACTTTGTCATCAACCTAAGCAAAAATCTTGGTTTACAGGATAAGTAAGTAGAATACATAAGGAAGGATACCCTATAGGATGATAGCCATCGCAATCGTTTTTATCATATACTTGGGCGTGATGGTTGCCATCGGATTCAAGTACTACAATCGAACAGACAATTTGACAGACTACCTTTTGGGCGGACGAAAGCTGAACAGCTGGGTGACGGCCATGAGCGCACAGGCATCGGATATGAGCGGATGGTTGCTCATCGGTCTTCCCGGAACGGCATATGTTTTGTATACGGGAACGTCCGAAGCCATGTGGACGGCCATCGGTTTATGGCTGGGAACATATTTAAATTGGCTCTTTGTGGCGAAGCGGCTGCGAAGATATACCTATGCGTCAGGGGACTCCATTACCTTGCCTGACTTCTTTGAGAACCGGTTTCGAGACAAGAGGCACATTCTCCGTCTCGTTTCGGGTATTTTTATTGTCATCTTCTTTTTGGTCTATACATCTTCTCAGTTTGCGGCCGGAGGAAAGCTGTTTCACACCATCTTCGGTATGGACTACAAGGCAGGTTTAATCATCGGCGCCATCATCATCCTTGCCTATACGGCTTTGGGTGGTTTCAATGCTGTTTGTGTGACGGATACCATCATGGGTCTGACCATGTTTGGCGCTCTGATTGCGGTACCCATCGTTGCCCTTGGAAACATAGGCGGCTGGGATGACCTGTCGGCGAGACTGGCGGCATTGACGCCGGAATCCCTCGGCTTCTTCCCCCAGGAAAACGGAAACATCAACACCCTGCTTTTGGCTTCCAGCCTGGGTTGGGGGTTGGGGTATTTCGGGCAACCCCATATATTGGTTCGGTTTATGGCAATCGCTTCCCCGGACGAAATTCAAAAGTCCAGAATCATCGCTATGATCTGGGTGACGGTGACCTTAGGGGCGGCAGTGTTTATTGGCGTCATCGGCAAAGCGTTGCTGCCTGACTTGGCAGATGGAGAAACGGTTTTCATGGCCATGATTACGGTAATGTTCCACCCTGTCATTGCGGGTATTCTCATGTGCGCTATCTTGGCGGCAATCATGAGTACGGCAAGTTCGCAGTTGTTGGTGGCGGCATCATCGGTTTCTCGAGATATCTACGCAATCCTTACGGGAAAGAGTACGGAAGGCCGGGAAATCGTATGGGTTTCCCGTATTACAGTAGTGGTCATCACAGTGGTGGCAATTATCCTAGCAATCAATCCGGATAGTTCCGTCTTTGATCTTGTCTCCTTTGCTTGGGGTGGATTCGGCGCCGCATTTGGACCCTTGATTCTCTTCTCCTTGTTCTGGAGATCCATGTCTTTACCCGGTGCCATCGCCGGCATGATTGTGGGCGGAGTGGTGGACCTGATTTGGTACGCCATGTCAGGGGGAATCTTCGATATATATGAGATCATCCCCGGATTTTTGGCTTCCGGTTTGACCATTATTGTGGTAAGCTTGGCAACAAAGGTTCCTGAGGAAATAAAAGAAGAGTTTGATCGGTCCAAGAAGGAGGACAAATAAGATGGATGCAGCGAGAATCACCAATCGGTGGAAATACATAGTTGCAGGGGCATTGATGCTCTTGTTTCTCGGATTGATATACGCATGGTCCATTTTTAAGGTGCCTTTAAATGGGGTGTATCCGGACTGGACGGTTTCTCAGATTTCCCTCACCTTTACCATATCCATGATTTGTTTCTGTCTCTTCGGTTTCTTGGGCGGAAAATTACAGGTCATCCTGTCCCCCCGAACCATTGGGTTGGTGGGAGGATGTTTGATATTCTTAGGGTTTTTCGGTGTTTCCTTCTTGGATGCGGCGGATTCCGCCGGCAGTTTAATTAAATTATATCTTCTCTATGGAATCCTCTGCGGAGGAGGTGTAGGGATGTGCTACAACGTAATCATCAGCACGGTGAACAAGTGGTTCCCGGACAAGCAGGGCTTGGCATCGGGAATCATGCTCATGGGCTTTGGCTTTGGTGGCATTATTCTGGGTAGCATTGTGGACTTTCTCATTGGGGAAACGTCCGTCTTCGTCACCTTCCGTATCTTGGCCATTGCCATCCTCATCGTCATGGGCATCGGCTCTTTCTTTTTAAAGCGACCGGAAGTTGTTGCCGGTCAAGGCGCGGTTGCAGAGGGAAGGAACTTCGCCCTGGGTGAAATGTTGAAAACAGGAGCCTTTTGGTGCTTCTTCATCTGGTCCGTCTTTATTAACTCTGCAGGTCTTTTGGTCATCAATTCTGCAGCACCAATCGCCCTTGCCTTTGGGGCTCCGGCTGTTTTGGGTTTGATCATCTCCGTCTTTAACGGCGCAGGCAGAGTAATTATCGGTGCCACCTTTGACCGCATCGGAAGAAAGTGGACCATGTTCTTGGATCTGTTGATTATGCTACTGGCAGGTGCATGTCTCATGTTGGGTGCCGTTGCTGCGGGCGTGTCCTTCATCATGATAGGGCTTCTTCTCACAGGTATCGCCTATGGCGGATCTCCGACCATTTCGGCGGCCTTCGTTCACAGTACTTTCGGGCCAAAGAACTTTCCGGTGAACTTCAGTGTTGCCAACTTTTCTCTCATGCCGGCAGCCATCATTGGACCCATGATTTCCAGTTGGCTCATCGAGAAAAGCGGCGGTGCATATAACACCACCTTCCTCATGGTCATGGCTCTGGCAATTGGAGCAATGATTATGTGGGCTCTTCTCAATCAAATGGTAAAAAAGATCGGTAACTTATAGCCAAAGCAAGGCGATGGCTTTTACGTGGACATCCTTTTTCAAGGGTGACAATTCTAGCGCTTCCACATCTTCTACATGGGCTTCATATTTTCCCTGAAGGGCATCCAGTTCGGCTGTCATCTCCTCTTCCAATGCCAGGAGATTTGCTTCATAGGTTGCCAGGGTTTCTTCGCTTCTTCCCACGTCGGCAGCCTGTCTTCCCGCACGGGAGGCGGCCCTTCCTGCGGTAGTCAACTTGCCTACGGAAGTGGCACTGACGGCTTTTCTTCCCAAGAGAGCACCGATGATGGCACCTCCAATGGACAGTCCCGTCTGCAATTTGGCTTCTGCTGCCTGCTGTTTCTCTCGATCCACCGCCTGTTCCGCCTTGCGGACCCGCTCTTGCAAGGTAGCCATCTTTGTCTGGTACTTGCTTCGCAATTTATCCATGGCTTCATCCCGTTCTTCTCGCTGGAGAAGAGACAGCCTGGCTTGGAATTCCTGCTGGGATTCTCCCGGTTTGGATATCGCTTTTAGGCGTTTGTTCTCAAAGAGAGACAGGGTTGTTTGACTGACTACATAGGTGACCAATTCCTGCTGCCACTTTGTATAGGCAGTTTTTTGTTGTGCGGCGGGCGGCAGGGGGGTGAAGGCGCTTCCCTGGGGGACCTGATCGAGAAGATCGGAAACTTGCAGATCGTCTCTGGCATTGGCCGCCCAGTCTACGGGTACCAAGCCTTCGGTCATGGGGACGTAGTAGAAGAGTTCCTGTGACTCGTTGATACCACCGCTCTTTTGGACGAAGTTGACCGTAACCAGTCCTGCCAAGGCGGGGCTGTATGAGTCGGCCCCCTTGTTGTAGAAGAATGTCCCGATTCCTGCGGGGGGTTCCTGGGGGAGGGAAGCGGTATCGCTCACCGGTGGAGCCGATTCCGTCTGTGTGACCAAGGTCGGTTCTTTGGGGATAGGAGTGACCGCCTCTCCTTGGGGCGCTTCTTTCTCCGACAGTTCTTTGACCTGCTCTCTGGAAAGAGGACCGGCTAAATAGGAAAGACAAAAGCGGCTTTCAAAGAGAGTCAAGTTTTCTTCATGAATATTCTTCATCAAAAAGACGCGCTTACCCATGCCGGAAATCATCTTGTCTATGGCTTCTCTCTCAAAGCCGGCGCCGGTCTGTGCCGACGCACTTTCCAAGCCGTCGATGAGTCTTTGTTTATCTCGATCCGTCTGTAGTCGACCGATGAACCAAGTGCCGATATTGGACAGGCCTTTGTAGTCCAGGTCGGTAGGATTTTGCGTACTGAGGACAAGTCCCAGACCGTACGCTCTTGCCTGCTTCAGCAGAGTCAAGAGGGGACCCTTGGAAGGAGGTTGGGCGACCGGCGGAAAATATCCGAAGATTTCATCCATGTAGAAGAGGGCACGCAAGCTTTGTGTTCCGCTTTGGCCACGGCACCACACCAGCAGCTGGTTGAGCAATAGGCTGACGAAGAACATCCTCTCCTCTTCAGACAGATGGGAGAGAAAAAGGATGGATACCTTTGCCTTGCCTTCCTTGGTGTAGAGTAAATCCTGAATACGCAGAGGTTCTCCCGTAATCCACGAGGCAAACCTTGGAGATGCCAATAGGTTATTCAGGGACATGGCCAAGGTGTTTCTTTCCTTGGCGGGATAGAAGTCTTCCAAATTCAGCACACCCACCTGTTGGAAGGGTGGCTTTTGAATGGCACCGATCAGGTCAGCCACGGACATGTTCTTTCCGCCTTGCCATGCCTGTATGAGGATGTTGGAAATCAAGATGTGTTCCTTGCTGTTGATGGGATCCCCTTCAATGCCCAAGAGGCTGAGAATCACACCGGCAGAACCGGAAACATAGTCGGAAAGCAGGTCCGGGTCCTCCAAAACTTGGGAACCGGGAGCGTCGAAAATCTCCAAAATGGACAGAGGTCTGCCCGTCTGACTGCCGGGAGTATAGAGGGCAAAGTCAGCACCCTTTTTCAGCAGATCGTAGCGCTCAGAAGTTTGGTCCCAACCGGTGACACCCTCCTTCCAAGACTGGGCTTTTTCCGCTGCCAAGGCCTCTTTGGTGAGGTTCTTTTGCGTTGCCTCCTCTTGGCTTACATAGGGAAGGAAGTCCTCCGGATTGAAATCGGGGAATTGCAGAAGGAGATTGCTTAAATCCCCTTTGGGGTCAACCACAATGGCGGGAATGCCGTCGATGGCAGCCTCTTCCAAAAGGTCGATGCACAACCCTGTTTTACCGCTGCCGGTCATACCCACACAGAGGGCATGGGTCGTCAGGTCCTTGGCATCGTACATAAAGAACGCGTCGGTTCGCTTTCCCTCGACGGGGTCCACGGTTTTTCCCAGATAAAATTGACCGAGTTTTTCAAAGCTGTTCATAGTCTTCTCCCTTACTTCTCTTCTAGAGCGGACTCGACTTCCGCCATTCGTCCCTTTGCCAAATCCTCAGGAATGTACACCTGACCGCAGGCAGGGCAACGGAGGACAGGATGTCGAAACTCCCGTCCAAGATAGGAAAAGGTCACTTCCAAAGGAACCATTTCCACGTGATCACAACTACAGTAGATCTTCTCGTTTGACGCCATTCCAAACCGCCTCCATTTCTATTTTCATCCTATGGGTGTAAGCATTGACCAGTGTAAAGGTTTCCTCGCTAAATGAGTACTCCACCCAAAGGGTCATATGCCCCACCATGCCATAGCAACTATAGGTATCTTTATCTTCATGGTACACGGGACAGCCGTCTTTTTGGCAGGCGGCAATCACCGATGCAACATCCGACTCCAAGATTCTTTCTTTATCCAGCTTCTCCCCCAGAGCAGGGGATATTTCCAGACGGATATCCGCGCCTTCTCTCTTCAAAGTTACGTCCTCCCTCCAAAATTCTCGCAGCAAGTTTTCCTTCAACAGAAGGCGATTTTCCCTTCTGGCGGAAACCGTGGGAAGATGCTGCTTGCTTCCCCCGTAGAGAACTTCCAAAATATGCAGGGCTTCCTTTCCTTCGGAGCGGAAGGAATCTCTGCAGTTGATACAGTAGGTAATGTAGGGGAGGTCACTTTCTCCGATTCTTTTTTCAATGACGAACTTGGCAAAGTCCGGGTCCGCAATAGCTCCCTGGCCGCCGTAGCTACAGCATGCCGTATACCTTTCCTGTTTGGGAAGGGCTTCCAGTTGGCAGCCTTGCTCCCTTGCCAGGTTGCGCACTGCATTACGAAGGTCATCCTGTCCCCAGGTCTTACAGGGGTCGAAGACACAGTAGATTTTATCCGTCTCATTTCCTCGAGAAGAGAGGGACCCGCTGTCGTTCAGATGTTGGTAGAGGGAAACCGTCTTTATATGGGGAAGATGATTTTCGAAGAAGGATGCACAGGTGGGGCAAGCCAAAATCAACGTTGGTTTCCCCAATTCTTCCCATTGGGTCTGAAGACGAGATAGAGAAGCATCCCGCTTGTCATCATCGCCCGCCCATTCTGCGGGAATCCCGCAACAGGAGAGGAGAAGTCCCATTCCCTTGTGGATGTCCAAAAGGGATTCATATGTCTTTGTCACCAGATTGGGATCCGATGCACCCAGTTGGCAACCGGGGAAGAAGGCAAAGCTACAGTCCTCCCCTGCGGGAGGGGACTTCATCAAGGACGCGTCTTCGTCGGCGTGGTCCATGTCTCGCAGCCAAAATTCGTTGAATACCCATGCCAGCTTGTCTTGCCGATGCATGCTCTTTCTGGCTTCCAAAATCAGCCCATCCAAATCAATGTCCTCGGGACAAACGGCTTTGCACAGACCGTCAAAGGTGGAAGTGCTGATGAGGCGCTTGGCCGGTGTAGCCTTCACCTCTGAGGAACCGGGAAGAGTGGTTGCTTGGATTTCGTCTCGTACTCTGACTGGCCACTTATCCGTAAAGTCCAAGAGGTCGTTGTATAGACGGCAGGCATCGCACTGACATCGCAGGCATCGTGCCGCCTCTGCCATGGATTCATCCTTTGTGTATACCTTGTCTTCTTCCGACTCCTTGGGTAAGCGAGGAAAATCCCGGTGGACATCCGCAGAGAAATACCCGTAGTTTACCGGCGGACCGGTAGGAATTACCGCTTCGCTGTGTATCAACCGGGCAGGGTCCAGTACCATGGTGGTTTCCGTTCTGTCCGGTGTATAAATCAAATTTCCTGTCTTCAAGTAGTTGTCTATGGTGGTGGACATCTTTACACCGTCCTCCAGGGACTGGGAAGAGTTATGGCCCAGCATGGAGCCCCCTCCAAAGATTCCCACACCATCTTTTACAAAGCAAGGTTCTTCCAAGTGGTCGTCCAGAAGTCCAAAGTGTATTCCGTGCTTCCCCGTTGCCACATAGATGGCGTCAAACCCTTCGTCTATGAGCTCTTCTAAGGAGAGAATGTTTCGTTCAAACACAAACGCGCAGTCCTCATGTTGAAATTGAAAGGCGATTTCCGGGAGGAATTGGACGGGATCCAAGATATCCCACAAGTGTCCGCCTCTTCGGTTGGTTCGCTCAAAGACGGTGACATCGTACTTCTTTGTTGCCAGACGAAGGGCGCATGCCAGGCCGCTGAGTCCTGCGCCGATGACGGCGATGCGCTTATTCTTCTTGGGAAGATTGTAATCCGGCGGATCCTTTCTGGTGGCGTGAACCACAGTGGCGCGCTCTAAGTCTCGCAGCCGGATGGACTGATCTTCCAAGGGGCATACGCCTCGACAGGGCTCGTCACAGATGGAACAAGCAATTTCGGGAAATACCACGGCGTTCTTGTATAAGGTGTAGGCGGCATTATAGGCCCCTCGCTGTACTTTTTCCACAAAATCGGGGACGTCCAAATGAAAAGGACAGGCGGCACGACAAAATGGGTGCTCGTGCTGTCTGCAGTTTTTAAAGTTTGGTAGATATTTTTCCATAATTTTTCCTGACGGTGTGATATAGAAAGGTGCGGCTAGTATTAGCCGCACCTTTATTTTACTGTAGTTTTCCTGTTTCGTCCACTATCCTTTATACGGGATTGTTCTTGATGTTTTCCATCTCTTCCGCAAAGTCGGAGCCCAGGAAGTACTTCTTAGGAGGCAAGGTCTTCTCGCCTCTGGCAACCTTCTCCAGCCCTGCCTTGACCTTCTCCGGCCTTGCAGGCAGTTCGTAGATTCTTACGCCGCAAGCATTGTTGATGGCATTGATCACTGCCATATGTCCTGCAGACTGGAAGGCTTCCGATGCACCGGAGGATCCGTAAGGACTGGTGTTCCTTGGATTCTGCAGGTGAATCAGGTTGAAGTCGTCTGGAACTTCCTTAATGGTGGGGATGCCCGCTCCTGCAATGTTTGCATGCTTGATCACATCGTCGTAATCTTCGCTGAGTGCAAAGCCCATGCAGTGGGACAGTCCACCGTATGCCTGGCCGTCTACGGATGTGGGGTTACCAATCACGCCTACATCATCTACAGATGTGTAGCTGAGGATGGTGGTCTTGCCCGTTGCCGTATCTACTTCCACTTCCGCCAGGAAGAGTCCGTAGGTGTATGCCGGTGTGGGGTTACCAACGCCCGTGTTGGGATCCAGTGCGCACAGAGTTTCGTCGGTGACGTTCTCATAGGTGGCTTCATATCTGGTGGGGATGCCTTCTGCTATCATTTCCTCATAGGTTCTGTAGCTTCCGTCTTCCTTCTTCATCGCATTGATCAGCTTGTCCGCCGCCAACTTGGATGTCTTGGTGTTCATGTAGTGCTGACGGGAAGATGCGGATGCACCGGAGTCCACGCCGTATATACTGTCATTCTGTCTCAGGATGATGTCATCGATGGACACGCCCAGAGGCTCCAAGGCTTGGAGGGTACACTGGAGGGAACCGGAGTCTCCGCCCTGTCCCTGATCCTGCCAAGTGTCATACTTGATGAACTTTCCGTCGGGTGCAATCTCGATAGCCAGCGTACACTGGTCTTCGTTTCCTTCTGTGACGTTGTATCCGCCCCATGCAATACCAACACCTCTTCTCTTTTCAGGTGTATCTTCCTTCTTGGCCTTTTCCACCGCTTTTTCGTAGATGGGCTTCATGGTCTTCATGATCTCTTCCATGGGATAGTCCACATAGGGGTAGCTGTTGACGTTCAGGTCACCTTCTCTTGCGATGTTTCTCCATCGAATTTCGAAGGGATCCATACCGATCTTCTCAGCCATCATATCCATCATGGCCTCGGAGCAGGTGTACGCCTGAGGTGCACCGTATCCTCTGTATGCCGTTCCGTATGCGTGGTTGGTGGTAGCAACTCTGGAGAGCGCCTTCACGTTAGGCACGTTGTACGGGAAGTAGGTGAATCTTGCGGTTCTGGAGATGATATCGTCTCCCAGTTCGTCGTATGCACCGTGGTCGAAACCGAAGTCCCATTCCGCTGCCATGATCTTGCCGTCCTTGTCGCAGGCAAGTCTGGAGTTGGAGTAGGTGGGACAACGTTTTCCGGAGAAACGCATGAACTCTTCATAGGTCATGGACAGTGCCACAGGCATGTTGTCGCATGCCATACAAGCGATAGCTGCCAAGGAGTAGGTCGCTCCTGCAATACCCCATCCAAAGGTTGCTCCGGTTGGGTTCTCAATAACACGTACTTGCTCGGCATCCAGTCCTGTTGCCTCTGCAATGTCTCCCACGTTGGCACCGATGGCCATGGCTTTACAGTGAACGGTCAGTTGGCCGTTGTCGCCCCAGTAAGCCTGGACGGTATCCCCTTCAATAGGCATGTGGGGTTCTCTCTGGGAGTAGAAGCTTCCTTCCACAACGTGGGGCGCTTCGTCAAAGATGGCGTCACAATCGTGGCCGGCACCCTTGATGGTGGGTTGCATACTCCACATGTTGGGGTGGTCTTCATGGATGCGGACTGCATCAGGCATAACCGCTTCCAGATAGTTCAAGTATTCGGGCAGCTGCTCGTAGTCGATGGTAACCTTGGCGGCTGCATCTCTGGCGTGGTCCTTGGTATCTGCCACTACCATGGCAACCACGTCACCGTAGTTGTGGATCTTATCTTCCTGCAGCAGTACGTGGGTCTGCTCGGAAGCCAGGGTTCTTGCTACAAACTGGAACATGTTCAGTCTGTTGGATCCCTTTACGTCCTTGTGGGTCACTACCTTGTAGACGCCGGGCATCTTTTCCGCTGTTTCCGTGTTGATCTTCAGAATCTTTGCGTGGTGGACAACCTTGGGCTGTACCATCACAGCGTGCAAGGTGTTGGCAGGCATCTTCAGCTCTACGTCGTCGCCGTAGTCACATACGCCGCAAACCTTTGCAAGGGATGCAGGACGAACGATGGGCTTGCCGTAGTAGTCGCCGGGCTTTCCTTCGTCAACCTTGATGTCGTCGATGGAGCATTCGCCGCGGACCACCTTGGCTGCTTCCATAACACTGTTGACGATCTGCTTGTAGCCTGTGCAACGGCAGATGTTTCTGTGCTTCTGGAACCAGTCACGCACTTCTTCTCTGGTGGGGTTGTCGTTTTCCTGCAGCAATTGATATGCCGATACGATGAATCCCGGAGAGCAGAAACCGCACTGAACGGCTCCGTGGTGCATGAATGCGACCTGCAGGGGATGGAGATACCTAGGGCTTCCAATCCCTTCGATGGTGATGACTTCACTGTATTCATCTACCTTTGCAATCTTTCTGGTACAGGAACGGGTCACTTTTCCGTTGAGGATCAGTGAACATGCGCCGCAGACTCCTGTTCCACAGCCGATCTTTGTACCGGTGAGACCCAGACGTCTGACTACGTCAGCCAATGTGTCCTTTTCCGGATCACAAATAAAGGTCCGGTCCGCACCGTTGATGTTGAGCGTCATTTTTCGCAGTTTCATAATATATGCCTCCTGTAAACTTTGAAAAGACTATAACTTCCTTTTTGATTGATTTGCTGTTTTCCGCATTGCCATTGGAAAACAGCCGGATTTACTGTTAATAAATAAGATAGCGTCGATTGATATCAGTTTAACAAGAAACGGTTATTAATTCAACAGAAATAAAGGTATTAAGTTGCTATTTAGTTTGCTGTATTTAGAGAAAAAGTGGCCTTGACGGAAATCTAAAACAGCAAAAGAATACAAGGTTTATGGTTTTTTTATTGGTGTAAATATGATAAAATACATAGTTGAATTGAAAGAGAAAAAAGTGAAAGAAGGAACGGATAATGTTTGATAAATTAGACTTCATTGCAGATAAATATAAGGAGCTTTCCGAGAAGGTTTCGGATCCGGAAATTATCGGAAATCAAAGCTTGTGGCAGAAGTACATCAAGGAAATGAGCGAACTGGAGCCCATTGTAAAGAAGTACAAGGAATACCGAAAGATCAAAGACGGTATTACCGATGCCAAGGAAATGTTGGATGAAAGCGGCATAGATGAGGAAATGAAGGAGCTGGCGAAGATGGAACTTTCCGACTTGGAGGGGCAGTTGCCCGCCATTGAGGAAGACTTGAAAGTCCTTCTTCTTCCCAAGGATCCCAACGATGAAAAGAACGTCATCTTGGAAGTCAGAGCGGGGACCGGCGGGGATGAAGCAGCCCTCTTTGGCGCCAATCTACTTAGAATGTATACCATGTATGCGGAGAATAGAGGTTGGAAACCGGAACTTCTGGAGGTAAACGAAACGGACATCGGAGGCATCAAGGAAGCGGTCATGCTCATAAAGGGTAAGGGCGCCTATTCCAGGTTGAAATATGAAAGCGGAACCCACAGAGTGCAACGTGTCCCGGAGACCGAATCCAGCGGAAGAATCCATACTTCTGCAGCAACCGTTGCGGTTCTCCCCGAGGTGGACGATGTGGAAGTGGACCTAAACCCCGCCGACGTGCGAGTGGATGTATATCGATCCTCCGGCAACGGCGGTCAAAGTGTAAATACCACCGACTCGGCTGTGCGCCTGACCCATGAGCCTACGGGCATGGTGGTCACCTGTCAAGATGAAAAATCCCAAATCAAAAACAAGGAAAAGGCCTTCAAAGTATTGAGAGCAAGATTGTACGATTTGAAGATACAGGAGCAGAACAAGGAAATTTCCCAGCAGAGAAAGAGCCAGGTGGGATCCGGAGACAGAAGCGAAAGAATCCGTACTTACAACTATCCCCAGGGCAGAGTCTCAGAGCATAGAACGGAAACGACTATATATAAGCTGGACAGCTTTCTCAACGGAAATATAGATGAAATTGTAGACGGCCTCATCACACAGGATCAGGCAGAAAAGATGAAGAACTTTTAATGATGGATACAAAGATACTGGAAGCAACAAAAGAAAATATCCAGCAGGCTGCCGAGGTTCTCAAGAAGGGCGGTCTTGTTGCCTTTCCTACAGAAACGGTGTACGGTCTCGGTGCCAATGCCCTAGATGAAGAAGCGGTACAAAAGGTCTATGCCGCCAAGGGAAGACCCAGCGACAACCCCATGATTGTGCACATTGCAAGGGCCAGCGACATCGGACAGCTGACCAGGATGCTAAGCCCGGTCATCGTCGCCTTGATTGATAACTTCTGGCCGGGACCCTTGACCTTGGTGGTTAAGAAGAGGCCGGAGGTGCCGGAGACAACAACAGGTGGTTTGGAAACTGTAGCGGTGAGAATGCCGGACAGCACTGTTGCCCGGGAGCTGATTCGGCTGGCGGGGGTTCCCGTAGCCGCACCCAGTGCCAATATTTCCGGCAGACCCAGTCCCACCAAGGCGGAACATGTAACGGAAGACTTGGACGGCAAGGTGGACATAATCCTTACGGGGGAAGACTGCCGCGTGGGCATTGAATCTACGGTTCTGGATGTAAGCGGGGAAACACCCACCATTTTGCGACCGGGAATTATCACTGCCTCTCAGATTGAAGCGGCCATCGGGAAGAAGGTTGCCATGGACCCCGCCCTGGAGCAGCGACCGGGAGGGGAAGACGAGGACTTTTCTCCCAAGTCTCCCGGGATGAAGTACAAGCACTATGCCCCCAAAGCCCAAATGCTGGTGGTGGAAGGGGAACGAAGCCGTGTGAAGAAGGAAATCCAGCGGCTGAAGGAATTAAACGAAAGATTGGGGAACAAGGTGGGAGTCATCCTCTTTGAGGAACAGGCCTTCATCGAAGCTGCCCATGACTTCTTTGCAAAGTTGCGTGAGCTGGATCGGACCGAGGTGGATATGATTTTGGCCGGTGCCATGGCGGATACCGACGGCGTAGGCTTTGCGGTGATGAATCGAATGTTAAAGTCGGCAGGATACAATATTGTAAAGGTGTAAGATATGAAGATAGCTATTGCATGCGACCACGGAGGATTTCCTCTGAAGGAAGCGATTAACCAATATATCAGATCAGAAGGTCATGAAATCGTGGACCTTGGCGTGAACTCCGGAGAGGCGTCGGTGGATTATCCGGAGTACGGGTATCGGTGTGCACAAACGGTGGCCGCCGGAGAAGCAGACCGAGGCGTGGTCATCTGCGGCACGGGCATCGGGATTTCCATCGCTGCCAACAAGGTGAAGGGTGTGCGCTGTGCTTTGTGCACCAGCCCAGTCATGGCGGAGATGGCACGCCGGCACAACGATGCGGACATGCTGGCTCTGGGTGCCAGGATATTGGAGAAGGAGGAAGCCTTGGAAATTCTCAAGGTTTGGCTTGAAACGGGATTCGACGGCGGCCGACATCAACGCCGTGTGGATATGTTAAACAGTTATTGATCACATATATGGAGGGACTCCCATGGGAAAAGTATACGTATTTGACCATCCGTTAATTCAACATAAGACAGCCATGATTCGTGACAAAGATACCAGCGTCAAGGACTTTCGCGACTTGGTAAAGGAAATCGGAATGCTCATGGGCTATGAAGCTACAAGAGATCTTCCCCTTAAGGAAACGGAAATTGAAACCCCCATTTCCAAGATGAAGGTCAACGTGCTAAGAGGAGAAGATATCGCCATTGTTCCCATTTTGAGAGCCGGACTTGGTTTGGTAGACGGAATGTTGGCATTGGTTCCCAACGCAAAGGTGGGACATATCGGACTATACCGCGACCCGGAAACCCACATGCCGGTAGAATACTATTGTAAGATGCCCCATGACGTGGAGAAGAGAAGAATCTTCGTGGTAGACCCCATGTTGGCGACCGGCGGAAGCGCCGTAGCTGCCATTGATTTCATCAAGCAAAGAGGAGGCAAGGACATTGTGTTCATGTGTCTCATCGCCGCTCCCGAAGGAATCGACGTACTGCAAAAAGCCCATCCTGATGTTGACATTTATATTGCCGCTAAGGATGAAAAATTAAATGAAGACGCCTACATTGTTCCCGGGCTGGGCGACGCCGGAGATCGATTGTACGGTACAAAGTAAGCTTTGGAGGATATAGAAATGTTGGATAACAAAAACATGAATGTCAAGGACTGGGTGCAAGGGGTAGCCGAGATGACCAAGCCCGACAAGGTGGTTTGGATTACCGGAGAAGAGTCCCAGTTGGAGGCACTGCGAAAGGAAGCTTGTGAGTCGGGAGAACTCATTAAGCTGAACCAAGAAAAACTTCCCGGTTGTTATCTTCACAGAACGGACGTGAGAGACGTTGCGCGAGTGGAAGACAGAACCTTTATCTGCACTTCCGAAAAGGACAATGCAGGACCCACCAACAACTGGATGGATCCAAAGGAAATGTATGACAAGCTCTACAAGATCGCCACCGGTTCCATGCAGGGAAGAACCATGTACGTCATTCCCTTCTCCATGGGTGTGGTGGGGTCTCCCTTTGCCAAATACGGTGTAGAGGTGACCGACTCCATCTATGTTGTGTTGAACATGCACATTATGACCAGAATCGGCAATGCGGTTTTGGATGATTTGGGCGACAGCTCAGACTTCACCAAGTGCTTGCACTGCAAGGACCAGTTGGATCCGGAGAAGCGATACATTTCCCACTTCCCCGAAGACAACACCATCATTTCCGTGAACTCCGGTTACGGCGGAAATGTACTCTTAGGTAAAAAGTGCTTGGCGCTTCGTATTGCGTCTTATTTGGGAAAACAAGAGTCCTGGATGGCAGAGCACATGCTCATTTTAGGAATCGAAAATCCCCAGGGACAAATCAGATATGTTGCAGCTGCATTTCCTTCGGCTTGCGGCAAGACGAACCTGGCAATGCTGGTTCCGCCCAAGGCCTATGTGGAAAGAGGCTGGAAGATTTACTGTGTAGGTGACGACATTGCTTGGCTGAGAGTGGCCGATGACGGTAGGCTTTGGGCCATCAATCCGGAAAACGGCTTCTTTGGCGTAGCCCCCGGAACCAACGAGAAATCCAATCCCAATGCCCTGGCATCCACAAGTTCCAACACCATCTTCACAAACGTGGTGCATAACTTGGACGATAACACAGTTTGGTGGGAGCGTCTGGACAAGAACCCACCTACAAACGCAGTTGACTGGAAGGGAAATCCTTGGAACGGCAAGGAATCGACGGAACCGGGAGCACATCCCAACTCCAGATTTACCGCACCGGCAATCAATTGTCCCGTCATCTCTACGGAGTTTGACAGCCCCAAGGGCGTGCCCATTTCCGCCATCATCTTCGGCGGCCGTCGTGCAAAGACAGCTCCTCTGGTGTACGAGTCCAGAGATTGGAATCACGGCGTGTTCGTGGGATCTATTATGGCGTCGGAAACCACTGCGGCAGCCACAGGCTCTGTAGGTGTAGTGAGAAGAGACCCCATGGCCATGCTTCCCTTCTGCGGATATCACATGGGTGATTATTGGCAGCACTGGATTGACATGGGCAAGAAGGTGGAACATCTTCCCAAGGTCTTTAACGTAAACTGGTTCCGTCTAGATGAAGAGGGTAACTTCATATGGCCCGGCTTCGGCGACAACCTCCGCGTACTGGAGTGGATTCTTCGAAGATGCGACGGTGCGGCAGACCCATGCGAATCCTGCGAAACACCCATCGGCCTCGTGCCGGAAGTGGACGACCTGTATCTGAAGGATGCGGACGTAACGGAAGAAGCGGTCAAGGGGATTTTGGAAGTCGACAAGGAACTATGGAAAAAAGAAGCAGCCGAAATTGAGGAATATTACAAGCAGTTCGGCGACAGACTACCGGAGGTATTGACGGAAGAATTGGAAAAACTGAAAGCAAATTTAGAATAGGAGAAACGATATGAACTTTATTAGAGACGATGTCAGCACCCACGACAATGTATATGACGTGCTGAAGGAGAGGGGCTTTATCGAACAGGTAACCCATGAGGAAGAAGTGCGTGACCTGCTTGGGAAGGAGAAAATAAAGTTCTATATCGGCTTTGACCCCACTGCGGATTCTCTTCACGTTGGACACTTCATGCAGGTCATCATCATGATGTACATGCAGAAATTCGGCCACACACCGGTGGTTCTCATCGGCGGTGGGACCACCCTTATCGGTGACCCATCGGGAAGAACGGATCTTCGTACCATGATGACGCCGGAAACCATTGCGGAAAACGGAAAGGCCTTTAAGAAACTCTTCGAGCGCTTCATTGAGTTTGACGAGGAATACGAATACTACGGTGCACAGCCGGGGCAGACTGCCATTTCCAGCAAGGAAGTGGAGGACGGAAAGGCCATCTGCGTCAACAACTACGCCTGGCTGTCGGAACTGAAATACGTGGACTTTATCCGAGATATCGGCCGGCACTTTAGCGTCAACAACATGCTTCGTGCCGAGTGCTTTAAGCAGCGACTGGAGAAGGGACTCTCTTTCCTGGAGTTCAACTACATGCTCATGCAATCCTATGACTTCATGGTCATGGCAAGAGACATTGACTGCAAGATGCAGTTCGGCGGCAACGACCAGTGGTCCAACATCATCAGCGGTGTGGATCTCACCAGACGTGAAGTAGGCAAGCAGGTGTACGGCATGACCTTTGCTCTGCTGACCACCAGCGAGGGAATCAAGATGGGCAAGACCCAGAAGGGTGCCCTGTGGTTGGAGCCTTCCAAGACATCCCCCTACGAGTTTTACCAGTACTGGAGAAACGTGGAGGATGCGGACGTGAACAAATGTCTTCGCATGCTCACCTTCCTGCCTATGGCTGAGGTAGAGGAACTATCTTCTCTGGAAGGGGCGGAAATCAATAAGGCAAAGGAAATTTTAGCCTTTGAAGTTACCAAGTTGGTCCATGGAGAAGCGGAAGCAACCAAGGCACGAGACGGCGCCAGAGCGGCATTCGGCGGATCGGGCAGTATGGATAATGTGCCTACCACAAAAATGGACAAGTCGGAATTTGAAGGAGAGGGAATCGGCGTGGTGACGCTGATTAGCAAGCTGGGATTGGTCCCCAGCAACTCTGAAGGCTTCCGGACCATCAAACAGGGAGGCTTGACCGTTGCAAACGAAAAAGTCACGGATCCGAAGATGAACGTGACTTTGGAAATGTTCCAAGAAGGAAAGCTCCTCATTCAAAAGGGGAAAAAGACCTTTCACCAAGTGGAAATCTAAAAAACCATTGCTAAATCAGCGGTGCAATCAATCGCAAAGCTCTGCCGATGATTCTCTTCCAAAGAGGGAATTGTCGGCAGTCTTCTTGTGTGATCTCTTGGCTGATGTCCAGCGTTCGCTGAAAGTCCTCTTCAATACCGCTGATGACCGGATGGTCGTAAATAAAGGCACCGCACTCAAAGTGGAGGTACAGACTTCTGTAATCCAAGTTGGAAGTTCCCACCACCGCTTTCATATCATCGGAAATAAAGGTCTTTGCATGGATAAAGCCGGGGGTGTACTCATATATCTTCACCCCGGACGAAAGCAGTTCCGGGAAATAAGTGCGGGCTAATAGGTAGGCGTAGGCCTTGTCGGGAATGTGGGGTACGATGATGGTGGTGTCCACCCCTCTCTCTGCCGCATATTTCAGAGCGGTGGCGGTTTCGTTGTCCAAAACCAAATAGGGGGTGGTGATATGCACGTAGTCCTTCGCCGTATACAGGATATCCAGATAGATGTGGGCAGCAATGGTTTGGTCGTCAAAGGGATTGTCACCGTAGGGCATGATGTATCCCCGGTTCTCTATTTGTGGGGGATGGAGAAGATAGGATCGGTAGTCCGGGTCATCTTCTCCCGCATGCCAAAGTTGTAGGAAGAGAGTGGTGAATCCGTCTACCACCGGTCCGTCCATGCGAATGGCAACATCCTTCCAGTGGCCGAACTTTTCCTTTTCGTTGATATATTCATCGGCCAAATTCACGCCGCCGGTGTAGGCCACCTTCCCGTCGATGACGGCAATTTTCCGATGGTCTCTGTTGTTTTGTACTGTAGAAAGAAGGGGCTTTGCTTTTAGGAAGGGTCGCGATTGGATTCCCAGCTCCTTTAGGTCATTTGCAAAGGACCTTGGCAGGGTGGAAAGACAGCCGATTCCGTCAAAGAGGACACGCACTTCTACGCCCACAGCCACCTTGGCGGCAAGGATGGATTCCACCGCATCCCACATCTTCCCCCTTTCCACAATGAAGTATTCTAAGAAGATAAATCGTTCTGCCTTAGACAGGTCTTCCAGCAGTTCCACCC
Organism: Anaerovoracaceae bacterium; assembly: GCA_040766105.1. Taxonomy (GTDB): domain Bacteria; phylum Bacillota; class Clostridia; order Peptostreptococcales; family Anaerovoracaceae; genus JAXGRD01. The sequence goes on from JAXGRD010000001.1 coordinate 528,044, forward strand.
ACATCTTCTCGCCCAAGGTAAAGTAGGTTACATCCTGGATGGGGTATACGGGTAGACCACAGCATGCCTCGTTGTAGACGGCCATGTTGGCGATGGGCTTGTGGTTGGAAAGGAGCGATTCAAATACGTCCAAATCCTGTTCGTTGAGAACGGAGGTTGCCTCTTCGATGTGCTCCAGTTTTTTGCTGATTCTCCGAATTCCCGGTTGCAGCTGGATGAACAGGTAGAGAAATGCTCCGAAAATAGGGATGATAATTACAGGGATAAACCACGTCAACTTAAAGGCGGGATTCTGTTGCCGGTTGATGATGTACAGCGCCAAGATGAGGCCGATTCCGGTGGACACAGCCGAGTAGTACCTTGCGGTGCTCGCCGTATAGACAAACAAGGTCACAAGAAGGGTTGCCTGCGCGATGAGAAGCAAGGCGAAAATTACCGTTCTACCGAAGAAAAATTGTTGGCGTTTTACGTGGTTGTTGTTCATAGCATCTTCTCCTTTCACCCATTATACGAGTGAAGGGGGAAGAAATCAAATGCTCGTTGATAAATAGCGACCTGTAAAGTAAACTATATTTGTGGAAGGGAGAAGATATGATGTTAAAGAAAGATAAATATGCTTCTGATAAGGGGGCTTGGTGCGGGCTAAATCGACCGGACCTGGAGGTCGGTGAAACCGATGCGGTCATCTTCGGGATTCCCTTTGATGAAGGGGTCAGTTATCGCTCCGGTGCGGCGGAAGGTCCCGGTGTGCTCCGCCAAAACACCTTTAGCTCATCGCCATTTACGGAAAGCTTTGAGAGTTTGGAGCACTTTACGGTTCACGACTGCGGGGACTTTATTGCCGAGAATCGAGATGCTCTCTTTGGGGAGGTGGCGGATTACGTCCGGGACTTAGTAAAAGGTGGTACCTTCTTTACTGCTATAGGCGGCGATCACTCGGTGACCATTCCCATTTTGCGTGGAATCGACGCTGTCCTCGAGGAAGACTTTGGCATCGTTCATATAGATGCCCACTTCGATTTGTGCGATACCCTGGAAGGAGATGCACTTTCTCATGGATCCGTTCACAGAAGATCTCTTGAGTTGGAAAACATCAGTGGTACCAACAATCTGTTCTTTGTAGGCATTCGCTCCATTGAGGCAGATGAATATGAATTTAAAAAGAACAATTTGGTGCAGGTTTACAGCGCAAAGGCATGCCATCGTTTGGGCATGGAGGTTGTTGCCAAAGATGCAATAGATAAGATGCGCAAGTTCAAGAAGGTCTATATTACGGTGGACATTGATTGCCTAGACCCTGCCTTCGCAGCAGGGACCGGGACGCCTCAGTTCGGGGGACTGTATAGCCGACAGCTGCTAGACCTGTTGGAATCACTGTTTCAAGAACTACCGGTCATTGGATTTGATGTGGTGGAAGTGGCACCGCCGTTGGACCCCTCCCTCACCTCCATGTTCGCGGCAAGGAAGATTATTACCGAGTGTTGGGGATACCAGGCGCGAAAGGTTGGGAAGTTAGGGGAGTAGAGAGGGAACAAGGACAGACTCCTGCAGGGCGTTATTATGTATTGCCACCTCTTGGAACAGGAAAAATCCTAACAATTTCTTTTTTTGATGAAATTGTTATAAGTTTTTGACGAAATCTGGTCATTTTCCACAGCAAAATGCTTTCCTTGCCCACTGAGGGGAGAAATAGTTATGACATAAGATAATGTGGTAGTCAGATGTTATAACTTTGTTATAGCATCTGACCATGATATGTAAGATTGTTTGAACTTTCGCTGGGTGGCATAGCATGGGGGCAAAAAATCTGTTTGACATTAACCTCTCTATCGTATAGAATATTTTCGTGTCGCGCGCTAGGATGGAAAACCGTCCGGGGCAAGCGAAACTAAAAGATTTAGTCATGTCGAAACCGATCTTCTCACGGATCCCAGTAGGCAGCGCCGAAACCGATCGAAAGATCCCAGTAGGTAGGAAGGAAAGAAGAATGAAATCATTTATCGCAAAACCTCATGAAGTGGAGCGCAAGTGGTACATTATCGATGCAGAGGGCAAGACTCTCGGTCGTATGGCTACCGAAGCAGCCGCCATTCTCAGAGGAAAGAGAAAAGTAACCTACACTCCCCACGTTGACTGCGGTGACTATGTCATCATCATCAATGCCGAGAAGGTTGCAGTAACCGGCAAAAAGAGAAAAGAAAAGATCTACAAGAGACATACCGGATATCCGGGCGGCCTCAGAGAGATGACCTTTGAACAGTTAATGGAAAAGCATCCTACCGAAGTGGTAAGACATGCCGTTAAGGGCATGATGCCTACAGGCAAGCTGGGTAGACAGATGTACAAGAAGTTGAAGGTTTATGCAGGACCGGACCACGATCATGCAGCTCAGAAGCCTGAGACTTTGGATATTTAAGGAAGGGAGGAATCAAAAATGGCAAAAATGCAGTATTTCGGTACAGGCCGAAGAAAATCTTCCGTTGCTAGAGTAAGATTAATCCCCGGAAAAGGCGACATCACTGTCAACAACAAGCCCTTGGATGATTACTTGGCTTTGGAAATCGTAAAGAGAGAGGTTAAGAGACCCTTCGAAATCGCAGGCTGTGAAGGCAAGTTCGACGTCATCGCTACCGTACACGGTGGCGGATACACCGGACAGGCCGGTGCCCTGAGACACGGAATCTCCCGCGCCCTCTGCCAGGCTGATAGAGATGCTTACAGAGCAAACCTGAAGTCCGCAGGCTTCCTGACCAGAGACTCCAGAATGAAGGAAAGAAAGAAGTACGGATTGAAAAAGGCGAGAAGAGCGAGCCAGTTCTCCAAGCGTTAATCAGATCCGCAATATGGACAATCCAGAAGACACCTCGAGAGGGGTGTCTTTTTTGTGGAGTGGGCGTTTTAACAATCGAACCAAAAGAAACTGCTTATTAAATAATCCTTTAATAATAGAAGTGCAAGTTGCAAAATATTAAAGAAAATCGAGAAATAATTTAATAACACTTGATGATATTAAGAAAGAAGATATATCGCCTGGAAAACTCAGGAATAATAATTATATATTTCATGTTCCGATAATCGGGGAATACTCCGGACTTTTATAACTCGGGAATGATGCCTCGAAAAGGGCGCCTTTTTAATTGTAACTACCTTGCACTCGGGATATAATAGGGTATCGAATTTAATTATGGTTTTGAAAGGACTTGCCATGGTGGAGGAGAAGATAAGCAAAGAGGCTGCGGTACGGATGTTCGAGAGTGGAATCCTGGATGAGATAGCGCCCGGGAAGTTTTCCGCCTTAGCGGAAATTCATAAATGCCTTTTTGATGATATCTATGATTTTGCAGGCACTGTTCGCACGGAAAACATTGCAAAAGGCGGCTTCCGTTTTGCTGCGGCGATGTATCTGGAGGCGGTACTGGAGAGTGTGGATAAGATGCCCCATAATACCTTTGAAGAAATCATAAAAAAGTATGTTGAAATGAATATTGCTCACCCCTTCAGAGAGGGGAATGGGCGTAGCATGCGGATATGGTTGGATCTGATGTTGAAAAGCTCTATTGGCCGAGTTGTTGATTGGAGTGCAGTAGATAAAAATGATTATCTACTGGCAATGGAGCGCAGCCCTATCAAGGACGTGGAAATCAGTCTGCTTTTGGAAAGTGCATTAACCGATAAAATAAACGACAGAGAAGTGTTCATGAAAGGTGTTGACGCAAGTTATCGCTATGAAGGCTATAATAGTTATAGGGCGGGAGAACTATAGAGAAAAGAAAGAGTAGCAATTATGGGATTAATGGATCTTGCAAGTAATAAATCCTTATGGCGAGGATTGGACTACTATGAAGAAAAAAAGGTACAAGAGTTGGTACGACTTAGTGAGTATGAATTCTCAGGAGCTGTTAATGGGAGACAGAAAGAGCCATATCAAGTATTTATTAATACAAAGAACCCAAGAAAGTCCAGCTGCACTTGCCCCTTTGCAAAAGGTCGTAGAGTCATATGCAAACATATGATTGCCATGTACTTTTCTGTTTTTCCAAAGGAAGCAGAAGAGCTGATAAGACAGGCGAAAGAATACGAGGCAGAAGAAGAACAAAGGTGGCAGGAAGAATGCAAAGAGATTGAAGAACTTATTGATAAATTGTCTGTAGAAGAGCTAAAAAATATGCTGCTTGGTTACATGATAGAAGAGCGGGAGCGAGAGTATTGGTAGGATGATAAATTGATCCTGCGGATTATGGAGAAGAGAATGTAAAAACTTAAATTTTTGATTTAAGTTTCGCGAATAAAATTTAAGATTCTTGAAGAATGTTAAATAAACTGATAAAATCTTAAATTAAATAGGGGGGATCTCAAATGACTAAAGAAGAATTATATGAAAAACTAGAGGAAATACAGAAAATAAGATGCGAAACACAAACTCTTGAGCTAAAAAAGGCAGAACAAGGTTGTCCTAAGCGACTATATGATACACTCTCTAGTTTTTCTAACCAAGATGAAGGTGGCACAATTGTATTCGGTGTCGATGAAGAGAATGATTATGAGGAAACGGGAGTCTATGATCCCCAGGATATTCAAAAGAAAATAAATGAGCAGTGTAAGCAAATGGAACCAGCAATTAGACCGCTTATTACAGTTGTAGAGAAAAATAACAAGCATTTTGTATCTGCGGAAATACCAGGGCTCGATTTGATTGTACGGCCATGTTATTACAAAGGAAGTGGGCGTCTAAAAGGCTCCTATGTGAGAATCGGTGATAGCGATGAACACATGACAGAATATGAGGTATATAGCTATGAAGCTTATAGAAAAAAATACCAAGATGATGTAAGAATCATCCCAAGGGTGACGTGGGAAACACTTAGTGAAAAGTTGATAAATGAATACACCGTTGCCTTGAAGAGAGGGAAACCAAGGTTAACTATAATGGAAGACCAGGATATATATGAGTTAATGAGTATAAAAAAAGGGAGTGAAATACCTTTAAGCAGCACTCTAATGTTTTGTCCATTTCCACAAGCATTTTTACCGCAATTATGCATTATAGCTACTGTGATTCCGGGAACAGAACAGGGACTTGTTGGGACTGACGGCGCACGTTTTTTGGATAACCAAAGAATAGAAGGAAATATTTCTGAAATGTTAGATGGGGCGATGCAATTTGTTAAACGGAATATGAGAACTAAAACAATTATTAATTCAAAGACGGGCAAGAGGGAGGATAAAACAGACTATCCGATACCTGCTATTAGGGAGACACTAATTAACGCGTTGGTTCATAGAGATTACAGCATTCATACGGAAGGAATGCCAATTCAGTTAATAATGTATGAAGATAGAATCGAAATACACAACCCTGGTGGAATCTATGGGAAAATTAGAGTAGATCAATTGGGGAAAATTCAACCTGATACTAGAAACCCAGTTTTAGCAAGTGAGCTAGAAGTGTTAAACTTGACTGAAAATCGCTATTCTGGAATCCCAACTATTTGTAGGGAAATGAGGGAAAATGGGATGAGGCCCCCAGTGTTTTTGGATGAAAGAGGAAGTTTTATTGTAAAGTTATTTAAGGGCGAAAATAGGAAGGCAATAGGCCTTCAGGAACAAGAAATTCTTGAATATTGTAAGGAACCTAGAACAAGAAAAGAACTGTGTGATTTTCTTGGTTTGACCTCGGTAACATATGCAATAAGCAAAAAGATTACACCATTAGTTGAACGGGGGCTAATAGAATTAAGCATTCCGGACAAACCTAGTAGCACTAAGCAAACCTATACAACGAAAAATTAATATTAGTCGCTGAAAACCAACAAAAAGCGTCGTGGATTTTAAAGTGAGCTCGCTTTAAATAAAAATTAAGCGAGAAATTAAGCGAGCCATGGACTCGTTGAAATTCCATATTTTTAAAGAATTTTATTAAAAAAGGATAAAAAATCGTCTATCATAATTAAACGATTTAAGCGAGGTTAAGCGAGAAATTAAGCGAGCTATCATGAGAAGTAGGGTAAACTATGATAATTAACATACAGGACGATATATTAAAACTAAATAATATGGGCTTGTTAGAGGCTCTTCTTATAGATAAAACCACGAAAAGTAATATAATGTGGGCAACGGATGCTTATGAGGATATGGGAGAAGAGTATTATAAGAGTGAAGGAATTACCATATCTGCCATTACTGGGGCTAATTCTGATATTGTAAAAACTAGGGCCAGAAAAGAGATGGAGCACAGGCAAAATCGAACGAAAACACATGGGGAGGTATTCACCCCATTATGCATTTGCAACATGATGAACAATCATGCCGATCAAGCACTAGGAGAGAAAGGAAATACTCATTGGAAAAAATATATTGACAGGAAAATCTTGGAAACCGCCTGCGGAGAGGCGCCGTTTTTAACAACCCGGTACGATATGGAAACTGGAGAAATGATAAAACCAGAGGATCGGAAGGGTTTACTAGATAGAAAATTAAAAATTGTAAATGAAAATACAGATAATAAACAAGAGTGGGAGTTTTGGGTTAAGAGATCCTTCCAAAGTATATATGGATATGAGTATCAAGGGGATAATTTGCTAATTGCGAGGGTTAATCTACTGATGGCTTATGAAGAATATTATACGGAAAAATGGAAAGAAAAACCTGCTCTTAGAGACTATCAGAAAATCGCCACTATTATTGCATGGAATTTATGGCAGATGGATGGATTGACAGGAACTATCCCATATTACGACATAGACGAGGACTATAAGCAGATTTCCATATTAGAAGTGCTAATGCCGCCAAAGGATGGAGAGGAAAAAAACAAAAAAGCTGTGAAACCGCCATGCAAAATATATAACTGGCGAAGGGATAACAGTATAGTTTTTAAAGGAATGAGACAGGGAGAGCGAAAAATGAAATTTGATTTTGTCATAGGAAATCCACCTTATCAAGAGGAACAGGATGGTGATAATAAGACTTATGCCCCTCCTGTTTATCATAAGTTTTTAGATCAAGCATACACGGTTGCAGATAAAGTAGAACTAATACATCCGGCAAGATTTCTGTTTAATGCAGGCAGTACGCCCAGGCAATGGAACAAAAAAATGCTGAACGATGTCCACCTTAAGGTTCTTTGGTATGAACAGAACAGTGGAAAAGTCTTTAGTAATACGGATATTAAAGGTGGAATCGCAGTTACCTATCGAGATGCACAATCGGATTTTGGTGCAATCGGAACCTTTACCGCTTTTGAAGAGTTGAATTCCATCATGCGAAAAGTGAGAGGGAAAGAGAGCTTTGAAAGTATTAGCGATATAGTTGTAACAGCATATGCGTACCATTTCACTGAGAAGTTGCATGAAGAACACCCTGAGGTGATAGGCATGTTAAGTAAAGGGCATGCAAACGACTTGAAGACAAATACCTTTGATAGAATCCCTCATATATTCTTTGATAAGAACCCTAAAGATGGCCATCATTATATTCAAATTTTGGGGAGAGTGAATAACCAGCGAGTATATAAGTTTATCCGAGAAGACTATGTCAATGAAGTCGAAAATTTGAAAAAGTGGAAAGTTTTTGTTCCTGCAGCCAATGGATCCGGAGCACTTGGCGAGGTTCTTGCTACGCCCTTAATCGGGCGGCCCTTAATCGGGCATACGGAGTCTTTTATCAGCATTGGTGCCTGTAAGGCACAAAATGAGGCGGAGGCCGTCCTAAAGTACGTAAAGACCAAATTTGCTAGATGCTTGCTAGGCATCTTAAAAATAACACAGCACAATCCACCTGAAAAATGGAGCTACATCCCGCTTCAAAATTTTACCATGGATTCGGATATTGACTGGTCTGTAGCTATAGCAGAGATTGACAAACAGCTTTACAAAAAATATGAGCTTGATGATAAAGAAATTGCTTTTGTAGAAACACGTGTAAAGGAGATGGAAGAATGAGTGTGCCAAACATAAAATCCTTTACCCAAGTTGTTCCTATGATTTATGCATACAACACACCGGGAATCGCCTACCACGATGGCTGGACGAAGATAGGATATACGGAGAAACAAAGTGTAGAAGATAGAATTAATCAACAGACCCATACAGCCGGAATCAAATGGCAATTGGCCTGGCAGGATAATGCGATGTACAAAGATGGATCTGGAGATTATTTTACGGATCATGATTTTCACAGCTACCTAGAGAAAGAATATGGCGTAATTAGAGAGCCTAAAACAGAATGGTTTCAAGTAGATGGTATGACATCTATGCAATACTTTATGCGTTTTGCAGGACGAAAATTAGCGGAAACCGCCGATGCGGATCATTTTGAATACACATTGCGTCAAGAGCAGGAACGTGCAGTGAACGTGACGAAGGCATATTATGAAAATGGGGGAACGGAATTTCTATGGAATGCAAAGCCAAGGTTTGGAAAGACTCTTACTTCCTACGATTTAGTTCGTAAAATGAGGTTTAAAAAAGTTTTGATTGTTACAAACCGTCCTAGTATTTCCAATTCCTGGGCGGATGACTTTAGGAAATTTATAGGCTGGCGAGGAGAATTTGACTTTGTATCGGAGACAGAAGCGCTTAAAGATAAACCGGGTGTCCTGTCGCGGAGCGACTATGTTGCAAGTGGACTCCTTCATGATAAAGGAATGATTGCCTTTGAATCCCTACAGGGGCTTAAGGGATCGAGCTTTTTTGGAGGAAGTACGAATAAGTTGGCGTGGATAAAAGATAACGATTTTGACTTACTGATTGTGGACGAAGCCCATGAAGGTGTAGACACAATGCGGACAGATCGAGTCTTCCGATCAATTGAACGAAAACATACCCTCTATCTATCTGGGACGCCATTCAAAGCCCTTGCTGGAGATCGATTTTCCTCAGAACAAATTTTCAATTGGTCTTATGCAGATGAACAGGAGGCAAAGGCCGCTTGGGACAGTGATGAATACAGTCCCTATGAGCGCTTGCCAAAGATGGAGATGTACACATATCAGCTTTCTTCCATGATAAGAGAGAGAATAGATAGAGGACTTGACCTATCGGAAGATGGCTTTGATGAGTATGCATTTGATCTTAACGAATTTTTCGCGACAGAGGAGAACGGTAAGTTTATTCATGAAGAGGAAATAATTAAGTTCCTTCATGCACTTTCCACACAGGAGAAGTATCCTTATTCTACGCAAGAACTTAGAGTAGAATTATCCCATACTCTTTGGCTATTGAACCGAATAAGTAGTGCAAAAGCCCTTGCTAAACTGCTGAAAGAGGACCCGATATTTAGAGATTACCATATTGTTTTAGCAGCAGGAGATGGAAAATTGACAGAGGAGGATGAAGCGAAATCGTCTTTTGATAAAGTAAAGGAAGCCATATCTAAGTTTGATAAAACCATAACACTGAGTGTTGGGCAGCTTACCGTAGGTGTCACTGTTCCAGAGTGGAGTGGCGTATTGATGTTGTGTAATCTGAAAAGTCCATCAGCATATATGCAAGCGGCATTCCGAACACAAAACCCATGCACAATGACGAAGGATGGGAAACGATATCTGAAAGAGACTGCTTATGTTTTTGATTTTGATCCAGCAAGAACCTTGATTATCTTCGATGAATTCGCAAATAATCTGTCGGGAAACACAGTAGCAGGTGGAGGCACAAGAGAAAATCGGGAAGATAATATAAAGCGGTTGCTCAATTTCTTTCCTGTTTTGGGAGAAGATACCGATGGAGAGATGGTGGAATTAGATGCAGAAAAGGTTCTATCCATTCCTCGTAGAATCAAAAGTTTAGAAGTAGTTCGTAGGGGATTCATGTCTAACTTCCTTTTCCAAAATATAGGAAATATTTTTGGGGCACCAGGTGTAGTTCGGGACATTGTAGAAAAGCTCACACCAGCACATGAAGAACCTAAAAAAAGAGATAAAGACAACCTAACAAATATATCTGACATTTTCGTTGACGAAGAAGGAAATGCTGAGATTCCAAACGAAATTGTTATTGGAAGAACTCAAGATGTTTTTGGTGAAAAGATTTATGAAGACTTAATGGAGAACATATCGCCTGCAGTTGAGAGAGTGAAAAAGACGAACGATTTAGCTGATGTGACAGAGAATATGGATAATTTAATTGATACTGTTAAAGTAAATATTAAACAAAATGTCCTGAAGCATGCTGCGGAAAAATACGGGGTGAAAAGCAGTGTGAAGAAAAGGATGGAGAAGGAAATCGAAAGGGAAGTGGAAACAACCCTGACACATGTAAAGGAGGATTACAGGCAGAATACAAATATAGCCAAAGCAAATTACGAAACCAAGAAGCAAGAGGCTATTGAGGAGGAAGAGATTGCTATCGCTGACGCAGAATTCAAAGCAGACATGGAAAAAGCATTACATGATTTAGTTAAGGCAACAGAGGACATTGTAGATAAAACGATTAAAGATAAGCCAAGAGAAGTTATAGAGCGAATAGAAAAGAACAAAACTGAAAGAGAAAAAAGGCTTATTGAAGACACGGTCAGAGATCATTTAAGAGGTTTTTCAAGGACGATTCCAAGCTTTATCATGGCCTACGGTGATGGGAACATTACGCTTTCTAATATTGATGACTACACAGAAGATGAAGTGTTTAAGGAGGTGACAGGTATTACTGAAGAGGATTTTAGGTTTCTCCGAGATGGAGGAGAATACATAAATCCTGAAACAGGTGAGAAAGACTATTTTGAAGGAAACCTGTTTGACGAAGTGGTATTTAACGATTCAGTCAAGGAATTTTGGAATATTAGAACAGTGCTAGCAAATTATTTTGATGAATCTAAAGAAGAAGATATATTCGATTACATTCCTCCGCAGAGAACCAATCAGATATTTACACCGAGGTGGGTGGTTTCCAAAATGGTAGATGAATTGGAAGATAACAATCCTGGATGTTTTGATGACCCGACAAAAACCTTTGCGGACCTATATATGAAGTCGGGATTATATATATCAGAAATTGTTAAGAGGCTTTATAGGAGTGAAGGACTAAAAAAAGCCATCCCTGATGGAAAAGAACGTATTAAACATATTCTTAGGAATCAGGTATATGGGATGGCGCCCACGAGAATTATCTATTTGATTTCTACAAACTATATCTTAGGATTTGACGACACCTTAAAGGCTGAGGCATCCAATTTTGTCCAGTTTGATGCAACAAAAGCGGTAAAGGAGGGTACACTACAAGTATCTGTAGATGAACTGTTTGAAAAATGAGACTTAAACCCCCTCTACCACCACAACCTGAACACCGGCACCCTTGATGACCGAACTGAGGTGAAGCATTCCCTCTGCTTCAGTCACATCTTCCACACGGACTTGGGTCTTGGGCTCCGTGTTGAGCATGCGAACCCAAGCATCGGGCAGGGAATTGGCATCGGGGAAGCCCAAATTGGACATGTGGGCGAGGATGGAATTGGAGTTGGACAGAGCATACTTGGCGATGGCATAGCTGCCGGGCGAAACAGGGATGCTGAAGTCGATGCTCAGCTCGTCCTTGAAGGAGTGAATGATATCATCGGCTTCGTAGGCACCGATGTTGCGCATGGGAAGATGCTCGATTTCTTCGTTATAATTCATTGCCACCAGAGTATAGGAGGCTTTTTCGGAAGCCTCGTTTTTTATGACACAATAATGGGACCCCCTGTAGAGGAGCTGCCCCTTGATATTACCCAAGAGTCGATATGCATAATAGGAAGGCTTGGGGATAAATCCGGAGGTCATGCATGCAGGCGTTCCCTTTAATATCCGAGACGCTTCTCCCTGGTCTCGCAAACGACAGTGGAGCACATTTTTATCCATGGAAAATCCCCTTCGGAATAGGTGAATGGGCGCGGCAATGGAGTCGTGTCCCGCGGAAGAACCGCAAGATAAGTCACTGTCGCATGCAGCGGATATTTCGTAGCCCATCTGATGAAGATGGTCCGCAACTTCCTTTGTAGCATCTTCCCCCTCCCCTCGCTGGTAAGCCACGATGACCCTGTCAGGTTTCAAGTCATAGAGGTGGTGAAACAGTCGATTTCCCATGACGGTATAATCTTCTCGGGTCACTACAACTTCAAGAAAAGGCGATACCTCCATGAGAGGCGAAGTCTGAGGATCCACATCCACGGAAAAATGGAGGTGGTTTACCACAGAGGGACTATTGTCCTGGTCGCTTTCAGCGGAAAGACTTTGGCGTATGAGGCTGATTGCCTGGTTATCTGAAAGCAGTTGGATTTGTTCCGGTCTGGCAGCGCTGAGAATGAAGGCGCTGAATAACTGTCGATGTTCCTCCGGGGAGTGACCATACCACTTGGTAAAGAATTTTTCATAGTAGGACGTGGTGGAAAAGCCCACGTCTTTTGCGATGGTGCTGATTTTTCGGTCTGTTTCCAGGAGAAGAATCTCCGACATCTCGGCCCTGGCGAAGCAGAGGAACTCCTTGAAGTTGATTCCCATATAGTCGCGGATGAGATGGGAGAGGTAGTAGGTGCTGAGGTGCTCGCGGTCTGCCAGTTCCCTTAGAGTAATCTTGTTTGCGTAGTTTTCGTAGACATAGTTGATGATGCGGCTGATTCGCTCCACCGCCACCTGATTGTCATTGTTGAAGTTGGTAACCACCTGTTGATCAAAGGCAAAGAGGTTGAAATATTGGTTCAAATACTTTATTACATCAATCATCTGGTCGATGCAGGTGGCCTTATAATCAAAGCTGCGCCTCGAGTGGTTGAGCAAAATATGGAGGAGCATTTTTCGCAGCATGTCCAGCATGAGATACTTATCGTTCTTTACGTAGGTCATAAAGCACGCCTTGTGCAGCGACGGAAAATACTGGGTGAAAAAGCGATTGCTAATTTGAATGATGGCAACTACATTTTCTTGATCTGTTGCAGTCAAACCGTGAACTTCGTGACCACTGTTGGTAAAGATATCCCCCTCTTCCAAATAATAGTCATGGCACATATTTTTGAGACGAATTTCTCCCTTGAGAACATAAATAATCTCCACATCCTGATGGTAGTGAACGGGATATTCCGTAACCTTGACGATTCTTATGTTGATGGGAAAATCGTCCGGATATTTTGTCTTCTCAAATAGCATGCTGCACCCCCTGAAATAACACGTTTGTTTGATATCAAATGTTACCACATTAGACTACCTGTGGCAACAACTTAATTAGAATAATTCGCAACTCAATTGTTGTCTTCCCGCGAAATATTATATATGGTAGAGGATGAAATGGAGGAATAATCACATGCTAACACCAAGAGTCCAAAGAATGAGAGAAAAACTCTTCAATACGATACCCACCATCACCGCGGAACGGCTGGTACTGGCCACAGAAGCCTACCAAAAGTTTGCTGGGGATGCGGTGCCTATCTTCCGAGCAAAGGTTGTCAAGCACATCATGGAGAACATGACCACCCTCATCTTTGAGGATGAGTTGGTTGTGGGAACGGTGACCAATGCCTATCGAGGCGCCAACCTGCACCCGGACTTTCAGTCCAGCTCTTGGTACATCAGCGATATAGACGACTTTTCCACAAGGCCCAAGGACCCTTGCAATGTTTCTGAGGAAGATAAGGAGACCATCTTGGAAACCCTCAAGTACTGGGAAGGCAAGTCCATGGAAGACTTGGCCGGCATCGTCATGCCCAAGAACATTCAGGAACTGGAAAAAGACGACATTATCTGCGTCGGCTTGGAAAACGGTGTTTCCGGAGAGACCACCTGCGACCACGAGAAGATTCTCACCATCGGCATCAAGGGATATATGGAAGAATGTCAGAGAAACATCGACAATACGCTTCCCCAGACCATGGAAGAACAGGCCAAGGTGGACTTTTGGCAGGCGTGCATCATTCAGTGCGAAGGCCTCATTGCCTATGCTCATAGAATGGCCGAGGAAGCCGAAAGACAGGCTGCACAGTGCAAGGACGAGAAGAGAAAACAGGAGCTTTTGACCATCGCGGAAAACTGCAGAGTAGTTCCGGAGAATCCCCCTCAGACTTTCCAGCAGGCATTGCAGGCCATTTGGTTTGTCCATGTCTATTTCTACATTGAAGTTTGTACCACCGCATGCGGTTTCGGTCGATTTGACCAATATATGTGGCCCTTCTACAAGAAGGATGTTTTAGACGAGAAGAATATCACCAGAGAAGAGGCTTTGGAAATGTTGGAATGCCTCTACCTCAAGTCCTGCGAAGTATATGAAGTGAGAGACAACTGGTATGCGACAGCGTTTGCAGGCTATCCCATGTGGCAGATCCTAGTGGTGGGCGGCCAGACGCCTGACGGGAAGGATGCGTCCAACGACTTGTCCATGCTTTGCTTGGAGGCGGCAGATGCCCTTCAGACGACGCAGCCTGTGATGGCACTCCGTGTCTGGGAAGAGACACCTGCGGAGCTGATTCGGTTTGGATGTAAAATGATTCAAGAAGGCCAGGCAAACCCAGGCTTCTTTAACGACGAAACGGCAATTCAAATGTGCTTGGGCAAGGGAAGAGGAAGCACCATAGAAGAAGCCAGAGACTGGACCATCGTGGGATGTATCCAGCCCGGACCCGGTGGTGGCGGAACAGACGGTTCCCCCGATGCCGGCTATGTTAACATGGGCAAGATGATTGAGTTCGTCCTCTTCAACGGGGTGGACCCTGCAACGGGAAAACCCATGGGACTGGAAACCGGCGATCCCAGAGACTTCAAAGATATCGAAGACTTCAAGGATGCCTTGAAGAAGCAAATCTACCATCATTATGACTTGATTCGAACAGGCTATAACCTGATGCAGAGCATCCACATGAACCGATATCCGGTCATCTTCGCATCCATGGTAACCAAGGGTTGCGTGGAGAGCGGTAAATCCGTCCAGCACGGCGGAGCCCAGTACTCCACGGCCGGCATGTATGTCACAGGAGCGGCCAATCTTGCCGATTCCATTGCAGCAGTGGAAAAATGCGTCTTTGAGGACAAGGACATGACCATGGACGAGCTGATCAAGGCTTGCGAAACCAACTTTGAAGGGCAAGAGAGACTCCGTCAGCTTCTTCTCAACAAGCCGGAGAAGTTCGGCAACAACAAGAAGCATGTTAATGGCATCTACAGAGAAATGATGCACTATATTGCAGATACCGTTCAGGCCTGGAACGATGCCAGAGGCGGATGGTATGCCTTCGGTATCGACTCCCAGACCATGAACATCCCCCACGGTCAGGTGACCGGCGCTCTTCCCGACGGAAGACGAGCAGGAGAACCCTTCTGCGATGCCGCCTCTCCCATGATGGGAAGAGACAGAATGGGTCCCACCGCAACGGTGAAATCCGTTGCCAGTATGGGGCAGGAAGTGTTGCACGAAGGTGCTTTGTTCAACCTGCGCTTTGACCCCAAAGGTGTAGAGGGAGAACGGGGCCTCAATATCATCGAAGGTGTTATCAAGACGTTCTTCCAGGACGGAGGGGAGCACATACAGATTAACGTAGTAGACAATGAAACTCTGAAAAAGGCACAGGAAGATCCGGAAAACTACAAGGGTCTCATGGTGCGCGTAGCAGGATATATGGCGTATTTCACGGAACTGGACAAGAGTGCTCAGGATGCCATCGTCTATCGAACCGCCCACGTTTCAGATAACCAATAAGGAGAGAAGGAGATTCCATGCGCAATATACATGAAAGCGTTCTTGTGGGAAGTCTTCAGAAATTCTCCATTGAAGATGGGCCGGGCATCCGAACGACGGTATTCGTAAAGGGCTGTCCTCTCAATTGCAGGTGGTGCCATAACCCGGAGTTGATTGACCCTGAGCAACAGTTAATCCAGTCACCCAACAACTGTATCGGATGCGGCGTCTGCGTAGAGGTTTGCCCTCAAGGGGCAGTGACCATGGACCCGGAGGAGGGCGTTAAAGTCAATCGACCCAAATGTGATGTATGCCTTGTATGCGCGGACCAGTGCTTTGCCGAGGCCTTGAGACCTGTTGCCAAGGCAATGACCATCGATGAAATCCTTGAAGTTGCCGAAGAAGACAAAGGATTTTATGAACACACCGGTGGTGGTATTACCGTCAGCGGTGGAGAAGTTCTCATGTTTGCAGATTTCATGAACCGCCTCATTGACGAAGCAGGAAAGCGAGATATCAGGGTCTGTATCGACACCTGTGGTCTGGGAGATTCCGAAGCTCTCATGGAGATGGCTCTCAAGGACAACGTTTCTCATATCCTTTATGATATGAAGTCTATAGATGACCAGGTTCATAGAGAGTATACAGGTGTGGGGAACGAGGAGATTATCCAGAACCTAAAGATGCTGGCAGCCGACCCAAGAACCGCAGAGAAATTGATTCTTCGAATGCCCCTCATCAAGGGAGTTAATGACGGAGAAGACATCATCAAGCGGACCGGGGAGTTATACAAGGAAATTAGGATTCGGCACGTCAATCTTCTTCCCTATCATAATCTAGGCATCAGCAAAGAGAGAAATGTAGGTGGAATGCAGGAGGAGTTTGCATCACCAACAGAGAAAAGACTGGATGAAATAGAACATTACTTCCGAGAAGAAATCGGTTTACAAGTAGATATTCTGGGGAGATTGTAACAAGTTATTACAGGAGAGAAAGGAGAGTATTATGGAAGGAACACACTTTGGATTACTGACCTTAGTACCGGCATTCGGATTTCTAATCTTCGCATTGCTTACGCGAAAGGTCATTACTGCAATCATCTTGTCGGGAGTAGCCGGCTACATTATTTATCACAAGGCAGGGTTTATTCAACCTACCTTGGACGCGTTGATTGATGCGTCGACGGATTGGGACAACAACTATATCGTCGTGATCTGCTTGCTGTTCGGTTGTCTGGTTCAACTTCTCAGAACTTCAAAGGGTGCATTGGCCATAGGGAACATGGCCAGAAAGTACGTGAACTCCGAGAAGAAGGGGCTGATGCTCACATGGATTTGCGGACTTATCATATTTGTAGATGACTATTTGAGCATCTTGGTCACAGCCAATACAGTAATGCCTCTGACGGACTCCAAGGGGACACCGCGAGAAATGCTGGCATACGTAATCAATACCACATCGGCACCGGTGTGCGTCATCATCCCTATATCGGCGTGGGTCGTGTTCTTCTCAGGAATCTTTGAAGCCCAACCGGAAGCCGCTGCGTTGGGAGCTACAGGGACGGAAATCTACCACAGCATTATGCCCTACTTTTTCTATCCTTTCCTGTGTGTCATTTTCGTTCCCTTGGTTATTCTGGGAATCGTACCTAAAATGGGCGGAATCAAAAAGGCTTACGAGCGAGTGGCAACCACCGGACAATTGTGGCCCGATTCCAGTGCCATGATGAACACCGAAGGATTTGGTGAAGTCTCCGGAGCCATTGCCTCCAAGGAAGAGGAAGAAAGAGAATTCAAACCACAGCTTTGGGCGTTTCTCTTCCCCATGGCAGTTGTCATTGCGGTTACCGTTTGGAAAGGCGATATTCTTTGGGGCGTCGTTTGGGGAATCTTGGCTTGCTTGACATTTATCCCTGCAAAGCTCATGTCCTTCTCCAAGTTCTGTGACTGTTGTTACAAGGGGTTGGAAGATATGCTGTTCATCGCAGTGGTGTTGGTTGTTTCTCTGTTCTACAGAGAATCCATGCTGTTGGTGGGTCTCCCGGCTTACGTTATCGAAGTTGCCGGACCCTTCATGAGTGCGGCATTACTGCCTGCCATTTGCTTCATCGTTGTAGCATTGGTGTGCTTCGCTACTGGAAGCATTTGGAGTATTCCCGCTGTTACCACACCTATCGTTTTGCCCTTGGCTGCAGCAGTTGGAGCAAGCATTCCCCTAACCTTGGGAGCCATTGTTTCCGCTGCAATTTTCGGAGCGCAGGCATGCTTCTACTCGGATGTAACCCTTATGGCATCCAGCGCATGCAGAGTCAATAACGTGGATTACGCAGTCGCGCAACTACCCTATATCGGAATTGTTACAGCCATATCCTTTATCATGTACGTGGCATTTGGATTTGCAATGGCATAACGAATTGACACTTTGGAAAGACACCTCGAGAGGGGTGTCTTTTTTGTATATCACTTTGGACAACATAAATATTTAGTTGACAAAAGCAACCAATCGCCCTATAGTATTGTCATGAAGGAGAAGAAAACAATGGGAGATCAACTAACTATTGCGTGCATCCGGGAGTTCAATCGTTCCTACACTATTGTGCAAGGTCTACTGGACCGGAAGTTCATGGATACGGTATTTTCTGTGACCGAAACGAGGATGCTATACGAGCTGTATTCCTTGCCCCACTGTACTGCGAAACTTTTGGTAGAGACACTTCGCATTGACAAGGGCTATGTGAGTCGCATTCTGAAGAAATTCGAGAGGAACAAACTCATCGAAAAAGCGGCATCTTCTCAGGACAAAAGAACCTACGAAATCAGGTTGACTCCTGTGGGAGGAAATCTTGTTGCGGACTTAATCAACAATACGAATGAAAGAATTGCAGAGTTGATTGCACCCCTTTCTAGCAATGAGAAAGAGGAACTGTGTGAAGCGATGAACAGGATTCGGAATTTATTGGAGAAGGAATGAGATGAAAATAGTGGAATATGATGAAAAATACAAAGAGCAGTTTATAGAGTTCAATACCGACTGGATTGTGGACAATTTCGGTTTCCTGGAAAAAGAAGACATTGACACTTTTGAGCAAATCGAGTCGCTGCTGGAGTCCGGAGCCATGATATATTTTGCCGTGGAAGGAGACACGGTGTTGGCGACCTGTATGGCGATTCCAGGGGCAGATAAAACATGGGAAATCTGCAAACTGGCCTCCAACAAGAGTGTGAGCCACAAAGGAGCTGGGAGTGCCGTCTTCAAGGCGGTTATGGATTTTGCCATAGGACATGGAGCGAAAAAGCTCTTCTTGCTCTCCAACAGTAAGCTAAAGCCTGCGGTTCGTATTTATGAAAAGTTTGGGTTCAAGGAAGTGAAGCTGGACGACTACGAATATGAACGTGGGGACATCGCCTTTGAGTATGTTGTGAGAAGATAAACGTATGCTATGAAATTTATTAGTAACTATTAAATTAGTTAATTACTTACCTTTACAGATTAAGTTGGCTATAATGAGGGCAGTGTTATTGTGAAGGAGGGAAAGATATGATGAATGATAATGTAAAAAATGTGTTGAAAAAGGGGATTTGGAATCTGGCAACATGCGCCGACAATGAGCCAAATGTTGTTCCTGTTGGATTCAAGGATGTTACCGATGACGGGAAATTGGTTGTAGGAGCTGTCTTCTTGGAAGCGACAATCAATAATGTCAAAGCAAACAACGGAAAAATCGCCATTGCAGCGTTTGACCCGGAAACCATGGAAGCCTACCAAGTGCAAGGGACGGCCGAGTACGTTACGGAAGGTCCTGTGGTGGATTCCTTCAAGGCCATGGCGGACGAGACATTCAAGGGTGCCATGACTGCAAAGGGTGCCTTGATTATTACTCCGGAAAAAATTATTGTGGCAACTCCCGGGGAAGACAACAAAAAAGTGCTTTAGAAATATAAAGAGACGGGTGTGGGTATATTTTCTACCTGCACCTGTTTTTTATTGGTATAATGGAAGTCGAAAGGAGCCGGGAGAAGATGTATGAGAAGAAGTTAAAGCCGGATATACGATGCCCCTTGGAACACGGGCTGAGAATCTTCGGCGGGAAATGGAAGTCACGAATCATCTGCGTTCTTGCCGAGAAGAAGACACTTCGTTACAGTGAGATACGGAATGTGATGAGCAATATTACGGATGCTGTTCTGTCCTCTGCCTTAAAAGAACTCATCGCTGATGGAGTGGTGGAAAGAAAGTCATATGACGAGGTTCCGCCAAAGGTGGAATACTCCCTTACGGAAAAAGGAGAGTCTATCATACCCATTCTGCAGAGCATATGCAAATGGTCGGGTATCTTCCTTAAGGAAGATGAGGGCGAGACCATGACACAATGTGAAAAATGTGATTTTGATAATAGATAAAATATGGGGAAGTGAGGAATCATGTTAGATAGAATCAAAAAGTTCAAGAAAATCGATGCCCACAGCCATGTAGGCTGGTTTGGTGGATGGTCCAACGTGGGCATTACACCTGAAGAGATGATTGCGCAAATGGATGAATACAATATTGAGAAGACCGTAATCTCAACCTATCCGATACAGGAAAGTCTGGATGCGGTGGACAAGTACCCGGACCGCTTAATTGGTGCGGCGTGGGTCAACCCCAATGAACCGGGCTGCTTGGACCAGGTGCGAAATGCCGTAGAAGACCATGGATTCAGGGCCATCAAGCTTCATCCTCTGTTTCACAGCTATCTGCCCAATGACGAAAGTGTCTTTCCTATTGCCAGGCTGGCGAAGGAATACGATATCCCTCTCATGTTTCATACGGGACACCCACCCTTTTCCCTTCCTTGGAGTGTTGCCCAACTGGCGGATATCTTCCCGGACATCAACATGGTCATGATTCACATGGGTCACGGCAACGGCATGTATGTGCAAGCGGCTTTGGATATGGCGAAGAAGTACCCTAACCTCTATATGGAAACCTCGGGCATGCCCATGCACACCAAGATAAAGGAAGCATATGAGATTGATTCGGAGCGGATTATGTGGGGATTGGATGCACCTTTCCATCATCCCACTGTGGAGATGCAGAGAACTATTGTAAGTGGGCTGACAGACAGTCAGCTGGAAGACGTGTTTTATAATAATTGTAAAAAGTTGTTGAAGCTGTAACAGGAGGTACCCAATGAAAATCAAAGACTTTAAGCTGGAGGTCTACTTCGGCCAATATGAATTTACTGCACCCTATCTGTTGACCCAGTCGGACTGTGAGTCCATGTCTACGAAGGAACTCTTGGCACTGGAGCCAGGCAGTGAAGAGGAATATCTCAACCAGTGGCTGGGCTATACGGAAACTTGGGGAGATCCGGAGTTGCGTAAAATTATTGCGAGCCTGTATGACACCATGGAAGCGGAGGACATTCTTGCATTTCACGGCGCTCAGGAGGCGATCTTCGGATATATGAACGTGATGTTGGATCCGGGGGATCATATGATTGCCATGTACCCCAACTATCAGTCGGCCTACGAGGTGGCAAATTCCGTTCCCGACTGTGAGTATTCCAAGTGGTATCTCAAGGATGACGGCGAAAAATGGGTGGTGGATTTTGATGAATTGGAGGCCCTCATACGTCCCAACACGAAGCTGATTGCTGTAAACACACCCAACAATCCAACGGGGTATACCTTTACCAATGACGAAATCAAAACTCTATGCGATATTTGCCGAAAGCACGATATTTATCTCTTCTCCGACGAAGTCTATAAAGGGCTGGAATTGGAAGGAGAAAAAAGAGACTGGATGGCGGACCACTACGACAAATGCGTTTCCTTGGGCGTCATGTCCAAGTCCTACGGCCTTGCCGGGTTGCGCATCGGCTGGTTGGCAGGAAAGGATCACGAGACCCTGGAAAAGGTCATCAAGTTCAAACACTATATGAGTATATGCAATTCTGCACCGTCGGAGTTTTTGTCCAAGATTGCATTGAAGCACAGCGATAAACTCTTGGAAAGGAGCAAGGAAATCATCAAATCCAATATGGCCTTGGTGGATGCCTTCTTTGAAAAGTACAGCGATTTATTTGAGAAGAAAAAAATCACATGTGGACCCGTTGCCTTCCATAAGTTGCTCTTGGACATGCCGGTGGAGGATTTTTGTAAACTTGCCGTCGACAAGAAGGGGGTTCTGCTTCTTCCCGCAAGCATCTACGATTTTGACGGACAATATTTCCGCATGGGATACGGCCGAAAGAACGTCCCCGAAAGCCTCGCCATGTTCGAGGAATTTCTCATTGAGGAAGGCTTTGCAAAGGAGGGGGGAAGATGAGATTTGCCATTGTAGATGCCTTCGCCGAAGAGATTTTCGGCGGCAATCCTGCAGGGGTGGTGATACTCCCTGAGGGGAAGGGGTTCCCTTCTGATGAAATTATGATAAAGACAGCTGCAGAACTTCGTTATTCTGAAACGGTATTTATCAAGAAGTTGGACGGGAAGAGATTTCATCTGCGATACTTTACGCCGGCAGCGGAAGTGGAACTATGTGGTCATGCAACCATCGCGGCCTTCCATTTTCTAAGGGAAGAGGGCTTGATTTTGCCGGGGAACACCTATATCAACGAAACCTTGGCGGGCGCGCTGAACGTTGCGGTGGATGAAAAATCTGTCCTGATGGACATGGGCGATCCACAAATCATAGGGGAAATCCCGGAAGAGAGAAGAGAAGAACTCTATGAAGTCATGGGTCTCGACAAGGTGTCCGATACGGATATGGTGCCAAAGATGGTCTCCACCGGATTGCCGGATATTTTTATGCCGGTACAAGATGAAGAGGAACTGGAGAAGATTGATCCCGACTTTAAGGTATTGACAGACCTGTCCAAGTCCTATGAAGTGGTAGGAGTCCATGCCTTCACTGTAAACAGTAAGGACGGGAAGATTCACGCACGAAACTTTGCACCTCTCTACGACATTGATGAAGAGGCAGCCACAGGAACTGCCAACGGTGCGTTGACCTACTATCTACACGGGTACAGTCTAATCAAGGACAATGAAATTAACACCGTAATTCAAGGTGAAAAAATGAAGCGACCATCTGTAGTGGAAACGAAGTTGGTAAGTGAAGGTGACAAGAAAAAAATCATGGTTGGCGGTTCTGCGGCGACCCTTGCAGTAGGGGAAATCTCGTTGGATTAATCTCTTTCGCAAACAAATCATTTTTTACACCAAACAAATCGTTGCTGACGCACGAATAGAAAGAATACTATCACCATATGATGGTGTTCTTTTTTATACTGAGAGGAGAGATTGATGACTCAACGAGATATTCAAGGTAGAGAAACGCTAGAGAGAGGCTTGAAAAGAAGACATCTCACCATGATTGCTATAGGTGGGACGATCGGAACCGGGCTTTTCTTAGCTATGGGTGGGACTGTACATGATGCCGGACCCGGAGGAGCATTGTTAGCGTATGCAATCATGGGAATCGTTGTGTTCTTTATGATGAATGCACTTGGTGAAATCGCAACGGAACTTCCCATACCGGGAGCGTTTACATCATATGCAGATCGATTTATTGATCCTGCTTGGGGTTTTATGAATGGTTGGTCGTACTGGTTTGGTTGTTCTATGACAGTTGCAGCAGAATTGATTGCCGGCTCAATCATCGTGAAATATTGGTTTCCAGGGTCTAATTCCGCAATGTGGGCAGCGCTCTTTTTAGCAATATTATTAGCATTAAATCTATTTTCTGTTAAGGGGTTTGGTGAGGCTGAATATTGGTTTGCGGGAATCAAGGTTGTAGTTACAATCCTGTTTCTCATTGTCGGTGTATTAATGATAGTTGGTATCATGGGTTTTGGGGGCCACGAATCAGGCTTTTCCAATTGGACTTTAGATGGAGGAGAAGCAGGAAAAGCTCCCTTCCCCAATGGAGTAGGGGGAGTGATACTGGTTTTTCTTGTTGCAGCTTTTTCATTCTCAAATACAGAGGTGGTAGGACTTACTGCTGCGGAGTCGGAAAACCCTACACAGGATGTTCCAAAAGCAATACGCAGTGTTTTCTGGAGAATTCTGATTTTCTACATCGGGGCAATCATTGTCATTGCAACATTGATTCCTTTTACAGAACCTACTTTATTAGATGCAACGGAAGATAATGTTGCGGCATCGCCATTTACTATGGTATTTAAGAATGCTGGACTTGCTGCGGCTGCATCGGTAATGAATGCTGTTATTTTGACTTCAGTTCTCTCATGTGGAAACTCTACAATGTATTGTGCATCTAGGACATTGCAGGTTATGGCAAGAAAGGGAACGGCCCCGAAATATTTTTCAAAAATTAGTGGAAAGGGTGTTCCTGTAAGAGCAGTCATTGCAACTGCCATCATTGCATCCACAGCATTTATTGCATCTCTTGTTGGCGATGGAATCGCATACACTGCTGCCTACTATTTGTGCGGTGTTGCAGGCCTGATTAACTGGTTAACCATTAGCCTTGCTCATTATCGATTCCGAAAGGGGTGGCTCAAACAGGGCAGAACCTTGGATCAGCTGAAGTTCAAATGCCCCCTCTTCCCATATGGTACACTTTTTGCGATTTTCATTTGTATATTGGTAATCATAACGTGCAACTATTGGTTGTTTGCGGACTTTAATTGGTTTGATTTCATCACTTCTTACGGGATGATTCCCTTGGGTTTCATTTTGTTCTTTGGTTATAAGAAGAAAATGAATACGAAATGGGTGAAATACGAAGATATGGACTTCACATTACCGGAAGGAGCGGATCGAAAAAATATTTCTGCAGTTGAAATGGAATAAAGGACAATTATTCCATGGGTTGAATCCGAATGAGTTGCATAGAGGCGCCGTTTAGCGAAACATTCAGGTTCAACCCCATTTTTATTGTTTCTTTTGATACTTCAACTCTAGGTGTGACATAGTGCTTTGCAAACTCTGCTTGTAGCGGATCAAGTGTTTCGGGGAAACCCATTCGTGCAAGATAGTGCATGATGTCAATAGTCGAATCCATAGAAAAACGGGTGATTAAGTATTCTCCACAAAGATCTTCCAGATTGATATTGATGTTCATGTTTCCATTATATTCTTGTATGGAATCGAATGTCTCGTAGGGTGATGCCTTTCCGGTGCAAGACTTCTGAATGTCATCATTGTAGTTGAATGCAACGATAATGTATTCATTACTTTTTTCAGAAGGCTGCACAACAAAGAAATTCCTTCCCAACAGGAGCAGATTACCTGATAATAGGGTGAGTACATGGTAGGCATAATATGCCGGCTTTTGAATTCCACATGTTGTCAAAAGTGAAGGTTTACCTGAAAGAATTCCTTTCACTGGAGCGAAATCTCTTAAAGGAACCTCCATAGGAGTTTCTAAGGTTAAATTATAATGCCGTAATACACATAATAGTCCTGCAAACGAGTCGAATCCATAAGAAGAAAGATTATCTAAAGGATTCGCATCTCTAATCAAAACCTTTAAGCCGTTTTTTATTAACGTGGTTTTTATCTTTTCTAATAAGAATAAGTCATCACCTTCGAATCGTAACAGGACAATTTCTTCACACTGAAACAGGGAGAAATAGCGATATATTTTTTTATCCATCACCCTATAGTCTTCTAGAGTTGTAATCAAACGGATCCTTGGACAGAGGGTTTTGATGATCGGTGTAGAACGATTAATTGATATCTCCTTGTCCTGTGTTTGAACTGTTGTGACATTGTCTTCTTGTGCCTGAAGGGGAAGAAGGAGCCGATTAATAGCGGAAATGGCGCGGTTTGATTTCAAGACCTCACTTGATTCTTGCCGAGTTTCACTTTTAACGGAGTTGGCATATTTTTCTCTGTGTTCTTCGGGGGAGAGTGAGAACCACTGACCGAAGTGTTTTCTGTATAACGATGTGGTAGAGAACCCTATTTCTCGTGCAATAGCTGCTACGGACATGGTAGTACCTAAGAGGTAGACTTCAGACCATTCAACCCTTGCGAAACAGAGAAGATCCCGAAAACTGATACCCATAAATTCTTTTATGATATGGGAAAGATAATATTCGTTCAAATGTTCGATTTTTGCTATAGTTTGTAGAGTGATTTTTTCTGAATGATTTGCATATACATAATTAATGATTCTGCTCATTCTTTCCATGGTTAAGTTATCTTGTCCGCTGATACTTACAACCACTTTTCCATCAAAGGCAAACAGGTTATAGTCATCATTGAGTTGCCGAATCAGCTGAATCATCAGTTTTATGCAATTGTATTTATAGTCCATATTTTGTTGAAAATAATGGAGTAAGATCAACAAAAGTTTCCGACGTATTTCTTCACTTCTCCGGTTATGTCTATCGGCTGAATATGTTCTATAACAACTCTTTGAAAGATCCGGAAAATACTGAGTGAAGAAAAGGTTACTTACACGTATTAAAGCGATGGCATTATCAGCACCGGTATTGTATAGACCATGGACCTCATGGGCATTGTTTGTAAATACATCACCTTCTCTGAGAATATAACTGCAGTATCCATTTTTTAGCTCTATTTCTCCTTCTAACACAAATATGAATTCAATATCATGATGATAATGAAGAGGATCTTCGTTCATATTTACGATACGGATGCTAATAGGGAAGTCATCCGAATACTGACATGCTTCAAGCATTTTTTTATTCCTTTAAACAAGTAGTACGGTACATTAATACTATTATACAAAAAAATGACATGGAAGTGTTGAAAAACAGGATATTTGAATTCTCCCCTCTAAGTGTAGTATAATATTCTAATCAAATTATGAGTGAAGAGGAGCATATGGCAAATCAAAATATAGGAGATCAAATCAACAGAATCGTGACCGATGCCTTGGACAGCATGGACTTTCATAAGCTGAACAGGGACATTAACGCGACGGTAAAAAGCGCGCTGTCAGAGGCAAAGGAAAGCGTATATAAAGTCACCGGAATGGACGGGGAAGATCAGGCAAAAGCCGACGACATGGGTCCCCTCTACAACAGCATGGATGACACACCTTTTGCGCGGGCGCAAGCGGGGATAAAACCGGAGAGAGCCTCCACTAAAGAAGTGACCATTCCTGCGGCTCGAAAGCCTGTAGGTGCGGTCAGCGGCATCGTCATGACGGTCAGCGGCATTGTTGGATCCGTAATCTTTGGATTTAGTGCCCTTGGAAATTGGATTGTAGGCTCGGTGGTGGGGTTTTCCTTCACGGCACCGGTCATTACCTTGGGCGTGCTCACGTTGGCAAGTGCCGGCGTCATCGTCAAGGGTGTCAGTCTGCGGAAGCGGGTGAAACGGTTCAGAGAGTATCTTCGCATTATGGCGGGATACGAGTTCTATGATGTGGAAGACTTGGCTGCTCGCTCAAGGCGAGAGAAAAAGCTGATTAAAAAAGACTTGAAAAAGATGATTAAATTGGGAATGTTTCGAGAAGGTCATTTGGACGATACGGAACAATGGTTCATCGGCAACAATAATGTCTATGCCGAATATTTGGCTGCCAGAGACCGATACGAGTCCCGAAAAATTCAGGCAGAAGAAGAACGCCGCATGATGGAATCGGAAGGGGCCACAGAGCGCCAACTACGGACTACCTTGGAGAGAGGTCGAGGGTACTTGAAGGAAATCAGCCACACCAACGATATGATTGCCGGGGAAGAAATCACCGGAAAGGTGGAACGGCTGGAACTGATTATCGAGAAGATTTTTTCCAGAGTCCAGGAGAAGCCGGTTCTTCTCCCGGAAACCAGAAAATTTATAGAATACTATCTTCCCACTACGGCTAAGTTGGTGAAGGCATACAAGGATTTTGAAGACCAGCCGGTGCAGGGAGAAAACATCACCACTGCAAAAATCGAAATAGAAAAGACCCTGGATACCATCGGGGAAGCTTTTGAAAAATTATTGGAGAGCCTGTTTGATGACACGGCAATGGATATTTCTACGGATATTTCCGTCCTAAAGAGCATGTTGGCCAGAGACGGCTTGACGGCGGACGAATTCAAAAGAGGAGGAAAATAAATTATGGACGAGATGCAAAAAGCACCGGAGCTAACTTTAGATGGGATTGAACCTGTAAAGGACCTGACAGAGGTAAGCGAAATCACAACAGAGGTAGAGAAGTTTACCGAACAGGAAAAAAAGATTATCGATGATTTTGCGAAGAAGATTGATTTAAACGATACCAACATCGTATTGCAATACGGAAGTGGCGCACAGAAGAAGATGGCGGACTTTTCTCAGAATGCCTTGGATAGTGTGCGAACCAAGGATTTGGGAGAAGTGGGTGGCTTGCTCACCAGCCTCGTAGGGGAGCTGAAAGGCTTTGGAGAAGAAGAATCCAAAGGGTTTTTCGGTTTCTTCAAGAAGGGAGCCGACAAGCTAACCGAGGTAAAGGCTAAGTATGACCGTGCCGAAGTAAATGTAAATAAGATTTCCGATGCCTTGGAAAGCCACCAAATTGTCCTCATGAAGGACGTGGCTACCTTGGACAAGCTCTACGAGTTGAACAAAACTTACTTTAAGGAACTATCCATGTACATCGTAGCTGGTCGACAGAAGTTGCAGGAAGTCATCAATGTGGATCTTCCCGCACTTCAAAAGAAGGCACAGGAAAGCGGTCTGGCAGAGGACGCGCAGGCTGCCAACGACTTGGCTTCCATGTGTGCCCGTTTTGAGAAGAAACTCCACGACCTGGATTTGACACGGACTGTATCTATTCAAATGGCACCACAAATCAGGCTGGTTCAGAACAACGATACACTAATGAGCGAAAAGATTCAGTCCACCTTGGTCAACACCATTCCTCTGTGGAAGAGTCAGATGATCATCGCTTTGGGAGTTGCCCATTCAGAGGAGGCGGCAAAGGCCCAGAGAGCTGTGTCCGATACCACCAACGAACTGTTGCGAAAGAACGCAGACACTCTCAAGATGTCCACCATTGAGACAGCCAAAGAGTCGGAGCGTGGCATCGTAGACTTGGAAACACTCAAGTACACCAACGAATCTCTCATCACAACCTTGGACGAGGTACTGCGAATTCAGCAGGAAGGCCATCAAAAGCGCATGGAAGCAGAGGCCGAGCTGGTAAAAATTGAGGGAGATCTTAAGACGAAGCTATTGGAGTTGCACAGGTAATCATAATGAAACTAATCTCTTGGAACGTAAACGGCCTTCGTGCCGTAATGAAGAAAAACTTCTTTGATTTTTTGCGAGAAGAAGATCCTGACATTCTATGTCTGCAGGAGACGAAGATGCAGGAAGGGCAAGTTGAAGTCCTGACGGAAGGGTACCACCAATATTGGTGCAGTGCGGAGAAGAAGGGATATTCCGGTGTCTTAACCTTGACAAAGGAAGCGCCTATTTCCGTGACCTATGGCTTGGACATTCACCATCACGATCAGGAAGGTCGGATCATCACCGCAGAGTTTCCCGATTATTATCTGGTCAATGTCTATGTGCCCAATTCCAAAGAGGGATTGGCAAGATTGCCTTATCGCATGGAATGGGAAGATGATTTCAGAACCTATGTCATGAGCTTGGATAAACCGGTCATCATCTGTGGCGACATGAATGTTGCCCATAAGGAAATCGACTTGAAGAACCCCAAGACCAATCGAAAAAATGCAGGCTTCAGCGATGAAGAGAGGGAGAAGATGACCGTCCTCCAAGAATCGGGCTTTATCGACACCTTCCGCTACTTCTATCCGGATGCGGAGGGGGCATACTCCTGGTGGAGCTATCGATTCAATGCCCGTGCCAACAATGCAGGATGGCGGATTGACTACTTCTTGGTATCCAAGGAGTTGGAGAATCGCCTTGTTGATGCAAAAATATTATCTGATGTATTGGGCAGTGATCACTGCCCGGTAGTACTGGAGCTGGCTTAATTGCCGGTCTAATCAATCAAAAAGTAGGAACAGAGGCTGAGCTAATATTCTACAGCGAATTGCCCAAGCCGATGTCGGCAATAACCACCTCCCCGTGATGGGCGAGGGGGTTTTTGTGGATGGGCTTTTGGTCGTGGAAGGTTATCGTCAGGTCAGCCGCTACGTGGAGACCGACGGATTGAGAGTCGTTGTCTCCCGACAGTCCGGAGGGAAGATCCAAAGATATGCGATGGGCGCTTGCACCATTGATTTGGTCAATGAGTTGCCGGATCTCTTCCTTTAGTTCCCCGTGAAATCCTGTTCCATAGAGGGCATCCACAATGATATCTGCCTTCCCCACTTCCGGCTTGTCCACCAAGGGCAACTCCATCTCGCGACACAAATCGTAGTTTGCCATGGCTTCGGGAGAAACCGGCGTACCCTCCGGCAAGGCAAGCGTAATCTTTCCACCAAAGCCGTAGAGAATTCTGGCGACAACATAGCCGTCTCCGCCGTTGTTTCCCTTTCCACAGAGGATGAGGATGTTTTTGCCGGAAACCGGGTAGCGAGACATCATCTCATTGGCAGCACCGGTTCCCGCATTTTCCATCATCTGATAGTAGGTAAGGCCGGCAGCATCTGCTGCCTTTTCCATTGCTTTCATTTCTGCACAAGTAACCATGGCATCCTCCTATAGCTTTGAAATGTCCAAATATGGATATTTTTCCAAGAAGGGACGAAGAATCTCTGCAATTTTCTTTGCACCTCCGACTGTATCGGAAGCGATGTTCAGGGGCATGATGGGATCGTGAAGAGATTTACGAAGAAGACACCAGCCGTCTTCGAAGTTGATTCGAACCCCTTCATAGTTGGGGCTTGCGAGAGCAGCCGGTGAGGGCAGGGTCTCGGCCCATTGTTTCATATCCTCCAAAACTTGGTCGCCATAGGTCGAAAAGTCAGGTGCCGTAATGGGGAGTCGCACTTCTCTTTCTTCGACAGGGCTTTTCAAGGCGGATAAAAGGCTGTCCAAGGTCTTTCCCTCACGAGCCAAGGCAGCAGTTTTTATGACAATAAGGGTTGCCAAGTAGGCACCGTCATCCAAGAAAAAGTTGTCTCGGTAGGCGGCGTGTCCCGAAGTTTCAATGGCTAGATAGGCGTCGGGGATTTCCTTTGCCTTGTTGATTACGTTTTTATATCCTCTCATGTAGCGAAGATGCTTCAGTTGCAAGTCTTCTTCCAAGAAGGCGGTAAGCTGATTGCTGGTGATGCTATCTGTGACCACCGTACTTCCGGGATAGCTTTCCGCAACTAAAACAGAAGCCAAGGCTACGATGCCGTCTCTGGCAATACCTCTGCCACAGTGATCGACAGCGGCAGATCGGTCTACGTCCGTGTCGAATATGAGACCCAAGTGGGCACCGCTGCTGAGCACCTTCATGGCGATGGAAGCCATTGCCTCGGGATCCTCCGGGTTGGGGGCATGGTGGGGGAAGCCGCCGTCCGGTTCCAAATACTGGCTGGCGCTGATGTCGGCTCCAAGTGGTTTCAACACTTCCTTTGCATAGAAGCCGCCGGACCCGTTGCCCGCATCCACCACAACCTTGAGACCTTCCAATGGCTTGTCCGTTTCATCGCCTAAGCCTTGGATAATCAGGTTGCGAAGGTGGGCGGCATAGGTTTCCATGAGGGAAGATTCAATCGTTGGATAGGTTTGGATTCCCACTTGTCGAATTGCAGCATGTTCGTGGGTTGGGGTACCCAGCTCTTTGGCATCTTCCTCTGCATACTCAATAATTTGACCAATATCTGCCTTATCCAAGCCTCCCTCTTTGGAGAAATACTTAAAGCCGTTTCTGTTATAGGGAAGATGAGATGCTGTGAGCATCATCGCTCCGTCACAATCATACTGGGAAAATTGCGTGGACATGAACATGGCGGGAGTAGAAGCAATCCCACAATCCAAGACTTCAACCCCATAGGGGCCCAATGCATTTACCGCAGCTCGCATGAGGAGTTTTCCGCTGAGACGAGGGTCGCGACCGATGGCAATCCTTATGTTCTCAGGTTTCTTTCCCGTCTTTTTCGACAACCAAAGAAGGAAGCCTTTGGTAAGGGGCACGGTCTCCTTTTGGGTCAGGTTGGGATCTTCTCCCGGGATGCCTGTAAGAGAAATACCTCTGATATCGCTTCCGTTTTGCAGTTTCGATAAGTTCATTTTTCCTCCAGTCTTTGGTTCAGGTTGCCCATTACATAACCGTCCAAGTCCAAGGTAGCGTAGGTGAAGCCGGCATCCTTTACAAGAGCCGTGATTACGGACATCTTCTCCTCCGTGCAGAAGAGGGCTACGTCTTCCTTGGGCAATTCGATTCTGGCAATCTCTCCATGGTGGCGCAGGCGGACCTGGGGGAATCCCATCTTTCGGATTTCCGATTCCACCTTATATATGGTTTTCAGTTTTTCTTCTGTTACGGTTTCGCCGTAGGGAATCCGTGAGGCAAGGCAGGCATAGGCCGGCTTGTTCCAGGTGGAGACATTCATCGCCTGCAAGGCGGAGCGAATCTCTTCCTTTGTAAATCCCACATCCTCCAGAGGACTGATAACGCCCATCTCCTTTAGCGCTCTCCTTCCGGGGCGGTAATCTTTCACATCATCGGCATTGGTGCCGTCTGCCACAGGCATATAATCCAAGGTCTTCATGATTTGACCGAAGATGGACTTTTTGCAGTGGTAGCATCTGTCTGCAGGATTAGGGCCTAAGATGTCTAAGAGTTCCTCTTTCATATTGATGATCAAGTGGGGGATTTCATGACGAGCACAGAAGGCCTTTGCTTCTTCGATTTCATCGGGCGCAAAGTTTGGTCCGGTGGCCGTTACCGCCAGAAGTCCTTCGTGGAGGACTTCCTTTGCAGCCAAAAGTAGGAAGGTGCTGTCCACGCCTCCCGAAAATGCCACGGCAAGTCGATCGTAGCCTCCCAGTTTTTGTTTCAACAATCGCAACTTACTCTGCATAGGAATTAACCTCGTCTTCACAGCTGCGCATGGCCAGAATCGTCTCTTGGAAGAGTTTGTCCAAATCCCAACCCAGCATTTCTGCACCCTTGGTGATAACATCCCGGTCGCAGCCGGCTGCAAACTTCTTATCTTTAAACTTTTTTCGAACGGACTTGACTTCCATGTCCTTGGTACTCTTGGATGGTCGCATCAGAGCACAGGCGCCAATCAGGCCGGTCAATTCATCGGTGGCAAAGAGAATCTTCTCCATTTCATGCTCCGGCGGAACATCACAGCATTCTCCGTATCCGTGGGAAACGATGGCACGAACCATTCTATCGTCGCAGTTGATCTCTGCCAGAAGTTCCGGTGCCTTTTTGCAGTGTTCCTCCGGCCACATTTCGAAATCAATATCGTGAAGGAGGCCAACGAGACCCCAAAAGTCCTTCTCTTCACCATAACCCAAACTGTCGGCGAAGTACCGCATAGTTCCTTCCACCGTCAAACCGTGGCGGATGTGAAAATCCTCCTTGTTGTATTTTTTCAACAATGCCAAAGCATCTGTTCTTGAAACCATATTATCCTTCCTTTCTCATTGCCAACCGTTCCTGCTTCGTAGGTAACTGGGCAATAATAATTGCGATAAACATGAGCACGCACCCCAATATCTCCCTTGATGTGAGGATTTCCCCCAAAATCAAATAGCCGCTGACGGCCCCGAATACGGATTCCGTGCTGAGGATAATCGATGCCACCGTCGGATCGGCGTTCTTCTGCCCCAAGGCTTGGAGTGTAAATGCGATGGCGGTGGACATGATACCTACATAGACGATACCCGGCAAAGCCGCCATGAAACTATCCCAAGTGAAAGTTTCGATGACCAAGGCGACTCCAAGGCTCATGAAGCCGGCAACGAAGAACTGGATGCAAACCAACTTTGCAACATTTACTTGCGGCGCGTAGTGGTCCATAAACAGGATGTGTAGTGCCCAAAAGAGTGCGCCGATGAGGATGATCAAATCCCCTCGGGCGATGGTCAAATCCTCGGTAATGCAGAGGAAGTAAAGACCCACCGTCGCAAGGACGACACCGATCCAGTTAAAAACATTGGGTATGTGTTTGATAAAAAGTCCCAAAAGGGGAACCAGTACAATGTATAAAGTGGTGATAAAGGCGGTTTTGCCCGCACTGGTGGAAACTAGACCCACCTGCTGGGTGTTGGCTGCGAAGAAGATGATGAAGCCGCAAATGGCGCCTCCCTTGAGGATGATTTTTTTCTCCTTCGCCCGCTGCTCAGGGGTTATGACGGCCAGTCCCTTTCTTCTCCGATCGGAATTCTGGCCCTTTGCCGTCAAAAGTGAAATGGGGATTAATGCGATGGCACCGATGAGCATTCTTGCCGCACTGTAGAAGAATGGCTCAATGTCCTCCATGCCGGCGCGCTGTGCCACAAAGGCCGTTCCCCAGATGATGGCGCACATAGTCAATGCCAAACTTGATGATACTTTTTTATTCATTTAGTAAACCCTTTCATTTGGATATTAAAGCAAAAATATTATATCACAACCATATCCAAAACACACCATGGAGAATATATGTACAATTACGCGAAAGCTATGGTAGAATGGGGACATGAACATTCTAATTAGCGGCGGCTGTAAAAACGGAAAATCATATTATGCGCAGGAGTTGGCGAGGGATATGGCCCGTGAAAAGGGCGTGCCCCTCTATTATTTGGCCACCATGGACGCGGTGGACGAGGAAGATGAGGCTAGGATACTTCGTCACCGAGAAGAAAGAAGGGGTTGGGGTTTCGAAACCATTGAGCAACCTCGTGACTTGGAAGCATCCATCCCAAAATTGAATCCCACAGGCGTGGTTTTACTGGACAGTGTGACCGCACTTCTTTCCAATGAAATGTTTCCTCCTTACGTGGAGGGAGAAGATTGGGAGCCGGACCTTGGGGCAACCCGGCGCGTGGAAGGTGACTTGCAGAAATTTGCGGAAACCGTAGGCAATACGGTATTTGTATCCGACTATATATACGGAGAATCTTTACGCTATGACGAGCTTACGGAGGAATATCGAAGGGCTCTTGCTCACATCGATCGTACTCTGGCTAAGCTCTGTGATAAGGTGGTGGAAGTCTCCATTGGACATAAATGGGTGTATAAGTAGAAAGAGGTAGTTGTTTGAAAGTATTGACCGGATTTTTGATGACCTGGGGCACCTTCTGTGCCATACCTTGCCCCTTTAAGAAGTGGGATGAAGAATCGAGAAAGTGGATGGTGGCGACCTTGCCCGTTTTGGGCTTTCTATTGGGGTTGCTGTGGTTTTGCCTGTACTTGCTGTTGCAATTCCTGCTGGTGCCGCCACTGTTGGGGGCTGCCCTCATGACAGTCTTCCCATTTTTCGTTTCCGGCCACATACACCTGGACGGCTTCATGGACTGCAGCGATGCCATCATGTCCAGAAGGCCCTTGGAAGAAAAGCAGAGAATCCTCAAGGACTCTCATGTAGGTGCATTTGCCGTGATTTCTTTGGTCATCATGTTTCTGCTCTTCGTGGGAGCTATGTATGAAGTGATGCAGGCGGATCGAATGGACAAAATCGCCATCTTGATCATGATACCTGCATTGACCAGGACCCTCAGCGCCTTAGATGTGTTGCGAAAGGAACCTCTCGCCACCAGCCAATATGATGCCACCTTTGAAGGGAAGATCATGCCCTACGTGCCTTTGATGAGCGTGAACCTGCTCGTTGCCTTTGCTGTGGTCTTGGTGATTTCCTACTATCTGAGCGTGATTCACATTCTCTTGTTCATTTCCATGTGCATCGTTCCCTTTGTGGTATCCGGATTCGCCGGTGCTCACGGAAGGAAGGAACTGGGTGGAATGAGTGGGGATATTTCCGGTTATAGCATTGTTTGGGGAGAACTGGCAGGTGTCATCGCCCTAGCCATATTATAGGAGAAGATATGATATTGATTTTTGGAGGTGCCTATCAGGGCAAACTGGACTATGCAAAGGAGCGGTTCGGGGGAAGAGTATACGAGTGCTGTGACAGCAGGCCCAACTTTGACGGGGATATCATTCACCACTTGGAGCGGTTCGTCTTGGCATGCATTAAGGAGGGTGTGGACCCCCAAGAGTATTTAAGAGAGAAGCATGATATTTTGAAGGATAAAATCATCATCTGTGACGATGTTTCCCAAGGGGTGGTCCCCATAGATAAGGATGAAAGAGCGTTTCGTGAAGCCAACGGCAGGGTAATGATAGCTATGGCCAAAGAGGCCAAAGAGGTGGTCCGCATTTTCTGCGGTCTGCCCCACATATTGAAAGACGGAGAAGAGGGACAATGAAACTAAAAATACATTTGATCAGACATGGAACAACGGAAGGGAACTTGAAACGCTGGTACTACGGATCCCTGGATATTCCCTTGGCACCGGAGGGCATTGCCGAAGTGGAAGACTACATTGCGCAAGGAATCTACCCCAGACCAAAGACGGCCAATTACTACACATCGGGCCTCCTTCGAGCAGAGGAGACTTTTTCACTCATCTACGGTGATCGTGAAAGGGAAGTTTTCTCCGATTTCCGGGAAGTGGACTTTGGAAAGTTTGAGGGAAAGAGCCATGAAGAGCTGAAAAAGCTGGAGGATTATCAGGCGTGGATCAGCGATAAGACCAGGGAGACTCCTCCGCCCCAAGGTGAAAGCGTACCCCAGTTTAGAGATCGGGTAATGGGTGGCTTGGAAAGCCTCATAGAAAAAAACAACCACATGGAAAATGCGGTTGTGGTTTGTCATGGAGGTGTTATCGGCACCATTATGAACATGGTTTTTCCCAAAAGAAGAGAGCACTTCGTAGAATGGATACCGGACACGGGCAGGGGCTTTGTTCTTGTTACAAAGAACGGGACCCCCTACGATTTTAAGGATATTTAGTACACCAAGGGACGGAGTTTTTTGATGAGGATGGCTGCGGCGATGGTCTTCAGTACGTCACCCACAAGGAAGGGGACGACGCACATCATCATTGCGGCTGCAAAACCTGTACCCGTACTGATCATGAACCAAGCCGTTCCCAAAGCATAACAGGAAGCCAATCCCACTATGATGGCGACGAATACTGACCACCAGGTCAGTTTATTTTTTGCCAGCTTTTGTAGAAGAATGCCGCAAAGGAATGCGGAGGTGACATAGCCGATGAGATATCCGCCGGTGGGGCCTGCCAACACACTGAGCCCTGCCTTAAATCCGGCGAAGACGGGAATGCTCACAGCGCCCAAGAGCAAATAAACGATCATGCTCAATGAGCCGTACTTGGGTCCCAGCAGTCCGCCCGCCAAAGAGGTTACCATGGTGGCCAGAACAACGGGAACCGGAGTAAATGGTAAGGGAATTGCAATCCAGGCGCAGACAGCCGTTAAGGCAGCAAAGACTGCGGAAAGAATCAAATAAGTGGTGTTGTTGTATTTCTGTGTGATTGCCATTAGTGTCATTTTTCGCTCCTATTTCTCTGATAGGCGGATGGTGATTTCACCTGTCCGCAGTATTTCTGTTGTACCGTCTTGGTAGAGGACTTCCAGCCCACCATCTCTATCGATGCTCATGGCTCTTCCCGGTAAGGGAAAATCGCCTCCTGCCTTGTGAACCTGAATGTCCTTGCCAATGACCATGGAATGGTTCCGATAATAGTCCATAAAGGACCGCTCTTCCGGGTCTTCCAAGACTTCTTGAACCCGGTTGATGACAGCTGCCGCCAGCTGATTCTTTGAAAAGTCTCCCATGATAGAGCCGGGATGGTCTCCCGCGTCTCCCGGGAATTCCGTGGTAAAGCAGTTGATGCCGATACCCAGAATCACATGACTGATGCGCCCGCTTTCAAAGTCCGTTAAGGCTTCCGTCAAGATGCCACAAACCTTTTTTCCATCGATATAGATGTCGTTGACCCATTTTATCTTTGGATCTGCGTCGCAGACCTCTTCAATTGCCTTGGCTACCGCAACGGATGCGGCGGTAGTAATGAGAACTGCCTTGCTCACATCGAAGTTGGGCTGAATGATTATACTCAGGTAGAGTCCTGTGTTGGGCGGTGAGTAGAAGCTCTTGCCTCTTCTTCCCTTGCCCATGGTCTGATGCCCTGCAATCACCGTAGTCCACTCTTCTCCGCCATCCATGGCCAGAGATGCCGCCGTTTTGTTGGTGGACTCCAAGGTGTCGTAGATTCGCAAAGGCACAGGCTCTTTCAAATAGGGAAGAATGCCTTCTGCCGTCAAAAGATCGCTCTTGTCGTCCAAAACATAGCCACTACCCGCAACAGCATTAATCCTGTGGCCCTCTTCCCGCAGGGAATTGATGGCCTTCCAGACGGCTGTTCGGGAAAGTCCCAGCTCCTTTGCAAGCGCACTGCCGGAGACCGGTTGTCCTTTATTGTTTTCCATATGGAGGAGTACTCGTTTTTTTGTATCCATACTGGCAATTATAGGAGGATGGGAGAAGATTGTCAACCAAAAAATAAAAAGGGTTGACAGGATTCTTCCTGTCTGGGGAGGTTACAAAATCCAAAGCGATGTGCCGATGTGAGACGCCACCCAACGGTCCCAAGGAAACAGAACGAAAAACTTCACTTTACTGTGGATTTGCGGTATAATATTTCGTACGCGTCCCACATCGGCGGCGATTCAAAGGAGGAAGTAATACATGGACAACCAGAGTATAGCAGCAATCATTGCCATTATTCTGCTTGTGTTTTTTTCGGGGTATTTTTCTGCTACGGAAACTGCATTTACATCTGTCAACCGCATCAAGATAAAAAATATGGCGGGGGACGGAAATCACAAAGCCAATCGGGTTCTGAAACTGATTCACCAATACGACAAATTGCTAACCAGCACATTGATTGGAAACAACATTGTAAACATTACCATGACAACGGTTGCAACCGTTTTATTTATCCATCTGATGGGTGATATAGGTGCTACGGTGGCGACCATTGTCATCACCGTTGTTGTTTTAATCTTTGGCGAGATATCGCCAAAGATACTGGCAAAAGAAGTGCCGGAGAAGTTCACTATGTTTTCTGCACCAATTATCCAGGTGCTCATGGTTATCTTTACACCCATCAATTTCTTCTTTGTACTGTGGAAACGTCTATTGTCAAAGCTACTCCATGTCAGTGGCGGAAGGCATATTACGGAAGATGAGTTGATTACAATGGTAGAGGAAGCGGAGACGGAAGGAAGTTTACAGTCCGATCAAAGTGAACTGATCCAAAATGCTATTGAGTTTAACGAACTTCAAGCGGAGGAGGTCATGACGCCTCGCGTTGATATAGAGGCTATAGATATCCAGGAAACGGAAGAAGAAATTGCCAGACAGTTTCGGGACACCGGGTATTCCAGAATGCCCGTCTATGAAGGAGACATGGATACGGTGTTGGGTGTTCTCAATCAAAAGGACTTCCACAACTACATCTATGGCAGGGACAAGAGCGTGTCGGATTTCGTAAAGCCCGTTGCCTATGTAGTGGGCACCATGAAGATAGCGGCTCTTCTCAAAAAGCTCCAGACTATGAAGACCCACATTGCCATCATCGTGGACGAATACGGCGGAACAGAAGGCTTGGTCACCATGGAGGACATCATCGAAGAATTAGTGGGAGAAATCTACGACGAACACGATGCCATTATGAGTCAGGAAGTGACGGAACTGCAAAACGGAAGTTATCGGGTGATGTGCAACGCATCCCTTGGCAAGGTCTTTGACTTTTTGGGAATCGACGAAGAGATGGACGCCAATACGGTCAACGGTTGGGTGGTCCTCTGTTTGGACAAATTGCCGGAAAAGGGGGATGTGTTCACCTATGATCACGGAACCAAGAGGTACAAGGGCAGAGTAACAAAGGCGACAGACAAGAAGGCATTGGAAATAAATGTAGCGGTAGAAGAGATTCCGGAAGATGAACGGGAAGATAGTAAGAACGGCGAAGGGAGAAAATAAATGGGCTTAATGGAAAAAATCTTTGGCGACTTAAATGTGAAGGAGCTGAAGAAGATAGATAAAATTGTGGACAGGATCGAAGAGTTGGATGAAACTATGAAGGTCTTGTCAGACGATGAACTAAGGGAGAAGACCCCCGCCTTTCGACAGCGGTTGGAAGAAGGGGAAACCTTGGATGAGATTCTTCCCGAAGCATTTGCTGTCTGTAGGGAAGCCGCATGGCGTTCCTTGGGGATGAAGCATTTCCGCGTGCAGTTGGTGGGCGGCGTGGCTCTCCATCAAGGCAGAATCGCGGAGATGAAGACCGGTGAAGGTAAAACCTTGGCAGCAACGCTTCCCGTATATCTCAATGCCTTGGAAGGAAAGGGCGTTCACGTTGTCACGGTCAACGACTACTTGGCCAAGCGTGACTGCGAATGGATGGGCAAGTGCTACAATTTCTTGGGACTTTCCGTAGGCTGTGTTATTCACGGGCTTACTGACGAAGAGAGAAAAGCAGCATATCAGGCAGATATTACATACGGAACCAACAACGAGTACGGCTTCGACTATTTGAGAGACAACATGGTCATCTACAAGGAAGCCATGACACAGCGACCGCTGAACTACGCCATCGTGGACGAAGTGGACTCCATCCTCATCGATGAAGCCCGAACCCCCCTCATCATTTCCGGTCAGGGGGACAAGTCCACGGAGTTATATAGCACCGCCGATCGCTTCGTGAAAAACCTGAAAGCAGAAACCGACTATAAAATAGATGAAAAGGATAAGCAAATCTCCCTGACGGAGGGCGGTGTGGAGAAGTGCGAAAGCTTCTTCAAAATCGACAACTTCTCCGATCCGGAGCACATGGAAATCAACCATCACGTAATGCAGGCCCTCAAGGCGCGCTTCATCATGCACAGGGACATCGACTACATCGTAAAGGACGATGAAGTGGTCATCGTAGACGAGTTTACCGGCCGTCTCATGTTTGGAAGAAGATACAGCGACGGTCTTCATCAGGCCATAGAGGCGAAGGAAAGGGTGAAGGTTAAGTCCGAGTCCAAGACCTTGGCGACCATCACCTTGCAGAACTATTTCAGAATGTATCAAAAGTTAGCCGGTATGACCGGTACTGCCAAGACGGAAGAAGATGAGTTCCGTGACATCTACAACATGGATGTTGTGGTCATTCCCACCAATAAGGAAATCGTTAGAGAAGATGCGCAGGATGCGGTCTTTTCCACGGAGCGAGGCAAGTTCAAAGCCATCGTGGATCGAGTCTGCGAGGCTCACGAAAAGGGGATGCCCGTATTGGTAGGTACTATCTCTATTGAGAAATCCGAAGAAATCGCCACCGCCTTGCGAAAAAGAGGTGTGAAGGACTTCAATGTCCTCAACGCCAAGCAGCATGAAAAGGAAGCTGCCATCATCGCTGAGGCGGGAAGAGAAAAGAAAATCACCATTGCCACCAACATGGCCGGCCGTGGTACGGACATTATTCTGGGCGGAAACCCGGAGTTTGAAGCGAAGAAGGACATGGAAAAAGAAGGCTTCGACCAAGAGACCATCGCCTATGCATCCACCATGATTCCCACGGAGGACAAAGTTATTTTGGATGCCCGCAAGCGTTTTAAGGAACTCCACGATAAATACAAGGAAGAGCGTGCGGAAGAGCAGCAGCGAGTCAGAGACTTGGGAGGCCTGTACATCATAGGTACGGAGCGACATGAATCCAGACGAATCGACAACCAATTGCGAGGTCGATCCGGACGTCAGGGTGACCCGGGAACTACACAGTTCTGCATCTCCTTGGAAGACGAGCTCATGCGTCGCTTCGGCGGAGAAAAGATGAAGGGCGTGGTGGACAAGTTGGGTGTTGAGGAAGACGAGGCCATCGAAGCCGGCATGATTACCAGGCAAATCGAGAATGCCCAGAAAAAAGTGGAGGCGCGCAACTTCTCCATTCGTAAATATGTTCTTCAATATGACAACGTCATGAACAAACAGCGAGAAATCATCTACGATGAGCGGAAGAGGGTTCTCTTTGGAGAGGACTTGAAGGAATATGTCACCAACATGACAAAGGAGCTATTGGAAGAAGAAATCGCTGCAACTGTGGTGGAATCCAAGTATCCGGAAGAATGGGACCTGGAGAGACTCAACGAAAACTTAAAGAAAATCTGTGACCGCTTTGAAGGCATTGAATATGAAGAGGACTCCATGGGGGACTTGGATGAGGAACAGCTGCGAGAAGATGTGTTCAATGACTTCAAGGAATTGTATCAGCAGAAGGAGGACGAAATCGGAGAAG
Organism: Anaerovoracaceae bacterium; assembly: GCA_040766105.1. Lineage (GTDB taxonomy): Bacteria > Bacillota > Clostridia > Peptostreptococcales > Anaerovoracaceae > JAXGRD01. The sequence continues at coordinate 569,832 of JAXGRD010000001.1, forward strand.
AGCGCATGCGTGAAGTGGAGCGCATGATTCTTATCCGAGTTGTAGACAACAAGTGGATGGACCACATCGATGCCATGGATCAGCTGAAGAGCGGTATCGGTCTGCGAGGCTTGGGTGGACAGGATCCTGCGGGTGCCTATGCCACAGAAGGCTTTGCCATGTTTGAGGAAATGATTGCCGCCATCAAGGAAGAAACCGTCAAGTTCTGCTACAACGTGACCGTCACCACTTCCACAGAGCGTAAGGAAGTCTTCGGCAAGAGCAGCTCTATGAAGGAAGAATACGAAGACGAGACCGGTTTTATGCAGGAACCCATGAGTGACGATATGCCTGCAGAACAGCAGATTCCCCAGCGAGAAAAGCGACAGGAAACCGTCAAGCGGGATCAGCCAAAGGTGGGAAGAAATGACCCCTGCCCCTGTGGCAGCGGAAAGAAATATAAGCATTGTTGCGGAAGAGGAGAATAAAAAATGTTGCAGTTAGATCACATCAAAACCCAGATGCCGGCATGGAAGGCGGCACTCTCTGAGGCAGGTGAGTCCCTTTGACCCGGCTGGGTTAAAGGAGAAGATAGACGCCTTGAACAAGGTTGTGGAGCAACCGGACTTCTGGAATGACCAGGAAAAGGCGCAAAAGGTATTAAAAGATAAAAAGAAACTGGAAGACGAACTGGGAGACTATGAACAGCTGGAAGCCCAGCTGGAAGATATTGAAATTCTCTTAGCCCTTGCCGAAGAGGAAGAGGATGCGTCTTTGGTTTCAGAAATTGAAGAGGCCTGTGGCAATTACAAGGAAGCGGCGGAGAGTTATCGAATCAAAACTTTGCTGACGGGAGAATACGACGGAAACAACGCCATCCTCTCCGTTCACGGAGGCAGCGGTGGTAACGATGCCAAGGATTGGGCAGAGATGCTCTACCGAATGTACACCCGATGGGCGGAGCAAAAGGGTTACAAGGTCAAAGTCATGGACTACCAAGACGATGAAGTGGGGGGCATCAACAGTGCCACACTCCTCATCGAAGGGGAAAATGTCTACGGCTACTTGAAGCATGAAAAGGGTGTTCACCGGCTGGTGCGAATCTCCCCCTTTGATTCCTCCGGCAGGCGACATACATCCTTTGCCAGCATCGACGTGGTGCCGGAAATCGAGGAAGATATGGATATCGACATTGATCCGGAGGATCTTCGCGTGGATACCTTCCGAAGCAGCGGTGCCGGTGGCCAGCATGTCAACAAGACCGACTCGGCCATCCGCATTACCCATCTTCCCACCAATATCGTCGTATCCTGCCAAAACGAGCGGTCCCAACACCAGAACCGGGAAACGGCCATGAAGCTTTTGATGAGCAAGCTCATAGAGCTGAAAGAGCAGGAACACAAGGAAAACCTGAAGGAGCTGAAGGGAGACTACAGCCAGATTACCTGGGGGAGCCAAATCCGATCCTATGTTTTCCACCCCTATACCATGGTGAAGGACCATCGAACGGGCGCAGAGGTGGGCAACGTCCAATCTGTCATGGATGGGGCCTTGGACTACTTTATCAACGAAGAATTGAAGAACCTATAGGAGCATTATGAATATAACCGAAAAAATCGCAAAAGAACTGAAGTTGCCTGTGGCAAATGTGGAAAAAACCGTTGCCCTCATTGACGAAGGCAACACCATCCCTTTTATTGCCCGGTACCGTAAGGAAGTGACCGGTGCCATGTCCGACGTGGAACTCCGTGCCTTGGAGGATCGCCTCACCTATCTTCGCGGATTGGAAGAGCGCAAGGAAGAGGTATGCAAGCTCATTGAGGAGCAGGGAAAGCTGACCCCGGAACTGAAGGCGGACATCGAGGCGGCGGAGATTCTTCAGCGAGTGGAGGATTTGTACAAGCCCTTCAAAAAGAAGAAGGCAACCAGAGCAGGGAAGGCGAAGGAAAAGGGACTGGAACCTTTGGCTATGATTTTTTGGGCCCAAGAGATGCAAGAGGGAACACCAGAGAAGGTGGCACAGGAATATGTGAAGCCTTCGGAAGATGCAGCCTTATCTGTGGCAACGGCAGAAGATGCCATTGCCGGTGCCTGTGATATTATCGCTGAGATGATTTCCGACGATCCGGATCTGACCCAGATGGTGAGAGAAAAAACGGAAGCGGGGGGCATGATTGTCTCCGTTGCCGCTGATCCTGAGGAAAAGACAGTCTATGAGCCCTATTACGAGTTTAGCGAGAAAATCAATAAAATTCCCGACCATCGTGTCTTGGCCATTAACCGAGGAGAAAAGGAAAAGAAACTGAAGGTAAAGGTGGAGGCTCCCGTGGAAGCCATCCATGAAGGGCTGATGAGCCGGGTGATTCGAAACGAAAAATCTATCTTCTTCTCACTTCTCACGGCCACCATAGAAGACAGCTACAAGCGGCTTACCGCACCATCCGTAGAGAGAGAGATGCGTAACAAGCTGACGGAGCGAGCAGAGCTGGAGGCAGTGAAGATCTTTGGTAAAAATACGGAGAGTCTTCTCATGACGCCGCCGGTGAAGGGTGCCCGAATCATCAGCATCGATCCGGGGTTCCGAACCGGTTGCAAGGTGGCGGTTCTCAATGAAACCGGAAAACTCTTGGCATACACCACCGTTTATCCTACAGAGCCGCGGAAAGACGTTAAGGGGACGGAGGCAACTTTAGGGAAGTTGGTGGAGAAATACAAGATCAACACCATCGTTATCGGCAACGGAACGGCAAGCCGAGAGACGGAAGAAGTGGTCGCTGCCTTCATACAAAAGACGGGTCTTCCCATACACTACACCATCGTTAATGAGGCGGGGGCTTCCGTGTATTCGGCATCCAAGCTGGCGACGGAGGAGTATCCGGACTTGGATGTGACCACAAGAGGGGCCATGTCCTTGGGAAGACGGCTGCAGGATCCCATGGCAGAACTGGTGAAGATTCCCATCAAGAGCATCGGTGTGGGTCAGTATCAGCATGACATCAACCAAAAGCTTTTGGAAGGCGAGCTGGACAAGGTGGTGGAGAACTGCGTCAACCGTGTCGGTGTGGATTTGAACACGGCATCCCCATCCCTACTGGAGCATGTGGCGGGCATTAACGGTGCCATTGCAAAGAATATCGTGGCTTACCGTGAAGAAATTGGCAAGTTCCAAGGACGAACGGAATTAAAGAAGGTTCCCAAGCTGGGACCCAAGGCCTTCGACCAAAGTGCCGGTTTCATGCGGATTTCAGATGGAAAAAATCCGTTGGATGCCACCAGTGTCCATCCCGAGTCCTATAAGGCGACGGAGGCCATGTTGAACAAATTGGGTATCGACAAAAAGGAAATTGGTGCCGTAGCAGATATTGAAGAAAAAATTTGGGATCTCTATGCTCCCAAGGGAAAGCCGGATAAGTCTTCAGGTCGAGTGAAAGGCCTTGCGGCTCTGGCGGAGCTTCAGAAAAAACAGGAGCCTGTCACGAGGAACCTGGGCAAGGCTTTAGAGGCTTTGGCCATGAAGCTGGAAATCGGCTTGCCCACCCTAAAGGATATTGTGGAGGAAATCAAGAAGCCGGGGAGAGATCCGAGAGAAGATGCGCCGCCGGTAATTTTCCGAAAGGATGTTCGAAGTCTGGATGACATGGAAGTGGGAATGGAAATGACGGGAACCGTGCGAAATGTAGTGGATTTCGGGGCTTTCGTGGATGTAGGCGTGAAGAATGACGGTCTGGTGCATATCTCACAACTCTCCAATCGATTTGTGAAACATCCTATGGATGTGGTCTCGGTGGGAGATACGGTTAAAGTAAAGATATTGGAAATCGATAAAGCAAAAGGGAAAATTTCCCTCACGATGAAGGTGTAGAGGGAAGATGTATACAGTATTTATAATCTGATAACATTGTAAATTTAAACATCTCATGTTATTATCTTAGCGGTGCGAAGGATATTTGCGCACCTGCGGTCGTTAGAAAAAGGAGACAGAAAAAAATGATTTTGGAGACCTTCAATAAGTTTATCGGCGATATGGGAGTGGTGAATCTGGATCTAAGATCGGGCATCATGATTGTTGTGGCACTGTTCTTCCTGTTCCTTGCAATAGGCAAGGGATTTGAACCGCTACTCTTAATTCCCATTGGATTTGGTATGCTGCTTTCCAACTTGCCCTTGTCAGGGATATATCTGACGGAGATTCCGGCTGGAACGGATTTTGCGGATTATGGATTGTTGACTACCTTCTATTTATTGAAACCGATACTGCCTTCACTCATATTTATGGGGGTTGGTGCCATGACGGACTTTGGGCCGTTGATTGCAAATCCTAAGTCTCTGATTTTGGGAGCTGCGGCACAGTTCGGTATATTCTTTGCATTCTTTGCGGCCATTCTTTTGGGATTCAATGCACAGGGAGCTGCATCTATCGGCATTATTGGTGGAGCGGATGGTCCTACGGCAATCTACTTGACCCAGAAGCTTGCACCTGAACTATTGGGCGCGGTAGCTGTAGCAGCCTATTCCTACATGGCATTGGTTCCGGTTATTCAGCCTCCCATCATGAAGGCGTTGACCACTAAGAAAGAGCGTGTCATCAAAATGGATCAGCTCAGGCCTGTAAGTCAATTGGAAAAGATTTTGTTCCCTATCATGGTTACCCTAGTAGTCGTTCTGTTGCTCCCCGCGGCAGCACCTCTCATCGGTATGCTCATGCTTGGAAACCTCTTTAAAGAATCCGGAAGGACGCTTCGTCTCTCCGATACATCTTCCAATGCTTTAATCAATATCGTTACGATTATGTTAGGTCTTGCAGTAGGAGCCTCTGCACAGGGGCCGTCATTCCTAGTGTGGGATACTGTGAAGATTATTATATTGGGCGTGCTTGCCTTTGCAGTGGGAACCGCAGGTGGCGTCCTCATCGCGAAGCTGATGAACGTACTGACTGGTGGGAGAATCAATCCCCTCATTGGATCCGCCGGCGTCTCGGCAGTACCAATGGCCGCCCGCGTTTCTCAGGTAGTGGGGCAGAAGGAGAACCCATCCAACTTCCTCCTCATGCATGCCATGGGGCCAAACGTAGCCGGGGTTATTGGCTCGGCCGTTGCCGCCAGTGTCATGCTATCCATGTTCAGCGGATATTAATTGAGAGTACATTATGTATATCAAAACACCTTCTCGGAAATCGGGAAGGTGTTTTTGCTGTTCAAGTTATTATAATCATTGACTTTCCGTGCTCCCAATGCTATATTAATCGTGTATAAATGCACACACGATATCGTAGACTCAAGAGGATCTAGGAGGAGATGTTATGAAGAAAAAAGTATTTGCTATTGTATTAGCTGCCATGATGGTGGTGGCATTGGTGCCTGCTTTGGCTTTTGCTGCACCCAGTGATGTTACCTACATTGAAATTGGTGAGACAACACTTGATGAAGGCGGCGATCCCCTTCCGGCAAGCTCCGGAACTGGATGGTCTTATGCCGGTGGCGTACTGACATTGGATGGCTATAACGGAGGGACGATTTATTTTTGGCCCTATGAAGTAGGTGAAACTTTGACCATTGTTCTCAAAAACAGTAACACGATTACTGATGGAAACCTTTGGGCTGAAGATGGGAATCTCGTGATACAAGGAAGCGGTTCTTTAACGATTAACGCAACCGGAGGGGATCCGGCGATAGATGTTGAAGATGGGACTTTGACTTTTGATTTGGGACCAGGTGGAAAAGTGGAAGCAACGGTAGTGTCAGACAATTCACTATTGCCTGCAATTGGTGTTTATGATTATGAGGATGGCACACCGGGTGCAGTGATGACTGCCACTTTGGATAAAATTATCCTAAAGGCCAACAATGTTGTTGTGGATCCCCAAAATGGTGTGGTCGCACTACAAAAGATTGTTGATGAGACGTCCCCTGCGGATCCGTCTCCTGAAGTGCCAACCGATACCTATGCAACCATTAAAGCGACAGCAGATGGTGCAATTGCAACTACAGTTATTATTCAAGGCACAGCAGCACCTGCACAGCCAGTAAAGGCTGATCCTGCAGGCACAGTAGTGAAGAAAGCTGTTACACCGAAGACTGGCGATAACGGAATGACCGGAGCTGTCATGTTTCTCATGATCGCGGGAGCTGCAACAGCAATCGGACTGGCAAAGAGAAAGTACAACTAATGTATTTAAAAACTAACGGGCAAGATATTGCTCGTTAGTTTTTTTATACCAGTAATAACCTCATTCATTTGACTTCTCTTGTCCCCGATGCTATATTAATCTTGTATAAATGTCCATACGATTTTGCAGACGCAAGAGGACTTAGGAGGAGATGTTATGAAGAAAAGAGTATTTGCTATTGTATTAGCTGCCATGATGGTGGTGGCATTGGTGCCTGCTTTGGCTTTTGCTGAACCGGTAACCACAGGGGTTACAGACCTCTATGTAAATAATGATTGGTTGAATTTCGATGAAGAGACGGACTATATTCTTGACGCAGAGGGTCCCGGATGGACTTATTCTGAAGGTGTTCTGACGCTCGACGGATATAACGGTGGGGCGATTTATTTGAGACCGTATTTGGATCAAGAGGAAACGCTTACCATTGTACTGAAAAACGAAAACACGGTATCACCTTCAGATATATCTGAAGGTGAGTCGACTGAGATGGTTGCCCTCGGAGCGACCGGTGGCGGTAATATTGTTTTCCAAGGTACCGGAAAACTGATAGTTAAGGGCTCGGAAGAATCCGGTGGTATTATTGTAGAAAACGGGACAGTAACTTTCAATTTATCGGTAGGTGGGTCTGTAACTACAGAGGCACCGATTCCAGCTGATTCAACAGATGGCTCTGTGGTTCCCGCTATTGCAGTCTATGACTACAACTACAATGTGGGTTTGATGACAGCGACAGTAGACAAGATTACCCTGAATAAGAATAATGTTATTGTTGCACCGGAAGCCGGTGTAGTTGCACTGCATACTTTTGCCTTCGATCGAGAGCTTTTACCGGCAGGAGATATAAAAGCGGACTCTCCGGATGAACCTTCCTCCGGAGATGCGGTAGCGGACGTAAAAGCTACAGTAGACTATACCTATGCAACAATCAAGGCGACACCTGATGGAGACTTAGTTGCATCAGCGACAGTGACTGGAGTTGCACCTACACAGCCAGTAAAGGCTGATCCTGCAGGCACAGTAGTGAAGAAAGCTGTTACACCGAAGACTGGCGATAACGGAATGACCGGAGCTGTCATGGTTCTCATGATCGCGGGAGCTGCAACAGCAATCGGACTGGCAAAGAGAAAGTACAACTAAAGAATGAACAGATTAAAAAAGCAAGGGACCGATGTTCCTTGCTTTTTTACGTTGCGGAAATATGGTATGATGACTTTAATAATTGAGAGGAAAGGAGAGTTTTTTATGGAAAGTTTAAAAAAATCCTTGGAGTTGTACGCCTTGATGCTAGAGCGGTTGGAAAAGTCCGGTCATGCACCTCATCAGGTGGAATACTACAAGGAATGTATTGCGTTCATGGAGACATGCACTACCGGAGAGGAAGCAAGGGAGAAGATGCGTAGGAGCCATCTTTACACGGGTGGCGGAGATGCATTGGCACTGGATGATGTGCTCAACCGAAAGTGGGCAGCAGAAAAAAGGGAAGCACCGGAGTTGGTGGATGTGTTTTCTGCAAGATACGAGGAAGTAAAGGCAACCCCCACCATCGTCTTTAACACATCCAATGTAATGAAGCACAACCGCAAGGTTCAAGAGGCGGAGATGCGATTGCAGAGAAGAAGAGATGCCTTCTTCCAAGTCTTTCAAGGATACCTGGAAGCAACGGTAGAAATTTACGGAACGGAAGAATACGAAAAAGGCCAGATTAAGTTAAAGGGAGGCATAGACAAACTGGAACAACTGAACAAGCCTTTTCAAGAAGCTGCCACTGAAGGGGTTTTTCGCAATCTTCTCTATGTGTCCGATGAAGGATACCGTGTCTTTGTAGATGCCGTAGAAGGCTTTATGGCAGGCAATGGTCTTCCCCATAGTCAAGGGCCGTCGGAAGATGCCCAATGGGAGGAAGTAAAGGCTATGAAAAGCCAAATCATGGCTGTTGGCAGAGGAGAATTGTCCAGAAATAAAGCGGGAATTTGTTTTTGTGAATCCCCTAAGGATGCGACCGGAAAATACGAATATTCCCACTTTGTGGAGGAGGTGTAGACATGAATGCAATTACGAAATCCATTGCCGACGGATACGTCCAGCAAATGGATAGTTATAAGGTTGAGGACCCGGAGCTAAAACAAGAAGTGGAAGAATGGAAGGCGGCTGTTTACGATTTGGCGGAGGAGTGTGGAAACCCCAGTAAATTTACTGAATCCATGATGCAAGGCCCGCTCTTTAGCCAGATGACAGACTTATCTTATCGAATCACCATGGCGGAATACGAAGCTTCCCACGAAGGGCAATCCATAGAACTTCCCGATCCGGATGGGGAGTTGGCACCCCTTCCCACGGTTAAGGAATTTGTGGACCAATATCGATTCGGCTACGATGCCGTGAAGGAAACCAAGTATCGAGTCAAGACAGTAAAAGCCTACGAGGACATCTTTGCAGTGGCAGACCGAACCGACGATATCATCGAGGCCCAGATAATCTTGGAGAAAGAAGGTCTGCTTCGGAAGATGACAGCCATGGCCGGCAGAGAAGTGGGGGAAACCGTATTGGAAGCCATGGACCCATTATACGATGTAATGCGAGCGACCACGGAAGAGCATGTAAAAGCCTACGAGGATTTTCTATGTCCGGAGGAAGTGACATACAAGGGGGAACTGATTGCCGAAAAAGCGGCTCAAAGAGTCAATAAGGGCTATGTGTTTATATGGCTTGGCACGATTTGGGGTCTTCTCACCATGGAATACCAAATCGGGAAGCAGAAACTTCGAAGTTGGAAGAATGATATAGATGCCAAAGGTGGCTTTCAGCTCATGGTCACCCGTCGTCAAAAGATGCGGCAGCTTTACCGTGTGATGGAAGAGGTTTTGGGGATCTCATGGGAAGAGTTGATGGCGAATGAGTTTATCAAGAACTGGATGCTCTCCCCGGCGGGTGTGGATCAGTTCTGGCGATGCAAGCACACCTTGCTACCGGAGAACTTCGTGGCCATAGAGGAGATTGTCAAGGAAGAGGTTATGACGGACTTGACCATTCCCCAAATCTTGCAGAGAGAGCAGAAGGCATTGATTGTCCTAGCCCTTAGGGGTGGAAAGGCGGATGAAGCAAAGAATAACTTTGAGCGCATGGCCAAGGAAAAGAACAGCACCATCGAGTACTACCGGTACATGGAACGTTTATCGGAGCAAGAGAAAAAAGAGATGATGGCACAGGCTACAGGTGGAACGGAAAAGTCATCTTACCAAACTTCATCCTTCGACACAAAGAGCAGCATCGGTGACATGCTCAGCAGCGGCGACTCCCCAGCCGGTACAGCTGTAGGCGCGATTTCCAAGGGCTTGGGAAAGCTCTTCCGAAAAAAATAGAGAAATATTCAAAATGTACCCCGAGGAACCCTCGGGGTACTGCATTGTCGGCAGATAGTGTAAAATAGTTGTGGAGTTTTAAAAAATAAAATAGAGATCGATTCCAACGTGATAAAATAGTTTAACCAACAAACAAATACACGAAAGGATGATCTCTATGGAAATAAGTATACAACAAATCGTGAACAACCTGGTAAAAAATATTTTGGAAAAAGCATACTCGGGTGGAATCAATGATGTTGACAGCCTTGCTTCAGATATTTTGAATGACTGTAAACATGCTGCAACAGCCACCATTGAAGCAATCTGCACGGATATGAATCGACAGATGCGAGAGGATAAAGCAGGACGAAAAGAACGAGGTTTGGTTTTAAAAGAAAAAGAACGCCCAAGAGAGCTCTTGACAGAGCTGGGGCGGCTAGATCTAGCACGCGACTACTACTATGACAAACGTAATGCCAGGTATGTTTCCCTTCTGGATGAAGCCATTGGAATCCGTCCATATGAGCGAATAGGAGATGAACTGAGTGCGAAGATGGTTGGGCTAGCAACGGAGATTTCCTATGCAAAAAGTGCCGAGATAGCCGGTGGCGGACTGGTAAGTAGGCAGGCAGTGAAGAACCAAATTCAAAAGATAGACACCCTTGAAATGGTGCCCAAAACCGAGACTAAAAAAGAAGTAACCGAGCTACATATCTATGCAGACGAAGACCATGTTCACATGCAAAAACCGGAAAACAGAAGGGGAAAAGCAGTAAAATCGTGCCACTAATTACTGTAACGGAGGGGATAAGCAAGGAGGGCCTAGGCCGTAACAGAACCATTGGAACCATGTATTTTGTAGATGAAAAGTTCGATACAAAGAATCTATGGAAGAGTACAGAAGGCTATCTTGCGCAAACCTATGATCTGAGGAAAGTAGAAAAGATATTCGTACATGGAGATGGTGCGAAATGGATTCAAAAGGGTCTTGAAAAAATTTCCCTCAAGCTGTCCACGTAATGGATGGGTATCATCTAGAAAAAAGACTAAGAGGAATCGCAACGAAATTCCCCGGGAGAAATGTGGCATTTCGACTCACAAAGGCCATTAAAAGCAAAGACCGGAAGCGTGCGGACGAAATACTGCATGGGCTATACGGAGTAGCAGAAAACGAACGTGAAAGAAAAAGCATCACCGATTTTGGTACATACCTGATGGGGAACTGGGAAAGAATAGTAAACCGAAAAACGCTTAACATACCCGGAAGCTGCACAGAGGCACAGGTCAGCCACGTTTTATCACAGAGATTTAGCAGAGACCCTCTTGGATGGAGCAAAGAAGGCCTTGGAAAGTTAACGAAACTACGAGTGTATATTAAGAATGGCGGAGAGATAAAGGCGTCAGATTTCAAGAGGAAACAGGATGACACGTACAACGAATATGCAGATGAAATACTCAAAGAAGCCATATCGGGCGCAACGAACTGGACAATATTTGATGGGGAGCCATTCGTATTTGACAGAGCCAGCGGAACGCAAACTCTTCTGCATGGAATAGGTACTACTAAAAATATACTTTGGAGTTGATGTCAATCAAAAACTCCACAACAACTTGACACCGTCTTGTCGGCACGTAATACTTGACCTTTTCTCTAAAGAGCAATATAATTATCAGCGTATAATTATTAAAAAAGGAGAAAAAAGATGACTAGGATATATGAAAAATTCGTGAAGACGAAAGAAGACGAAAAGGGTGTTTTACAGGAAATATCCTTTCTTAACACCGAGAACTTCAACTTTGCATACGATGTGGTGGATCAGCTTGCAGTGACCCACCCGGATAAAATGGCAATGCTCTACGTGGATCGGGACAAGAACGAAAGAAGATTCACATTTAAAGAACTCAGCGAGATCTCTTCGCAGACGGCCAACTACTTTCAGAAGCTAGGTATCAAGAAGGGTGACAGGGTCATGATGGTGCTGAAGCGTCACTATCAATTCTGGTTTGCCATTCTTGCACTCCACAAGCTGGGTGCCATCGTTATCCCTTCCACTCATCAGCTGAAGGAAGAAGACTTTGCCTTCCGCTTTGATGTAGGCGATATCTCCGCCATCTTCTGCACCCACCAGGACGATGTGGTTGTAGAGGCGGACAAAGCACTTAACAGGAAGGATTATGGCATCGTCAAAATCATGACCGGTACACCGGTGGAAGGTTGGAACGGCTTTGATGCAGAAATGCCCAAGGAGAGCACGGACTTTGAAAAAGTCCAGGCGGGTGGGGATGACATCATGCTCATGTTCTTTACATCGGGAACAACCGGCTACCCCAAGATGGTTACGCACAATTTCAAATACCCTCTGGGACACTTTGTTACGGCAAAATACTGGCAGCACGTCAATCCCGACGGCCTACACTTTACCCTTTCCGATACGGGATGGGGAAAGGCTCTCTGGGGCAAACTCTACGGTCAGTGGCTCTGCGAGGCTGCTGTCTTCGTGTATGATATGGACAACTTCGTGCCCCATGACTTTCTGTCTCTCTTCAGCACCTATAACATTTCCACATTCTGTGCACCTCCAACGGCCTACAGGGTCTTTGTAAAGCGTGACTTGGAGAAGTACAAGCTTTCGGAACTGGAATATGTGACTACTGCGGGAGAAGCGCTCAACGCTGAGGTTTGGCAGCAGTTTTATGACAAGACCGGCTTGGAAATCATGGAAGGCTTCGGTCAGACGGAGACGACGCTTTCCCTGTGCAACCTATACGGAACAACGCCAAAACCGGGATCCATGGGAAAACCCAGTCCCCAGTACGATGTGGACATCATTGATCCCGATGGCAATTCTCTCCCTGCCGGCGAAGTGGGTGAAGTGGTCATTCGAACGGACAAGGGCATTCCCTGCGGTCTCTTCACAGGCTACTACGGAGACAAAGAAGGTACGGAAAACAGTTGGTACGATGACATCTACCATACGGGAGATACGGCATTCAAAGACGATGACGGATATTACTGGTACGTGGGAAGAACAGACGACCTGATCAAGTCCTGCGGGTACAGAGTCGGCCCCTTCGAGGTGGAATCCGTGCTCATGGAGCTGCCCTATATTTTGGAATGCGCTGTAGTGGGTATTCCCGACAAGAACAGAGGACAGATTGTCAAAGCAATCATCGTATTGACCGAAGGAACCGAGGGAACAAAGGCGCTGGCCAAGGAAATCATGGGTTATGCCAGAAATCATATGGCCCACTTTAAGTGTCCTCGTCGCGTTGAGTTTGTGGAAGAACTTCCCAAGACCATCAGTGGAAAGATTCGAAGAGTGGAGCTGAGAAATGACTGAAAAATCGACAATTGACACGGTGCTCTTTGACTTTGACGGCACGGTCATGAATACAAATAACGTGATTATCCAATCCTGGCAGCATACCTTCCGGACCTTGGAAGGGAAGGAGCGACCGGTGGATGACATCGTAGAGACCTTTGGAGAACCCCTGATCACGACGATGGGAAGATTCTTCCCGGAGGTTCCTCCTCAGGAAGCGGTGGATATCTATCGAAGCTATCACTATGAGCGCTTTGAAGATTTAATTGACATCTTCCCGGGAATCATCGACATCCTCTCTCAGTTGAAGGGAAAGGAATATAAGACAGCACTGGTCACTTCCCGCCTGAGAGGGACCACGGATCGAGGAATGAAGAAATACGATTTGGACAAGTACTTCGATGCGGTTATTACCATGGAGGACTGCACCAAGCACAAGCCGGACCCGGAGCCCATTAATATCGCCCTAGCCAAGCTGGGTTCTTCCCCGGAAAGAGCAGTAATGCTGGGGGACACCATGTATGACATTAAATGCGCGCGAAATGCGGGGGTGGAGTCCATTTTGGTCAGCTGGGCCATGGCGGTGACGGAGGAAGACCTGCAGGGTCCCCATGCACCGGATCACATTATTGAAAAGGCAGAAGACTTATGGGATATTATTCTTCCCTCCGATTGAACAAGGGCACGAGGGTAATACAATAGAGAAATGTCATAGAACGCATATATGGAAAACTAAGAGACTCCAACATGGAGGCGATGCAGAAAGACGCTGCAATCAATGCTACAAAGAGGGAATCATCTCTTAGTTTTTTCTTTGCAAAGATTACTTTCAAAACATAGACACCGGACCAGACGGCAATGGCCAGAGACAGAAAACCGGTAATTAGACCTGCACGGTAGGACATTTCTAAATACGTGTTGTGTGCGGACCTGGTCCACCTGCCTCGGTTTACTTCTTTTACGGTTTTCTTCACATCGTTGCCCAACAGGGTGGTACGATTCATATAGGAACTCCATATTTCCAATCTTCCCGCGGACAGAGTATTCATGGATTCCTTGCCCACTTCCGCTCTTCCCACACTGAGCGCCAGCATATCGACCATGGAAGTATAATGCAAATTTTTCGTATCCCCACTGAGATAGCGGAGTCCCTGATTTCCGTAGGTTAGTAGACCGTATGTGATAGGAACACAAATGACAACGACTAAGATCAGAGCAAGGATTTTTTTCATGGTCTCTCTTCGGGAAACTTGTGCGAACTTGCCGTCTTTTACCATTCTGATGGACCAGAGAATTAACAGGGCCAGAATTGCCAAGGCGGAGGTTCGGGACATGGTAAAAAAGGCTATTGAAATGGCAACACCGCAGGTGAACATGTAGAGTACTTTCAACTTCTGCGAGGCAGTGAGAAGATACAGGGAAGATGCCACTACCGTAACGCTGATCAATGCCAGAAAGTTAGGGTTCTTAATGGTTCCGTTGTATCGAAGGCCAAAGGCCGTTTCCACCAAGGGAGCGAAATAGATACAAAGTAAAAGATACAAAAGGAAAGAGGCGATAACGGCAATGGAAGCACAGCGAAAGAGAATGTTGTAGTCACCTCGGTTTCCCCAAACGAAGTAGAGAATGGGGAGGAGCATCACCATGAGAATGGGGATGGACATGAAGCCCTTTCCCACATCGTGATCTAAGCCGGCTACGATGGTGAGTATGCCGCAGGAGAACCAAAGTCCGACGAAGACGGGGTTCCACTTCACCTGCCTGAGAGGGCCTTTTATACTGAACAGAATCAATATGATCAGAAGGATGTAACCCAACGCATTTTTCAAATCTCCCCTGATGTCCCATCCGAAATATTTCGTAGAATGATAGATGAAATAGGTGCAAAACAAAAAGAAAAAAACTGCGGTAAGCACTGTGTTTCGAACAGATGGACTCACCTTAGCCATGGCCTTGGAAACGGGGTTTAGGATTAGAATATATGCATTTTGTAGAGCTTTCATTCATTTCTTCCTTTATTTTACATTTCTACAATATCATAGATTTGGGAGAAGACAAGAATTGACGAAAAGCAAAATTAGTGTTACTATTAAATAGTTTGATAATCAAAGTAATTTATGACGAGGTATGAATATGAACAAAGTATGTGAAATCTTAGGGACACAGTATCCCATCATCCAAGGAGCTATGGCACGAATCGCGGACAGCGCTTTGGCAGCGGCAGTCAGTGCCGGTGGCGGCTTGGGCATCATTGCATCGGGAGGCGCCCCTGAAGAGTGGCTAAGAGAAGAAATTAAAAAGGTGAGGGAAATCACCGACAAGCCTTTCGGCGTGAATATCATGTTGTTGGACCCCAATGTGGAAACACTTATCCAAGTTGTCATTGATGAGAAGATTCCCGTGGTGACAACCGGCGCAGGAAATCCCAGCCAGTACATACCAAGATTAAAGGAAAATGGAATCAAGGTGATTCCGGTAGTATCCAACATTGCATTGGCAAAGAGAGTGGAACGAGCCGGAGCGGATGCCGTCGTTGCGGAAGGATGTGAGGCAGGGGGACACATTGGTGAAACCACGACCATGGCTTTGATTCCTCAGATGGTAGATGCCCTGGAGATTCCCGTCATTGCGGCAGGTGGTATTGCCGACGGCAGGGGAATTGCAGCGGTGTCCATGTTAGGCGCCCAGGGAATCCAGGTAGGAACCAGATTTATTGTTGCAAAGGAATGTACCGTCGCACAAAGCTACAAGGATGCCATCTTGAAAGCCAAGGACTCCAGCACCATAGAAACAGGCAGAAGCACCGGACACCCGGTGAGAGTGATCAAGAACAAGTTGGCGAGACAGATTCTCCAGTTGGAAAAGCAGAATGCCGACGTTGCCACCATCGACCAGCTGTGCACAGGTACACTGAGCAAGGCGGTTGTTGCAGGAGATGTGGACTACGGATCGGTCATGTCAGGACAAATCGCCGGACTGGTAAACAAGGAACAGCCGGCAGCGGAAATCATAGAAGAGATGTTCAAGGAGGCAGCGGAAATCAATGAAAATAGGAATTGTATTTGCAGGACAGGGAGCCCAGTATCCGGGAATGGGGAAGGATCTCTACGATAGTTTTGCATCAGCGAAAAAGATATTTGACGATGCGGGTAGCGAAGTGCAGGAGTGGTGCTTCAACGGCACCAAGGAAATGCTTCGTCAGACCCACATCACCCAGCCATGTATCTATACGGTAACCATGGCAGCATATAAGGCTTTTATAGAAGCCATGGAGAAAGAGAATCTTTTGGACAAAGCCCAATTGGTGGGGTACTCCGGTTTTAGCTTAGGGGAATATGCGGCATTGACAGCGGCAGGAACCATTGAGGAAATCGCCACGGGTTTGGATATCGTGCAGAAGAGAGGAAATCTCATGCAGGAGGCCGGCTTGGATGAAGAAGGCAACCCCAAGGGTGGTATGGTGGCAGGTTTTGGTGACAGAGCCAACATCATGGCAGCCGTAGAAGAAGCCGCAAAGGGAAGGATATTGGAGTGTGTCAACTTCAATTCTCCCGTGCAGACTGTAGTGGCAGGAGAAAAGGCCGCCTTGGAGGACTTTATGGCAGTGGCAAGGGGGCACAAGGTGAAGGCAAAGATGCTCAGCGTCAGCACCGCCTTCCACTGTGAAATGATGGTCCCTGCTGCGGAAGAACTGCGAAAACTTCTCATGGAGGTTGAACTGAAAGCGCCCCGGCAGAAGGTATACTCCAACGTGACCGCAAGGGATATGATGGAGAACCGGGACGGAGACCAAGATGTGGCTACATATATTGCGGACCTAATGGCAAAGCAGGCAAAGAGTCCCGTTTATTGGCAAGAAATAATTGAAAATATGATTGCAGACGGTGCGGAAGTGATTATAGAAATCGGTCCCGGGAAGACACTTTCGGGATTGACGAAAAAGATCAACCACGATGTTTTGACCCTCCACGTGGAGGACCACGAAAGTCTGGAACAAACTATCAACGGATTAAAGGAGGCTATTCATGCTTAAAGGCAAATCCGCCATTATTACCGGTGGCGTAAGAGGAATCGGAAAGGGCATTGCAAAGATATTCTGTGAGAACGGTGCAGATGTGCTTTTGTGCTATAGAAGCAACGATGAAGAGGCAGAAAAAACCAAGAAAAAGTTGGAAGCCTTGGGGACAAAGGTGGAACTTTTGAAAGGTGACGTGGCGAATCCGGCGACAGCAGAAGCCGCTGTGGCGAAGGCGAAGGAAGTCTTCGGTAAGGTGGACATTCTCGTCAACAACGCAGGCATCACCAACGATAAACTTCTTCTCAAGATGTCCGGAGAAGACTTCATGAAGGTCATCGACGCCAACTTAAACGGCAGCTTCCATTTCATGAAGGCGGCGGGGACCGCCATGATGAAGCAGAGGTCCGGATGCATTATCAACATGTCTTCCATTTCCGGCGTCATGGGGAATCCGGCGCAAATCAACTACAGCGCATCTAAGGCAGGCGTCATTGGCATGACCAAGTCAGCCGCCAAGGAACTGGGAAGAAGAAATATCACAGTCAATGCTATTGCTCCCGGCTTCATTGCCACGGACATGACGGCGGTATTGACGGAAGATCAAAAAGAGGCTGCGGCCAAGAGCATCAGCCTAGGTAGGATGGGTACACCGGAGGATATTGCCGGTGTGGCTCTGTTCCTGGCATCGCCCTTGGGAGCCTATGTAACGGGACAGGTAATCGGAGTAGACGGAGGTTTAATCATATGACAAAGAGAGTAGTAATTACGGGTATGGGTGCCGTAACACCCATCGGTCTTACGGTTTCCCAGTCATGGGAAGCATTAAAGGCAGGGACCAACGGCATCGACCAAATAACCGGCATGGATATCACGGATCAAAAGTGCACCATGGGTGCGGAAATCAAGGATTTTGAATTCCCCGATACTCGTGCTGCCAAGAGAATGGATCGATCTTCCCAGCTTGCCATCGTAGCGGCAAGGGAAGCCATGGAAGACAGCGGAATTGTCAGTGGTGAGAATGTCGTGCCGGAGCGGTTTGGTGTCATGGCGGCATCGGGCATCGGCGGAATTACCACCTTGGAAGATCAGATTACCAAGGCGGTTGAGAAGCAGACCACCAAGAGAGTATCCGCTTTGATGGTTCCCATGGTCATTCTCAACATGATTGCGGGAAACCTTGCCATTGAGGTGGGTGCCAAGGCTAGTTGCTTGGCCATTGTAACTGCTTGCGCAGCGGGAACCCACAGCATCGGCGAAGCCTACAGAAATATTAAACACGGCTATGCGGACGTTATTTTGGGCGGCGGTGCAGAAGCATCCTTCGCACCGGTTTGCTTTGCCGGCTTCGGCAACATGACGGCGACGTCCACCAGAACCGAAAAAGATCGTTGTTCCACTCCCTTTGATAAGGAGAGAGACGGCTTTATCATGGGTGAAGGTGCAGGCTTCTTTGTAATGGAGGAACTGGAACACGCCAAGAACAGAGGTGCTAAGATTTACGGAGAAATCGTAGGCTACGGTTCCACCTGTGATGCTTATCACATCACATCACCATCCCCTGACGGTGCAGGAGCGGCAGGCGCCATGAAGCAGGCAATTGAAGACGCAGGCATCACGCCGGATCAGATTGACTACATCAATGCCCACGGAACGGGAACTCCCCTCAACGACCTGTATGAAACCAGAGCGGTCAAGTCCGTCTTTGGCGAGGACACCAAGGTTCCCATGAGTTCCACCAAGGGCAATATCGGCCATCTTCTCGGCGCGGCAGGAAGCGTAGAAGCTATCTTCTCCATGAAGGCAATCTTGGACAGTTACATCCCACCTACCATCAACCTGAAAGTTCCCGACGAAGAACTGGATTTGGACTACGTACCCAACGTGGGAAGAGAAGCGGAAGTCAACTATGCCATGTCCAATTCCTTGGGATTCGGCGGTCACAACGGCACAATCATATTAAAGAAATTCGAGGATTAACATGTTGATGAATAAAGAACAAATCATGGAAATCATCCCCCATCGAGATCCCTTCCTTCTCATAGATGAGGTGACGGAGATGGAGGTGGGGAAGACCATTTCCGCCGTGAAGTACGTACGAGAAGATGAGTACTACTTTAAGGGGCACTTTCCACAGGAACCGGTTATGCCCGGTGTCCTCATTGTAGAAACGCTGGCACAGGCTGGAGCGGTGGCTGTCCTTTCCATGCCGGAAAACAAGGGCAAGATTGCGTATTTCGGGAGCATCAAAAACGCCAAGTTCAGACAAAAGGTAGTCCCGGGGGATGTCCTTCGCTTAGAAGTGACGCTGGACAAGATGCGCAGCAGAGGCGGTGTCGGACTGGCAAAGGCCTTTGTCGGCGATAAACTGGCATGTGAATGTGAAATCATGTTCATGATCGGATAGGTATGGATTACGTAAAAAAGACCAACGAGATTTTGGTACGGCTGTTCAATGTCGTTCTGAAACTGGAAGAAAAAGCCTTGAAGGAATCTTCGGCTCATAATCTGTCCATCACAGAGATCCATACTTTGGCTGCCATCGGCATTGGCATGGAGAGAACCATGGGAGAAGCGGCAGATCTACTGCAGATAAATATTTCCACCCTCACCACGGCCATCAACAAACTGGTCAAGAAGGGATATGTGGAGCGCTTTCGCATTTCCTCCGACCGAAGAATCGTCAAAATCAAACTGACCAAGGCGGGGGAAGATGCGGTCACGGAACACGAAGAGTTTCATCGTCGCATGGTGGAAAAGTCCATTGGGGAGCTTTCCAAGGATGATATCGCCGCCTTTGTCCAGTCCTTGGACAACATCAATGACTTTCTTGACATGCAGCTGATACAGCCGGAAAAGGCACCGGAGGACTATCCTCCCGGGCCGGTCACCTTGGGTTCCCACACGGTACCCAAGGGAATCTTTCAGGGAGGCATGGGAATCGGTATTTCCATGAGTTCCTTGGCTTCGGCTGTGGCAGCGGAAGGCGGGCTGGGGGTCATTTCCGGGGCAAACATCGGTTTCGGGGAAGAGGATTATTCCCGACATCCAATGCTTGCCAATATTCGCGTCCTACAAAGGGAAGTGGAGAAGGCACGGAAAGCGGTAAAGGATTTAGACGGGGCGGGTCCCATAGGCGTGAACATTCCCTACAAAACTCAGAACTATGATGAGTTGGTATCCGCCGCCGTAGAGGCAGGTGCACAGGTAATCATCACCGGTGCAGGACTTCCTCTTCGTCTTCCGGAAATCTGTAGGGATAAAAATGTTGCCCTCGTTCCGGTGGTCTCATCTCTGAGAGCGGCTAAAATCATTTTGAAGAATTGGGAGAAGAAACATCACAGGCGACCGGATGCCTTCATCTTTGAAAACGTATTTGCCGGCGGGCAGTTGGGGTACAGAGGATCCCGGTTGGATGTGGAGAGAGGGAACTATTACAAGACCATCTCCGACATTAAAAAGGAAATCGGCGATATTCCCTTGATTGTAGCCGGCGGAATTTTTTCCAGAGATGACGGTGTTCATGCATATATATACGGTGCCGACGGCATTCAAGTGGCAAGTCGCTTTGTCACCACCGAAGAGTGCGATGCCCCTGATACCATCAAGGAGGCCTATTTGAAATGCACGGAAAATGATGTTACAATTATTCAAACACCGAGCAACATGCCCTATCGAGCCATCAAGAATTCCTTCACGGAATCCCTTCGCGAAGGGGAGGACTTCGATGTGAATGAGGCGCTCATTAGAGCTGCCAAGGGTGATGCGGAAAAGGGTCTCGTCTTTTGTGGAAGCAAAGTTTACCGACAGAACAAATTGGAAAGGGTGGCGGACATTATAGACGAGCTGGTATGACAAGGAGCAGGAATAATGCTGCAGATCTATTACGGTCGTGAATGCGTAGACCGAGACAGATATATATTCGAACATATAAAAGGCGAAACCTTACTGATTGTGCCTGACCAGTTTACACTGCAGGCGGAAAGGGATGCCTTTTTTTATTGTGGAGATCGGAAAGGCTTCATGGATCTTCAAGTATTGAGTTTCTCTCGCCTCGGTGCACGAGTCTTGGAAGAGTTGGGAGGGGGCAAGCGGCCGATGATCAATAAGCAAGGTCGTCACATGCTCCTGACGAAGATCTTGAAGAAGCAGGAAGAACAGCTGGAGCTCTACCGAGGCTACAGTGGCAATACCGCCTTCATTGAGCGAGTCAATAATTTTATTTCTGAGGTCAAACAGCAGGGTATTACACCTAAGATTCTTCTCGAGAAGGCGCAAGATCAAGATGCCTCTCTTTTCCTACAAAAAAAACTGACAGAGATTCATGGCATTTTTGCCGCCTACGAGGAAGCAATCCAAGGGAAATACGTAGATACAGAGGACTATGTAAGTCTCTACAGTGAAAAGATCGGCGATAGCAAGCGGTTGGAAGGACAAACCCTTTGGATATACGGCTTCGATTACTTCACTCCAAAGAATCTTCTCGTCATCGGCAGCCTCTTGCAAAAGGTAAAAGAGGTGAATATCGTTCTCACTTGGGATGATGGGGGAAGAGATGCTCATGTCTTCTCCATCGGCAGTCACATGGTGAAGAAGTTGCAGGAGACTGCTGAAAAGGCAGGCGTTCCTTGGAACTTGGAGGCGATTCCCCTGACCGACAGCTGTGAGAGGCCCCCAGCTTTGGAAACACTGGAAAGAGAACTCTTTGCTCTTCCCGCGAAAAAGAGCGAAGAGAAAGAAGGAATCACCTTAGTAAGAGCTGCAAATTATTATAACGAAGGGGAGACCGCTGCGGCAAAGGTTCTGGAGTTGGTCAGGGAAAAGGGTTATCGATTCCGAGAAATATCCTTGATTTGCAACGATTTGGACACGAGAGGGAATATATACAAGCGGGTCTTTGAGCAATACGGCATCGATCTTTTTCTGGATCAAAAGCGGGACATACTGCACAGCCCCGCCGTGGTATATATCATCTCCCTAATGGATGTAATCACCCGTGGATATCAACGGGAAGACATTCTCCGACTGTTGAAAACCGGCTTATCGGATTTGTCCCAAGAAGAAGTGGAGGCATTGGAAAACTACGCCGTTGCTTACAATATCAACGGCACGGGATGGAAAAAGCCCTTTGCCAAGGGAATCACGGAATACGGGGAAGAGGAACTTGCCCTTTTGGAGCAATATAGACAGAGAGCCGTCGACGGTATTTTGCTTTTCGGCGAGGCATTTAAGAACGCCAAAATCGTAAGAGAGAAGGTGGAAACCACTTATGGATACTTAAAGGACGAGGCTAAGATTCCCGAGAAGCTGGAAGCCCTCATGGAGGACCAACTGGAAGCCGGGGATGGGGAGGCAACGGAAGAAACGGCACAGATCTGGAATATCGCAGTGAAGATACTGGACCAACTGGTGGGTGTTATCGGGGAAGAGAAAATCTCCATGAAGGACTACAACACCTTGTTACAAGCCGGTTTTGAAGCAGTGGAAATCGGTCTTCTCCCACCTACCGTAGACGGACTGGTGCTGGGCACCATGCAGAGAAGCAGGAACAGCCGCATCCGCGCCACCCTTATTTTGGGTGCCAACGAGGGTATTCTGCCGGCCAATGTAGGTGGAGACGGTCTCTTCTCGGAAGAGGAAAAGGAGAGACTCAACCAAGGACAGACAGTTTGCAAGCCGGATAGCCTGCGCATGGAAGAAGAAAACTTGGCCATCTACAAAAACATCGCAAAGACGGGAGAGGAACTGTGGATGAGCTGTTCTGCATCGGATGAAGAGGGAAAGGCTTCAGAACCATCCTTGATCTTTGAGAAGATACGGGAAATCTTTGATATGGAACCGGAGAAGGATTTGGCAAACCGAGAGGACCCTCTTGCCTTCCTGGGTGGAAAGAACATTACCCTCAGCAGACTGGCAGGTGCGTTGCGAAGGGCAGAGAAGGGGGAATCCCTCAGCGATCCCATGAAGGAAGCGCTTCTTTGGTACCAAAAAAATGCACCCAGGGAGTACTCCATGTTGCTGGAAGGCTTGAATTTTACCAATCGAGCAGAGAACCTAGGGAAAGAAACTGCTTCAGAGCTGTATCTAAAGGAGGGGAGGGAGGACTTTTCCTTCAGCCCATCTCGCTTGGAGAAATACGGCAGATGCCCCTTTTCACACTTTGTCCGATACGGCCTTCGACCGATGGAGCGAAGATCATACCAGGTAGAACCACTGGATATGGGTGATTTGGCTCATCGTTGCCTTATGATTCTTTCCACACGATTGACCAAAGAAGGTGTGAATATCCGAGACGAGAGCTCCCCTTGGATGTCCGTGACCAAGGAAGAATGCGACAAGATGGTGGAAGAAATCCTGACCGGGGAAGGGGAGGACTATCGGGAAGGATTGCTTTCCAGTGATCGAGAGCAAGCTTATCGAGGAGAACGAGTGAAGCAACTGTGCCTGGAGTCCGCTTGGATCATGGTGAATCACGTTCGTCGCGGCTCCATTCGAGCCATGGGATACGAGGTGCCCTTTGGCAGGTCCTGCCGGATGGAGCCCATCCGGGTGCCCTATGAAGGCGGTACTATATTCATAGAAGGAAAAATTGACCGAATCGACCACTTAGAGGATGATTATGTGAAGGTCATCGATTACAAATCGGGGAACGACTACTATAGTGAAGATGAAGCAACCGCCGGGTGGAAGTTGCAACTCTTCGTGTATCTGCGAGCTGCGGCCGGAGAAGAGAAGAAGCCTGCCGGTGCCTTTTACTTCCCCATTGGCGAACCCTTCATGGACGGTTCGGAAAAGGAAAAAACTGCCATTCTTCAATCATTAGAAAAAGACCTTCGAAAGAAGTTCAAAATGGACGGGATTCTCCTCAACAAGCCGGAAGTGATTCATGCCATCGCCGGAGATTTTGAGGGGTACTCGGATATTGCCCCTGTACAGATGGTGAAAGGGGATGCAAAGAGCACGGCCAAAGTACTGGAAGAAGATGATTTCAATACGTTATTGGACCGAGTTGCCAATCGAATGGATGATATGTGTCGGGAAATCGTCGGGGGGGAAATATCTATTCTTCCCAGAAAAACCAAGACGTTATCTGCTTGTACCTACTGCAATTACAAGGGGATCTGCAAGTTTGACGAGGCATTGGAGGGTTGCGATTACGTGAGGATATAAAGAAAAATGATAATATTGCTTGCTCTGCGTTAGTGTGTTAAAATAACCTAATAAAACTTCATTATATTTAAAAGGGGGAAATATGAGAAAGAAGATTTTTGCGTTTATTTTGGCTACCTTGATGGTGGCTACTTTTGTTCCGACAACAGCATTCGGGGTAGAATATGCAGAGGAATTCCTGTATGTGGACGGAAAGTATATGGCAGCGGAAGGCGGGGCGATTGAAGACAGTGAAGGGGAAGGATGGAGTTATTCCAACGGCACCTTGGTTCTCGACGGATATTCCGGTGGCCCAATCGTAATGGATGGTATTCCTACGAAGAGAGAATTGAACATCGAGCTGCGCGGAAGCAACACCGTTGAAATGACAGCGATAACAGATGATAGGCTGATGGGAATGGTGGGTCAGAGGCTAGGCATCTTTATTTATTCCGGTACCATAAATTTTACCGGTAATGGTACGTTGCAGATTACGGGGAACGAAGATACGTTGTTTGCACCTATTATGGCCCATTCCGGATACATCGATTTTGCTTTGGGTGAAGGCGGTAAGGTTCGCATTGATACACAGCTTAATCCTGAAAATGAGTTCCCGGGGGGAATTCAGGCTTTTCAAAGCGATGTGATCTTTTACGGAACCATAGACAGAATCACTCTTCAAGAAGGGAACTTCATTGAAAGACCGGAAGGAGGAACTATTGCAGTTTGGGAATTGCCAATGTCTTCTATGAAGACGATGAATGATGATGAGAAGACGACTCCGGTGCCTACGACAAAGAATGCACCGAACCCTGATATTCCAACCAATCCATCCTACACTACCGTTGTGGACGGTGACGGAAACCCGGCAAGAAATGTAACCATCAGCGGGCCCATCCCTTCTCCTCAGGAGGTAACGCCGGCTGACGTTGAAGCAAAACCGGCGGGCACCGTAACAAAGACAAAAACACCGAAGACCGGGGATGAGAGTATGGCATTTGTTGCAGTTGCCTTGATGTTTGCATGTGGAGCGGCTTGTGTCGGACTTAGGAAGAGAATCTGATACTGAGATTCATAATGATCGCATAAAAAAGTACCGGGAGAAATATCTTCCGGTACTTTTTATTTGGCATGTTATGGATAGGTTAATAATATTAATTATTTTTAACCCCTCAAAAAAAAGAGGATTGCTGGTAAATGAGGATTACGCGGAATAATTGCAACTATGATTCGAGAAAATACAAGATATTTGTTTTACAAAAGATTAACCGCTCCTTAATTCGGGCGTTACGCCTGAAGGATATAATTCTTAGTAATATAGTATTCGTCAGGGATACAAACACACTCAAATAATATAAGGAGGTGCCAACTATGTTGTCATACAAATCAAGACTCGGCGCTACATGCGCAAGCGATAACTTTGTAGAATTAGCTCCTGGCGGAACCACCAGCTGTGCAAACTGCACTTGCACAACTTGCTGCTACTAATCAACTCTTTCAATTATTCAAATTGAGGGTCTGACTCTCAACACAGATTACTCTAAAGACGAATACTATATTCCGTAGATACACAACACCAGTCAAACATAAACAGACGGTTGTATGAAATATATATTTCCGAAAGGAGAGAAATGAATCTAACACTGAATCTCACCACAAACTGTAATATGAAATGTAGCTTTTGCGGCGCTTGGGAGTACGGAAAAGAGGACAGATTTATTCCAAGAGAACAGGCATTTGACGTGCTTCGAACGGCTAAGAGTCTAGGCTATGGAACTACAACATTAACTGGAGGTGAGCCCACATTACACGAACAATACTGTGACATTTTATCCGAAGCAGATAAATTGGGATACTGGACGACGGTTACGACAAACGGATTAATATTGACAGATGAGATGATTGAAACCTACAAAAGATGCAAAACCAACGTTCGATTTAGCCTTCACACACTGAAGGAGAAACAGCATTGGGAGCTGACAGGAACGGATACCTTGACTAAGGTACTGGGAAACATGGAAAGATTGAATTCTGAAGGAGTGCAGATCAGCGTGGGTGCAACAATAAGTGATGCAAACATGGATGAAGTGGAAGACCTTGCAAGAATAACATGGGAAATGGGAGGATCGTACATCCGATATACGCCTGTTGTGGGGGTTCGTCGAGCAAAAGATGTACAACTGACCCTACCCTTTTTCGAGGGACTCATAAAAACCATTATTGATATTGCTTTGGCAAATAAAGAGAAGCTTAGGCACAGCAAGAAAATTGATATAGACAGAGAACAATTATTTCAATTTATGGTAACAAGAAAATGTGCGGGAGGTTCCCATGGACATATTGTTTGTGATTGTTCGGGAGAAATACTTCCATGTGCTTTTCTACCGGAAGAACTTGCGTTAGCCAGTGGGAGCAATGGGGATTTTGATAGAAAGTTTCAGACGGTATATGAAAAAGCAGATTACTTTTTGGATGAAACAATCGGAAAAAACCTTAAAGGGTTATGCAAAAAATGTGAGTTTGCCGACACATGTGTTGGAGGCTGCTTTACGACTAAAATATCATTGGGATTGTCCCCGGATGATGAACAGCCTATCTGTATACTTCGGATGCTTTACAAGGTGTTAAATGAATATAGCGAGTCGGAGAGAAAAACGGTGATAGATTATTGGAACAGTTCTTTTGCGTTGAAAATCGGATTAGAGGATTCAAATCGTTACTGTATGCGTCGTCTTCCCATATGGGAAATCAATTATCGATACGGCACAGATAGAAAAAGGAGTACATTCAATTATCAATAAGGAATGTCGGAGGAAATAATGGAGATTTTGCTGATACAGGCAGGCACAAGTTTGGAATTAAGAGAATCGATGGGCAAGGGGAATATGAATCGGATCAATATGCCCATGTTAGGGTTGCTATATATTGAAGCCGCACTGCCAAAAGATAAAGGTTACAAGGTTGAAGTAATTGATGAGAACCATGAGCCTATTACAAATTTTCGTAAATACGATATCGTTGGAATATCCGGAATGACAGTTCATGCCAACCGTATGTATACCCTCGCAGACAAGTATAGAGAGCTGGGCTGCCATGTAGTTCTTGGTGGGGTACACGTTAGCTTTATGCAAGAAGAGGCACTTCAACATGCGGACACAGTAATGATAAAAGAAGGTGAACTTACTTGGCCGGAATTTTTAGAGGACTTCAGCAAAGGAAAAGCAAAGAGAATATATGCTCCGAACACTGTCTATGACATCACGAATTCGCCTCGTCCAAATTTACGATTAGTAGACGGACCTGCATATAAGGCGCCAAACGGTACATTAAACTCCATAACTGCAACGCGAGGTTGCCCCAACAGTTGTGACTTTTGCTGTGTTAGAAAGGTGTTTGACGGGCCTTTCCGTGTTAGGCCTGTTCCAAAGATAATTGAGGAACTGGAAGGCTTAGATGATAATATCACGATGTTCCAGGATGACAATATTATAGGAAATTTTAGATATGCCAAAGAACTGTTCAATGAGATGAAACCGTTGAAAAGAAAGTGGGGTGCACAAGGTAGCATCAATGTCGCAGATAACAAGGAACTTCTTGACCTTATGTCCGAGAGTGGATGTAACACTTTGTTTGCGGGATTTGAGAGCATTAACCCCAAGAACATTCGAAACATGAAAAAATCCGGAACAAACAATACAGAAAAATATAGCGAACAAATCAAGAAAATACACGATAAAGGCATTCGAATTTTCGGATCCTTCATTGTTGGGTTGGACGATGATGATGAGAGCGTTTTTGATGCGCTTTATGAATTCTGCATCAAGAACAAAATTGACTTCCCAATCGTAAATTGCCTTACTCCATTTCCCGGTACGGAACTGTACCAACGGGTTTTGTCAGAGGGTAGAATCATCGATCATAACTGGGATAATTACAATTTAACAAAGGTAGTGATACGTCCCAAAAGAATGTCTCCGGAAAGGATGCAGTTTCTTTACAACAAATTAAATCACTATTTAAATAAGGAAACATACACAAATTATAGTGCTATGACAAAGAGATAAGGAGTAAGGAGTTGGATTCAGTAATTGTAAAAAATGCAGAGAAACGATACAAGGGCATTCGTGCCGTGGATGACATTTCTCTTACGATTTTCAAAAAAGAGATTTTTGGCATCGTAGGTCCAAATGGTGCAGGGAAGACGACGCTCATGGAATGCATGATGGGGTTGCGTAAACTGGATGATGGGAGCATTACCATCTTAGGTCTTGATAGTAACAAAGACCACAAGAAACTGGTTTATAAAGTAGGCGCACAATTACAGCAAAGTGAGCTTCCTGCCAACATAAAGGTGAAGGAAGCAATACGCTTGCAAGCCGGGCTCTTTAATGTGTCGGTTGATGAAGAGGATTTAATGGAGCGATATGACCTGACAACGAAAGCAAAGACCTACTTCTCGAAGCTATCAGGGGGACAAAAGCAACGATTATTTATATTATTGGCCACAATAAACGATCCCGAGATCGTCATCTTTGATGAGTTGTCTACCGGCCTTGACCCAGTATCTAGAAGAAAGGTATGGGATTCCGTACTTCGGCTGAAAGAGGAAGGGAAAACTGTGATTGTATCCACACATTTAATGCAGGAAGCAGAGGAAATCTGCGATAGAGTAGTGATGATTAACAAGGGGAAAACCATAGGGCTGGGAAGCGTAAAAGAATTAATAAGGGAACTCCCCTACACCCATGTGTTGGAAGTTGAGCACAGCGGAGACTATAAATTACTCGAAAAATCCATCGAAGGGATTGAGGGAATAACGGGAATAAAAAAGATATCCCTTCACAAATATGCAATTTATACCACACAAGAATTAAAACTGGATATTCTCCGTGAGCGGCTGGAGGACATGAACATCGGCACTGGGAATCTCAGCTACCGCCCTTGCAACTTCGACGATTATTTCTATGATAAAGTTAGCAAAGAGGGGAGGGATTAATAATGTTACAGTTATTCAAGACAAAATGTCTTCTCATGACACGAGAGTATATCGCCCTCTTCTTCACTATCATTTTTTGTCCAATGTTACTAATCCTATTTGGCAGTATCTTTGGCAATGACCCATCTCCTGTTTTCAACAACAAAGGCACTGTTGATGTCATGATACCCAGTTATGTTGGACTTGTATTTGCCGGATCCGGCCTGATTAGTTTGCCGGTTGCAGTTGCAAGTAGCAAGGAAAGAGGGGAATTAAGGCGATACCAACTGACTCCGATTTCCCCCATGTTTTTTCTCTTAGCCGATGTGATTATGTACTTTATTATCTCCATAATCGGAATGGCATTGGTTATGTTCATCGGCGCAGTTGCTTTCGACTCTTCCTTTACCGGAAACTGGCTCCATTGGATTATGGGGTTCTGTATCTCAGGGATATGTATTTTTAGTATAGGCTTATTTATAGCAGCATTATCCAACACGGCAAAGCTAGCACAAACTTTTGGCATGCTAATCGGTTTCCCCATGATGTTTCTTTCAGGCTCAGGCATGCCATTGGAAATGATGCCGGAGACTGTAAAAGATATTTCTAAGTTTCTTCCACTGTCATACAGCGTTTCTCTTATGAAGGATATATGGGAAAAAGTTGCATTATCCAAAATGACGGATGACATCTTGGTTTTATTGGCAGTATCAGTTGTGTTTTTCATCTTGACAGCGCTAACGTTTAAATGGGAATAATTCCTATTGGAAATAAAGAAAAGAGAGGTAATACATTGGCAAAAAAAGAGCAAAAAAAGAAAATGAGCCTTACGCAGTTTAATCGAGAAGAGAAGGGCTTGGTGTGGATGATGGTAGATGTGGCGACCAATATGCCAACAACAATCTATTCGGAATCCCTAGGTGTGAAAGCGCCGGAAGCATGTTATAGGAGTGCCCTTTGGTCCGGCGGCTCTACCCGGCTTATAGGAGAAGAATACCTTTTGAACTCGAAGCGAAGTTCCTTAGAGTTAGGGATGCCCTTGGGCGTTTACAACTACTCCTCTTCTATTGGTGTAAAGGGATGTTTAAGCAACCGTATTTTAGGGGAGGAAGTAATCGCTGATAACAATGAAATCATTCAGTTGCCAAAATATATGCAACTGAAACAGTCCTTAGGGTCGGTAATACGTTCCCGTCGAAGCATTAGAGAAATGGGAAAGAAACCAATGACGCTGGAGGAATTGGCAACACTACTTTACTATGGGGATGGACCAAGCGGCAGATTTGATTTTAATACAAATGACAACATACCGGGCACAGAGACATTAGGAGAAGACTATATAGGTATTGTACGAACATCTCCTTCAGGCGGCGGTCTTTACCCTATATCTCTGTATTTCGTTGCACTTAATGTAAAAGGATTGGAGCGTGGTATCTACACGTATTTACCCTTAAGCCAGTCCATTCGACTGGTTAAGACCTTGGATGATCAAGATATGGAAGAATATAATCGCTTTTCGGAATTTGGGATCAACATTGACAATGAGTCGGTCGGAATTGCCATATATTATGTTTATTCATTCTATGATAATTCAAGAAAATATGGTGATATGGCCATGCAGTTTGCATATATCGAAACCGGCGAGATTGCGGAAAACATACAGTTGGCAGCAACCGCAATGTCTCTTTGCGCCTCGGATATCGGTGGATATGAAAAAAGTTTAACGGAGCAGTTCTTTGGAATTGACGGACTCACAAAACATATTTTACACGTAACACTCATAGGAACCGCACAATAGGAGGAAAAGCTATGAAAATGGAAAAAGAATACACCATGGGAGAAGGAACCGCAATTTTTTTCAACGGAGAAAACGAAATCGTTTTCCGGAAAGGTGTATGGAACTACGAAGAAGCCATCTTGAATATATCTCAATTTGATGAAGAATTGCAGGAAAATTTGCTGAACCTTTTCCGTGATCTCTCAAAAGGTGAGACGATAACCGATGATGAACTTTTTACGAAATATAATATCAGCGAGCAGTTGGAAACAGTATTAACATTACTGGATGAACTTGGTGAACAGGAATATATCAACAATGGATATGAAGATCATCAGCAAAGGCTCATTAAGAGCCTTATCGGTGGGAAGTCAGCAATGGGTGGAGGTCAAAATGGAGCGAATACCTCCGGAACACTACTTATTTCAGACACAAAACCTGTTGTGGAGCAAATGATGAAAATGGCAGAAGGTATATCTATGGATTTGAAAGAGCTAGATGAAGCGGAAATTGACAAAATTCGCAGTGCAGATCTAACATCCAGAACCGATGCACTGGAGAATGAAAGGGCATATAAAGAAATCACAC
The DNA here is from genome assembly GCA_040766105.1 of Anaerovoracaceae bacterium. Taxonomy (GTDB): domain Bacteria; phylum Bacillota; class Clostridia; order Peptostreptococcales; family Anaerovoracaceae; genus JAXGRD01. The sequence goes on from JAXGRD010000001.1 coordinate 601,145, forward strand.
AGATCCTGGCACCATATGGCTGTGTTCTCATCTGCCTTCAAAGGCCTCATATACGGTTACTTCGAAATCTTAACAGAGCACTTCTTAGGCTTCGAATTCCCTTTATCGTTTGCATGATTGACGGACCTTTCTTAAGTATCATGACGATTAAAGGATATGAAACCGGATGCTTTGAATGTTACGAAACGCGGGTGCAAGCCAGATTGGAAAACATGTCGGCATACAGAAATTATGTAGAGAAAACTTCGGGTCATCTCAGAAAGTTTGACAATACCGCAATGTCTCCGATTCTTGCCTCTATTTCTTCTTTAGGTCTTTACGATGCACTTCTCATCTCTACCATACATCGTGCAAAGCTGGCCGGCAGAGTGTTGAATATCTATCTTCCTCTTCTGGAGATACAGACGCAGGATCTTCTCAGAGTACCTTTCTGCAGTGCTTGTGGTCATATTGCAAAGGCACAATATGATGAGATGTACACCTCATCAGAAAAAATAGTGGAAAAAATGATTGAAAACGTAGAAATCGAAGCTAATCTGCAGTAGAAAAAGGAGTCAGGAAGATGATCAATTACTATCCCAGCCATGTTCATATAAAGAACAAATATAAAAGAATCGGCGGACAGCATGCCGGTATCGTAGAATCTCAGTTACTCTTTTGCAACACGCAAGAAACAGCTCCTAAGCTAAGTATTTGTGCCAACGAAATGCCTCACTATGAGCAGATTTTAGTTTCAGAAAAAGCAAAAATCAATTACCATTTATCAGGGTACGGTATCCATCGAGAAGAGTCTTTGGTAAAGTTGTACGGTGAGAGTGTTGAGAGATATGCGCTTCTTGCTGCCTCCGGGATGTGGACGGACCGTATCGTCTACGGATCATACAATGAAATGAGTGCGCAACATGATATTTTACCGTGGGAATACATAAATATTTTTTCTGCAGAAGACTATGAACAACTTTCCACAAAAACAAATATTAGAAATATAAATAAAGATGATGTTATCGGTTGGTTGGAATGCCCCTCTCTTCTCAAGAGCGGACAACGTTTCTTCATACCGGTGCAATGTCTATTTTTGGGATATACGGTCCGTGAAGATTTGGGAGAAAAGCTCTTTGTGCCCAGTTTCTCTAAAGGTTCTGCGGCACATATCAATGGATACAAGGCACTAGAAAGTGCCATATTGGAGGCAATCGAAGCGGATGCCTTTATGCTCAACTGGTATACAAAGAAAAAGGCAAAGAAGATTAGACAGGACAACATAGAGTTTATGGAGATTTCGAAGAAAATTCTTGGAAAGACCCCCTACGATTTGACTTTATATGATATGAGCATGGATGGTGTACCGGGGTATGTTTTCGCTGCGCAGTTGATTAATAAAAAGAAAAAATCCCCCTATGTACTCATGGGCTGTTCGGCCAATTTGAACCCAACCAGAGCGGCATATCGTGCCCTTGCAGAAGCCGCTACAATTCATTATTTGGCGGCTAACGGCCCAATGATGAGCCCGACGGACTTCCTTTACAATGGAAAGGATGACTTTCTAAACTTAGATAGCAACGTGGCTTATTGGACAAAGGCAGAGAACCAAGAGACCAAGGAAAGAATATTAAATGAAATGTGGGAAGGAACTGTGAACATGAGCACCTTCTCAAATCTCAACACCGGTAATGATATGAAAAACTTGGAATACCTTATTGGTAAACTGTCCAAAATCTCCAAGTATGCGGTATATCTGGATATTACACCGCCGGAAGTCATTAATAAAGGGCTGAAAGTCATGAGGGTTTTTATTCCCGAGCTTGTGCAATTATCCTATCCGGGTTTTCCATATACGCAGCATCCGAGAGTACTTGAAAATGGGGGTATCAGCGTTGATTTTCCACATCCCATGCCTTAAACAAATACTGTTTATTGCAGTAATTATGTTTCCCTCGGCATATATTTTTTTCGTCAAGCCTTTTCTGTCATCTACAAAAAGTAAAGTGCTTAACGAAAACCTTTCGACCATTGCTGTTTATGGAGCACTACTATTAATGGGCATATTTACAGGACAAATGGGGCAGTTATTGTTTGAGGCCGGATGGATGTTCTATGGACTGGCCATTTTATCTGCCCCCCTAATTATCCTATTGGAATATATCCTTGTCTCTATTCCCTTGGTAAAGAAAAGTGGCAAGTTTCCAAAAGTAAAGCCTGTTAGCATCTATTATGGAGATATCAACTTACTGGATATTGTCGCTATTATTGTTGCAGCAGCACTGGAAGAAACGGTATTTCGTCAATTTTTAATCGGTGGATTGCTGACAGAATTGGAAGTTGCCGGGGCACTGACTGTAATCATCAGCGGATTTTTCTATGGGCTGAATCACGTCTACTTCGGGAGACTTGCCGTTGTACAAAAAACAATATCCGGATGTATATTTGGGACATTATTTGTGATTAGCGGAGGAAATATATTGATATCGATAATAGCTCATGTAACACAGAATCTAGTTTTATATTCCTTTTCTGTTATGGAATGGAGAAAAAAATTAAAGATTGGCAGAAGTGGGGCGGAACAATGTATAAACTAGCGGTTTTGGTTTTAGTGTTTCTTGGTATGTCATTTGTCATGGGAAGATTGCTATTTTGGATTGATAACACAAAATTTATCAATAATACTTCTAGAAAGCTGATGGATGTTATCCCGTGGGACTATGGCGAAATAAAGGCCTCGGTTGTAGGTGTTTTTTACTACATTACACCGGCGGTATTTATGGCGGCAGTGAGTATTCCCATAGGATACAATATTTTTCCATATTTTTTAATAAAAATAGAATATCTTCCCTACATTCTCATCACAATTCTTGGGGAATTGAGCATGATTACCATGCTATCCGGCTGTTTGACGCTGTTTTCGGAAAAAGTGAATTGGCAATCTGAAATAGGCAATATTTCTTGGATACAAAGCATTCAAAATCGAAACCCTGCTGTGGTACTCTTTGTTCCATTGATTGCCGCTTTCTTTGAAGAAACCTTTTTTCGGGGAACAATATTCATGATTCTCTACTTGGAATTCCCCGAAACAGGACCTGTGTTTCCCATTATTGTTACCGCTGCATTGTTTTCTTTCGAGCAAGTGTTGTTTACCGGCAACAAAAGCCAAGGGCTGAGTATGATTCTAGGATCTGTTGGAATCAGTGTTGTTGCCTGTCTCTCTATTCTCTATACCGGAAGTATTCTTCCTTGTGTGTTGGCACATCAATTCTTCTTGGTATTTTACTTCGGTAAGTTTAAGTATTATTGATGGAGTCTCTTCCCGGTAAAGACCAGAACAGTAGCAGATGCAAGCACGAGGAACAAATATCCGGTGGCATTTCCCTCGTCCCCTGTCCTTGGAGAGGTTCCCTTGGAAACTGTCCCGGGAGCAGTTGGCTCTGTCGGCTTCGACGGTTCCGCAACGGTGGGTTCGGACTGTGGTTCCATATAGGTGTTAACAATCTCAAATTTATTTACGTTACTTCCTGCTTCCGTGTGATCTACAATGGTCGTTTTATATTGGTTAAACGCAGATAATTGTTTGATGGTGTAGTTATATGGCTTCCCGTTTTCGTCCAAGAAGGGAAGATGCGTCCATAGGTAGGAATTCCCCATGGCCTTCGTGATGGTAATGGCATCCCCAAAGGCTACGCCGTTTTGATATAATTGCACCTTAGTGTCGGAATCTGCCAAGGGACCGCCATTCCAAATGACCTTTGCCTGCACGCATTTGTATTCTGCCGTAAAGTTGGCATCCAAATAGTATGATTGCCCTGCCAGAACTGCATTCTTCCCGTCCACGGGCGGTCCGTAGAAAGAGAAGAGATAAGAGCTATTTGCAGGCATGTAGGGGATATTGATGATGAGTTGAGTCTCGGTAAATGTATACTCCGGAGCAGTATTCAGCAGCTGGTATGTTTCAGCATATCCGGTGACAGATTCATAAAAATCTTGGCCTGTTCGCCACCCATACACGGTGTCACCAAGATAAAAGGTAAGTGTTTCGGGTTTGGGTTTCCACTGAGAATCGGTAAAGTTAATGACCACTTTTCCATTGCGGATTTCATAGTCTGTAGAGACGGGCATTCTCCAATATAAGTTGGAACCGTCATCGATCCAATGTTGTACTTCAAATCTTCCCACATTTGTTGGAAATGCCGCTTTTTTCACCTTTGAAAGGTAGTTCTCGTTAGGGAAATTTTCCGTCAAATAGTTGATGAATGATTTTGCATACCAGTGAAGCTCACAGGGCTTGGTAGAAATATCCCCATTGACTGTAGGAACGTTGTAATTATTGGTAAATACCACTGTAGTGGTTTGGTCTGCTACCATATTTACATTGGCAGTTAAGCTTTTTTGTGGGTCTGAATCGTTTACCGAAACCGTTGTATCAATGTAATTTGCGTAGGTAGGGGTGGCCTGGGTCACCATATATGTCCCATCGGCAAGTCCTGAAATGGTTGCGGTTTCATTTGCACACAATTCAAACTGCCCCGATGCAGGCAAAGGGGTATCCGCTAAGACAACAGTAGCCCCCTTGGTAATGGTATATGTTCCGCTTAGCGTGCCGCTCGTCGCAGAAATTGTATATGTGTATTTACATGAACTTCTGGGAATGCCGCTGCTGTCCGGAACAATATCGTTTATGACCAGTGTCCCCTCGGCTTTCATGGAAGCCTTCGGTTCCGGTACGGTTGTATCTTTCGCAAAGACGTTGGCAGTACTCACAGACATGCCTGCAACCATAAACAATGCAAGCACAAATAATAATAGTCCTCTAATCCTTTTCATTTTCCCCTCCTTGTTGCTGCATATATCAAATGCAATATGTACCATATTAGTATAGGCGTATGATAACTATTTGTCAATATATTTATTGCT
>JAXGRD010000002.1:0-385015 GCA_040766105.1 Anaerovoracaceae bacterium
ATATTTTACAGGAATGAATGTTGGTCAGATTGTTATAGTTCTTGCAGTCTTTATTATTGGCATATTCCTTCTATGCCAGTTAGCTAAAAGATTTGCTACTATCCCAATGATTGGTGGAATTATCGAACGCTATGGGCGTATTATTGTGCCCGTTATCTTTATCGGGTTAGGAATTTATATTCTTGTCGAAAATGGCACAATTAACTACCTGATTTCTTTTTATAATTGACTATATTCTTGATAAGTTCTTATAGTTAGTGTAAGTTTGAAAACCGAGATGCGCCACATTTCTTTTCGGTGAATTAGGTTTTTACAATAAACTCACACGAAAGTCTATAGTTGATTTGTTCCCACATACGTACACCCTTAGTCGATATGTTCCCTCGGAGAGAATTTCAGTCTAAAAAATACAGGCTGCTAATTCTTGACAGCTATCCCCTCCTCTCAAAACATTGTGAGTGCGTGGCTTTGCTGAGCCAAGTTTCATCTTCTTGAAATATCATATTTTCGCATTCGATAAATCAATGCTTGCCTTGTGATTCCAAGGTGTTCCGCTGACTTGGTCACGTTTCCTCTGCATTGTCGCAATGCGTCAATAATTTCTTGTTTTTCTTCTTTTTCGATGGAATCAAAGATATTGGTTTCTTCTTTTTCCGGGGCTACTTGAATGGGCATAGTGGTGACGGTATTATTGGTGAACAGGTATCGGGGAAGATGGCCGTGACCCTTCGTTGGAATCTTTCGTTGTATTCCGCGATAAAATGATCCGTCAGCAAGAAAATATCGGACTTTCTCGTAATCAAGTCGGGAATGATGATGTTAATGACGGAAAGACGATAGAAGAGGTCTTCGCGAATTTGTTGCTCCTGTATGGCTTGTTGTGGCATGACGTTGCTACTGCTGATAATTCGCACATCTACAGAAATCTCATGTTCGCTACCCGGGTGGCGAACTTTTTTTTCTTCCAGGACGCGCAACAACTTGGCCTGTGCGGTTAGGGGCATGGAGTTGATTTCGTCCAAGAACAATGTGCCGCCATTGGCCTGCTCAAACAATCCGGTTCGCTCTACAGCGCCGGTATATGCACCCTTGGAAGTACCAAACAAAATACTTTCCAGCAGAGTTTCAGGTATTGCCGCACAGTTGATGGCCAGAAAGGGCTTATCTTTTCTGGGGCTGGCATCGTGAATGGCCCTGGCGAAGACTTCTTTTCCCGAACCGGTGGATCCTGTGAGAAGAACGGAGGAATCGGTTTTGGCAGCCGACTTTGCACTGTTGATACAGTCGATAAAAGAAGGATGCTCGCCGATGAGTCGATCAAAGGATGACAGCTTTTCGTGAAGAGAAAGGCTCTCTTCCAATACTTCCTTCAGAGATGTAATATCCCTTTGCACGGCATAAGCACCGGCAGCCTGACCGGACAAGGTGATGGGAAAGGCGCGGCAGGACTGGAAAACTTCTTCTCCATTGACAGTATAGGAATAGGCAAACTCTTTTACAGGCTTGAAACTGCTGAGAGCTTGCAGCAAGGGAGTGTCGGTAAACTGATAGACTTCTTGAATGGTCTTCCCTATGATTTCTTCGTTGCGAAAGCCCTCTACGGTTTCCACGGCTTTATTGATAAATACAAACCGACCTTCTTCGTCCACAAAATATACGGAGTCAGAAAGGCTGTTCAAAAAATCAATGAGGAAGGGGTTGTCCTTAAAAAGTTTATGAAGCGGGTGCTTGGTCATATTACTCCTCCAATTACTGTTGTTTTCTTCTACTAACTTACCCTTGCTAAGGTTCAAAGTCAATACTTTTACATTGCACAACTATTTTTAAGTTGATAGAATAATACCAGTTAATATATGCCAACAGGAGGTACCCTTATGAAACTGAATTTTATTACTATGATGGTGAGAAATCTGGAAAAGTCCTTGGCCTTCTATGAGGGACTTGTAGGTCTGCAAAAGGTCAATGCAATCAGCTTGGATGCAGGTGAAATCGTTTTTCTTGCAAACAGCAAGGGGGAAACGATGATTGAGTTGATAGAGTTTCCCGATGTAGAAAAGATTGCCACCAAAGGTTTGTTTATGAGTTATACCGCTACGGCCCCCTTGGAAGAGATCAGGCAAAAGGCTTTGGATATGGGTTATTCGCCGTCTGAGATATTTACGGAAGGTACGAAACCAAACTACTTTACCCTTACAGATCCGGACGGTGTCGTAGTGGAATTTGGCGTGTGAGAAGAGATGAAAATAAGGAACGTCACAATTAACGATTTGGATTCATGTGCCAAACTGGAAAAGTCACTTTTCCCTCCGGAAGAGGCGGCAAGCAAGGAGACCTATGCCTTTCGCATTGAGAATATGGGGGACTGGTTCTTTGTGGGGGAAGAAGATGGTCAAATTGTCGGTCTTGTTATTGGGAGGCCGACGAAGTTGGATGTTATCAGCGATGTGATGTACGAAACTTCAGAATTGGAGCCGGGGCCTTTTATCGCAATCTTGTCCATTGCAACGGATCAGAATCGACAAAGGCAGGGGATTGCCGGTCAACTGATGAAGCATCTTCTCAAGGAAGCGGAAAAAGCCGGTTTCCAAGGAGTGACCTTGGCATGCAAGGATAATCTTCTCCGCTACTATGAAAACCTGGGATTCCGTCTCATAGGGACCTCAGCCTCCACCCACGGAGATGTGAGATGGAACGATATGCGTGTGGACTTTCAGAACTACCGGATTATCTATATTTGACAGAATCAACACGGCATTTACTTACTTGGAAGAGGGGAGTGATTTGTTTAAAGTTGTGAATGTTCCCCTATGTGATTCCTTAGTAGAGTACGTAGCTCGTGCCACTGAAATTGCACAACAGCAGGGGGCGTATTTCACGGGACGTCCGGGCAATGATTTCTTCATGTGTTCACCTATGCCGTGGATTACCTATACCCATATCTCCCATACCAATTCCGGCAAAAAGGACAACGCCACACCGCTCTTTGACTGGGGAAAATACTACGAGAGAGAAGGGCGCGTATATATGCCGATTTCCGTTCAGGTACATCATTCTTTTGTGGACGGAATACATATTGGAAGATTTGCTGATGTTCTTCAAAATAATTTGAACAGTTGAATATATAATAAAATATACTATTCATCTCTATTTTGATATATACTGTACTAGTATGAATATTTTATTGATAAATCATTATGCCGGCTCACCGGAAATGGGCATGGAATTCCGGCCATATTATTTAGCAAAGCACTGGGTCGAAATGGGTCACCACATAACGATAGTAGGTGCCTCTTTTTCGCATTTACGGAATCGACAACCGGATTTACAGGAAAAGGATATCAAGGAAGAGTGGATGGATGGTATCCGCTATCTTTGGATTCAGACCAATACTTACAAGGGTAATGGCGTGGGACGGATTATCAACATTCTGACATTCATTCGCAAACTGAAAAAATATAGAGAATTGTTCGCAGGTGTAATTGAACCGGACGTCGTTATTGCATCTTCCACCTATCCCTTGGACATCTATCCGGCAAAGACGATTGCGGAACTGTCCCATGCAAAACTGATTTTTGAGGTTCATGATTTATGGCCCTTTTCTCCCATGGAAATCAAGGGATATCCGGCCAGTCATCCCTTCATAAAAGTGATTCAGAAGGGAGAAGATGCGGCATGCAAGTACAGTGATGCTATTGTGTCGTTGCTCCCCAGAGCGGACCTACATCTAGTAGAGCGGGGAATGGACATATCAAAATACCACTGGATTCCCAACGGAATTGTTGCGGAGGACTGGGAAACGGGAGAAGTTATTAGTGAGAAGAACCAGCAGATAATCAATGAGCTGCGCAGGGAAGGCCGATTTCTGATTGGTTATGCAGGAGGACACAGTGATTCCAACGGCTTGGATTTCATCATTGATGCACTGGCACCCCTAAATGAACAAAAGGTGACAGCTGTTTTAGTTGGCGATGGGACAAGAAAAAAGGCTATGATGGAACGTGTGGAAGGAGCCGGCATTTCCAATGTTGTTTTTTTGGACAAAATACCCAAGACGCAGATTCCCGACTTTTTATCACGGATGGACTGTCTCATGAATGTGGTTAAAAGGACAGAGTTGTTAAAGTACGGCAATAGCTACAACAAATTATTCGACTATATGATGGCGGCAAAGCCTATCATCAATGCGGCCTTGTCACCGAATAATCCTGTATCCGATTCGGATTGTGGATTTTCCATTCCTGCGGAGGATGCGGAGCTGCTGAGAGAGACGATTCTGAAGGTGGTTGAAATGTCTCAAGAGGAAAGAATTGCCATGGGTCAGAAGGGTCGTGCATATGTTCTTGAGAAATATGAATACGATTACTTGTCAAGAAAGTTCATGAACATCTTGGAAGAGTTAGTACGTTGACTTAAGCGGGATAATTATGTAAACTTATTACTATAAATTGCTACAGTAAAAAAGTGAGGTAAGATTTGACGGAATTATATATCAAGTTTAAAGAAGTTTTGATTTCTGTTCTTCCCATAACAGTGATTGTACTTATCTTGAACTTCACACTTACCCCCATGGAACCGTTGATTGTGATACAGTTCATTATCGGAGCGGTTTTAATCGTCGTTGGACTGACAATATTTCTGATTGGGGTAGACTTAGGGATTACTCCCATCGGCAACGAGATGGGAACGAGTATTATAAAATCAAATAAAATATGGATTGTAATCGTAATAGGTTTATTCTTAGGTTTTGCGATATCTATAGCAGAACCGGACCTTCACATTCTTGCAGATCAAGTGGAAATGGTTACATCCGGCGTATTGTCCAAAATGGGCCTTGTGGTGGTGGTATCCATGGGAATTGCAGTCATGGTTGCAGCCGGGCTTGTTCGAATCGTTTACAATTTCCCCTTGTACATTTCGCTGACAATTTTATACGGAATTATTTTTGTCCTGGCCATGTTTGTGCCACCGGCGTTTCTAGCCATATCCTTTGATGCGTCAGGTGCCACAACCGGAGCCTTGACAGTGCCCTTCATACTGGCACTGGCAACCGGTGTATCTCACTTGAAAAAGGACAGTAAAGCTTCGGAAAAGGACAGTTTTGGCTTGGTTGCCATCGCATCTTCTGGAGCGATTATTGCAGTAATGATCATGAGTATTATTTTCAATGCCAGTGAAATCAGTGGATCATTGAATATGGAGCCTGTGGCAAATAATTCTATCTTTGGGGTGTTTATACATGAATTTGGAGCGGTGTCACAAGAAATACTCATAGCCCTTGCACCCGTTGTTGTCATCTTCCTTGTCTTCCAAAGAGCTTCTATACGAATGAGCAAGCTTGCACTAAAGAGAATCCTGTTTGGCGTGTTATTTACCTTTGTCGGACTGGTCCTTTTTTTAACAGGTGTAAATGCCGGCTTTATGGATGTTGGAAGTTTGGTAGGTTTCACGATTGCATCCATGGACAGCAGCGTATATGTTGTTGTTGTTGGTTTTATTCTCGGATTAGTAACAATTTTAGCGGAACCTGCAGTAAACGTATTGACACATCAAATAGAAGATGTTACAAGTGGATATGTCAATCGTAAGATTGTAATGGTTTCGCTGTGCTTAGGCGCAGGAGCAGCAGTGGCTTTGTCCATGATAAGAATCTTGGTGCCTTCGCTGCAACTATGGCATTTCTTGCTTCCTGGATACATTATATGTGTACTCATGATGTATTTTGTTCCAAAGCTTTTCGTTGGAATGGCCTTTGACTCGGGAGGTGTGGCATCAGGTCCAATGACTGCAACGTTTATCTTAGCTTACGCCCAAGGAGCCGCGGAAGCCATTGAAGGTGCAGATGTATTGATTGACGGATTCGGTATGATTGCCATGGTGGCAATGACACCGATTATCGCACTACAGACATTAGGATTTATCTTTAAAATAAAATCTAAGAAGAAGGGGACGGAAGAAAATGGTTGATAAACTTGTTGCACACGACGCGGAGCTGGTGTGTATCATAGTAAATAACGGACTAGCCGGCAAGATTTGCCATAGAGCCAAGGAATTGGGGGTACTGGGTGGTACCGTCGCTTTAGGCATGGGTACTTCTACCGGCAAGTTTTTGGATATGCTTACGCTTCGAGATGTTCGAAAAGAAATCATTTTTATGATAGCGAAAAGGGATGTGGCTCACGCGGCCTTGGATCAAATTCATAAGGAACATGGTTTTAATAAGCCTAATCACGGCATTGCCTTTACTTCAACGGTAATGGGAGCAGTGGGTAGCAAATGGTATAAAGAATTGGAAATGGATGATGAGAAGGGAGATGATGTCATGCACCATATTATCACGGTTATCGTAGAAAAGGGAAAAGGGGAAGATGCGGTAGAGGCGGCAACCAACGCCGGATCAAATGGCGGCACCATCATCAATGCTCGAGGTGCAGGCGTCCACGAAACACAAAAGGTTTTCGGTATCGATATTGAGCCGGAGAAAGAAATTGTACTCATCATTTCTGCTAAGGAGCAGACAGAAGCCATCATTACCGGCATCCGCGAAAAACTGGACATGGGGAAACCGGGTCACGGGATTATATACGTACAGAACGTCAATAAGGTATACGGATTCTAAAGCCTGGATTGGTGGAGACTTTCCAAAAAGAGCATCAAACTCTTGGAGATTTCGAAGCCTTGCTGAATATTAACACCAAAGGAGACCGCTTGCAGGTCTTCTTTCTTTTGGGCAAAAATGGCACACTCATTATCCTCCAGAGAAGTAGACGATTTCAGTTTCAAATCGCTTTGGTTGGCAGCAATGGAAATACTGTCCGCAAGAAGGTTTTCTTTCGGCCCATTCCACAGGGTATTGCGCACCGAAGCAGAGAAACTGTAACTGTTGAGGTTTGCTATGCTCTCGTAGGAAGAGCGGATGGTATCTTGTTCTTCCTTGGAGAGGCTTCTGCCCACAACGTTTACGTTGACGGCATCCGAAAGAGAAATCTTCTCAATTCCACTGTATGCTACAACTTTTTTATCATCTTCATCCTCAACATTACCGGAAATCCCTTCGTCGATGGTGTAAATCAAGCTTAATAGTCGGGTGGTGGAATCATGGGACAATGCAGACTTTGGAAAATCCACCGGAGCAAAGGTGTAGTTTATTCCGGGTTTGATGTCATCATAATCGTTTTCAAAGTCTTCAATAGAAGACTCTATTCTGGTCAATAGTCTTTGTTCATCATCCGACTGAATGACTACAACTGCCTTGGCATAGATAGGTTCTTTTCCCGGGGAGAATTCTCCCCCAATGGAGGCGATTTGTAAGTTAATTCCCCGGTTTTTACAATCGGACAGCAACAACCCCAGCTCCATGATTGGATTGGGGTAATCACCCATTTGATCGGCCTTAATGGTACCTTCCCCTGAAAGGATGGAAATTTCAAATGCCTTTCCGTTGGAGATTTCTTCCGTTTCCGCCTTACTTCGCAGAATATAGTCCTCTGTAGCCGCGCTCCCGGTAATCAACTGTGCCTTTGGTTCATATCTTAGGTTGATGAAATTATCCGTTTTTAAGTATTTTATTGGTAAAGATTGGGCCCCATAGTATTTTCCATAATCTTCCCCGGTGAAAATCACAGTAATCTGCCCGTGGTTTTCGATGTTTTTCAACACTGCGAGGGCAATGGATGCTGACTGTGCATCTTCATGACGGGTGCCGGTTGAAATAGAACACTGCAGTGTAGTGGGGAGAGTATCTTGATAATGTGGATCCGCTTGTTTCATGAGAAGAAGACTGTCTCCAGGTAATTTTTTGTTGTAGATTTCATATCGGTCGGCAACACCTGCGAGATAGTCCCTTACTTCCTCGTTTGTGGTATTTCCTTTATAAATGGGACGCAACTCTTCGTATATGGCGAAAAGGTCGTCCTTCAGTTTTTCGTTGCTTTCGTTATCATCACTGCTGCAGGCGGTCACACCTATTAATAGGGCCAAAATCAGCATCACAGATATGAGTTTTTTCATAAAGTCTCCTTTGGTTGCTTTCACTTTTATGAATAGCATTAAACATAATAGCATAAAGTTCTGAAAGATAACACCCCTTTCCCGTGAATCTTGCAGTGACAATATGTCAATAATAAGCAAAAATGTCACCCCTGAGTCGAGTTAATTATCGGACGAAAATGTCACCCCCCTCACTTAAGAAATGCATCTTCAAGCATTTCCATGATTTCTTGGTCGCTTAAGGTGTAGTCCAGTTTGCTGTAAATGGACTGCCCATATCGATAAGGATGATTTGCGGATAGTAGCTTTCTTGGTTTAGGTTCCGGCTTTTTCGATGCCTTTCTCTTGGGCGGGATAAATCTAGTGACGTTAAATAGCAGATTTTTGTACTTTACTTTGATTCCCAGTTCGCCCAAATCAGGATTAAGTAAAACGGTAACTTTTGTTTTTGCTGGAAGCTTTCCAGCGTAATTGCCGTCTTCAACTTTAAAGGATTTGTTCATGTAAGAGAATACCCCTCCGGCATCAATTACCCGCTGCTCTCTTATGCAAAAGACATAATCCAAATCCATATACTCAGGAGGCTTCCTAAAGGCTGATTCGGTATCTTCCGGTTCAACAGCAAACTCGCTGTTGAAGATGTATATATATTCCTTTAGGAACTCATTCGCTGCATCAATGTCGGTAATACCTCTAAGTGCAAATTCAACAGGTAGGCGGCTTTGCAAGGTCCCCCATAACCTTTCGATACGACCTTTTGCCTGTGGACTTCGAGCAGCGATGAGTTCAACACAAAGATCTTTGAGAGCCATTCCCAGCTGGGTATCCTTTGCCTTGATACTAGCATCAATCACAGACTTGTCTTTGTTAGGTGATCTAAATATGGTATGCTTGTCAGCATATGCACTGATGGGTATCCCGAAGTTGGCAATGGTTTGCCTGAATACCTTAAAATACCCGTAAAGGCATTCGTTCTTGCACATAAAGAGCGAAGTCACTTGACTTGTTGCATCATCAATACCGCCATGAATGGAGTATTTCTTTCGACTGCCCATGAACCAAGCAAAGGGAGTTGCATCCACTTGCAAAAGGAGCCCGGCCTGCTTTTTTCGTTTTCTTCTGCGGTGTGGTTTGTATCGCCGCCTTGTTTTAGGAGATGAAATGCCCGCATCTTTCAATATCATATACAAAGAGGAATAGGATATTTGTATACCATGATACTCATCCAAAAGACTCCTAAAATGCATGAAATTACACGACTCATAAAGTTTGGTATTTTTTAATTCAATAATCTTCTCCTTCTGTTCAGCAGAAAAGGCATTGTGTGGAGGTTTCAAAGAATTCTTGTGAACAAGAGCCGCTGCGCCGTGTTCTTTCACTTCCTTCTTTAGGCGTTGTATTTGGCGGCGTGAAACTCCTAATGCCTGCGCAGCTTCATTCACCGTAATGAAACCGCTAATTGCTTTGTTGATAATGTCTAACCTAACAAGTTGTTTCTCTGTCAATTTAATCACTTCCTGTTTCATGTAAAGATTTTACTATGGGGGTGACATTTTCGCACGATAGATATTAGGGTGACATTATCACATGATAACCACAATCTTGCAGTGACAATAGTGACAGAAAGGCAAAACTGTGGTAGAATGCGTCGTTAAAGACTTGCGTCATATGCGTTTTGAAAGTAGAATATACAGTGACAATGGTTAATTAGTAAGGAGCAATATATGCAAAAGCGAGTATCGGTTGTCATGCCGGTCTATAACGAAGAACGCTTCATCGGTAAGTGCATCGAGTCACTGCTGCAACAGACATATCCCCAGGAAGATATGGAGTGGTTCTTTGTGGACGGCGGATCAACGGATCGGACACGTGAAATCATCAATGAATATATAGAGTTGAAGCCGGACCTTATCCGACTATTGGACAACCCCAACAAAACAGTACCCTATGCCATGAACATCGGCATCACTGCATCCCAAGGAGAGTACATCGTTCGGTTGGATGCCCATGCGGAGTACCGGGAAGACTACATCGAAAAGTGCGTCTATTATCTTGACCACACCGATGCAGATAATGTGGGAGGACTGGCGGAGACCATCGGAAGAGGAACTGTTGGCGGTGCCATTGCACGTATGCTCAGTTCCAAGTTTGGTGTGGGGAATTCCCAGTTCCGAACGGGAGGGAAGAGCGGTTATGTGGATACGGTTCCCTTTGGCGCTTTTCGCAGAGAGGTGTTTCAAAGAATCGGTCTTTATAACGAAAAGCTGACGAGAAACCAAGATAATGAGATGAACTATCGAATCCGAAAGAACGGTGGTAAAATCTTTCTATCCGATGATATTAGATTGTCCTACTATTGCCGAGATACCATCAAGGGTATTGCGGACATGGCGGTAAAGAACGGCAGATGGAATATCATCACCATGAAGTTGTGTCCCGGAACTATGGGCGTACGTCATTTCATCCCTCTGGTATTTCTGTTGTCCTTAATTGTCATGACGGTCCTGTCATTGCTTTGGTGGGTGATGGCTGTACTGTTCGCTGTGGAGTTGGGTTTATATCTGCTTTTAGATATTATCTTCTCGGCAAAAGGGGCGACAGGCTTAAAGGAGTTTGGATTATTATTGATATTATTTCCGATTTTCCATTTGTCCTACGGATGGGGTTCGCTCATGGGAATACTGGGATTGCATAAGTGGAAGTGAAATTGGAGCTAATTTGAAGGAATTAATCGTAAAAGGTAAGAACACCATAAGCGTTCTTTGGAAAAAGGGTGCTTTCCATATTTTGATTGGAAACTTTGCCACAAAGTTCGTCACATTCTTTGGATCCATTGTCCTGATTAGACTCATGTCAAAGTCGGACTTTGGTCAATTGGGATACATGGAAAACATCTACAGCTATGCATTCATCTGCTCCGGGCTGGGTCTATACAATGCTCTCTTAAGATACAGTGTTCTAAGCAAAGAAGTCGAAAAAAAATACAGTTATTATAAATATGCTTTGATTCGAGGGACGGCATACAACGTACTTATTGTAGTTGCAGTCGTCATCTTTAATCTGCTCTATAATCATCCCGACAACTTTATGGCTGCAAGCGCCCTCATACCGGTGTTGATTTTGGCTTTACCCTTCCAAGACATGGTCAACACAACACAGATGAACGAGAGGGCCATGTTGAACAACAAGCGATTTGCCCTGGTTTCCGTGGGGAGTGCCTTCCTTTTGGTTATGGCAAGAGTGTTGGGAGCCTATGCTGACAATCTCTTTGGCGTGGTAATTGGCGTGGTTTTGGCCAACGTGCTCCTTGGTTTGTTTCTCGTCTTTTCCGGTTATCGACAATACTTTAAGGGCGTAAAAGCAGCAGTGCTTACGAAATTTGAGAAGAGACAGGCAAATGTCTATTCCTTTCAATACATGATAACCAATGGTCTGTGGGCAGTCTTCATGCTGATGGATGTTTTTCTACTGGGAAGATTATTGGGCGACCCTACCATCGTTGCTGAATACAAGACTGCATACACATTCGCTGCTGCGATTTCCATAGTGGGTAGCGCCATTGCTATCTTTGTATCCCCCTACTTCATCAAGAATGAAAATAACCTGCCTTGGGTGAGAAAAAACTATATCAAGAACATTGGAGCATGTACTGCTCTGGTGGGATTGCTGGTACTGTTTCTCTTCCTGTTTGCTGAACCGATTATTCTATTGGCCTTTGGAGCAAAGTATGGAAATATCGTATATCTCATGCGAATCCTATTGATTTCCAGCTTCATCAACAATGCCTTTCGTGCATCGACGGCCAATTTACTGGCGGCAATGGGGCAGGTGAAATACAACATGATCATCTCAGCCATCGGCCTGGCCTTACAGATTGGTGTGAACCTTCTTCTCATACCCAGATACGGCGCGGAGGGTGCAGCATATACGGGCATCGCAGTTTATGGCATAATGTCCATCTTGTTGTTTATCGTATTCAACAAAAAATATAAAATCATTGGAAGAAAGAATAAGGAGTAAAAAAATGCAGTTTAGAGATTTAAAAACCCAATATAAGGTTTTACAGAAAGATATGGATGCCGCTATTTTGGAGGTGGCTGAAAAATGCAACTTCATCATGGGCAATCAGGTGACGGAACTGGAAAAGGAACTTGCCCAATACGTCGGCGTCAAGCACTGCATTACCTGTGCCAATGGAACGGATGCCCTTTCTTTGGCAATGATGGTGTGGGAAATCGGCGAAGGAGATGCCGTATTCGTCCCTGATTTCACGTTCTTCTCTTCCGGAGAGATCGTTTCCCATGCAGGAGGGACTCCTGTATTTGTCGATGTAGATAAAGATACCTTCAATCTGGACCCGGAGAAGCTGGAAGAGATGATTGGGCGAGTGGAAAAGGAAGGGAAGCTGAAACCGAGCGCAATCATAGCCGTGGACCTCTTTGGCCTGCCTGCCGATTATTCCGCAATCCGAAAGATTGCCGATGCACACGGACTGTTGCTGTTGGAAGACGGTGCCCAGGGCTTCGGCGGTGAAATCGATGGAAAGCGGGCCTGTAGCTTTGGCGATATCAGTACAACTTCATTTTTCCCTGCAAAGCCATTGGGTTGCTATGGGGATGGCGGTGCCATCTTCACGGATAATGATGAATGGGCAAAGCTTGCAGCATCCTATCGAGTTCACGGAAAGGGTGAAAGCAAGTATGATAACGTGAGAATCGGCTTGAATACCAGGCTGGACACCATGCAAGCCGCCGTCCTGAAAATAAAGCTCAAGGCCTTTGAGGACTATGAGGTGGCGGACATTAATAAGGTGGCGGATAGATATACTGCCCTGTTAGACGGTGTGGTAAAAACCCCCTATGTACCCAAGGGATACACATCCAGCTGGGCCCAGTACACCATACAACTAAAAGACCGGGAGACCCGGGACGCATTGCAGAAATATTTGAAGGAGCGAGAGATTCCTTCCATGATTTATTATCAAAAACCCATGCATCAGCAAGGGGCGTTTAGGGACCAGACTTTCCATGGAGAAGATTATGCAGTGACCATTCAGCTGTGTGATACGGTGCTGTCTCTTCCCATGCACCCTTATCTGAAAGAAGAAGATATCAATACTGTCACAGAGGCAATAAAAGCCTTTGGAAAGATTGATAAATAGCGGTAATTGTGATACACTAATATGCGGTTTATTGCATGATTCATTGATTTGGGAGTTAAAGTTTGAAGGAAATTTTCTATAAGCAGAAAATAAGACAGTCGGCGTTCATTCTGATTGATATACTCATCGTGCTCGTCAGTGCTTATTTGGCATTGGCCATACGATTTACCTTTGGTGTATTTCCATTGGAGTATAAGATTCTCATGTTTCGTTGTCTGCCTTTTGATATTGTCATTACCATTGCTGTCTTTTGGTACTTTAAACTATATCACAGCATATGGACCTATGCTTCCGTCAACGAACTGGCAAAGATACTAAAGGCCACGGCCTTAGTTAACTTGATAGAATTAATGTATAAGGTGCTTCTTGTGTATAATATGCCAAGAAGTTTCTACATTCTCAACTTCGGCTTCATGCTGATCTTGGTTCTGGCATCCAGACTTTCTATCCGCATCTTTCACTACTATAGGACCGGCTCCAATTATAAGCGAGAAGATGTAAAGCGAACCATGATCATCGGTGCCGGAGCGGCCGGTGCCATGCTCATCAATGAATTGTCCAACTACAGCGCAGCCGGCAACAAGGTGGTCTGCATTATCGATGACAATAAAGAGAAGAAGGGCAGGTACCTTCGCGGCATTCAAATCGTAGGGGGCAGAGAAAGCATTCTGTCCTCCGTTGAGAAATACAAGGTGGATGAAATCATTTTGGCTATCCCTTCGGCTGGTCAAACGCAAATCAGCAGCATTCTTGAAATCTGCAACAAGGCAGATGTAAGGCTGCGAATTCTTCCCGCTATCACTAAGACATTGGATGGGAAACTATCCGGCAATATCCGAGATATTTCTTACCAAGATTTACTGGGAAGAGACCAGGTGATTGTCAACGAAGAGGGAATCAAGGAATTTATCGGAGGCAATACTGTGCTGGTGACAGGGGGCGGAGGCTCCATTGGATCGGAACTGTGTCGCCAAATCGTCGCATCGTATCCTAAAACACTGATCATCTATGATATTTACGAGAACAATGCCTATGACATCCAGATGGAACTGATTCGTCGTTTCCCCGATGTGGATATTCAGGCAATTATCGGCTCAGTGAGAGACAAGGCACGCTTGGAGAAAGTGTTTCAACAGTATCGACCTAGCGTGGTGTATCATGCAGCGGCCCATAAGCACGTTCCCCTCATGGAAGTTTCACCCAATGAGGCTGTAAAGAACAACTGCATGGGGACCTTAAACACCGTTCAGTTGGCAGATCAATACGGAGTAGAGACCTTTGTGTTGATTTCCACCGACAAAGCGGTCAGGCCCACCAACATCATGGGTGCCACCAAGCGAATCTGTGAAATGATCATCCAAACATATAACATGAAATCGAAAACCAATTTCGTGGCTGTTCGCTTTGGAAACGTCCTGGGAAGCAACGGCTCTGTAATACCGCTTTTCTTAAAGCAAATCGATAAGGGTGGTCCTGTGACCGTAACCCATAGGGAAATCACCAGATATTTCATGACCATTCCGGAGGCTGTCTCCCTAGTTCTCCAAGCGGGACTTTACGCAAAAGGCGGAGAAATCTTTGTCTTGGATATGGGCAAGCAGGTGAAAATCTACGATTTGGCGGTCAGCTTGATTAAGCTAAAGGGATACAAGCCACATACGGATATAGAAATCGAAATCGTCGGCCTTCGTCCCGGAGAAAAGCTATACGAGGAAATACTCATGGATGAAGAGGGCTTAGAGAAAACCCAGAACAAGCTGATCTTTATCGGAAAGCCCATAAAGCTGAAAACCGATTTTGAAGAAAAACTGGACGGATTGATACGCAGTGCCAATGAAAACGTCAATAACATCAAAGAATTGACGGAAGACATCTGCGAGACATATACCATTACAGACAATTAAGGAGAAGAAATTGAACATACCGTTTTCACCCCCGGATATCACGGAACTGGAAATCCATGAAGTTGTAGAGGCACTCCAATCCGGTTGGATCACCACCGGTGCACGAACCAAAGAACTGGAAAGACAGATTGCAGAATACATTGGTCTGCCCAAATGTGTTTGCTTAAACTCTGCAACCGCTGCCATGGAGATGACACTTCGCGTTTTGGGGATCGGCCCGGGAGACGAAGTAATCACTTCCGCATATACGTATACAGCAACCGCCTCCGTCATCGATCATGTGGGGGCAAAAATTGTGCTGGTAGATACCATGGCTGACAGCTTTGAAATCAACTACGATCAAGTAGAAGAAGCCATCAATGAAAAGACGAAGGCAATTATCCCTGTGGATATTGGCGGAAGACTGTGCAACTATGAAAGACTTCAGGAAATTGTGGAGAAAAAGAAGGACCTTTTTACTCCAGGAAGCCCCTTGCAGGAGAAATTTGGGCGAGTGATTCTCATTGCCGATTCCGCACATGGATTCGGCGCACAGTACAAGGGTGTGCGTAGCGGAAATTTTGCCGACTTTACCAACTTCAGTTTTCATGCAGTGAAGAACTTTACCACGGGAGAAGGTGGTGCGGTAGTTTGGAAAGAAGTAGAAGGTCTGGATAATGATGCCCTCTACAAGGAGTATATGCTCTTCTCACTTCACGGACAGAGTAAGGATGCCCTTGCCAAGACAAAGCTTGGTTCCTGGGAATACGACATTGTGTATCCGGCCTACAAGTGCAATATGACGGATTTACAGGCTGCCATCGGACTGAAACAGATGGAACGATATGACAAGTTGTTGAAACGAAGAGCGGAAATCATAAAGAAATACGATGAAACAGTGCTTTCACAAGGCTGGAAGAGACTGGAGCATTTCGATGAAAACAATCAGTCCAGCGGACACCTATATCTGCTGCGCATACCCGGAATCGGAGAAGAAGAGAGAAACCGGATCATCACCGGAATGGGAGAAGCCGGCATAGCGACCAATGTCCACTACAAGCCTCTTCCCATGCTGACGGCATATAGCAAGATGGGATTCAAAATGGAAGATTTCCCCAATGCCTTTGCCCAATATGAAAATGAAATCACCCTTCCCCTTCACACAAAATTGACCGATGAGGAAGTGGCATATATATGTGACCATTTGGTAACCGTTGTTGGGGAGGTTATGAAAGGATGAAGTTTCTTCCTTGGGAGGACTTGTCGTCATCCATGAAAAAAGAAGCGGTGAGACCCTACTACCAAAAGTTGGCAGCCAAGAGAGGAAGCCTCTTTTTCAAGAGAGTGTTCGACATTTTGGGATCTATATTCCTCATCATCCTTCTGTCCATACCTATGATTGCAGTAGCTCTGTGGATTAAGGGAGACTCGAAAGGTCCGGTGTTCTTTCGCCAAGTGAGAATCACCCAGTACGGAAAGGAGTTTCGCATCTTCAAGTTTCGTACCATGGTAGTCAACGCAGAAGCCTTGGGAGCACAGGTGACGGGGAGCAATGACAGCAGGATTACCAAGGTGGGCATGAAGATAAGAAAGGTACGCTTGGACGAACTGCCTCAGCTGTTCAATATATTGACAGGGGACATGACCTTTGTGGGGACACGACCGGAGGTGCCAAGATATGTGGCCCAATACTCGGATGAAATGATGGCAACCTTGTTGTTGCCCGCAGGTGTAACCAGTCTGGCATCCATTACATTTAAGGATGAAGATGAGATGATGGAAGGTGCGACCAATCCCGATGAGGTATATGTGGAGAAGGTTCTTCCCATAAAAATGGAATACAATTTACGCAGCATAGAGGAGTTCGGCTTTTGGAAGGACATCGGAATGCTGTTCAAAACCGTTAAAGCAGTTGTATAAAGGTTTGGAATTATAAGGAGACCAAAGATGAAAAATAAGCTGATCAAAAAAATACAGGACAGAGATATCACCGTAGGTGTGGTCGGACTGGGATATGTAGGGTTGCCCTTGGCAGTGGAAAAGGCGAGGGCCGGCTTTAAGACCATTGGATTTGATGTGCAATCTGTAAAAGTGGACATGGTGAACAACGGCGAAAACTACATTGGTGATGTCGTAGATGACGACCTGAAGGAATTGGTAGACAGCGGTATGCTTTCTGCTACCTGCGACTTTAGCTTTGTCAAGGATGTGGACTTTGTTGCCATCTGCGTACCCACACCATTGGATGCGCATCAGCAACCGGATATCAGTGCCGTACAATCCTCCACGGAAGCGATTGCCAAATACCTAACCAAAGAAACCATCGTCGTTCTGGAATCCACCACTTATCCGGGAACCACAGAAGACCTACTCATGCCAATCTTGGAAGAAGGTTCCGGCCTTATTTGCGGGGAAGACTTCTACTTGGGATTCTCTCCTGAAAGAGTCGACCCGGGCAACTTAATCTATAAGACTAAGAATACACCTAAGGTCGTGGGTGCCATCGGAAAGGATGCCACGGAGGTCATCGCTACCATGTATAAGGCTGTTTTGGACAGCGATGTTTTTGAAGCGTCTTCTCCCGCCATTGCAGAGATGGAAAAGATTTTGGAAAACACATACAGAAATATAAACATAGGGCTTGCCAATGAAATGGCTATGCTCTGTGACAAGATGGGAATTGACTACTGGGAAGTGGTGGATGCCGCAAGCACAAAGCCCTACGGATTCCAAGCATTTTATCCGGGTCCCGGCTTGGGCGGTCACTGCATCCCCTTGGATCCCTACTATCTGTCCTGGAAGGCAAGAGAGTTTGGATTCCATACATCCATGATTGAAAGCTCCATGATGATCAACGATAAGATGCCGGAGTACTGTGTAGAGCGTGCCAGCAAGGTGCTGAATCACTTCGAAAAACCTCTGAAGAACTCCAAGGTTTTGATTCTGGGTGTGGCATATAAGCAGGATATTGACGATTATAGAGAGAGCCCCGCCATTGATGTAATCAATATTCTCAAGGAAAACGGATCCAAGGTGGATTTCTATGACCCGTTTATTCCGGAATATAAGGACAACGGAGAGTTTTTCAAGGGCATCGACGGCATCGATCCACAGGTGATTGCCGGATATGACTTGGTTATGATAACAGCCAGCCACAGCAATGTGGACTATGATATGGTGCAGAAAAATGCAGTGGCAATCTTTGACACGAAAAACGCCATGAAGAAGGTCGCAGACCGAAGCAACATAGAAGTTCTGTAATAATAGGAGATAACAAATATGAAATACGCATTGATAGGATGTGGAAGAATCGCTACGAACCATGTAAAGGCAGCTTTGAACAACGATCTGGAGATTGTTGGTCTCTGTGATGTGATTCCCGAAAAAATCGAAGAAATTATGGAAAAGCATGACTTTCAGAACAATGAAAAAATCAGAAAGTACACCGATTACAAGGAAATGTTGGACCAAGTCAAGCCGGAACTTGTGAGCATTGCCACAGAGAGCGGAAATCATGCGGAAATAGCTCTCTACTGCATTGACAAGGGTATTCACTTAATCATAGAAAAGCCCATGGCAATGAGCATCGAGGATGCAAATAAAATCATCGATAAATCCAAAGAGAAGGGCGTAAAGGTTTCCTCCTGTCATCAGAATCGTTTCAACGTTGCCATCCAAGAAATGCGGAAAGCAGTTGAAGGGGGAAGATTCGGAAGGATTTCCCACGGTTCGATTCACGTTAGATGGAACAGGGGAAAGGGATATTATGACCAGGCTTCCTGGAGAGGAACTTGGGCTGAGGACGGTGGAGCGCTGATGAATCAGTGTATTCACGGAATCGATTTGCTCCGTTGGATGATGGGAGATGAGATTGAGGAAGTCTACGGTGCCACAAGACAGCAGTTCCATGATTACTTGGAAGCAGAGGATCTGGGGATGGCAGTTGTAAAGTTTAAAAACGGCACCATTGGTACCATAGAAGGAACCACCAATGTCTATCCCAAGAACCTGGAAGAAACCCTCTACATGTTCGGGGAAAAGGGTACTGTGAAAATTGGCGGAACTTCCACAAATAATATTGATGTGTGGGAGTTTGCAGATGAAACGGAAGAAGATGCCAAGAATAAAGGCTTGGAAGAGGCTACCAGCAACGTATATGGAAACGGGCATACGGATCTTTTTGCAGATGTCATCGATGCCATCAAGACAGATAGAGCTCCTTATGTGGATGCGGTTGCCGGGCGAAACGCTCTGGAATTGGTACTTGCAATCTATAAGAGCCAAAAGACGGGTCAGCCGGTCAAGTTCCCCCTTAGGGACTTTGCCAGCACGGATATGAAGGGTGAGTTTTAATTCGGTGAAAGAATCATGTTATTAAGCAACATTATCCCACAACTGGGAGTGGACATTGACTTTGAAGTAAGAAATGAAAAACCATTTACGTACTTAGCACTGACAGCACAAGCCACGGCTGAAGCAACCTGTGTTTATCTTACCAACATCAAGTTTCTTGATGAAATAAAAGAAAATGTCACCATGGTGATTACAACAGAAGAAATTGCAGAGCGAATTGTTGATAAGGGCGTCCTTGTCACGGAAGATCCGAGAAGCATATTTTTTCTCGTTCACAACCACTTGTCTAAAATGGAAGGCTACAAAAGAGAGCGATTTGAGAATCAAATTGATCCCACAGCAGAAATCAGTCCACAGGCATGCATCGCTGACCACAATGTTATTATCAAAAAGGGTGCCGTTGTGGGACCATTCGTGCTTATTGATGCCAACACGGTCATTGGTGAAAACTCCGTCATTCGAGCAGGTGCAACCCTTGGTGATGGCGGATTTGAACATAAAAAATACAAGGGCAGTGTCGTTACAGTGAACCATATCGGCGGAATCGTCATTGGCGATAACGTAGATGTGGGACACAACAGCACAATTCAGAATGCAATCTATCCTTGGTCGGACACCATTATTGAGGACGGATGTCGCATCGATAATTTAGTGCATGTCTCTCATGCCTGTCATCTTCACAAGAGGGTATTTGTCGTCGCTACGACTGTAATTGCCGGTAGAACTGTTGTTGGGGAGGATACGTGGATTGGTATTGGTGCATCCATTGCAAACGGCCTTACCATTGGATCCAACGCCAGAGTCAACATGGGAGCTGTGGTGACAAAGAATGTTGAAGACGGCGGAAGTGTGAGCGGAAATTTTGCAATCGACCATCAGAAATTTATACAAAACATGAAAAAGGGATTGGAGGAATAGATAAAAAAGTGTGTGATTTTTATCTGCACCCGTCCAGTTACGTGGATGAAGGTGTAACCATTGGAAAAGGAACAAATATTTGGCATTTTAGTCACATAATGTCAGGGGCACAAATTGGTGCCGGTTGTTCACTTGGTCAGAATGTTAACGTGGGCAATGATGTAGTCATAGGGGATGGGTGCAAAATACAGAACAATGTTTCTGTTTATGAAGGTGTAACCTTAGAGGATTATGTTTTTTGTGGGCCATCCATGACATTTACAAATGACCTTACCCCTCGAGCTAAGTTTCCTAAGGGAAAAAGTCAATATATTTCAACACATGTAAAAAAAGGGGCTTCTATAGGTGCCAACGCGACGATTGTGTGCGGAACTGTAATCGGAGAGTGGGCAATGATATCCGCAGGAGCTGTTGTTACAAAGGATGTTCCGAATTACGCTCTCATGGTGGGAATGCCTGCCGTACAGAAGGGATGGGTCTGCCAATGTGGAATGATATTGGACGAGACCAAGGTTTGTTCTTGTGGCAGAGAATATGAAGAAAAGGATAAAAAACTGTTTATAGTTGAGGAATAAAACATGGTAAAGATATGTCATATGACAAGTGTTCATAAAAGCAATGACATTCGCATTTTCGTAAAAGAATGCACCTCTTTGGCGAAGAAGGAAAATTACGATGTTTTTTTTGTTGCACCGGGTTCTTCCCGCAGGGAGAACGGAGTGACCATAGTGGGAATCGGTGAACAACCCAAAGGGAGAATCGGTCGGATGTTGAAGTCGGGAAAAAGTGCTTATAAGGCTGCTTTGGAGTTGAATGCCGACTTGTATCACTTCCATGATCCGGAACTTCTTCCCTACGGAGCGAAACTGAAGAAAAAAGGAAAGCATGTCATCTTTGACAGTCATGAAAACTATCCCCTTCAGATTCGAGAGAAATACTATATTCCCAAAATTTTTAGAAATATAATAGCTAAAACTTATGTGAGAATAGAAAATAGTGTATGTAAAAAAATAGATGGTGTGATTTTTCCATGCTTGGAGGATGGCGTTCATCCTTTTGAAGGTAGAGCTAAGCACACTACAACAATAGATAATATGCCTAGACTTGAAGAAATCTATAATTATTATAAAGGCGATGCAAAAAGAAGCGTGTTTTCCGTATGCTATGCAGGAAGTTTGTCTGAAGCAAGGGGGATCACCAACCTTATGGATGCCTGTTACGAAGCGAAGGTTCCATTGATTTTGGCGGGCAACTTCACAAGTGCAGAATACGAAGCAGAAGTGCGAGCAAGGTACAGTTTCTCCTGTGTAGATTACCGAGGGGTTTACAATAGAGAACAGCTGAAGGATATATTGGAAGAGGCATCTCTTGGTGCAAGCACCTTGTTACCTGTGGGACAGTATAAAAATATTAAAAACTTACCAACTAAAGTATATGAGTATATGTCGATGGGTTTACCAGTATTGTTATCAGACCATCCTTATGGGCGGGAAGTAGTTGCTAAGTATAACTTTGCAGAATTAGTAGATGCCGAGAACCCTCATGCTATGGCAGAAATGATTTTAGAGCTTAAGAATGACCCGGAAAGATGTAGACGATTAGGACAAAACGGTCGCAAGGCCGTAAAAGAAGTGTTTAATTGGGATGTGGAAGAAGAAAAACTGTTTAATTTTTATGAAGAGATTTGCGGAGAGTAGATGAATGAAAATCGTACATGTAGGCTATGAACATCGCTTCGATGACACTCGCATCTTCTTAAAGGAATGCAAGTCCTTGCAAAAGTTGGGACATGAAGTTGTTTTCATCACTTCCAATAAAAACGGATCCACCGATGAAGCTCGGATGGATGGTGTGGAAATAAAGGTTCTGAAACTCAACGGGCGTCGGATTATCAGGCAACTGAACTATAACAAAGAATTGTTCCAGGTTCTTCTCAAGGAAGAGGCTGATCTCTACTTTATCCATGAGGTTGTCCTCGTTGGAGTTGGTAAGAAATTGCTGAAATATGGAAAACGAGTCATATACGATATGCACGAAAACTCTCCCAAACAGATTGGGACCCAGCTGTCCAAAGGAAAAGGGAAATTTCTCGCACCTCTCGCTGAAAGATGGGTTGCCCATTGGGAAGACGGTTTACTGAAAAAAGCCAATGGCGTATTAGTTGTGGCTGAGATTCAGGCGGAACGACTGCGTCAGTTGAATATAAAGAACTGGGCTATCGTATTTAACTTTCCCGTATTGGAGGAAACCCATGGCAATTACGATAAGAAAAATCAAATATGCTATGCCGGTGGAATCACTGTCGAGCGTGGAATCACCAATTTAGTAAAGATGATGGACAGTATTGATTGTGAGTTGGCACTTGCCGGAAGAATACAGAATTCCTATCGTGAAAACTTACAGCAGCTTCCCGGTTATAAAAAAGTTGTGGAAAAAGGATATCTATCAAAAAAGGAAATTTTGGATTTATATGGGGAAAGTCTGGTAGGTATGTGTACTCTTCTCAATACACCCAACCATTATACCAGCTATCCCATTAAAATGTTTGAGTATATGAATGCCGGCTTGCCGGTTGTTTGTTCGAACTTTCCAAACATGAAGGAAATTATTGAAACGGAGCAATGCGGTTTTACCGTGGATCCGGATAATATTTCTGAAATTGCTACTGCAGTCGATTATCTTCTCACCAATAGAGAGGCCGCCAGGGCCATGGGGGAGAGGGGGCGAAAAGCTGTACGCGAAAAATACAACTGGGATGTGGAAGCGAAGAAGATGTTGCAAGTCGTGGATAATATAGAGAATTTCTGAGAGGTTTGATTTGAAGAGAGTTCTTGATCTACAAGTGAATAAGAAAACAATCCTGTTCCTTATTTGGATATTGATCTACATGTTTGCCTTATCTTGGGGATATGCTCACATTTTGGCCGGGAAGGTTCAGTACTTTCAATTGGATTTCGTTTTATGGAAGTATTTAATCGGGAGTCTTTGGATTATCGTACTTTTTTTGAATATTCGACATGAGGAACGAACAGTATCTTCTTTTTTATTGAATTTTCATCTGATCATTGGGATTATTCCCATTGCAGTAATCTATTCCTTGTGCAATGGTAGCACAGCGTATTTTACAGTATTGTGCATTGCGTATCTGGTAGCGGAACTGCTGGTAAAAGTAAAGTGGAAGAAAGAAGGGTTCTCTTCTTTTTATATTGAACGATTCACGCAATTTGTCCTCTTTGGTTGTATGCTGGTTGTCCTAGGGATTTTGGGATACACTTTCATGACAAATGGGTTGCCTACACTGACAGCCCTCAATTTCTCCGATGTTTACGATTTGCGTGGGGACGGGTATTTCATCACCAATGAATACCTGAATTATATCTATAGGTGGACCATGGCAGTTTTCCTTCCATTCCTATTGGCCTATTTTTTGGTGAAACAGCGATATCTTCTCGCGACCATTTGCGTGATTATATCTTTTGTTTTCTATTTGTATTCCGGGAACAAGACGAACCTGTTCTTGATTCCCTTAGTAATAGGAGTATATATTTTTGCACAGTATAAGGATACTAATTATCGTTTTTACGGCTTATTCACCTTGGGTCTGGCGCTTACGGTACCCCTTACCACTCTGGCGAATTTCTACATGCCCTTTAGCTTGTTTGTAAGAAGGACATTGGTCATACCTGCCAACTTGAAATTCGTATACTATGATTTTTTCAGCAACAATCCGAAGTTGGGATTGAGCGGCACGCTTTGGGGAAGCAAATTGGGAGTCACCTATCCCTATGAGAAAAAGATCGGATACATCATTTCCGAGGAGTACTTTGGTCTTCCCAACATGAATTCGAACACCGGTTTTCTCGCAGAGGGTTTTTCCCGATTCGGATATGTGGGAATCTTCCTGGTCCTCATTCTCTTTGCAATGATTCTCATATTGCTTGATCGCTTGCAGAGAAGAACGGGCTATACGTTTGCGGTTACTATGAGTGTTTATCCAATTTTTACCCTCAACGATGGACAATTAATAGATTCTCTAATATTCGGTCCGATGTTGGTATTATTACTTGTTATATTGCTATATCATGACAATCATTCAAAAGAAGGAGAGGAATTACAATGGAGAAGGCGAATACTACCAAGGATAAGTATATAAAACTATCTGACTTGCTATTTGCAGTGTGGGACAAAATTATCATACTGATTATCATCGGTGCAGTTATTGCAGCCGGTGTCTTTGCAATGGAGTACTTAAAGGCAAAAAAGGTTGTGGATGAGGTACCATCCTATCTTAGTCAAATGGAGCTATACATGGGACCTAAGGCAAACCTTTCCAGCGGAACTGCTTATTCTGAATTATTCCTCAGTGACAAGGTAATCCAAGAGGTTATTTCTTCGGAGAATATTTCTGCTACAGTTAAAGAAGTCCGTTCTTATCTCTATGCAGAAGAGAGAGAAGCTACCCTGTTTCGATTGGTTATCCTGACGCCGGAAAAAGAATTGACAGAGAAAATAGCAGCTGGGATGAGCACGGTTGGACTGGCGGAAGTAACCAGTACGGTGGATAGCTCGCAGATGAAAGTGATACAAATGCCGGGACAGCCAAAACCGGTGAAATCCAATATTGAGCAGGTGCAGACGGCGTACACGGCCATGTCGGTGAAAACCTTCCCGGGCAGTTTAGTAACGGACTGGGAAACCTATTACAATGATTCCATGAAATTGACAAGCATGATTATTAAAGCGGTCTTTGCCGGCGTAGCTGCAGCCGGGTTTGTGGCGGTATGCTTGATTGTCATTGCAATCTTTAAGCGCAAGCTTCGATATCCTGCTGATATAGAATATGCTTCCAATCTCAATGTGATTCTGACCGTAGATCAGAAGAAGCAGGGGTTGCATCCACTAGCAGGAAAGATTATTGATTTTTCAGATGGTGGAAAGAGCTTTATCTTTGTTGGTGGTCGTCCCGGAGACGGTTCTACAACTATGGCAGAAGCTGCCGTGGAAGGTATGAAAGCTATGGGGGAACAAGCAACCTATGTTCCCGCATCTGAAGTTTCCGAAAACATGGTGAAGGCGACACAGGGATATCTTATCGCTGACGGTGGCTCCTTTGGCGGATCCTACGAAGGGGTTTCCAAGAGCAAGTGGTTTGACGGAACGGTATTGGTCATTGGAGAAGACAGCGTGGACGATGTGCAGATTCATCGCATGAAGTCTGATTTGACTGCAACGGGTGCAAATATTCTTGGCATTATTCTCAATAAGGCTAAGGTGGATAGAGCGGGCAGAAAGAGCAGATACTTTGGATCCTATTACGGAAGTGAGCAATGAGGTGAACCATGAATATGGTCGATATCATTCAAAAAAAGAGAGACGGACAAAAGCTTTCTAAAGAAGAGATATACTATTTTATTGAAAATTACACAAATGGTAGTATTCCCGATTATCAGGCTTCGGCTTTTCTAATGGCCGTGTATTTCAGTAAGATGGATGAGGACGAGACCTTTTATCTTACTGATGCCATTAAAGAATCGGGGGATGTGATTGACCTATCTTCAATTCCCGGTATAAAAGTGGACAAGCACAGCACCGGCGGTGTTGGAGATAAGACCACTTTGATTGTCGCGCCCATAGCCGCAGCCACAGGCGTTCCCATTGCCAAAATGAGCGGAAGGGGTCTTGGTTTCACAGGAGGAACCATAGATAAACTGGAATCCATTCCCGGTTTTCACACGGAACTATCCCCGGATGGCTTTATGGAGCGTGTAAGGGCGGATGGTATTGCTGTCATCGGACAGTCTGCACAGATTGCCAAAGCTGACAAATTGCTGTACTCCCTCAGAGATGTGACAGCTACCATGGAAAACACCAGTCTGATAGCTTCCAGTGTAATGAGCAAGAAGCTGGCGGCTGGTAGCGATGCGATTTTGTTGGATGTTAAGTGCGGTTCCGGGGCGTTTATGAACTCCTTAGAGGAAGCGGAGTCCCTCAGTGACCTCATGGTTCGGATCGGAAACAATGCAGGAAGGCAAACGGTAGCGGTTATTACAGATATGTCTCAGCCTTTGGGAAGAGCCATCGGTAATGCCTTGGAAGTGATAGAATCCATCGAAGTGCTAAAGGGAAAAGGTCCGGATGATATCCTGGAATTATCCATATTCCTCTCCGGCATGATGATTTACATGGGAGGAAAGGCAGACAGTCCTGAAGAGGGAAGAGAAGTAGCTAAGGGAGTATTAGAGGACGGAAGCGCCCTTAATTCCTTTAGGAAGCTTGTGAAGGGACAAGGCGGAAATCCGCTGGTCATCGATGATTACTCTTTATTCCCACAGCCACACCATGAATCACAAGTGGTTTCTGATAAAAAAGGTTATGTAAACGAGATAAAGACCAATAATTTGGGTAAGGTTTCTCAAAAGGTAGGTGCCGGACGTGTTGTAAAAGGGGATTCCCTGGACTTAAGCGCAGGCATGTTGCTCCATAAAAAAAGAGGCGACCAGGTACAGGAAGGTGAATGCCTTGCTGTTCTATACGGAAATAACTTGGAGAAGTTACAATCAGCCATAACGGAATGTAGAAATTCCTTTGTAATAGGGGAAGCACCTCCTAAGGAGGGCTCCATCATTAAAAAGATCATACGTTGATCGGATTTAGGAGGTAAAAGATGAAAAAGATCGTTTTAATATCCCATTGTGTGTTGAATCCTTTCTGTGAGTTGCCCAAAGCGCCTGATGATTTGCGCAAGCCTATCCTTGATATAGCTGTAGAGAAAGAATGGGGAATTGTGCAACTGCCCTGTCCGGAACTCTCCTATCAATCCCTTGAAAGAGCATCTATCTATCCCGGCGATGAGGAAGCAAAACCCTATGAGACATACTGCAAGGACTTGTTAAAGCCTCTTATTAAAAACATTGAAGAATACAAAAAACATGATATAAAAATCGTCGGTATCATCGGCATTGATACCAGCCCATCCTGTAGTGTAGCCGATAAAGAGGCCATCATGATGAAGTTACTCAACCGAGAATTAGATGAGATGGGTTTGGTTGATATTCCAAGAGCAGATATGCCCGTAAATGAAGAAGGGGATAAAGAAACCTTTTTAGAGGACTTGCAAAAGTGGGGAGTCTGATGTAAAATACAGATGAACTGGTCCATAAGTTCCGAACCTTTTTGGGGGCAAATAAATGAAATTTCTTAACAGAAAGATTTTACCTTTCTTTTTGGTGCTGATAATGATAGCGTCTGTTTTCGGGACGCTATCTTTTATTGCGCCTTTGGAAGTTACGGCCGCTACCACAACGGGGGTAGTTAACGACGGACCATTAAATGTGCGAAGTGGACCGGGCACAAATTACAGTGTTATCGGAAGCCTGTATAAGGGAAATACGGTAACGGTTACGGCAACGGCCACCGGGACTGACGGAGACAAGTGGCATAAGATTACGTACAGTAGCTCGAAAACCGGCTATGTTTCAGCAAAATATATAACCCTAAAAACGACAACCACCCCGAAGGATACGTACACTGCCTACTCTCCGAAGAAGCAGGGAGTGACTCTCACCAGCATGACAGTACGAAAAACCGCGTCTACAAGTGCGACATCCATTGGCACTTTCAAAAGTGGAATCACATTAAAGCTGGATGGTTTGTATACCACCTCTTCCGGTGTGAAATGGTATCGTGTCTACACCAACGGACAGACCGGGTATATCTTAGAAAAGGATGTAAAGTTGGGAACTAGCGGAACAACATCTACTAGTACATCCTATGTGGCTTATTCACCCAAAAAGCAGGGAGTGACTCTCACCAGCATGACAGTACGAAAAACCGCGTCTACAAGTGCGACATCCATTGGCACTTTCAAAAGTGGAATCACATTAAAGCTGGATGGTTTGTATACCACCTCTTCCGGTGTGAAATGGTATCGTGTCTACACCAACGGACAGACCGGGTATATCTTAGAAAAGGATGTAAAGTTGGGAACTAGCGGAACAACATCTACTAGTACATCCTATGTGGCTTATTCACCCAAAAAGCAGGGAGTGACTCTCACCAGCATGATAGTACGAAAAACGGCATCGACAAGTGCCGCATCCATTGGCACTTTCAAAAGTGGGATCACATTAAAGCTGGATGGTTTGTATATCACTGCGACCGGAGTGAAATGGTACCGCGTCTACACCAACGGTCAGATCGGATATATCTTAGAAAAGGATGTGAAGCTGGCGACAGCCACAACGGCTGCAGCAACCTATGTAGCCTATTCCCCCAAGAAGTTGGGTGTAACCTTAACGGCGATGACGGTGAGAAAAACGGCATCGACAAGTGCCGCATCCATTGGCACTTTCAAAAGTGGGATCACATTAAAGCTGGATGGTTTGTATACCACCTCTTCCGGTGTGAAATGGTATCGTGTCTACACCAACGGTCAGATCGGATATATTCTAGAAAAGGATGTAAAACTCTCGACATCTACTACTGCAACCTATACTGGCTATTCCCCGAAAAAGTTGGGAGTGACTCTCACCAGCATGACAGTGCGAAAAACAGCTTCGGAAACCGCATCTCCAATCGGAACATTTAAGAGTGGAATAGTTCTTAAACTGGATGGTCTATATACCACAGCAGCAGGTGTGAAATGGTATCGTGTCTATACCAATGGCCAAACCGGGTATATTCTAGCAGAGGACATCAGTTTCTCAGGAATTGTAACAGATGATGAATTTGAAGCAATGCTGACGAAGCAGAACTTCCCCGCAAGCTACAAACCGTATTTGCGCAATCTTCACAAGATCCATCCCACCTGGACGTTTACCGCCCAGCATACGGGGGTATCTTGGAGTACGGTGCAGACCAAGGAGCAGAGACTGGGGAATAATTTAGTGGAACCCAGTGTTCCTGATTCCTGGAAGTCGAAAAAGGCCGGCGCATATAACTCCAGCACAAAGCAGTACACTATATTTGACGGAAGATGGATTCAGGCGGCGGACCATGTCATTGCATACTACATGGACCCGAGGAATTTCCTCAACGAAAATGAGATTTTCCAATTCATGGATCATAAGTACTATACATCCATGTCCAAGAAGGAATATATCGGCAAGATTGTAAGCGGAAGTTTCATGAATTCATCCACCTATATCGACAGTCTGTATAATGCCGGGTACACATCCAAAGTCAATCCCAACGTCCTTGCTGCCATGGTAATCATGGAACAGGGATGGGGTGGCAGTCCACTTTCTTCCGGAAAGTTTCCCGGATATATCGGGTACTACAATCACTTTAACATTGGTGCCTACACTGCAGGCGGGATGACAGCTATTGAAAGAGGCCTTTGGTGGGCAAAGGGTGCCGGTGTCGGAGCAACATCCTATGGCAGACCATGGAACAGCATTGAGCGTTCCTTATCCGGCGGAGTGCAGTTCTATGCCCAGGACTATGTGACAAAAAACCAGAACACATACTATTTGAAGAAGTTCAATGTAATGAATGGAGCCGATCGAGTGGCAACCCACGAATATATGACAAACGTGCAAGGAGCCTATGGGGAAGGCTCTCTGCTGAAAAAGGCATATGTATCTGTTGAAGCACCCTTGGTCTTCCGAATACCGGTATATACAAACATGCCCTCAACAGTTGCACCGAAACCATAAAAGGGGATAACATGAAAAAATACTTATCCATATTGCTCATAGGAATCATCTTCCTCTTCCCAATCATCAGCTACGGCGCGGATGCGCAGGTAGCCGTGGACGGTACTACCGTCAAGGTCGGCGAAGAAAGCGTAATCACCGTGACTTATACGGGAGAGAACATCGGGCGTGTCAGTGGAATTTTGGAATACGACACATCCGTGCTTTCCTATGTGTCCGGCGGAAGTAGCGAAGGAGATGCTGGTGCAGTCCAGTTAAAGAGGGCCGGAACGGGAGAGCCCATCGTTTTCCAGCTAAAGTTTAAGGCGGTGAAGGAAGGCTCTACTTCCATAAAGGTCAATACCTATGAGGCATATGATTTGGACGAACAGCCCATGGGGACGCCTGCCGGAGAAGAGGATATTCAGATTACGGCTGAGAAAGCTACAGATCCCGGAGAGGAAGCTCCTGTAGACAATCCGGAAGAAGACCCGGGGCAAGAGAATCCCATGGAAGGGGACGACCCAGCGGAAGACGAAAAAGATGACATGAGTACTCTATATTTCCTCATTGGTGGAATACTGTTGGTGCTCATCATCATGATTATCGCCTTAGCGGTTCGAAAGAAGAGCAATAGCGAGAAATAGTTGTGTGAAATTGAAAAAAACCCTTGTATAGGGTGGCGGCACTGTGATATAATGCCATTTGTTCGCGAAGAAATTATGCAAGAAGCTTAAGATAAAAGAATTGGAAAAGGAGGTGCGGCAGATGTCAAGAAAATGTGAAGTTTGTGGAAAAGGCCAAGTGTCCGGAAATAATGTTTCCCACTCCAACAGACATACCAGAAGAAAGTGGAATGCTAACATTCAGACGGTGAGAATCGATGATGATGGCAGAGTAAGAAAAGCAAACGTTTGTACCAGATGTATCAGGTCTAACAAAATAAACCGCGCCATCTAGTAACAAAAAATATTCTGTGCCTGATTCCGGGCACGGAATTTTTATTTAGAGAGGAATGACATGGAAGTTTATACGGTCACAACCAGTTTAGGCAGTATACAAATAACGAAGAATGCCATTGCCAAGTTGATCGTGGATGCAGTAAATGAGTTTGACGGCAGGGTCTTGTTGAGCACCCACAAGGGTAAAATCGCACCTTTCGTCCAGAGACGCAGCTCGACCGATGCAAACCCCCATATGGAAATCACCTTTGACGAAGAAGCCATCAACATTCGAATCTATGTGGTGATTAGATTTGGAACCAGTATCACCAGAGTTACCAACCGCTTAATTGAACAAATCCATGAGAGCATTACCAAGGTAACGGGTAAAGCACCTGACAGTGTTGCCATCGTTGTAGCGGGAACGATTTCCAAGAACATTAAACGGCGAAATATCGAGGTTAAGAGACAATATGACAGTGAGTAAGCTGAAAGGAGTCGGTCCGAAGAAGGCCTCTGCTTTGGAGAAGATGGGTGTCGTTTCTTTGATAGACCTTCTCTATCTCTTCCCCAGAGACTATCAGGACAGACGAAACATTACGCCGATAGGACAGTTGGAACCGGGTGAAGCTGCACTGGTGCTCGGAACTGTCCAGCGGGTTCAGAAAGACGGGTATCGACGCGGAAGAAAACAAGTCCTTCGTCTCATCATTGAGGATGCAAGCTCCGGGATGGAGGTTGTGTTTTTTAATGCCGGATTTTTGGCAGGAAACTTCAAAAGGGGGGAAGAACTCTTTTTCTACGGGAAGCCGACCATAAATCAGAACAAGCTGCAGATGGTTCATCCAGAATTCAGCTCAGCCGACGGAATCAAGGGGATTCTTCCCATATATCCTCTCACCAAAGGAATTTCTCAAAACGAAATGCGCAAGTGGCAACGAGAAATTGTGCCAATGGTGGAGAGTGTTGTGGATGTGCTTCCTCCCAAGCTGGCAGAGGAAAACAATCTCTGTCCATTGCAGTATGCCCTAAAGAATATCCATTTTCCCATGGGACCGGAAGAGCTGCGACAGGCCAAGTATCGATTCATCTTTGAAGAGCTGTTTATCTTGGCGTTGGGGCTGGTCATGATGAAGAAGAGAGACGAAAAGGGGATCTCATTTGCAGCCGGAGAAGCCATCGGGGAGTTTGTCGGTAAGTTGTCCTTTCCCCTTACGGGGGCACAGAAAAGAGTGCTGGACGAAATACAGAGGGATATGGAGAGTGATCTTCCCATGAATCGCTTAATCCAAGGGGATGTAGGCTCCGGGAAAACCGTCCTTGCGGCCGCTGCTCTGTATAAGGCAGTTAAAAGCGGTTTTCAGGGGGCTTTTATGGCTCCGACGGAATTGCTCATGAGACAGCATTACGAAAGCCTGAGAGCGTCTTTTGCACCTCTGGGGGTGCAGGTTGCATTTCTATCGGGAAGCATGACCGGAGGAGAAAAAAACAAGACATTAGAAATGTTGGAAAAGGGAGAGATTGACATATTGGTTGGCACCCATGCCATGATCCAGCCGACGGTGAAGTTTCATAGATTGGGTCTGGTTGTCACTGATGAGCAACATCGGTTTGGCGTCAACCAGAGAGTGAGCCTTTACAAAAAGGGAGAATATCCCGATGTGTTGGTTATGTCTGCCACACCCATCCCCAGGACGTTGGCGGCAGTGATATACGGGGATATGGATGTCTCTGTGGTGGATGAACTTCCTCCGGGAAGACAGGCAATTCGCACCAAGGCTGTAGGAACGGGGGCAAGAGAAAAGGTCTATCGCTTTGTTTCGGAAGAAATTGAGAAGGGTAGACAGGCATATGTGGTCGCTCCCCTCATAGACGAGTCCGAGAGTTTGGACGTGAAATCGGCTACAGAAATATTTGAAGAGCTTCGTCATAAATTCAGGAAATATAGGGTTGCTTTGCTCCATGGAGAATTGAAGCAGGCGGAAAAAGATGCAATCATGGAGCGATTTTATGGCGGCGAGATAGATATTCTGGTGGCTACGGTGGTCATTGAAGTGGGGATTGATGTTCCCAATGCTACGGTCATGGTAATCGAGAATGCGGAGCGATTTGGACTGGCACAGTTGCATCAATTGCGCGGCCGGGTAGGACGGGGAAGAGAGCAGTCGTACTGCGTCCTCATAACAGAAGCAGCAGGGGATATTGCCAAAGAAAGAGCGAAAATTATGGCAGAGAGCACCGACGGCTTTTTCATTGCGGAGAAGGATTTGGAGCTGCGAGGGCCGGGAGAGATCTTTGGGCATAGACAGCACGGCATTCCCGACATGATTTTAGCCGACCTGGTGAAGCACATGGATATTATGGAGAAGGTGAGAGGGGAAGCTATTGGGATTCTTTCGGAAGATCCCGGACTTGAAGGGGAAGAATTGCAACCTCTACGACAAAAGGTAGAGAAATTAATAGGAGCAGGAGTGTTATGAGAATCATTGCAGGTAACAACAAGGGCAGAAAACTAAATACGCCAAGGGACAATCAGGTTCGTCCCACAACAGACAAGGTGAAAGAAGCCCTGTTTTCCATTATTCAAAACCATGTTTACGGTGCAGTAGTCTGCGACCTATTTGCCGGAACCGGCACCTTGGGATTGGAAGCTTTGAGCAGGGGTGCCACAAGATGCTATTTTGGTGATCATGCCGGTGAAAGTGTCAAACTGGTAAAGGACAATGTTGCACTTTGCAAGGAAGAACGGAACGCAATCATTGTCCACGGTGACTTCCTGCGCACCTTGGATCGGATAGATGAAAAGGTGGATATCTTCCTTTTGGATCCCCCCTATGACAAAGATCTCTTGGAAAAGGCTATTATTGCCATTGATGAAAAGGGATTGCTTGCCAAGGATGGCATTGTGGTAGCGGAACATACCAAGGATGTTGTTCTTCCCGAAACCTTGGGAGGCTTGGAAAAAAAGAAAGAGAAACGGTACGGTACAGTTGTACTTTCCATATTCATGTGATAAAATATTTTCAGTTATTGTACGGGAGGCTAGATTTTATGAACAAAGCACTTTACGCCGGATCTTTCGATCCATTGACTTGCGGTCATTTGGATTTGATATTGAGGGCAGCAAAGATCTGTGAGGTTTTGGTCGTGGGAGTTATTGAGAACCCATCCAAAACCCCTTGTTTTACCGTCGAGGAACGAAAAAAGCTAATTGAGGAGTCTACGGAAGGTCTTTGCAATGTAAAGGTTGTTTCCTTTTCAGGATTGTTGGCGGACTATGTAAACAAAAATGGTTTTACCGCCGTCATTAGAGGTCTTCGTGGGAATATGGATTTTGAGTATGAGATACAGATGGCGCAGATGAATGCCCGTCTCTATGAAGGTAAGGTAGAGACCATCTTCCTTATGACAAATCCAAGTTACTCATTTATAAGTTCCAGCATGGCTAAGGAAGTCCACTCCCTAGGTGGAAGCATCGATGGACTGGTCCCAAATGCTGTTTTAGAAATGATGAATCAAAAGTTGTCTTTGCAGGAGGTTTGAAATGAAAGTACTGGAATTACTGGAAGAAATCGAAGAGATTGTTGATACCGCCTCAGGGTTTCCGCTTACCGGAAAAATCATGGTTGACGGAACAGAATTGTTGGAAATCGTGAAGGAAATCCGTACAGAACTTCCCGACGAAATACAGCAGGCCCAGTGGATCAAGAATGAAAGAGACCGTATTTTGGGAGAAGCCAAGAGCGAGTATCAAGCCGTCATCAATGATGCCAAGAGACAGGCAGAGGACCTGATTGACAACGATGACATCATGGTCAAAGCCAAGAATCGAGCTGAAGAGTTGATGCGCGTCACAGAAGACAACATTCGTCAGCTTAAGATGAGCACATACGACTATGTAGATGGTATCTTGTTCGACTTCCAGGAGAAGATGGATGAGCTATCTGCTACCTACTTCACCGATATGTTCAATAAGCTGGAGACCACGTTTAACGAAGTGAATGTTACCCTTGCTTCCAACAGAGATGAAATCAAGGAAATGGCATATAAGACTTCCATGAACATCGATGACAAAAACGAAGCAATGCCAACCATTGAGAAAGCACACATTGCCCCTCATGATGAAAATGAGGACGAAGAGGACTACGGAGAAGAGTGAGAACAGCAGCTGTCGTAGTTGAATACAACCCTATGCATACCGGCCACATTTATCATTTGGAGAAGACTCGAGAGATAAGTGGGGCCGATTTTGTTGTTGCCGTCATGAGCGGCGATTTCACCCAGAGAGGGGAACCGGCCATCTTTGATAAATGGACCCGAAGTCGCATCGCCGTTTGCAACGGTGCAGACCTGGTGTTAGAGTTGCCCTTTGTCTTTGCCTGTAACAGTGCGGAATACTTTGCAACGGGAGCCTTGGTCATCCTCAAAGGCTTGGGATGTGTGGATGCTCTCAGTTTTGGAAGTGAATCAGGTGATATCCATAAACTGGAGTCTATAGCCGATTTTTTGGCAGAAGAAACGGACGAGTATAAAAAGGCTTTACGATCTCACCTGGATGGCGGACTGTCCTTTGCGGCGGCAAGGGGGAAGGCTGTTGTAGAAAATCTGGGAAAGGAAGCAGGGGAAATTTTAAAGAATCCCAACAACATCCTTGGGGTGGAGTATATCAAGGCCGCCAGAAGAATGGGGTTGGAAGCGGAAATAATGACAGTGGGCAGAATCGGCGACTATCATCATAGGGGGATAGAAGGTGAAATGGCTTCTGCCACAGCTATCCGAACACAGTTACTGGACGGCAACAAAAAGGAAATCCTGCGTTTTTTACCGAAGCAGGGGAGGGCAGTGTTGGAAGAAGTCCCCTTTACGGTCGGTAATCCGGAGAGGATGTATCCTTTGATTGTGTCTGCCATACTTAGTGGTTCGGAGGATAAACTGAAAAAAATATTCTCCGTCAATGAAGGTATGGAAAACCGTATGAAGAGAGAGGCTCGTAAACACCAAACCTTTTCCGACTTCGTGGATGCTTTGGTGTCCAAACGGTATACCAAGGTTGGCATCCAAAGAATGCTCCTTCATACCCTCGTGGGTTTTGAGAAACAAGATATATACAACTATCCACCTTATGGTCGCATCCTTGCTGTAAATGAAAAGGGCAGGACTCTTCTCGGACAAATAAAAGAGAAGGGTACCTTGGATATGGTTACAAACATCAACAAATTACCCATGCCCCACTTAATGAAGTACGATATTCTCGCTTCTGATTTATATAATCTTTCCTTGGGCAGAAACCTATATGAATATAGCGATTACGTGAGAGCTCCCTTTGTGCTGTCCCAATAGAAATTATCAATCAACCTGGTTTTTCCAATAAATACGGCAGCTGCACAGAGGGCTGTGGTTTTCACTTTTTCTATGGGATCAATGGTGGTAGGATCAACGATTTGAACGTAATCAATTTTGGCAGTAGGCTCCTCTGCAATGCGTTCTACGATTGCGGAGATAATGGCTTTTGAGTTTCTCTCTCCCCTGCGAATCAGTTCTTGGCCCAACTCCAGTGCTCGTGGTAAGCAGAGGGCTGCGATTCTCTCTTCCCGATTCAAATAGACATTCCTGGAACTTAATGCCAACCCGTCCTCTTCTCGCACCACGGGACAACCGATGATTTCCACCGGAACGTTCAGGTCCTTTGCCATGCGGGTAACGACTGCCAATTGCTGCGCGTCCTTCTGTCCGAAATATGCTCGATGAGCTCCCGTAATTAACAGTAGCTTCAGCACGACGGTCGCCACACCTCGAAACATGCCTTTCCTGCTGTCTCCGCAAAGACCCTGAGAGGGCCCGGCTACATCCACATGGGTGCAGAATCCCGAGGGATACACTTCATTGGCATCCGGATGGAAGATTGCATGAGCACCAAGGTCTTGGCA
Organism: Anaerovoracaceae bacterium; assembly: GCA_040766105.1. Classification (GTDB taxonomy): domain Bacteria; phylum Bacillota; class Clostridia; order Peptostreptococcales; family Anaerovoracaceae; genus JAXGRD01. The sequence continues at coordinate 36,805 of JAXGRD010000002.1, forward strand.
CAACTTCCGGTCTCTATCCGGATCTCTGGGATAGCGTTCCAAATCTTCTCCCTGGGAAAATTGCATGGGGTTTACAAAGATGCTGACGATGACTTTGTCGTTTTCAGAAGCCGCCCGCTTAATTAGGCTTCCGTGTCCCCGGTGGAGATAGCCCATGGTGGGGACCAGTCCAACAGTGTACCCTGCGGCCTTCCAGCGGTCCCTCAGGTCTTGAGCTTCTTTTACAGTTTTGATCATTTTTACGGTATCCTTCATTTGTACTCCTTCCACATGACATCAATATCATGTTGTGTAAATAATAGAATCCGGGGATGATTCTATCATAAGAGATTAGTGAAAGTCTATACTTGAAATCTCGGGGTTTGAGGGCTATAATAGTTGTGAATTAATACGCGAATTTGTAAATGAAGGGAGTCAGCATGAAGGTATTAGTAATCAACTGCGGAAGTTCATCGCTAAAGTATCAGGTATTGGATATGAAGGGGGAAGTCCTCGTAGCCAAGGGTCTGGTAGAGAGAATTGGGATGGATGGTTCCGTCATTACACACGAGAAAATCGGTGAAGATAAAGTAAAAACTGAAGTTCCTATGGAAACCCATAAGGAAGCTATTGCACAGGTATTGGATGCCATCGTTCATCCACAGCACGGTGTAATCAAGTCCATGGATGAGATCAATGCAGTGGGACACAGAGTCGTACACGCAGGGGAGAAATATGCCAGTTCCGTACTCATCACTCCTGATGTAATCAGTGCATTGGAAGAGTGTATTGATCTAGCACCTCTCCACAACCCACCTAACCTATTGGGTATTGAAGCATGTCAGGAATTGATGCCGGATACACCTATGGTTGGCGTATTTGACACCGCATTCCATCAGACGATGCCACCGGAATCCTATATTTATGCCATTCCGTACGAATACTATCAGAAGCATGGGATCAGAAGATACGGCTTCCACGGAACTTCTCACAAGTACGTGGCAGAGAGAGCTGCAGACATGCTCAACGTAAACCTGAACGATTTGAAGATTATCACTTGCCACCTAGGCAATGGTGCTTCCGTAACTGCCATCAAGAGAGGCGTCAGCATTGACACTTCCATGGGATTCACACCTTTGGAAGGCTTGGTAATGGGTACCAGATCGGGAGACATTGATCCGGCAATCGTATCCTTCATCAAGGAAAAGGAAGACTTGGGAGAGGGTGTTGTGAACGACATTCTCAACAAGAAATCCGGAGTTCTGGGTATTTCCGGAGTTTCCAGCGACTTTAGAGATATTGAAGATGCTGCGGCCGACGGAAATGAGAGAGCACTTCTTTCCTTAAAGGTATTTGCACATCGCGTCAGATTCTACATCGGTGCTTACATTGCTGAAATGAACGGCGTGGATGCCATCGTCTTTACGGCAGGTGTTGGAGAAAACGATATCGGCATGAGAGACATCATTTGTAATGACTTAGGCAACCTGGGCATCAAGTTGGATCTGGTGAAGAACAAGGTGAGAGGAGAAGAGATGATTATCTCCAGAGACGACTCTCCTGTTAAGATTCTTCTCGTACCAACCAACGAAGAATTGATGATTGCAAGAGATACGGTTTCCATCGTCAATAAATTGTAAATTGATGTTGACAAGACCGGGCAAGTAAAGATATAATACAGAGGTTGCGATTGCAACAGGTATTATGGATCATTTAAGAAGGAGGTGTAGAAATGGCAGTACCTAAGAGGAAAACATCAAAAGCAAAGCGAGACAGCAGAAGAGCGCCCAACATGAAAAAGACCGCTCCGGGACTTTCAATTTGTCCTCAGTGCCACGAGCCAAAGCTTCCACATAGAGTTTGCCCGAATTGTAACTATTATGACGGCAAGGACGTCGTAGAGGGCTAACCATAACATGAAGACTAAAAAACTGTCTCAGTTCGCACTGAGACAGTTTTTTCATGGTTTTATTTAATCAATTCTTCTGCAATCTGAATGGTGTTGGTGGCGGCACCCTTGCGGATGTTGTCGGCAACACACCAGAAGTTGACGCCGTTTTCGATGGAGAAGTCTCTTCGGATTCTTCCCACAAAGACCTCGTCCTTGCCTGCGGCTTCACGAGCCAGAGGATAGACATTGTTCTTCACATCATCCTGAACGACGATGCCGGGGAAATCTGCCAGTGTCTGCTTCAGTTCCTCAAGGTCGAAAGGCTTCTCAAACTCCAAGTTGATTGCCTCACTGTGAGAATCGAATACGGGCACGCGCACGCAGGTGACCGTCACTTGAATACTGTCGTCTCCTAAGATTTTCTTCGTTTCATTGACCATCTTCATCTCTTCCTTGGTGTAACCGTTGTCCAAGAAGTCGTCGATGTGGGGGATGCAGTTTCCTGCAATGGGATGAGCGTAGGCATTGGTCGTGTCGTTTCCTTTTAGACCGTTCTCCAAGTCTGTAATGCCCTTAACACCGGAGCCGGAGACCGCTTGATAGGTGGAAAATATGACTCTCTTGATCTTGTACTTATCGTGGAGTGCCTTCAAAGGCAGCATGGCCTGAATGGTAGAACAGTTGGGATTTGCAATGATTCCCTTGTTCTTCTTTGCATCTTCCGGGTTTACTTCAGGAACCACTAGGGGTACTTCAGGATTCATTCTCCAGAAGCTGGAATTGTCTACGACGGTCACGCCCTTAGATGCGGCAATGGGTGCAAACTTTTCGGATACGGAACCACCTGCAGAGAATATGGCGATATCCACGTCCTTGTCAAAGGAAGTCTCTGTCAGTTCTTCAATGATATAATCCTTGCCTTTAAATGTTAAAGTATTGCCTGCGGATTTTGCAGACGCCATAAAGTATATATTTTCAAAGGGAAAGTCTCTCTCTTCGAGAACTTTTAGGAATGTGGAGCCTACCACACCCGTAGCGCCTACAACTGCTATGTTTGGTTTTCTGTTCATCTTGTCCTCCTATTTTTAAAATAATACGCTATCCATTATATCACCTAATACTGTATGTTTCAACGTTAGAGAGGTGCAATTTCTCTTTCAATGTGGTATACTGTCAAAATCATTAGTTAGGAGGAAATTAGGATAAGTGGTATTTACTGAACTTGTTTTTTTATGCTTTTTTCTGCCATTATCTGTGGGTATATATTATCTCTTGGGAAGAACTTCTCTGCTGAAAAGCTTGGTTCTCATCTTGGTGAGCCTGTTTTTCTTTACCTTCGGAGATATCCATCATATCGGCTTGCTCTTGGTCTTCATTCTTGTCAATTATGTGATTTGTTACGCCATTGAAATGTTTCGTTCCAAGATGTTGGTAGGAGTGGGCGTTGTTTTTAATGTGGGTGTACTGGTGTACTACAAGTACATGAACTTCTTCATTGAAAACTATAATCGCGTCCTAGGGCAGGAACAACCTTTGCTGGACATTTTGGTGCCCTTGGGGATTTCCTTTATCATCTTCTCGGCCATTACTATGATCGTGGATGTCTACCGGAAAGATGCTGTTTTAGGAAGCCTGGTGGATGCAGGATTGTTCTTGGTATTCTTCCCCAAGCTGGTCTCCGGGCCCATTGTTCGATACAAGGATTTCCAGCCACAAATAGGTAACAGAGAGCATTCTGTGGAACTTTTTTATAGTGGCGCGGAACGATTTATTGTTGGCCTTGCAAAGAAGTTGATTATTGCAGATATCCTCGGCGGTGTTGCCGATGAAATCTATATGGGTTACAACGGAGCCATAGATGCTCCTACCGCTTGGTTTGGTGCCCTGTGCTACATGCTCCAGATTTACTATGATTTTTCCGGTTATTCTGACTGCGCCATTGGCATCTCCAGAATGTTTGGTTTCCGACTTAAGGAAAACTTCAACTTCCCATATACATCAAAATCCATCACGGAGTTTTGGAGAAGATGGCATATTTCCCTAGGTGAATGGTTTAGAGAATATATCTATTTCCCCTTGGGCGGCAGCAGAAGGGGGAATGTCTACTTTAACATCGCCGTTGTATTCTTTGTTACCGGGATATGGCATGGTTCCAGTTGGAACTTTATATTTTGGGGAGTGATACACGGTGCCGTACGGCTGATGGAGAAATTGGTCAATAACAAGGAATGGTATAAGAAGATTCCCGACTTTGCTAAGTGGCTGTTTACCATGGCAGTGGTCTACTTTGGTTGGATATTCTTTAAGTCCGTCACATTGACGGCAGCAGTAAAATACATTGGAACCATGTTTGGCTTGGGGACACCGGGCAATGTGGAACTGGGTTTTGCATATTTCTTGGATCCGCGGACGGTCTTTACTGTTGTGATTGCCATTGCGGGAGCAGGCATTCTGGGGATGATGCTGAAGGAGAGAGTTTGGGATGGTTTTCTGGAGAAGAGTAGCCTTACTCAGGGTGTCAAATTGGTAATCCTTGCATTTTTATTGATAACCTCCATTGTATATATCGTCAATTCTACCTACAGTCCCTACATCTATTTTCAGTTTTGAGGAAGCTATGAAGATAATACAAAAAATTGGAATTTTAATATTTACCTTGATTCTGTTGTTGCCCGTTGCATTGATGAACTTCGCTCCGGGGCAGATTTCCTCTGTAGATAACAAGGCGTTGGGCGAACTTCCCACAAAGGAAGTACCTATGGAATACCGCCCGGAAATGTTGCGAACCTATGTGCAAGACCGAATCGGGTTCCGTAATTCCATGCTGAAGGTGTATGGAAACGCTAACTTGGATCTCTTTCGGGTCTTGGTTCATCCTTCCTACGATTTGGGGCGGGGTGGCCATATGTTCACGGAAATCGAGCGAACCCAGCAGGATGATACCTACATCCATCACTTTGCATTGGCAGTGAAAAAGATGCAGGATTACTGTGAGAGTAGGGATATTCCCTTTGTCTTCATGTTCGATTCCAGTAAGAATATTGTGTACAGTGAATATCTTCCCAAGGGGGTGGAGCTTAGTACCCACAATCGAGATTTACTCTTTCAATATTTGGGTGAATTGGATGTAAACTATGTGGACACCTCGAAGGTTTTGACGGAAAAGAAGAAGGAAGGTCCGGTATATAACAAGGAGTACGATGTGCTCCATTGGAACGATATGGGCGCTTTTTATGGTATCAACGAGACATTGAAGGTGCTACATGAGGATTTTCCCTCCGTATTTCCCAACGAATTGGAGGATTATAAGTTGTCAGAGGAGGGTCAAAGCCAGTTGATCAATTCGGAAATCGGCATAGATGAGACGGTGCCTATTTTGGAACTCAAAAGATATGAACAACTCACCGGCTATGAGGATATGGACGAAGAATTGTACATGGATGACAATTACTCCGGCTTTTCCTATACAGAGAACCCGGATAAGGATGTGGATCTATTGATTTTTCAAGGCAGTTATTTGAACAGCAGGTTGGATTTCTTCCCCAATCAATTCCGCGATACGGTAACGGTGCATAACTATGAAAACGTTCTAAACATGCCCTATTACTACAATATTTTCCGGCCGGACTGTGTGGTGTTTGAAGTGACGGACTTCACCATTAAGAACGACTATTTTCGCTTTGATTCCCTAAAGGAGCTGAACTTTGCGCCGCCCTTTGATTCTTTCAAGGATTATGAAGTCAAGGAAGCGAAGCAGAGAAGGTCTCAGCTGCAGACGGAAGCAGGTTATTCCATCACCAATTTCCTCTTACCGGAAAGTGGGATAGAGGGTGATTATGTGTATCTTCAAGTTGGGGATAGAATTCTGGAAATGCAGCATTTCTCCGAGTTAGACACCTATATTGCCGGCATCAAGACGGAAGAACTGAAAGACGACAATCCTATTCTCCACTTCGTGGATGTGGACAGAGAGACCATATATGTTCTCCGATAAGGGAAAGATTGTCTTTGATGTAAGCTTTTCCGTTGGGCAGGACGACCAAGTCTGCCGACATGTTCAACTCACCTGCTGACATGGTGATTCCTTGGTAAATCGAATGGGAGAGTACCTTTTTTTGATGAAAGTTTTTAGTACTTATGGTATAATACCATGTTAGCAATTGAAGACACAATTAGGAGGTAACATTGACATATTTTCAAGCAATTATTTTGGGGTTAGTCCAAGGTCTTGGTGAGTTTTTGCCTATCAGCAGTTCAGGGCACTTGGCTTTACTTCAATATTTTTTTGGGATAGAAGGTGAGAGTGTACTATTATTTGCAGTCATGCTGCATCTGGGTACATTGATATCAGTATTTGTTGTCTATTGGAAGGACATTATGGAACTTGTAAAGGAGCTGGGACGCTGTATCAAGGACATCTTCACAGGAAAGGGACTGCGTGTCAATGCCAATCCTACCAGAAGACTGGGCTTTATGATTATCGTGGCGACCATTCCTACGGCCCTCATGGGTTTATTCTTCCAAGATATCTTTGGAGCCATGTATCTTTCCCTTATTGCCATCGGCATCGGACTGCTTTTCACGGGGACCATCCTTTGGATTGCACAGCGAATGAGCAACGGACGAAAGTTGGAGACGGAAATGAAGTTCCGCAGCAGTATATTTGTAGGAATCATGCAGGGGCTGGCAATTACGCCGGGAATATCCAGATCGGGGGCGACGCTCTTTGGCGGTCTGATTACCGGCTTGAAAAAGGAACTGGCAGTAAAGTTTGCCTTCTTGATTTCCATTCCCGCAATATTGGGATCCTTTGTAGTAGAGTTCCCTCCGGCCATCAAGGCGGGATTCGGAGACATGCATATAGGTCCGCTGATTGTCGGTGTAATTGTATCCGCCGTATCGGGCTACATCGCCATTCGGGCCATGATTAAGATTGTTTCGGACAAGAAGTTAACCGGGTTCAGTTTTTATACTTGGGGCCTAGGGGCGTTTGTCCTCATATATGGAATATTTTTCGCATAATCATTTTACAGAAAGGACGATTTGTTTATGACGGAAAAAAAGAGGGGGCCCGGAAGGCCGCCCGGATCAAAGAATAAAAAAACGGTAGAGCCACCAAAGAGTGAGCATCGAATAAAGGATGAAATTGCTGCCATTATTATTTTGGCCTTAGGTGTGTTCATGGTTATTGCCGTGCAGACGAAATTTGCAGGTGCAGTAGGGGAAGGTGTGGGACTCTTTCTAAAGGGTCTGTTTGGCTTTGGTGCTTATTTCCTCCCTTACATTCTGATTCTATATGCCATACTCATGTTTACGAAAGTCACATCTAAGTTTCGGGTGAAGACTGTTGTTTTGGTGTTCATCCTCTTCCTCATGATTGACTTGATCAATGCAGCCAGATATGTGGAGGGAATGCAGTACGGAATTCTGGGAATCGGAGAAGTCTACAGTCAAGGCGGGGTACTGCTTAACGGCGGTGTCTTCGGCATGTATGCGGGCAGCGGGATTTATAAGTTGATTGGCATACCCGGTCTCTATATTTTCTCCATTGTCATTGGGTTGATCTGTCTTTTGTTGCTTTTCAATACACCCATGAGCAAGTTCTTTGAACGTGCCAAGGTGCGAAAGGCGGCCAGAAGAGAGCGTAAGGAAGAAGCAAAGGCCGTGATTGCGGAGCAGGAAAAGGCACGAGCGGAAGAAGAGGCGGAACTGGCGAAGAAGCGAGAAGCCGTTCAGTCAGCCGGTCGACAGGTGGAAATGAACTACATGCCTCCTTCGGTAAAGGCCGAAGAGTTGGCCCAGATTAAGCCTGTGCCTTCAGACAGAATTAAGCCCAGACTCAACACCAGAGAGTGGAAAAAACTGCCTGAAAACCAGAAGAAAATTCTGGATCTCATGCAGGATGAAAGTATATTTGAAGACCGAAACAGCGGAAACGGTTACGGACTGGACGGAAGTGAACCTTCCAGCATCACCCAGCCGGAATTACCCCCGGAGATGGAGGTGGTTGAGCAGGAGCCGGAACCGGAGTTTGACGGTTTTATTAAGCGAACACCGGAAGAGACAGCTGCAGCCCATGTGGCCATAGGTGCCGCCAGCGTTGCGACGGCAAAGAGTGAAACGGAAAAGGAAGACACAGAAGTCACTGTTTCCCCCACAAAGAGAGGTAGGTATCGAAAACCACCTTTGGATCTTCTCAATGCACCGGAAAAAAGCTATGCGCAATCCGGTAATAAGGAAAATCTATCAGAAAGGGCCACCCTGCTGGAGACGACCCTCCAAAGTTTTGGTGTGGATGCAAATGTAGTAAACGTAATATCCGGACCATCTGTGACCAGATATGAAATAGAGCCGGCACGAGGGGTCAAGGTACAGAGCATTACCCGTCTGGCAGACGATATCGCTTTGAACATGCGAGCCAGGAGCATTCGAATAGAAGCACCCATTCCCGGGAAGGCGGCAGTGGGAATAGAAATCGAAAACGAAAGCAGGCAGATGGTTACCCTAAGAGAAATCATCGGATCTTCGGCATTTCGGGATCACAAGTCTAAGTTGGCATTTACGGTGGGAAGAGACATTGGTGGAAATGCAGTGGTTGCCGACCTGGGGAAGATGCCCCACATGCTCATAGCCGGAGCGACCGGTTCTGGAAAATCCGTGTGCATCAACACGATCATTGCAAGCATCCTCTATAAGGCGAGGCCGGAGGAAGTGAAATTGGTCCTCATCGACCCGAAGATGGTAGAGTTGGGGAACTACAACGGCATCCCGCATCTTCTCATACCTGTGGTAACAGACTCTACAAAGGCAGCTTCCGCACTTCAATGGGCGGTGGCTGAGATGACCGACAGATATAAGAAGTTTGCCTCACAAGGCGTACGTGACATTGGTGCATACAACAGCCAGATGAAACGAGATGGGGAAAAAGAAGAGATTCTACCTCAAATCGTCATCATCATCGACGAGTTGGCTGATTTGATGATGGTGGCAAGTTCACAGGTGGAAGACGCGATTTGCAGGCTGGCGCAGTTGGCCAGAGCGGCGGGAATGCACCTGATATTGGCCACCCAAAGGCCTTCTGTGGATGTTATCACCGGATTGATTAAGGCCAATATCCCCAGCAGGATTGCATTTATGGTATCTTCTCAGATTGACTCCCGGACCATCATTGATATGGCGGGAGCGGAGAAGTTGGTGGGCAACGGCGATATGCTGTTCAAACCCCAGGATTTGAATAAACCGAAGCGTATTCAGGGACCCTTTGTTTCCGACGGAGAGGTGGAACGAATTATTGCCTTTGTCAAGGAACAGGGAGAAGAACCGGAATACAACGAGGCCGTCATTGAACGGATTGAAAAGGGCAACAGCTACGAAGGAAATGAGGAAGAAGACGAACTCCTTCCCGATGCCATAGAAACCGTTATTTCAGCGGGACAGGCATCGGTTTCTATGATACAGAGAAGATTCCGTGTGGGCTATAACAGGGCGGCCAGAATTATCGATATGATGGAAGCCAGGGGAATCATCGGCCCGCAGGACGGATCTCGACCAAGGCAAATCCTCATTAGCGAAGATCGTTGGGAAGAAATAAAGGACGAGGAGTTTTAATGAAAATATATATCGAGACCCTTGGCTGTCCAAAGAACTTCAACGATTCTCAGGTTGTAGGCGGTATTTTGGAAGAAAGCGGACACCGGGTGGTGAGCCACATTGATGAAGCTGATGCCATTATGGTCAACACCTGCGGATTCATAAATGATGCGAAAAAAGAGTCCATACAATGCATCTTTGACATGGCGGATTACGGCAAGACCCTCATCGTCAGCGGTTGCCTTTCGCAGCGCTATGGGGAAGAGTTGTATGAGGAGATGCCGGAAGTGGATATTTTCTTGGGCGTCAACGATTACGATCGACTGCCGGAGATACTGTCCAACCATGAAAAGGGAAACAGAGAAAAGCATCTCAGCCTCTATGAAAAAGAGCTAAACGTATCTTCTCGGAAATTGGAGAAAGAGCATTATTCCACTACCATCAAAATATCCGAGGGTTGTGATAATTACTGCGCCTACTGCGTCATACCATCTATTCGGGGGCCTTACAGAAGCAGACCCAAGGAAGAAATCTTGGCAGAAGCCGAGGCTCTGGCACAGGCGGGAACCAAGGAAATCATCCTTATCGCCCAGGACTCAACTGCTTACGGGATAGATATCTACGGCGACTATGTCCTTCATGAATTGGTGAGGGAGCTTTGCAAGGTGGAAGGGATTCAATGGATCCGCCTCATGTACTGCTACGAGGAACGATTGACGGACGAGCTGATTCATGTTATGGCGACGGAAGAAAAGGTCTGTCACTACTTGGATATGCCCCTTCAACATGCTTCCGACAAGATTCTTCGCTCCATGAACCGAAGATCCAACAAGGCAAAAATCCTTGATTCCATTGGAAAGTTGCGAAAAGCAATGCCGGATATTCACATTCGAACGACCCTTATTACCGGCTTTCCCGGAGAAGGGGAAGAGGAGTTTGAGGAGCTGCTGGATTTCGTAGAGGAAGTAAAGTTTGAGCGCTTGGGGGTATTCACCTACTCTCCGGAAGAGGGGACGCCTGCTGCGGAAATGGATGAGCAGGTGGAGGAAGACATCAAGGAAGAGCGAAAAGATGCCATTATGCGAAGGCAGATGGACATTTCCCTGGAGAAGAACCGTGAGAAAATTGGTACGACATTGGAAGTCTTGGTGGAAGAAAAAGATTTCGATGGTAGCTACCTGGGGCGAAGCAGATATGACGCACCGGAAATCGACAATCAGGTTCTCTTCACCAGCGAGCGAGAGCTGCATCCGGGAGATTTGGTCACGGTGAAACTCACTGATGCCTTCGATTACGATTTGTCAGGAGAAGAGATATGAACTTACCCAACAAGCTAACTATGGCGAGGGTTATCGCCGTTCCCATATTCATCGCCTTGTTTATGCTGGATTTCCGATATCCGGCAGCGATTGTATTTATCGTCGCATCGGCAACGGATTTTTTAGACGGATATATCGCCAGGAAGCAAGGATTGGTGACCAACTTCGGAAAGATCATGGATCCCTTGGCGGACAAGGTGTTGGTAATCTCCGCGCTATGCCTTCTGGTTGAGACAAAGGAAGTTGCGGCTTGGATGCTCATTGTCATTTTAGCCAGGGAGTTTACCGTGGCTGGACTGCGGACGGTGGCGGCAGCGGACGGACTGGTCATCGCGGCAGGGGTAACGGGCAAGATCAAGACGATTTTGCAGATGATTGCCGTGCCGTTGTTATTGCTTCTCAACTGGCCCTTCGTGTACACCGGTATTCCCATGGATCAGATTTTCCTGTGGGCATCGGTAATTATGACAGTGGTCAGCGGTGTGGAGTATGTAGTGAAGAACAAGAGCGTCTTTACGGCGCAGGGAATGTAGGGGTAGCATAGATGAAAACAGCGATACTCAGTGTGGGGACAGAGCTCCTCATGGGGCAGACAGTCAACACCAATACGGTATATTTAAGCCAGCAACTGAATATGTTGGGGCATGATGTCCTCTATCACTATACAGCGGGGGACAATCCGCGACGCCTAAAGGAACTCATGGAGCTTGCCTTTCGGGACTGCGACTTGATTCTTACCACAGGAGGGTTGGGGCCCACGCAGGACGACCTGACAAAGGAAATCGCCTGTGAAGTGCTGAAAGACGAATTGGTCCTGCACCAGGAGTCCCTGGACAGCATTGAGGCTGTCTTTAAGCGGATGAATCGACCCATCACCTCAAATAACCTAAAACAAGCTTATATGCCCAGCAGGGCGGTCGTATTTGACAATGAACAGGGTACTGCCCCGGGCTTTGCCCTAGAAAAAGACGATAAATACATCATTTGTATGCCCGGACCTCCCCGAGAGATGAAGGCTATGTTCCAAAAGAAGGTTCGCCCCTTCCTGGAAGGGAAGAGCGACGGTTACTTAGTATTCCGCGATGTACGAACCTTCGGCATTGGAGAATCTCAGCTGGAGACCACTTTGCTGGAGCTGATTGACGGCCAGAAAGATCCAACTTTGGCAACCTACGCCAAGGAAGGAGAGTCCTATCTTCGCGTTGCCTCCAAGAGGAAGTCCAGGGAAGAAGCACAACTTGCAGTGGACGAAATGGTAGAAAAAGTTCGCCGATTGGTGGGAAAATATGTGTACAGTGTGGATGGTGATGATTTTCCCATGACGGTGGGAAAGCTTCTTTTGGAGAAAGGGCTCTCCATTTCCAGCGCAGAATCTTGCACCGGAGGTCTATTTGCCAGCTCCCTTATTGATGTTCCCGGTATCTCGGCGGTTTTCGATCGAGGTTTGGTCACCTACAGCGGTCGTGCCAAGGTAGATGAACTGGGGGTTTCCAAGGAGACTCTGAAGTCTTTCGGTGAGGTAAGTGAAGAGACGGCCATAGAGATGGCAGAAGGCTTACACAGAGTATCCGGTAGCGACGTCTGTATTGCAGTGACGGGTATCGCCGGGCCGGACGGTGGTTCGGAAGAAAAGCCTGTAGGCTTGGTATACATTGGTCTCCACTATAAAGGGGAGACTACCTGTAAGAAGATTCTCATGCGAAATGTGGGAAGAGCCTGGAATCGGAACTACGCCATGCTTGCCATGATGAATATGATTTATCAAAAACTGAAGTAATGTGATTAGATGAAAAACAGCCACGCTTGACGCGTGGCTGTTTTATGTAAACAATGCTTATTTCAAGTTTTCGGGGTTGAGACACTCCAGTTCCGGAAGGACGAAGATGCCGTCCTTTCGAATGAGAACATCATCGAACCAGATCTCGCCGCCGCCGTAATCTTCTCGTTGAATCATCACCAGATCCCAGTGCACGGCAGACTTGTTTCCGTTGAAGGCGTCTTCATAGGAAGAGCCGGGGGTCAGGTGGAAGCTTCCGCTAATCTTCTCATCAAAGAGGGTATCCTTCATGGGGTGAAGAATATAGGGATTGACTCCCAAGGCAAACTCACCGAAGTACCTGGCGGATTCGTCCGTATCCAGGAGCTCGTTGAGGCGACAATCGTTGTTGCAGTTTGCCTTCATGATTCTTCCGTTTTCCACATGGAATACGATGTCTTCAAAGCTGCAACCCTGTTCTTCACAGGGGGTATTGTATGAGATGACACCGTTCATGGAGTCTCTCACCGGTGCGGTGTAAACCTCGCCGTCGGGGATGTTTCTCTCACCGCTACACTTGATGGCAGGAATGCCCTTGATGGAGAAGGTCAAATCTGTTCCCGGTCCTTTGATATGAACCTTATCCGTTCGATTCATCACATCCACCAGTGCATCCATGGCCTTGTCCATCTTGGCGTAGTCAAGGGTACACACATCGAAATAGAAATCGGTGAAGCTTTCAAGACTGGTGCCGGCAAGTTGTGCCATGGCGTTGTTGGGATAGCGCAACACCACCCACTTGGTCTTGTTGACACGGTAGTCCAGCACGGGTCTGAGAACCTTTGTGTACATGTTCATCTTCTCGGAAGGAACATCTGCCAATTCCGAGCTGTTGTCGCTGCCGCGAACGGCGATATAGGCTTGCATGCCTTTCATTTGTGCCAGTTCATATTCATTTCTAAAGGCGATTTGCTCTTCTTCCGCACCTAAGAGAATTTCTCGCGTGATGGAAGAGTCCCTGATTTCCACATAGGGAAATCCGCCGGCATCGTAGACGTCCTTAATCAACTGCTTAATCAACGGTTTTGTATCGGAGCCTTCATAGCTAATGAGGACCTTTTCGCCTTTCTGCACATCACAGGAATAATCCACGAGTAATTTTGATAGTTTTTTGATTCTTGTATCCATATTTGTCTCCTTTTCTCATACAAACAAGTATACCCCATTCTATTGATTTGTAAAAGAATTAAAGGTAGAATGATGCCATGAAACACTTGTTTATTATTAACCCGGCAGCCGGTCAAGGGGAAGCGCGAAAGCTCTCGTCTGAGATTATTGCCCTAGGGGAGAAACTGGATTTAGATGTAGAAATATATGAAACGAAGGGTCTGGGTGACGGGGAAGAGAAGGCGCGTCAAGCTGCAGCTTCCTACGACAGTCTTCGCGTTTATTCCTGTGGCGGTGACGGAACGCTCAATGAGGTCATCAACGGGGTTTTCGGCTGTCCAAATGTTGAAGTTGCTTCTGTTCCCAAGGGGACGGGAAATGATTTTGTGAGGAACTTTGAAGGGGATTTTGGGAATCTTGAGCTGCAGATGCTGGGGAAGGCTGTGGACTGTGACTTAATCAGCTATACGGGAGAGCGGGGGATTCGATATTGTGCAAACATGTTTAACGTGGGTTTTGACAGCAACGTCGTGGACTTGACTTCTAAACTGAAGAAAAAACCATTCATCGGCGGCTCCTTTGCCTATTTGTTGGGCGTCCTAATTATATTATCCAAGAAGAAGGGGGCCCACCTAATGATTGAATTGGAAGACGGCACGAAAATTACAGACCCCATCTTGCTCATTGCCATTGCCAACGGCAGTTACTGTGGTGGTGGCGTAAAGGGCGTACCTAGATCGGTAACAGATGATGGTCTTATGGATGTGAGCATTATACAAAATGTTTCCCGCATTACGTTTATGCGCCTCTTCCCCAAATACTCCAAGGGAACTCACTTGGAGGATAAGAAGGGTCGAGAGATTGTACGATACAGTCAGTGTAGAAAAATCACCGTGACGCCCCATAAAGGAACCATGCGCATGGCGGTGGACGGGGAAATTATCGATGCGGGAAAAACGGAGTTTCAAATCGTTCCACGAGGTTTCCGTTTTGTTCTGCCTGCAGTAGAGGAGAAGATGGAATGAAAAAAGAAATCATTGAGATTCTAAAGGTCCGTTTTGAGGAGAACATGAGTCGCCATGAAGGCATAGACTGGTCCGATGTTCAGGCGCGGTTAGAGGCTGATGAGAAGAAGCTTTGGTCCCTCAGTGAGATGGAGCGTACCGGTGGTGAGCCTGATGTAGTGGGTAGGGATGGCGAAGGATATCTGTTCATTGACTGCTCTGCGGAAAGTCCCATAGGGCGGCGAAGTCTTTGCTATGACCGCAAAGCGTTGGAATCTCGAAAGAAAAACAAGCCTGAGAACGCAGCCATGGATATGGCGGAGGCCATGGGCATCGAGATCTTGACGGAAGCACAGTATAGGAAATTACAGGACTTAGGTCCTTTCGACACAAAGACATCCAGTTGGATCAAGACCCCGGAAGACATCCGAAGTTTAGGAGGAGCGCTTTTTTGTGATTGCAGATATGATACCGTTTTTGTTTATCACAATGGCGCGGACTCCTACTATTCAGCGAGAGGTTTCCGCGGATGGATTTTGGTGTAAAAGGAATTAAATCGATATTGAAATCATAGGGGAGATGTCTACCTTGCCTTCTACGGTGACGGAAAGGATGGTGTCTCCTTTTTTTGTGACGGTAGAAGAGAGGGAACCCTCCGGTTGGTCAATGGTAAAGGTATGGGTACCCTCCGTTGCCAAGATGCTTGCCACCGCCGCTGTACCACTGGCGCAGCTCCCCTCAAAATATGTGGAATCCACATCTCTCACGTAGACAACCGGAATCATAGAAGTGTAGTCCGGATCACAGAACATCACACCCAATGCAGGTGGATTCATTTGGTCTATAATGCGGTCTTTGATGTCTTCAAAGAGCTGAGCGGATGCAGGCTGGTTGTTTAGCACCAAGTGGAGTATCCCACCGAAATCCACCAGTTTCCCATTGATATTTAGGTTTCTATCTTCCCAAGAAACATTCTTGATGGAAAGGGGAGGTGGCATTTCCGAAGCGGCATAACTGTTTGCCGGATCCACCTTGGTGGTGACCGGTGTTTCGATACCGCTGGTGGTGATAGAGAAACATTGTTCTTCGGGCCCCTTTGCAATCATGAGGGCGAAGGTCCTCGTGGCATTTCCACAGAACTCCAAGCCGGCCATTTCGAAAGAATCTTCTCCGGTGACAAAGGCAACTTGCTCCGCCTTGTAGGGGAGAGCCAGGAGTTTTTCTGCAACAGAAACATAATCGTCCCTGCTAATGGGTGTCATTACAAATATGGTGATGTTGCCACTGGGGTTGGCGACGATAATATCCAGCTTCATGATTCTTCTCCTTTTGGGATATTATATGTTGCCGCAGGGGAAAGTGCAACGGAAAACTCCGGAAGTGTTTTCCTGCAAAAAATCTTCAAAACACTGAATTTTTGTGGAGAAAAGAAGATTATGCCATCGCAGTTCTTATACAAAACAGTTGATTTGTATAGAAATGCTACTAGAGTGTGTGATTCATCTTTGGATAATCTTCTAATTGGTGAAGATGAGCAGGATAAAGAAGAATTTATCTTCTCGAAGGTCATCAAGTTGATGGATATGGAGATTTTATTGTGGACGAGGATTTAGTAGTGGATAAGGCCGGCGAAATAGGCTATAATAGCATAGTTGATTGGGAAGCGTATCGAAGTGGTCATAACGAGCCGCACTCGAAATGCGGTTGTCCTCCGGGGCACGTGGGTTCGAATCCCACCGCTTCCGCCAAAGAAAAGTCTGTAACCAAAATGCGTTCAGACTTTTTCTTTATGTTGGATAAAACTGCGCATTTTATACAATTTTTTCTATATTGGATATGAATTATACACTAAAATGTAACATCGTTTACTCAATTACTGTACGAAGTACTATAGCTTACCATATAATAGTGGTGTGCTGAAACCACAATATATGGTAACGTGTATTGACAGCATGTGCCATATGTGCTATTATTATATTGCCTTATATATTGATATGAGGGTGAGAAATTGTTGTCAACTCTTCTATGAAGAGAACTTCGAGAAGAGAAGGCAGCGATACAGAGTTATTATGTATTGTGATGGCTGTTGTAGTTATAATCAATAGACAACATATGTACATTTCGCTCTCCTCTTCAATCATAATAACATGGTTGATAATTGCACTATGCTGGACGGCTGGTGTCAAATAGACAGCTAATGTTTTGTTAGCGATACCATGAAGAAGAACATGCCTGTCAGTTTAGGAATGCCGTCCTCCGTGCTGATGGGCTTTGTGCTACCTGGAGTATATATGACTATCGATGAATGGAAAATGAAAAACGACTATATAAAAAGATATGCACATTTTGATAGACGTGTGAAGTTAACTGATGTATGGGATGAAGTAAACAGCCCTGCATTTGTTAAAACACATGGCTTTTTCCCATTCATACACTACACTAAGAAGAATAAGAAATTTAATAAAAAAGAAGGAATTAAAATTAAAGAACGAGACATTTGTTATGCTGCTCATATCGATAGATGTATCTATCAGCTTTATGCTTATAAACTTAACAACAAATATAATGAACGTGTTATACAGGATAATACAACTAATTGTGCTGTGGCTTACCGAACTGATTTGGGTAAAAGTAACATTCATTTTGCTAAAGAGGCTTTCGATTTTATTCTTTCTCAGAAATCATGTTACATAATTGTTGGAGACTTCACAAATTTTTTTGAAAGTATTGACCATTTATTTTTAAAAAAACAATTGATGTCATTACTTAATGTAAAATGTCTTCCTGAGGACTATTACGCTGTTTATAAAAATATTACGAAGTACTCGAAATGGGAATTAACAGACCTCCTTTCACTTAATTCTCTTTCAGACACCCCATTAGGCATTATTGAGTTGAATAAGAAAGACAGGGTAGTACCTTTAGACATATTCAAAAAAAACAAAAAAAAATCTATTATTTCAAATCCGAATCACTATGGTATTCCACAAGGTTCACCAATCAGTGCGGTTTTATCTAATATATATATGCTAACTTTTGACAAATGTGTTCAAAATCTTGTTAGTGCTAGTAGAGGGAAATATCTGAGATACAGCGATGACTTCATAATTATAGTGAGAGCAGATGAGGAGAAAATTCTTACACTGTATAATGAATTTATTATGATAATAGAAAAAATACCTAACTTGGAACTACAAAAAGATAAAACAAAAGTGTTTAAATATGTGAGCAATTCCATCGTAAACGTCAATAGTACATTTCTAGACAATGTTGGGGAGTCATCTAATTCAATTGATTACTTAGGATTTACATTCAATGGAAAAGATGTTTGTATTCGGGACAAGACTCTTACAAAATTTCACTATCGATTAGAACGTAAGGCAAATGATTACAAGAGACAGGTTAAGCGTGGTAATTACAGGCAAGCAACGTCAGCAAAAAAATCCCTATATCGAAAGCATTCCCTAAAAGGGAAAAATATAGGAAGAGGTAATTTTCTATCTTATGTTGATCGTGCCTCAAATGTATTTGGAGGAATCGAATCTATCCAAAACGGAACTAAGCGTCATATGGGAAAAATCAAGCGTCTTTTGAAGTAAATGATGTTAATCGGATATTCGCTTTATTGTATACTTTGTTAATATTATCAAATTTAGCCTATGTAGTATAAGGTTTCATTTTTTACTTTCTTCTAACTAAATGCAAATACTCAATCAAATATTTCGGCTTACTATTTAGCTGAAATATTTTCAGCTTATTTGGCGGAGAATCACTTTCCATCACTAACTATGTTAATTTACTGTCAGATTCACGTTTCTATTCAAAATACAAGATATCTTGTAATAATAGAATCATTTCAATTGCGATAAAGTCCATATAATGGTGTAAATTGACAAAAGGTCATTCGATAAGTAAAGATGAACCATCTTCCCCTTTCATGTAAGATAGTGTTAAGCAAAACATGATCAACATGGAGGAGAAAATGGCTCAATTACAGTTTACACTAGACTCGGAACTCGTCAAAGGTTTATTTCTTGGCCAAGCCCCTGATGCAATAGTTCCGTTGTTGGAAGCAATCTTAAACCAATTTTTGCAAGCGATGGCCACCGAGGCTGTCGGTGCTGCCAAATACGAACGCACCGACGAACGCAAAGCCTATCGCAATGGTTCGAGAGAACGAACGCTAAATACTCGTATCGGAACCATTACACTCGAAGTCCCTCGTTTGAGAAACGGCGAATTTAGCCACGAGCTTTTTGAGCGATATCAGCGGTCTGAACAAGCCCTTGTCTTGGCCATGATGGAGATGGTACTCCAAGGTGTCTCGACACGAAAAGTCACTCAAATCACGCAGGAGCTTTGTGGAACCCGTTTTTCTAAATCAACGGTTTCCGAGCTCTGCAAAGGGTTGGATGAGGCGGTCCAAGCCTTCCGGAATCGTCCGCTCGAAAAGCGTTATCCCTTCATCATGGTGGATGCCATGTACCTCAAAGTCCGTGAAGATGGCCGAGTCCAAAGTAAAGCCTTGATGATGGCTATAGGCGTCAATGAAGAAGGCTATCGTGAAGTATTAGGATTTGACCTTTGGGATACCGAGACGGAGCTTGGTTGGAAAGGTTTCTTTGAATGTTTGGTCGATCGCGGGTTACATCAAGTAGAATACGTCATCAGTGACAGCCATAAAGGCTTAGTCCGTGCGTTGGAGCAAGTCTTTGTCGGAGCCACATGGCAGCGCTGTCAGGTGCACTTCATGCGTAATATCATGGAAGTCTGCCCGGCAAAACAAAAACCTCAGCTCAAAGAGGATCTACGAGAGCTTTGGAGCAGCAAGGATCAAGATACCGCAAGAGAACATTTAAATCGCATCTTAGAGACGTATAACGAGCAAGCACCTCGGTCGATGAGAACGCTCGAAGAAGGATTTGAGGATGCGACAGCGGTTTTAAACTTGCCGTCCAAATATCGCCGTCGACTTCGAACCACCAACGCCTTGGAGCGCTTGAATCAAGAGATTCGGCGGCGGGAACGAGTCATCCGGATTTTCCCCAACCGGGAATCAGTGATCCGGCTTCTCGGAGCACTGCTTTGTGAACAGAGTGAGCGTTGGTTGAGCGGTCGTAAATGGTTAGACATGGCGGAGTATGATCAACAGGAACCATTACCGCAACAGCCGGTTGCCGTGAAAGAAGCTGCTTGATAAGTGATCAAGCGTAACCGTTGGATTCACTGTCTTACATGAGCCGAAGGGAATTTACACCACTTATTGGACTTGACTTCAATTGCCGAAATGGTTTTTGGTCTTTACTTACATAATATTTATTATTACGAACAAATTGTTGCAAAATGTCAATAATAGTGAACATTGCTTATATTGGCACGAAACTTGCTTCATATATCAGTGAAATGAATTGAATGTAATATTACCGTCCCGAAGTATTTATATTTTGGAGGTAATAAAATGAAAGAAATTCAATTAAAGCAAAACGGCCGATTTTTCTTCGGTTGGTATATCGTCCTATTGGGATTTTTGCTTATGACCTTTGCTTATGTAGGTTTTGTATCCTTAACCAGTGTCTTTGTGCTACCTGTGACAGAAGATCTTGGCTTTGAACGTGGGCCATTTATGACATATCTGATGATTCTATCCATCGCCTGTGTTATTTCTTCTCCATTTATTGGACGTCTGATGGGTACAAAGAACCCGAAGATTTTTTTGACGATAGCTTGTGTGCTTGGTTTTGTCGGCTATTTTGGCTTTTCAAGAGCCAATGATTTGACTACCTTTTATCTTTTTTCAGTGATTTTAGGTATTGGATTTGCGGGAACGGCACCTATGCCGGTATCGGTTCTCATCAATAAATGGTTTGGTGGAAAAATAAGAGGGACGGCAACAGGAATTGCCTTCATCGGAAGTGGCCTCGGTGGAATGATATTATCACCTGTATTGAACAGTGTCATTGCAACAGAAGGTTGGAGAATGGGGTATCTAGTTTTAGGCCTTGTTTATGTAGTAATCCTCATACCTCTAATTCTACTTTTTGCAAATGGTTCTCCTGAATCCAAGGGATTTGTGAGAATGGGCGAAACAACAGAAGAAGCAACAGGAGAAACTGTTGAAAAGTTGGGAATGACATTGAACGAGGCAACAAAAACAGCATCATTCTGGATGGCTGTAGTGTCTGTTATACTTGTAATTCTATCTTCAAGTGCATTATTGGCTAACTCTGTAGCATATTTTATCCAAAGTGGAATTGATCCTGCGAGAGCGGCTTCGCTGCACGGGTTGATGTTAGGTTCATTGATTATTGGAAAACCCTTGGCAGGGATGTTCACAGACAAATTGGGGATTCGAATCAGTGCATTTGTTACGACTATCATTTTTGCAGGAACATTTGCTATGCTGTATATCATGCCAATGTCAGCAGGAATCCTAGTATTTGCAGTCATTGCTTGTTACGGACTAGGTGGACCGACCATTACTGTTATTCCACCGCTCATGGTAAACGGGTTATTCGGTGAAAAAGACTATGGAACTATCGTTGGTGTGATGAATACTGCCACAAGTATCGGTGGAGCATTTGGTGGTATGGTTGCTGCAAGAGTATACGATGCAACAGGAAGCTATTCCATCTTCTGGGCGGTCGCAATCGGAGCAGTTGTTTTGGCAGCTATCCTACGTGTCTTGGCATTTAAGGTAAGTAAGGCCCCAAATTAACAATAACTATCGGTAAAAAGAGGCGATTGTTCGCCTCTTTTTATTGTATAATGTGATTCGGAGGTAAGGACAGATGACAGAAAAAGAATTAATAGAGAATCTAAAACTTCAGTATAAAACAGATGATACTGAAGAACTTTACAGTAAAATACTGCAATGCATGGAAGATTTGAGGGTTCTTAATATTGCAGTCGATAACTCTGTTGATAGCCTACATGTAGCAGACAAAAATGCGAAAATTGTTAGAGTAAATAAAATATTTGAGCAAAAAACAAAAATATCAAGGTGCGAAATAGAAGGTAAGAGTGTTATGCAAGCTGAAGAAGAAGGTTTCTACGGACCATCTATTATCCCTTCTGTCATAAAAGAAAAGAGGAAGTTAACTACTATACAAGTAGGTCCGGGAGGGGACGCTTTTGTTACTGCAAACCCGGTATTTGACAAGAACGGCGATGTGGAATTCGTGGTGAGTAATGCCAGATTCCTTGAAGAATTGGAGAGTCTAAGAGGTTATTATAGAGACAAGAAGAGGTTTGAATCCACTTCTCCGGTAAGTCACAGGGATGTTATTTCAGAAAGTCCAATCATGCAGGAAATACTAAAAACATGTGAGACTGTTGCAAAGACAGATTCAAGTGTACTCTTCCTAGGAGAAACAGGAACCGGTAAGAGTTTGATTGCTAAATTTCTTCATGATAACAGTAAAAGAAGTTCGCAAAAGTTTGTGCAAATTAATTGTGCTGCCATCCCCGATTCTCTCATTGAATCCGAATTGTTTGGTTACGAAGGCGGTTCTTTCACCGGAGCAAGAAAAGGTGGAAAACCGGGGGTTTTTGAACAAGCTGATAAGGGCACATTATTTTTGGACGAAATCGGTGATATGCCATTGAATCTCCAAGTTAAGCTATTGCAAGCATTGCAAAACAAAGAAGTCACACGACTTGGAGGAGAAAAACCAGTATCCGTTGATGTACGCATTATTACTGCCACAAACAAAGACTTGGATGAAATGATGGATAATAAGGAATTTCGGAAAGATCTTTACTATCGTATCAATGTAGTACCCATTACAGTTCCACCTCTCCGGGAGCGGAGGGAAGATATTGAGGCACTTGTAAATGTTTTTACAGAACGATTTAATAGGGAACATGAAAAAGAGGTTCAAATTCCGGAAGATGTCATGGAAAGTTTCTACAATTATCAATGGCCTGGGAACATTAGAGAATTGGAAAATCTTATTGAGAGAATTATCGTAACTGCTGACAAAGAAGTGATAACTGTTAGCTCTTTACCCAAGCCATTGATAGCAGTGGCACATGCTTTTATGGATGATGTTACTGTGAATCGAATCATCCCATTGAAAGATGCAATTGAGAGCGTAGAGGAACAATTGATTCAAAACGCGTATAAGCAATACGGTAGCACTTATAAGGTGGCAAAAGCGTTGAAAATAAGCCAATCGGGGGCTAATAGAAAAATAATAAAGTACACAAAAGAGTAATCAAGATAAATGACCCAAAATTGGTTTGTGAACCAAAATTGGGTCATGCACTTCCTAAGCTTGATTTCCCAATGAAATTGTAGAATTATCTGAACAATCTATCAATAAGCGACCCAATTTTGGGTTGTTTATTTTGATATAAGAAATCCTCGGTATAGATAATGTGGAAAAATACACGATTATTTACCTAATAGTATTTGGCATGAGTATTGCTTTTCTTATATACCAAACGTGGGATCTTGGTTATATTACCATTCAATTCATTTCAAACGATATAATCAAGAAAGAGGAAAGTATAATGAGTAATAAGAAACAGTTGCTAGACTGGATCGAAAAAAACAAAGATTCTTTTTTTGAAGTTTCGGATTTTCTGTGGGATAATCCTGAGTTGAGCCTGCAGGAATATGAAGCTTTTGAAAAAGTGTCCTTGCTATTAGAAGATAATGGTTTCACTGTAGAAAAAGGAGTTTCCGGGATGCCAACTGCATTTATTGCCAGTTGGGGTGAGGGTGCACCGGTATTTGGATTCAGTTCGGAATACGATGCTCTTCCCGGATTGTCACAAAAAAAAGAGTCCTGTACAAATGACCCAATTGAGGAATTGGCACCCGGCCATGGGTGTGGACACAATCTAATGGCAATCGGAGGCGTTCTTGCGGCTTGTGCTTTAAAGAGTTACATGGAAGAGAATAAAATTAAAGGAACCCTAAAGGTTTTCGGTACACCTGCAGAAGAACTTTGCATAGGCAAACCCTTCATGGCAAAAGATGGACACTTTAAAGATGTAGATATGTTTTTTGATTGGCACCCTAATCATCTAAACAGAGGTACTGCCTGTGATACAAATGCATATTTCAATGTAAAATACCACTTTAGAGGAAGAACAGCCCATGGAAACGCCCCTTGGGAGGGAAGAAGTGCCATGGATGGTGCTCTTCTTGCAGGACATGCAATTGAAATTCTCCGGGAACATATAAGACCCGGGAGTGAAGACGCTGCAAGTACGATCAACTATGCCTTTCCCGATGTAGGCACCAGTTTTCCCAACGTGGTTCCTGCATATGCGGTACTATGGTGTGTAGGGAGAATGAAAAATGCAGAGATGGCAGCTGATGTTCTTCCCAGACTTCATAAGTGTGCAACAGGGGCAGCTGAAGCAACTGAGACAGCGGTTGATGTAGAAGTTATCACCGCGACTCACGAAATGTTGCCAAATCTCAGAATGGCGAAGGTTATTGATCATAATCTTCGGGAAATCGGTGTTCCTGAGTATTCAGAAGTGGATCAAAAGGATGCTAAGGCTGTACAAAAAGCGATGGGCGTCCCGGAAACAGGATTTTCCGGAAATATTGAAGATGTGGCATATGGTAGCCAACCTGTTACAGATGCTTCCGAATACAGTTGGCACGCACCTTTAGCTTTTCTAAACTTATCCCTTACTCCTTCCGCAAATGTAGGGTGGCATAACTGGGTAGTCACCAAGTTTTCCGGTGGAGAGTTGGGAAAGAAGATTGGAGAATTGGCGGCAAAAGTGTTGGCGTCTAGTGCCCTTGACGTTCTGTCAGATGATAGCATTCTACAGGAGGCTAATGAGGAATTGAAAGGTTTCTTGGCAGGCAGATCTTATGAGACCTTACTACCCCGGGATGCGGAACCGGACTTGTCAACTAATAAAGCCATCATGGAACGCTACAGAATAAAAAAATAATGAATAGGTCTTGTCGGTAATTCTTGTGCCGCCGAGACCTTTTCAATTGAGGCACGCGGTGGTATATTAGAATCAAAAGGGGGTGTGTATCGTGCATAAGCATGAAATCGTGGTTTTCAACGAAATCATAGAAAAAATCTATATGGAAGAAGACTACTCAGTAATGCGGATGAGCTTCCTAAAATTATTAAATTCTCTCGTTCCCTATGATAAATCTACTTTCTATTTGGCTTCTCTTCAACAAGATAAACTATTGACCGATCCTGTCGGAATAGGCATACCGCAATCAGAGTTAGAGAGATACATTGATGAATATGAAGATAAGGATTATACAAGATGGATATTTATGTCCGGAAAGTCTATGATTTATCGTGAGACAGACCTCTTTCCGGAAGGAAGCAGGGAAGGAGAGCCATACTATAGAGAGATATATATTCCGGGAAAAATCTTCTATTCAGCTCAGATGAGCATCGCAATGAACAATGAGTTTATTGCTGTAATTTCCTTGTATAGGGATAAGGATAGTGGGGATTTTTCCAATGATGATCTCTTTATTTTAGAACAGCTACAGAGTCATTTGGAACACAGATGCTATAAAGAATGGAAGAATCAGAAGGGTGGGGACATGAAAATAAGGAATAAAACCCACTTTGATACATCCTTTTTTATAGAGAAATACTGCCTGACCAATCGTGAGGTAGAAGTACTGGGGTTGTTGTTTGGAGGCGTATCCAGCGATAAAATTTGTGATGTTTTATCCATCAGTCCACATACATACAAGAAGCACTGCATCAACATATATAAAAAGCTGGGAATCAATAATCGGTGGGAATTGATTAACTTCATCTAATCCCTGTGGACCACAATGGTCCATATGGATTAGAAAGAGTGGGGTTGGGACCCATAGATGAATATTGAATTTTCAGATATCATTACCGTATTAATTATTGTAATGCCTTGACAAGGAGGTAAAACATGGAATACGGTATTATTTCTTGCATACCTATCACCGTACTTATAGTAGGTGTGCTCATTACAAAGCGCATGCCGGAGATGATTTTTGCATCGTCTTTGATTGGTGCTATTTTAGTTCACAAATCGGATTTCTTTACCGGTTACATTGGAATGCTGTATGGTGCTATTTCCAATCCCTCATATCAATTCTTATTGATTCTTCTGCTAGGGTTTGGTGGCATGATTAAATTGTTCGAAACCTCCGGTGCGTTGATGGGTTTCGGAAACGTTCTATCGAAGTATGCTACCGGTCCTAAGAAATCCATGTTGCTAACTTGGATTATGGGAATCATCATGTTTGTTGACGACTACCTTAACGTTTTAGCCGTTTCGTTTTCTATGCGTAGTATCACAGATAAAAACGGTGTACCTAGGGAGCATCTCGCCTATGGCGTAAACTCCATTGGAGCATGTATTTGCGTTTTGGTACCTTTTACAAGCTGGGCTGCTTTTGCTATTGGTAGCATGTCCGAACAGGGATTAGGCTTCTCGGATTATGTAAGAGCGATTCCATATATGTTCTTTCCTATGATCTCCATAGCAGTTTGTTTATTGGTAGCTTTGGGAGTTATCCCTAAAGTAGGGTTAATAAAGAAAGCGTATCAAAGAGTCGAAAGTGGTGGACCCACACTGGTCAAGGAAGAGACCGGAAAGTCCATCGTACAAATGGAGATTTCCCAGGATGTTAAGCCTTCTACGCCTCTTAACTTCTTCATCCCAATTATTGTTTTAATCGTTGTAATGATGATATTTGATAATGACGTTATTCATGGTCTTGTAGCAACAATTATTGTACAAGCTATTCTTTATATCGCACAGAGAATCATGTCCCTTGCAGACTTTGTAGAAAATCTCTTCTCAGGAATTGCGTCCATGGCTCCTTTGGCTGTAGTAATCTGTTTTGCTTATATTTTAGGTGCAGGAAATGACGCAATGGGATTTTCCACTTATCTCATTGGTGGAATGACAAAGACTATTCCACCTACACTGCTACCGGCTTTGGCATTCTTGATTGTAGCTGCGGTATCTTTTGCAGCGGCAAGTTTTTGGGTACTGATATTGATAACAATGCCAATATTCGTGCCTCTTGCAACTACTATGGGAATTGATCCTGCAATCATAGTCGCTGCCATCATGTCCGGTGTTGCCTTCGGAAGTAAGTTCTGTTTCTACTCCGATGCGGTATTTATGACTTCCGCCGGCACCGAGGTATCCAATATGACACAGATAAAAGCAGTCGCACCTTATGTCTTGGGATCGGCAATTCTTGCTGCCATTGCATTTTTGGTCGTCGGGGTCGTATTTGTGTAATGGAGTGAGAAGATGAACAAAGCAGATTTTATACTAAAAAGTAAGTCCATATTTTGCTCTACCGGGGAAGATCCCTTCTCCGGTAGTGTAGTGGTATCCGGAAATCGAATTGTAGATGTAGTAAAAGAGGAAGAAAGCATAGATTTAGAGAAGTACATTGGGGAACACACGGAAGTCTATGACTTTGATGATAAAACGATATTGCCCGGTTTTATCGATGCCCATGATCACTACTTTGTAGGAGCCATCTCTTCCAGTGACCATATGTGTACTGAAATCTCCGAGTCAACATCGGAAGAAAACTGTGTGGATATTATGAAAAGGTTTGCACAGAATCATCCTGACGAAAAAAGACTGATTGGAATTGGCTGGTTTCCGGCTTTTTGGGGGGATCAACCATTACCTTCAAAGAAATCTTTAGATGAAGCCTTCCCGGATAAACCGGTTTATCTAATAGCTGCGGATGTTCATACTTTTTGGATGAACAGCCTAGCTTTAGAAGAATCAGGAATAACCACGGACATGGAACTGGAAAATGGAGAGATTGGAAAGTACGACAATGGTGAAATGAATGGATTGCTCTTTGAACCTGAGGCATTTATTCCCGCTATGGCAAAAGTGCTGGATTTTGATAAAGAAGTGATGAAAAAAATCCATAGAGATTTTCTGGCTGATATTTCAAAATATGGTATCACGGCCATTAGCGATATGTCCGCTGACGATTATGACGAGCAGAGTATGGCAAAATATCAAATCGTAAAAGAAATGGAGCAGGATGGAGAATTGATTGCCAGGATGCACTTTTACACGAAGCTTGAAGGATATGAAGACTTTTCTGTAGCAAAAGAATTACAGAAGGAATACTTCTCAGAGAAATTGAGGCTCAATGGTGTAAAGGGTTTTATTGATGGTGTGACTTCAACTTACACAGCATATATGCTGGCACCATATTCTGATCTTCCCGAAGAGCATGGGTCCGGACTTCCACTTATTTCAAAAGAAAAACTCGAGAAATCCATATTGGCAGCTAATGGAGCGGGTCTTGATGTGAGGCTGCATTGTATCGGCGATGGGGCCGTAAGAATGGCTTTAGATGCATATGAATTGTCTAATGAAAAAAATAAAGGTGTTTCCCTTATTAACACGATTGAACACATTGAAAGCATAGATCCGCTTGATATTCCCAGGTTTGGAGAATTAGGTGTAGTTCCTTCATTACAGCCGGAACATTTAACATTGGATCAATTTGAGAAAATAGTCAGAATAGGAGAGGAAAGAAGTCAATATGAATGGCCATTCCAATCCATATTGGATGCCGGTGGAAAACTAGCATTCGGAAGTGATTATCCGGTTGTAGGATTCAATCCTTTTCTATCGCTTTATGCAGCCGTTTATCGAAAGAATCCGGATGGAACGGAGTCGTCTGTAAATCCTCACGAAGCAATCTCGTTGAAAGAAGCTTTGATCGCTTATACGGCAGGTGCTGCAAATGCTTATCATAGAGCAAATGACATTGGTACTTTGGAAAAGGGCAAACTAGCTGACATTGCAGTTGCCGACAAAGATATATTTAAGTGTACCGGTAGTGAGTTGAAAGATACGACTATTTTAATGACAATGATGGATGGAAAGATCGTTTACAAAGCATAAGCTCGTGAATCATAACCACCAGTTCAACTGGTGGTTATGATTTCAAGTTCATGTTAAACGCCGGTTCCATATGTTTTATGGCATTTCGACTTATATCATAAAACCGAGCAATGGATTGCCATTGGGAATCGACTATTGTTCGGATTTCCTCAATTATCTCATTTGCCTGTTGCTTTGTGATATCAAAGTGCTTAGCAGCTGCCGCAGCTACAGAAAAGCGCATTTGATTGTCTTGGGATGTGATATTCAATGACAGCGTATCTCCGTAGATGTTTGGGTTTACATCGTACATGGGAGATATACTCCAGCCCTGGGGTTCTAAGATAAATGCGTGATTTCTCAAGTGATCATCTGTGTTGGAAACAGCAATAGAAAATACGATTCTCTTCCAAAGTTCCAAAATGTCTTTTTTGGGAGAAGACCCGTTGGATTTCAAAAAAGAGACCATATCAAGGTAGCTTGTACCATCCTCTCCTGACGTTCCATCCGTTTTTCCCAGTAGTGTCATAGCTGAGGCAGAGTGGATTCTTCTTTTTTTGTTTCTATCAAACCGCTTGATGATGAACGTGCTTCCTATTTTAGAGAAACGTTCAAGCTTGGCTTGGGGTACATTTAGCCCACATTGAACAGCAAGATCGTGTACAACCATTTCCCATGCACCGGAATCCCATTCATCATGTTTTGAAGGAAATTTAGCAATCCACAATGAATCATCGGGTGCCAATACTGAGGCTTTTGGTCTTGCACCACCAAGAGAAGAGCCGGGAGCCATGAGCTGTCTCAACCATCTATCATCCCGGTCATCTTCATCATTCTCAAAGGCTCTTGATGCATTTTCAAGAGTTCGGAGGGTTGTCCAAGGTGGGGTAGATAATTCCGTGTCCTCTGCAAGAAAAGGACCACCTTCCTCGAGGGAAAAGCGGATAGCACCCATTCTGGCTCTATCATAGACTCCTAGCAAAAAATTACTTTCGTGTAATACTTTTGGTTTACGATTTTCCTGTTTAGCTACAGAGGATTCCCGTCGTTTCATTAGAAGGCGTCCCCAACGATCCGGACAGGAGTCAGAAAATAAGCCAAAGAGCTCTTTTCCCTGGGAAGCATATTGTCGACCTTCATAGAGAGACAGATCCGGATCCAGTGGAGTTGTACCGGAAAAACGCATGAGCCATGATTTATCGTACGCAAATGAGAAGAACTCCTTGCCTCGTACGATATCAACATAGAGCTGTCCCATGAGTTTTGGATGGCTATCAGCATCCCAATCGCTATATACAAATATTGTTTTTTGAGCATTTGCCATAATCATTTACGCTTTCTTTTTCGGAGCTCTCTTTGGTACTGACAAATCCAGATCCTGTAATTTACGCCCAAGTTCATCGTCTTTTGCTACAAGAAGCAAGTCTCTATCCAAACGATTCAATGCATGAAGAACTGCGGCATACATCCCAATCGCCACTGAAGGAGAGCCGTTTTCGATTGCCCATAGAGTGGCTCTACTGATGGAGGCGCGCTCTGAAACAAGTTCAACCGTTAATTTACGGCGCAATCTTGCCATTTTAATTTGTTCCCCCATTGTCTTCAAAATCTCTTCCGTTTCCGGAAGTAAAACAACTTTTCGATTACTCATAACAATTACCTTTCATAATATCTACTATTATGAACGAAATGACTCAAAATGTCAATTATAATAAACGTTATGGCGAATGAAATATATTATATTGGATGTAAATCATCTTTATGATATCCTATATTCATGATTACCAACGATTTAATGCAACGAGCGTTAGAGCTTGGAGGAGACAAGAGAATACAGGATGTCCGTGCCGGACTGGGATACACAGGGGTGCTTTTCGAGGGCAATTCCTGCGGTCTTGCCTATACTTTTCGCATGGAAATGGGAGATGGCTGTGGCATTTTGGATGATGCAGGAAGGCTTATTGGAAGGAAGGCAGGGGATGTCATCCCTTGGCTAGCGGACAGGGATAGATTGCGGGCTGCATTGGGGCTTGCCACCATCAATGGCATTTTAAACGATGGAAAGAGAACTTGGGATAGTGGAAATGTACTGGATGCCTTTTCCCTTGAGAAGTCGGAAACCTTCGGAATGGTAGGGGCCTTCCCGCCGATCTTGATGAAGGTCAAGGCCATGACGGATCACATTTATGTATTTGAACAAAATGTACCGCCGGGCAGTGAATATTACGATTCATCCACCATTCCCATGTATCTTCCCAAGTGTGATGTAGTGGTTTTGACCGCTACCAGCATCATCAATCACACCTTTGATGAAGTGACATCCCATTTGCACAGTGCGAGGGAGGTCTGTCTTGTGGGACCGTCCACACCACTTTGCCCGGAGATTCTGAAGAAATATAATATCACCTTGTTAGCCGGATCGGTGGTCACCAACCCGGAAATGGCATTACAGGTTATCAGTCAGGGCGGCGGCACCATGGCGTTGAAGCCCGCTACCAAGCAGGTGCTTGTTCGATCTTGATAAAGATATCCGTAGAGAAACTGTATTGTGGCGTAGACCCTGTGAGGTCTACGTTTCCTTCTATTGGGAAGATACCCAATGTGGCGCCGTCTTTATCCACGGTGTAAAACAGCTGGTCTACCGGGACTTCCTTTCCACCACTTCCGTTTTTCTCCAGGTGTTCTATAATTGCGGTCATCTCCATGCTCACAAGAACTTTGCCCGTAGAATCCAGAAGAACCAAGGGTTGGTTTTTCTCGTCAAAGCGCCACTCCAATCGATACGTTTTATCGTCTATGGTGTATTCACCCAGCCCCTGTGTTGCATTGGGATCGTGAGAATCGAATCGAACGGAGTTGATCATCCACTGATAGCCGGTGAGATCCAATCGTCCACCCGGTGCACGGCTCACATAGACCCAGTCACCCTCCGTTGCCTGTGTGTACATAGGTTCAAAGCCAAAGGTCTTGGCGAAGTCCTCTGAATGCTTGTATCCATCGGGCAGGTAAGGGATCTTCTCCAATAAGCCCATCTGTTGTAGCCGGTCCATGGCATCGGTGATGGTCTTTTGGTCGACTTCACTCACATCGGCATTTGGCTGAAGCTTGCTCTCACCTGTCAACATTGCATTGTTCTCCAAGGTGGTAGTAAGACGTTGGGCCTGGCTACGTCCACTGACGGAAAAGGCATCCACAGGTGGAATGACGGAAACCAGCATGAAAACAATGAGTATTGCAGCAATCCAGTGGTTCTTCCTTGAGATGAAGATACTTCCTAAGATGCCGGCAATAACGGCAAAAGCACCGTAAAGCAGGACGAAATAGCGACCATAGGTCAAACCGATTTCGGGGATTTTCATGGCTGATGCAATCAGTTGGAAAACGACCAAGGGAATCAACACTTTGGGAAAAACCATTTGGTAGACATCGGCAAAGCGATTTTCTACTCTTCCCGCTAAGACAAAGACAAGAAGGCCTAATGCAGAGTATGCAATGAGCATGGGTTCCATCAAGTTGTCCGACCAAAAGTCACGTCGCAGGTTTAGCAATATGTAGGCTAACAGGATGATGGTGAAGACGCCGATGAGAGGAATGATGATATATGAGAGGAGAATCTCCCAGAAACGAGGAGGTTCCGATGCAATTTCATAGTGAGTACCGATATTGCTCTGCATCCCCGGCTGGACTGGGTTCGGTGTTTGTGACAGGAAAAGCAGAGGAGCGAAGAGGGTAAAAATGAAGTTCGCTACATACCCATATAAGTTGGAATCTATGGGGAAGAGCAGACGATCAAAAGCGGTAAGAATCAATGCGGTTCCTGCAAATAGGATGGCAGTAAACAAAATGGCCAAGAAAATTGCCTTGAATGCCTGGGTAAAGGAGTCGTTAAAGCGGACGCGGCGGTCAAGGGCAGGAATCAATATGTACAGGAGAAGAAGTGCGGCGAGAATTACTGCCCCGACGATGGACAGCCTTGCAGACATAGGGTCGAAAGTGCGCAGCCATAGGTAATAGGGAACTGTGAGAACTAGGGCTACCCCCATGAGAATTATGCGTTGGCCGGAATGCTGAAAGAAACACTCGTAAGCAGCCTGGGCACAAGATGCAACAAGAGCTCCGACGAGTAGGGCATAATACAGAAGAAGCATCTCGTTATTGCCTCGAATGTGGAATATCATGACAACAAAGGCGGCCACTAGGAAGGCTGTGGTTAAGGGGTAGCGACCGATGCCGGTCAGTAGACCTGAGAGGCGTTCTTTGATAATGGTGAGAGGCTTCATAGTTTTCTCCTTTTTTCACAATAACTTATCTGTTTCTATTATAGCATAGGAGAAGAGGGGAATTCGTCGGAACAAATAAAAACAAGAGACTGATTCAAATTTTACTTGAATCAGCCCCTTGTTTTAAGGTGTTAAATGTGTTTATAACATGTTGTTTGCTGCCGCATATCCTTGATGTACGGCATCCATAATCCTGCCGGGTCTGTTTGCATCACCAACGACACAGACATCGTCAAAGTAATCGTAGAGTTCTTCTGAAAGGGCATCGTTTGCCTTAGTTCCCACAGCCATTAGGACATAGTCATAGGGAAGCTTGAAGTCCTTGCCATCCTTTTCTAAACTCACTTCATCCTCTGAGAAACTCTTCACTGTTGTGTCGAAGTGCATGTCGATGGAAGAATCCTGTAGCAGTTGTGCCAGTTTCATTTCGTTGTTGGCATTGATCTCGTCCTTGGCGACGATTTTGCTCAACTTTTCAACTAAGGTTACTTCACAACCGTTGTGCTCCAGCTCCAAAGCGGTTTCACAGCCTACCAAGCCTGCTCCCACAACGAGGACCTTACCATCAACCGGATATTTACCGAGAAGATAGTCCGTTGCCGATCCCATCTTGGGGTTGTCCTTCAATCCGTCAATGGGCGGAAGGATGGGGCATGAACCGGTAGCAACAATGATCTTGTCC
The DNA here is from genome assembly GCA_040766105.1 of Anaerovoracaceae bacterium. Classification (GTDB taxonomy): domain Bacteria; phylum Bacillota; class Clostridia; order Peptostreptococcales; family Anaerovoracaceae; genus JAXGRD01. The sequence goes on from JAXGRD010000002.1 coordinate 70,351, forward strand.
GGTGCAAATGCCTGTACGGCTGCAAGGGTTGCTTCCTTGTTGAGAACTACATTGATCTTATCTCCGTATTTTCTCACTTGATTGTTCAAGTAGGCTACATAGTTTTGCACGGATTTCTTCATGAAAGGTGCCGCTGCTGCCAGACCTAAGCCTCCCAGCTTGGTTTCTTTTTCCCAGATGGTTACGGTGTAGCCTCTTTCCGCAGCTGTCATGGCATATTCCATACCACCGATACCGCCACCAATAATGAGAACCTTTTGATCCGGACTGTTTTTCGGATTCATCTGTGTAAAGTTTTCAAAACCTACATGAGGATTGACGGCGCATTGCACCAGTCTTCCCTTTAGGATGCCTAAGAGACAGTCGTTACATCCGATACATGCGCAGACATCATCGAACTTTCCGGCTTTGACTTTGTTTGGCCAAGCAGGGTCGGCGATGGACTGTTTACCCAAGGAAACATAATCCACTTTTCCGTCGGCAATGGCCTTCATTGCTACATTGGGGTCATCCAGTTTTCCGTCACAGGAAACGGGGATGTTGACTACTTCCTTAATCTTTGATGCGATTTCTACCTTGGTTCCAAAGTCATCATAAACGGTGGGGATGGGTTTGTACCATACTTCGAAGCATCCCTGGTCTACGTGAAGCTCATGAACGCCTGCAGCTTCCAGCATTTTAGCAATTTCAATTCCTTCATCTAAGGTTCGACCGCCTTCAATATGATGCATTGCTGTGAACTTGAAGAGAATGGGGAAGTCATCGCCACACTTTGCCTTCACTTGCTTTACCAAGTTCAGTGGGAAGCGCATGCGATTTTCCAAGCTTCCGCCGTACTCATCTTCTCGGTTGTTCCAAAGTGGACACATGAACTGGTCGATGAGGTATCCGCCGTAGCCCTGCACCATGATGGCATCACAGCCGGCAGCCTTGGCCCACATGGCAGTATTGCCGAAGCTTTCTTCAATGTCGTGAATTTGTTCGATGGATAGGGGAATGCACAGTTGATCCGGGAAATAGGTACCCGGTACGGCACTTGCAGCATATGGTGGGGTACCTCTTTCGGAGAACGCCATTCTACCTATGCCGGCACTGATCTGGAGGGAAACTTTTGCGCCATAGGCGTGGCAAGATTCCACTACTCTTTGCAGACGCTCTACCATTGGTTGACTATCCAGTACGTTACATGGCTTGGGCTCGTACTTCATGGTGCAAGTCGTTGCTCCCAGATTGATGAGACCAAAGCCGCCTTTTGCCCGATCGGTGTAGTACTCTCGGGACTGTTCAGAGAAGCCTCCGTCCGGATCGGTTCCGGTACCCATGGGAGACATGAAAATACGGTTCTTTAACTTCATGTTACTAATTTTTGTCCTGTCAAATAGAGTGGTCATGGTGAATCCTCCTTTTCAACGACGATTATACGTTTATTCATATATTCTATACACGTGTATAGCACTTGTCAATAGTTTCACAAAATTTATCACGTTGGATTTTATTACCTGTTATGTTAAAATTGAAGTAAGTTTTTGGAAATGGAGAAAATTATGACAGAGAAAAACAACACCGGCACTAAAATGAGGATTGTAGAAAACGCGATTGAACTATTCAAAGAGCGAGGATACGAGGATGTCACAGTATCGGATATTTGTGCGGTTACCGGTTTGACAAGGGGAGCATTTTATTATCACTTCGACACGAAGGCCGAAGTTTTGGATAATTATTTTCTTTCTACCGATAGTCTGGCAATGGAAGGAATCATTCCCCTTATTGGCAGCAATGATTACTTGGAGCAGTTCTACCATGTCTTCAATATCTATTTGGATCACAATATGGCAGCAGGACCGGAGGTCTTTGGTCAAATACTAAAACGCAGTATCGATCGGGGACTCCATCTGATGAATCCTGATGAGATTGCTATGCGGTCTGTGTACATTTCATTCATAGAAAAGGCACAGGAGGCGGGGCAAATAAAAAATACAACCTCTGCTGAGGTGTTGGTAGATTGCATTGTCTATGCGGCGGTAGGGATTGCCATGGTTTGGTGCAACAAAAAAGGTGAAATGGACATAAAAGCGGAACATAAGCGCATGTTGGATGCACTCTTTATGATTGAGGAAGAGTAAGTAAGGAAAAGAGAGGGAATGAGAAAATGAGAAGAAAAGCGGTTTGTATGATCCTTTTCGTGGTGATGGTTGCAGGAATCTTTCAGGTTCCTGTTTTTGCCGGGACGGAATCTACGGATAACATGGAAGGTTTGTCTTTGATTCCTGATGAGGAAACGACATTGGATATTCCGACAATGACGGTTGGAAAGGCCATTGAAGAAATCGATGTTTCCAAGTATGTAACCGGCGGAATCGCACCATATCAGTACAGTTCGGAGGGTCTGCCGGAGGGAATCACTATCAATGAGAATACCGGCATTATTTCCGGAACTCCTGCCTCTACTGGCAGTGAAGGTGCAGCTACCATTGTCGTGAAAGACAGCGGAAGTCCGGCAGCGATTGCCAGTTATGAGATTCACTACGGTGCAACAGAGCCATCAGCTCCGGAACCAACGCAGACTGACGGGTCGCAGGAAGTGGCTGATCAAGCTGTTACAGCTGAGAATACCACAAACACCCTTAACCTAGGCGGCTATGATGCCATCTTCAATTCTCCTGTTTACGAAGACAGTAGACTCTCTTCCATTGCAAAACCTGATCGCTTGCGACTGACTGCCAGGATCGATGGTTCCATTTATTTGGACTGGACAGATTGTGTAAGCTTGGGAGCGGATATCGACGGATATATTCTGCTGAAGAGAACCGGAAATAAGGGCGAATTTAAAGAGATTGTAAAAAGAGGAAGCGGCAAGTTTAACCATGCTGATTTCCGTGTGGAGAAGAACATACTGTATTCCTATATGGTCCTGGGATACAAAATTGATGAAAATGGAAACCTCACGGTATCCAATGCCAGTCCCACGGTTGTAGGCGTAACGGCAAACAGTTTGAAATACAACGGATATACACCTACAATCAATAGAACTTCCGCTACTGTAATAGTAGGACAGAAGCTGCAGCTCTCGTTAGCTTACCCTTCTAATTCCGTTTCTACATGGACAAGGTGGAGATCGGAGAACACGAGTATCGCTACGGTCAACAGCACGGGCTTGGTTACAGCCATATCTCCGGGAACAGTTGCGATAATCGGTAAGACACCCAACGGTCGAGATATTAAGTGTACAGTGACGGTTAAGACTAATTTGACTGATGGGGAAAAGAGTTCCAAGTCCTTTGTTTTTGGCGGAAATTCTACTAATTTTAGGGAAGCTGTCTATGAAAAGCTTCGTCTCCCTTCTGTTGCTCGACCGTACAATTTTCGCCTTACTGCAAGGGCAGATGGTTCCCTGATGTTGGAATGGAACGACTGTGTAAAGTTAGGTGCGGATATCGACGGATATATGATCTTAAAGAAGACCGGGTCCGGGGCCTATGTGGATTACACCAGAGCAGCAACTTGGAAGACCTACTATATTGATAGAAATGTAAGCAGAAATGTGAATTACTCCTATATCGTCGTAGGGTATAAGAAAGATGATAAGGGCACTATAATTCCTTCCAACCCCAGTATGAGCGTGGTTGGTGTGACCATTAAGAGCACAAAGTTCAATACATACACCCCAACCATCAACAAGACTTCTGCTACCATTGCGGTAGGGCAGACTTTTCAATTGACTTTGAAATATCCTACCGGATCCCTTTCCTCATGGACGAGATGGAGATCCCACAATAGCAAAGTCGCAACTGTCAACAGCAGCGGTATTGTAAGAGGTATTTCACCGGGAACGGCACTGATCAGCGGCCGCACGCCAAACGGCAGAGATATTCGTTGTACTGTCATCGTGAAGACCATTCCCAAAGCCAACATTTATTCCACGGTTACCACACCTTTGCAGCTGACCTCAAAGTCAACAATTACATTGACCGGTACCATAAAAAATAGCAACACGAAGAGATTGTCCATCGCCATTGACGATAAGTATTATTCCGGAATCAGTAGTTATGCAGGAACGTGGAAGTATACCATCGATTTGACCAAGTTGAGTACGGGATGGCATTATATTTACTTTGTTCCTCAGGATAAAGCCAACTATAAGCAAACTGTCAAAGGGGAAGGCGTCTTTGTGAATAAACCGGCAGGTGGAAAAGCAATGATGATCGTTCCGGAAAGCCTGGTTAAGCAAGGTCGCATAGAAAACAATGACAAAAAAACCGGTTACATTCATCGCATCGGAGATCCAGGCTTTACGTATTCTGCAACGGGTTTTTATGAGTACTCCGGACCTATGACAATGAATAACTACAACAGAAAAATGGATAACAATGGAGTGCTGTTAATTAGCACCGACGGCGGAAAGACATGGTATTACAATGCGACTACCATTTCCCAGTATGCACTCAGGTTGTATGATCCCGCATGGAAAAACAATCCTTCCGGAGAGAATTATGATAAATTTATTCACACTGCCGACTGGTTGGTAGCAAATATGGAGGCCGATGGATCCTATCGGTCCCAAGTAAAAAATCAATTCCTGTCCACCACACTTCTTCCGGGGCATGTCAGCGGTATGACCCAGGGTCAAGTACTTAGTGTATTGGGAAGAGCTTACTACCTGACAAACAATGAAAAGTATAACAAGGCCGGGCAGAGATGTCTCAACTTCATGGTGAAGATGAATACTTCTGCGGATACTTCCAAACAAAACGGTACGATGGGTACCTTAAAACGTTTTTCAATACTGGATCCCACCTTGGCCAAGTATGCAAATTACGCAGTTTCAGAGGAAGCCATTGTGAATCCGCAGGTCTATATTCTCAATGGAAATCTGTATGCAACTTTAGGGCTTTATGATTGGACACAGCTGGGCGGCACCAGTGCCACTCGGTCCGTCGCTAAGACCGCATTCGACAAGTGCGTTGCTTCTATGGAAGCAATGTTGCCCTATTATGACTTTTACGGCTATAGCTCTTATGACCTAAGACAATTTACTTCAAATGAAAAGACGAGATATACCAGCAGCTACGCCCACGGTTGCCATGTAACGCTGCTGAAGCAATTGTACGACGTCATGGGCAGCAAGATTTTTTACGACTATTATGTGCGATTCAAGGCATACTACGACGATCCGTTTTATAGGCAAACAACAGATATGTTCAAAGTAAAGCCGGAAACATCGGGATTTTAAGCGAGGCAAACAATGAAAGTATGGATGATTGGTGGGACAGGCCTTCTGGGAAGCCAAGCTGCAACGCAATTGATTGCAAGGGGCCATGAGGTTTCAACCATTGCGTTGCCGCCTATCCCCCAAGGGGCATCTCTTCCCAAGGAGATGGAAATACGCTTGGGCAATTACATGGAACTGTCCGATGAAGAAATCAGTGCGTCCATGCAGGGTTGCGAAGGCTTTGTTTTTGTGGCAGGTATTGATGAACGAATCGAGGCTTCGCCTCCCATCTACAATCTTTTTCATAAGTATAACAATGTGCCTTTGGAAAGGTTGCTGACCATAGCAAAGGGAGTGGGAATAAAGCACGCGGTAATCTGTGGGTCGTACTTCTCATACTTTGCAAAGGAAAGACCGGAACTGGATTTGAGAAGATGGCATCCGTATATTCGTAGCCGTTTGGTCCAGGAAGAGATTGCCCTGTCCTTTGCCGATGATGATTTTGATGTTTCGGTTTTGGAATTACCCTACATCTTCGGTACTCAACCGGGGCGTAAACCGGTGTGGGTGTTCTTTGTGGAAATGCTGCGAAACATGAAGGGAAGGACATATTTTCCCAAAGGCGGAACGACCATGGTCACGGTGAAACAAGTGGGACAGGCGATAGCCGGTGCCTTGGAAAGATCAAAGGGTGGAAAGGCATGGCCCATTGGATGGTATAATATGAACTGGAAGGAGTTCCTTCCCATTGTGCATACGGCCATGGGTGTACCGGACAGGAAAATATTCTTCATTCCCAAATGGCTCTTCTCACTGTACGGAAACAATAAGATGAAAAAGGATCAAAAGCGCGGTATAGAAGGTGGACTTCATCTAGGGAAGTTTGCTCAGTTACAGTGTTCGGAATTGTTTATTGACAAATCCTTAGGGTGTGTCCCTTTGGGGGTGGAGGAAGATGACATTGTGGATGCCATCCAAGACTCCGTACGTCTTTCGGTTTCTATTTTGGATGGGAAGACAACCAACGCAGTGGATATGAAGGGGGAATGAATCATCAGCGAAAAACTGACAATGAGAGATAAAATTGGCTATGCTGTTGCCTCCATCGGAGATGCGGGGTCGTACACACTGGTCTCCACATATCTGCTCTTCTTCCTTACAACAGTGGTGGGAATTGATCCCTTCATAGCAGGTACCATCACGGCTGCGGGTGCTATCTGGAACACCATATGGAGTCCGGTCATCGGTTATATCAGCGACCACACTTGGGGGAGATTCGGTAAGAGGCTCCCCTTTATTTTTTGTGCTGCCTTTCCTCTTGCCTTGTCTAATTACCTATTGTTCAATACCATGGATGGGAGTGAGGGACTTGAGATTCTGTATTATTCCATCATGGTCATTGTATTCTGGACAGCTTTCAGTGCTTTTTTTAACCCCTACCTGGCTTTGGGTTCTGAGATTACCGGTGATTACAATGAAAGGACATCTGTGAGAGCCTATGCCTATATCTTCAATGTCGTGGGGATGAGCTTGGGGATGGTTCTTCCCACTGCCATTGTCGAACTTCTCATGGATATAGGCAATACTGTGGAAGAAGGCTGGAAAATCATGGGCTCTATCATTGGCCTTGTCACCTTGGCGACCTTGGTTATTACAGTTTTAGCCATGAAATCCAAGGTCAATCCCTCTATGAAACAGGAAGGGATTAGCATAGGCGGGATGTTTCAAGAGTACTGGCAGGTCCTGAAACTAAAGCCCCTGCAGTGGCTTTTGGCAACCGGTTTGATTTACTTGTGTGCAAATACGATTTCCAGTGCCAACAGAATCTACTTTATGACATACAATATGGGAATGACAGGGACGGAAATTACCTTAGCACTTATCACCTTGCTCGCGGGAGGGATCCTCTTCACACCTGTCATCAGTGCTGTGAGCAGAAGGTTCGATAAGCGGAAGACATTTATCTACTTTGCTTTGATTTCAGCGGCTTTGATAATATATGCCAAAATCTCGGGTATCGATTCCTGGATTGGACTTATCAGTTATTTTGTTGTATATTCCTGTGTAAACACCGCTTATTGGCAATTGATGCCTGCCATGATCTACGATGTTTGCGAAGTAGATGAGCTTTACAACGGAAAAAGACGATCGGGCATCATTGCATCCATGCAGTCACTGGTAGAATCTTTATCTGCTGCAATCAGCCTACAGTTATTGGGCGCCATGCTAAAGTTGGCGGGCTTCGACGGGGATGCTACCGTACAGACACCTACCGCTGAACTATGGATTGAAAATACCATGACCTTAGTTGCGGCACTGTTTATGATTGCCGCCGCCATCACCATGTCGAGATATACAGTGACGAGGGAGAAGTTTGAAGAGATAATAGTAGCTCTACAAAAGCGACAGAATGGTATAGTACTTTCTCAGGATGACTATCCGGTGTTTCAGAATAAGAAAAACAGGTAAAATATTTGTAAGTTATATGATTGAAAGGAGTGGAACAATGAGTGTACATGATTTTGAAGTAAGGACTGCTGACGGAGCTACCAAGGCGCTAAGTGACTATAAAGGGAAGACCCTCCTAATCGTTAATACCGCCAGTTTTTGTGGCTATACCAAACAGTTGATGGGCTTGGAACGCCTTTATAACGACTATAAAGACAGTGGTTTGGAAATACTTGCATTTCCGTGCAATCAGTTTATGGCACAGGAGCCGGATGAAATTGATGTTATTGTAGATCGATATCACAAGGAGTATGGGGTAACATTTCCCATTTTCGGGAAGATCGATGTGAATGGGGATGATGCGGACCCCTTGTTTGTGCATCTAAAAAACGAAATCGGATTTGATCCTTCATCGGACACACCTTTGGTTATGATTCCTTTATACAAGAAGATGAATAAGAACTATAAGGAGAGTCCGGATATCAAGTGGAACTTTACCAAGTTCTTAGTAGATAAGGATGGGAAAGTTCGAGAAAGATTTGAGCCGGAGCAGACTCCAAGTAAGTTGGAGGACGACATCAAGAAGGTGATGGCGGAGTGAAGAAAGTATTTGCAGTAATTCTTGCTTTGATGTTGGCGTTTGGAATGGCTTCCTGTGGAGGGAAGGGCACCAAAGGTGAAGATACTGAGAAAAAAGAACCCTGGTGTGACTGCTTGAATAAACCCTTAAATAACAAAGCGGACGAAGAAGAGTAGACTAATGAGCATACCATGAGCTGTTTCAGAGTTTCTTTGAGACAGCTCTTTTTATTGAGAAAAATAGGCATTTCTGTTAACCTAATGATAGAATAAGGAGAATCATCATGGATAGAGATGAGTATATTGCCTTCTGCCAATCCCTAGATAATTCCATTATAGACCAACCCTTTGAAAAGGATTTTCAGACGTATATTGCACGTCACAAAGAATCAAGGAAGTGGTTTGCCGCCATCATGGAAAAGGATGGGAAGCACTTTGTAAACCTGAAGTGCGACCCGATAGAATCCGGTTTTTTAAGAGATAGTTTTGAAGGGATTCTTCCCGGGTATCACATGAATAAGTGGCACTGGAACAGCGTTTATCTCCAGTGGGATGTGCCCGATGATTTAATCAAGGACCTGACTCTGGAAAGTTACCGTTTGACAGAATAGAAAGGAGAAGCCCATGCCGCAATTGATCTTGCTTTTATTGATTGTCATTGGTGGGGGTTACTTTGTTGGCAACTATTTTTACAACCTTGCCATCAGAGCCCATGAAGAAAAATATCAGGAAGAGCATCTATTGGAGTTGGAAAAGGACAGGAGTTGGATTGACGGCGTACCTTCGGAAGATCTGTATATCCAGTCTTTTGACGGGGCTTTTTTGCATGGGACGGCGGTGACGGCAGACACGGAAAAGTGGGTCATTATCCAGCATAAATATCAATCCTGGGGGAGAAACATGTCACATATTGGCCAAGGGTTTCACGCATTGGGTTTCAGCGTCCTTCTGGTGGATGCCAGAGGACACGGAGAAAGTCAGGGAGAGTACATTGGAATGGGGTGGCATGACCGCCTAGATATTAGGGAATGGATTCAATATCTGAACGACCATTTCTCCTGTAGGTCCATTCTATTATTTGGATTTTCCATGGGAGCCTCTACCATGGTCTTTGTCGGTGGAGAAGAGCTTCCTACCAATGTAAAGGGCATTGTTTCTGACAGTGGCTATTCTTCCATTAAGGATGTGCTCAGACATCAATTGAATCGTCGCTATCATCTTCCCTCTTTTCCCTTTTTGCGCCTGGCAAGTATCGTGACGAAAAGGAGAGCAGGTTACTCCCTCATGGGGGATGGGGACGGTGTGAAGCAAATGCATCATTGCAAGATTCCGGTCCTGTTTATTCACTGTACGGGAGATACGGATGTGCCCATTTCCATGATGGAAAAATTGTATGATGCCGGCAATGCACCAAGAGAAAAACTGGTGGTGGAAGGCTCTTCTCACTGCATGGCAGCTTGGGATGCAAGGGATGAATATTGGCTGAAAATCAAGGAATTCTGTGATAAATATATCAATATTGAATAATAAAAATTATTGTGTTATTATTTGAAACAATAATTTAAAGAAAGGCAGGAAAGATATTGAAAAGCATCAAAAAGTTTAAGAGAGTACTGGTTGCAAACCGTGGAGAAATCGCAATACGTGTGTTTCGTGCTTGTAAGGAGCTGGGAATCAGAAGTGTTGCTATTTATTCCGAAGAAGATAAGAACACATTGTTTCGAACAAAGGCAGATGAGTCTTATCAGATAGGAAAGGGAAAAGGCCCGGTTGCCGCATATTTGGCTATCGATGAAATCATTGAACTGGCTTTGGCAAAGGGCGTGGATGCCATTCACCCGGGATACGGTTTCCTTGCGGAAAACGTTGAGTTTGCTGCTGCTTGTGAAGAAGCGGGCATTGAGTTCATCGGTCCCACCCCGGAGATGATGGATCATTTGGGAGATAAGATCAAATCCAAGTTGGTTGCTCAGAAGGTGGGTGTGCCCACTATTCCCGGTGTGGAAGAAGCCATTAAGTCGGAGGAAGAAGCCAAGGCGTTTGCCAAGAAGGCAGGCTATCCGGTGATGCTCAAAGCAGCTGCCGGCGGCGGCGGAAGAGGTATGCGAATCGTTCACACACCGGAGCGCCTCATAGAAGAGTTCCAAAGTGCAAGAAGCGAAGCGAAAAAAGCCTTCGGCATTGATGATATATTCATTGAGAAATACTTGGATCAGCCGAAGCACATTGAAGTGCAGATTTTGGGAGACAAACATGGGAACATCGTCCACCTCTTTGAAAGAGACTGCTCCATCCAGAGAAGATATCAAAAAATCGTTGAATTTGCGCCGTCTCTCAGTTTAACGGAAGAACAGAGGCAGGCAATCTGTGCAGATGCCCTTAAGATTGCCGGTGCTGTTAACTATAGGAATGCAGGTACGGTTGAGTTCTTACTGGACAAGGATGGAAAACACTACTTCATCGAAATGAACCCAAGAATCCAGGTGGAGCATACGGTAACGGAAATGGTCACAGGCGTGGATATTGTCCAGTCACAGATTATGGTGGCGCAAGGTTACACCTTGGATTCCGATGAGATCGATATAAAAGGTCAAGATTCCATCACCACAAACGGATATGCCATTCAATGCAGAATTACAACGGAGGATCCGCTCAACGGCTTTGCTCCCGACACGGGGGTTATCAGCATGTACAGGAGTGCTTCCGGATTCGGCATACGATTGGACGGGGGAAACGGCTTTACCGGTGCAAACATATCTCCTTACTATGACAGCCTTCTGGTAAAGGTTACATCCTGGGCAAGAACATTTGAAGGAGCTACCAACAAGGCTATCCGCGTTCTTCGGGAGACGACGATTCAAGGGGTCAAAACCAATATTGACTTCCTCATTAACGTTCTCAACCATGAGGAATTCCGAAAGGGTAATTGCAATACCGGCTTCATCGGCAACCACTCGGAACTGTTCAATATTGGAACTCGTGAGAACAAAGAATTGAAGGTACTTCAGTACTTGGGCAATAAATATGTCAATGGAAATAGAGGAGAAAAGCCGGAATTTGACGTTCCCATCTTCCCTAAAATCAAGGCGGAAGAGATTGCGAAGCTAAGAGGAACCAAGCAGATTTTAGATGAAGAAGGTCCGGAAAAGCTGGCCCGATGGGTTTTAAATCAGCAGAAATTGTTGTTGACGGATACCACCATGCGGGATGCCCAGCAATCCCTCATGGCAACAAGGGTGCGAACCATAGATATGGAGAAGATTGCTCCTGCTGTGGCAGCCTATGAAAAGGATCTCTTCTCCCTGGAAATGTGGGGTGGGGCGACCTTTGATACTTCCATTCGATTCCTCAAGGAAGACCCTTGGGAAAGATTGGAGACTCTCCGAGAGAAGATTCCAAACATCATGTTCCAGATGCTCATTCGAGGAGCCAATGGGGTGGGATACAAGAACTACCCGGACAATGTGATTCGAGCCTTTGTGACACAAGCGGCGAAGAGCGGCATTGATGTGTTCCGAATCTTTGACTCTCTCAACTGGATCCAGGGAATGGAGGTCGCTTTGGATGAGGTTCTAAAGCAAGGAAAGGTTGCCGAAGCATGTATCTGCTATACGGGAGACATTCTAGACGAGAGCAGAGAGAAATATAATTTGAAATACTATACGGATATGGCGAAGGAATTGGAGAAGAGAGGGGCGCATATCTTGGGCATCAAGGACATGTCCGGTCTTCTCAAGCCAATGGCAGCTAAAAAATTAGTGGAAGCGTTGAAATATGAGATTTCCATACCCATTCATCTTCACACCCACGACACCAGCGGAAACGGTGTTGCTGCCATCCTCATGGCGGCGCAAGCGGGAGTGGATATTGCGGATGCTGCCATTTCCAGCATGTCCGGTTTAACCAGCCAGCCCAACTTAAACTCTGTGGTAGCTGCTTTGGAGCATACACGAAGAGAATCGGGTCTGGATGCGGATGACATTCAAAAGATTTCCGATTACTGGACGGCGGTTCGTCCGGTATACAAGGACTTTGAATCGGACTTTATGGCAAGTACTGCCGAGATTTACAAATACGAACTCCCCGGAGGCCAGTATTCCAACTTGAAGCCCCAGGTGGAAAGCTTTGGCTTGGGCCACAAGTTTAAGGAAGTAAAGGATATGTATCGAGAAGTCAACCTGATGTTGGGAGACATTGTGAAGGTAACCCCTTCTTCCAAGGCGGTGGGCGACATGGCCATCTTCATGGTACAAAACGGATTGACACCGGAAAATATTTATGAAAAGGGGAAGGAAATCGACTTCCCGGACTCCATGGTTTCCTACTTTGAGGGAATGATGGGACAACCGGCAGGCGGCTTCCCTAAGGAACTTCAGGATTTGGTCCTCAAGGGCAAAGAGCCGATCACCTGTAGACCGGGTGAATTGCTTCCGGCTGTTGATTTTGCGGCAATTAAGAAGCGACTGAAAAAGGAACATGGGCTGGAAGGTACAGAACAACAAGTGCTCAGTGCAGCCCTCTTTGAAAAGGTTTATGATGACTATTTGAAGAGCCTGGATACGGATGGAAACTTCCGTCTCATGGGAAGCGATATCTTCTTCCACGGTCTGTCCGTTGGAGAGACCTGTGAAGTGAAGATTGAAGAAGGGAAGGAACTGGTGATTAAGCTGGTGGCCATCCGGGACGGCGAAGATCCGGGCATTCGGGACGTGGTCTTTGAGGTCAACGGCAACAACACGGTGATTCATATCAAGGACGAAAGTGCAGACCTGGGCGCACAGGGAGCCAGTATCCGCTACGCCGATGACAGCGAACCGGGTGAGGTAGGAGCCAATATCTCTGGAAGCATCATGAAAATTTTGGTGAAGGAAGGGGATAAGGTCAAGGAAAAGCAACCTGTCGCCATCATCGAAGCCATGAAAATGGAGACCAACGTGCTGGCTACCATCGATGGCAAGGTTACGCAGGTTGCGGTAAAAGAGGGAACGCAGGTGGACAGCGGCGAGCTGATTGCCGTGATTCAGGCTGAAAAGGCCTAATCTTCCCCATAGAGCTTACTATAATACGTATTTGCGGTATAGAGTGCTGCGGTCGGATTGTGGCCCAGTACTCTATCTTTTGTGATGAGAGTGGTGGTTAGGGCTTCCGAATATTTGTAGAATAGGCTGTCATGTCCCACACACAGACCTGCCACCACATTCAAATCGGTCTTTTCTTTGGCGAGCATCTTCGCCTGCATAATGGGGTTGCACATGTTTTCTCCGATGGAAGTACACTTCTCGTCGATTCCCACTTCCGTCTTTCCGATGGCACCGATTTTACAGGCAACACCGTAGACTTGAAAGCCATGGCTTCGAAAAATCTTCGCCGCTATACCGGATTCCCGAATGAGGCCGATACAAGTGGCAATCCCTATCTTCTCAGCACCGATTTTCTTGGCAAAATCAATGATTTCTTCTATACGGGTTCGCTTGAGATAACCCTCGTATTCCACCAAGGCGGCCGCTTGCATGGTCCTTTGGTTCTCCGGCTCTTCATATACTTTCAAGGCATCTTGGATTTCTTCTTCCGACAACTTCGTTGTAAGGCAAAAATCCGGATTCATCCCGTCTTTTTTATCACAGGATATGACGGCACAGTCGATGCAACTTCTCAAGATTTCATCCTTCATAATATTTCCCTTTCCTTTTCCTTTTATTTCTTTTCATGGTATCATACATTAGGAGGATAGCCAAATGAAGACAGCGCTGCAGCGTGAAATAAGGAACTTTCTGGACGAATATGAGAAGAGACCGGACATAGAGACGAAATGGGGAAGACCACAGGTAGGATTTGCTGATGCAAACAGCCCATACATCAGGGGACTGAAGGATGTGATTGCACCGACCCACAGTTTGCCGGAAGATGTCCTCAAGGGGGCAAAAATTGTAGTGGTGTACTATACGCCTTTTACAAGTGAACTGGCAAAAACCAATCTTCCCGGGGAACTCCTAGCTTCCAAGGAATGGGCAAGGACCTATGAAGAGACCAATGCCATGTTCGGACCCCTTACACAACACCTCATCGCATATTTAGAAAAGGCAGGTTATCGGGGGGCTGTCTCTCCTGAGACACAGACCTTTGACCGAGAGAAATGTATCAGCAATTGGTCCCACCGTCACTTCGCCTATGCAGCAGGCCTTGGTACCTTTGGAGCAAACAACATGCTGTTGACCAGAGAAGGGACTTGCGGTCGATTCTTTTCTTTTGTGACGGATTTGGATGTTGTTCCCGATTCGCCCATGGAAGAGGAATTGTGCCTCCATAAGAAAAACGGCAGTTGCGGAATTTGTTTCAAGAATTGTCCCACGGAAGCATTGCGCGCCGATACCTATGATCGAATGAAGTGCTTTGCATTGATTGAAAAAAACGCGGAAGTCCACAAGGAGTTTGGATGCTCCTATGACTGTGAAGAAAATACCGGAACCCAGGTTTGCGGAAAGTGTATCACTTATTCCCCCTGTGCATTTTGGAATGAAAAATAAATGTTTAGTAGTAGGAGGTTGTTAAGATGGGAAAAGCAACCGAGTAGAATAACGGAGTGTAAACAATGAAAGACAATATGAATTTTGAAAAACTATTTATCAATGGAAGATGGATTTCCTCCCACTCGGGAAAGTGGATTGACGTTGAAAATCCATGTTCCGGGGAGGCTTTTGCCAGAGTACCTGCCGGGGATGGTGCCGATGTGGATCTTGCCGTAGAGGCAGCAGCGGATGCTTTTGACGGCTGGTGGCACACACCTGTAGAAGAGAGAAAGGCAATCTTACAGAAGGCTCTGGATTTTCTCTATGAGAGAATCGATGAGATTGTGGAGCTGGAAGTATTGGAATTGGGCTCACCTGTAGGTTGGGCCATGACAGCCCATGCAAAGGGACCTTTGAAGCGCTATGAACACTTCCTCAAAATCATCGATGACTTTGCTTTTGAAGAAGATATGGGAAGATCCAAGGTTGTAAAGGAGCCGGTTGGCGTGGTGGCATGCCTGACGCCGTGGAATTACCCCTTGGAACAGATTCACCAGAAGGTAATTCCTGCCGTGTTGACGGGAAATACAGTGGTCCTGAAACCGTCTCAAGTTACACCCCTAAGCGCATACATCCTCTGTGAAGCCTTGGAATCTGCCGGCTTGCCCAAGGGTGTCTTCAACTTGGTTACGGGAAGAGGAGGAGAAGTAGGGAACTTCATGTGCACCCATCCCAAGGTAGACATGGTTTCCTTTACCGGGTCCACCTCAGGGGGTAAAGAAGTAGGGAAGCTGGCTTTGGACAGCATCAAGAAGATTACACTGGAATTGGGAGGCAAATCTGCCCTCGTCGTTTTGAAAGGTGCAGACCTAAAGGGTGCCGTCCAAACTGCAATGGGATCCTCCTTTAACAACACCGGTCAAACTTGCTCTGCCTTGACTCGACTCATTGTTCCCACCGAAGATTTGGCAGAAGTGGAGTCCTTGGCGAAGCAGTACTACGGATATTACACCGTTGGTAATCCAAAGGATCCCGATACAAAAGTCGGACCTCTGTCCAGTAAAAAACAGTTGAAGCGAGTGAAAGGTTACTTGGAAGAAGGAATCGCCGAAGGGGCTAAGCTGCTTCTAGGTGAAGTTCCAGAGGAAGGAGAGGGCGGATACTTTGTAAAACCGGCAGTCTTCACCAATGTGACCGGTGATATGGTCATCGCACAAGAAGAAATCTTTGGGCCTGTGCTTTCCATCCTTCCCTATGAAACCAAGGAGGAAGCTCTTGCCTTGGCAAACGGAACCATATACGGCTTGGACGGTGCAGTCTTTGGACCTGCTCGGGAAGCAGAGGAATTTGCGTTGGCAATGAGAACGGGTAGAGTTTACGTGAACGGTGGACGTTGGGATCCCAACGGTCCCTTTGGCGGCTACAAGCAGTCAGGGCTGGGAAGAGAAAGCGGGCAATATGGTTTGGAGGAATACTTGGAAATCAAATCTCTCTTTGACCGAGATCAAAGATTTGCTCCATGAAAAACAAAGAATTAAAACTCTTTAACCGAATCGCACCTTTCTACGGGAAGTTTTATAACTCTCAGAAAACGCGGTACAGCCGTATCTTCCAAGAGCAAAGGGATATCCTGGACCTTTCCCATTACAAAAGTGCATTAGATGTTGGTTGCGGAACAGGGGCCATGTGTGCCGCCTTATATGACGCCGGTTTACGAGTAACCGGCATGGACGGAGCGGAGAAGATGCTGCGGATTGCTGAAAACAATTCCGATGGGAGAAAGATACAGTGGATACAAGGAGATATCTTGGATTCGCTGCCTTTTCCGGATCAGTCCTTTGATTTCTCGGTCGCTTCCTATGTAGCCCATGGAATGCCCGGAGATGAACGAGAAAAGCTATACAAAGAAATGGCTAGAGTGACCAAGGAGAAGGTTCTCATCTTCGATTATAATCGTGTGCGAAATGTATTCATCA
Organism: Anaerovoracaceae bacterium; assembly: GCA_040766105.1. GTDB lineage: Bacteria > Bacillota > Clostridia > Peptostreptococcales > Anaerovoracaceae > JAXGRD01. The sequence continues at coordinate 87,069 of JAXGRD010000002.1, forward strand.
CCATAGCGGAACACCTAGAGGGTGGAGACTATTTTCGTTTTATCCAAGTAGGAGAAGAAGAGATGAGAAGATGCTTCACCCATGTACAAGTGGTGAACGTAGATAAACGAGCAGCGTGGTATGTCTGCATTCCCTAGGGGAAAAGGAGTGATAAGATGATTTTTACAAAAAGAATGATAACACTTATACCGTTGAAATCACATTACTGGAGCCGCAATCCCAACCCAAAGAGTTCCTTGATGCTGTCGGTTCAAACTATGAAAATTTAGAAGGGGATGCAGTCATCATCCAAGATAACAAGAAAACTATAATGGCGGAAGATACCTATGAGGTGGAATAGAAAAAAGGAGTGGTTAGAATGAAGACGACAAAGAAGATAACGGTTACAGTAATATTAGTCATAATCATTGCTCTGTTGGGTACAGGTTGTTTCCTCTTCCCGCCAAAGATTCCGAAAGAAAAAATGATAGATGTGGAGTTGACCTATGAAGTAATTATGGTGGATGGGAAAGCAATATTTGAGATTACGACCAATCTTCCCGATGATGCCAGATTATGGATGCGACTATCGGGCAACGATGACGGCTTTGAGCAAGATGAAACCATATTGATCAACGGTGGAAAAGGACGCACGGGAGAGTTCAGCAATGACGGTGCTCCCTTAAACCCCGGAAAATACACTGTAAATATCATACTGTCTACGGCAGAGAATCAATCAGAAAAGTTTCAATTGGCTGCCGGAAAAGAATACGAATACCTCACCGGAGACTTGGTACACAATGATGGAGGCGGTAAATCCATTTTCATTGCGGAAGGCTGGGTTTTGGAATAAGAATTACGATTCTTTATAATCCCATCTTCTCGGGAAGAAACAGCTTTGCGTCCATTTCTTTCAAATTGGGAGAAATCATTGGTTCAAAATCCATATGAGACAAGATATCTTTCTCTAAATCAATACCTGGAGCGATTTCTATCAACAATAATCCTTTATCAGTCAATTTAAAAAGGGCTCTTTCTGTAACATAGTAAACTCTTTGTTTTCCCTGTTCCAGAGAATACTCTCCGGAGAAGGTGATGTGTTCCACCTTGTTCTTAAACTTGCGATATTTACCCTCTCTGAGAATATGCAGTTTACCGTCTTGGATTTCTGTTTCTAAACCGCCTGCAGTAAAGGTTCCCATGAAACACAAGGTTTTAGCTCCCTGGGTAATATTGATAAAGCCGCCTGGGCCGGGAATTTTACCGGCAAACTTTGATACATTAACATTCCCATGTTGATCGATTTCTGCCGCACCGATGCCGGAAAAGTCGATACCACCCCCATCATAAATATCAAAGATATCCGGTTGCTTTAAGATGGCAATAGGGTTATATGCTGCTCCCGTTGCCAGACCTGATGCTGGGACACCGCCGGTTACACCGGATTCGATGCTTAAGGTGATCTCGTCTATTTTGCTCTCTTCATTGAGGACATCGGATATCCCCATGGCGATACCGATACCTAAATTGATAAAGTCACCATCTTTCACTTCCAAGCATGCTCGCCTGCAAATGACTTTTGAAATGTCCATAGGCAGGGGTTTGACATCGCCTAGATCAATCTTTTCATCGCCGCACCAGGATGGGATGGGCTTTCCGTCACCAAGGAAGTGTTGTCCCGTATTCTCAGGCGTTCCGACGATTACATAGTCGATAAAGTTGGCAGGTACGGTTACTTTCTGAGGATGGATGGAACCCTTGGGTACAATCTCATCCACCTGCACCATGACGATACCACCGCTGTTCTTCGCTGCCGCAGCCATTTCCAATTGATCGATTTGCAGTGCCTCTTTTTCCGTAGAAATATTCCCGTCCTCATCTGCGAAGGAGCCTTTAATGAGGGCGACATGAATATCAAAAGCAGGGTAGAAGAGATAATCTTCTCCCTTGAACTGAACCAGTTCTACAACATAATCCGATTTTGCTTCTTTGGCAGCATCGTTGATCCTTCCGCCGTCGATTCTTGGATCCACGAAGGTCTTCATTCCCACCTTGGTCAAAACGCCGGGATCTTGGGAGGATATTTTTCGCATCATAGAAGCGAGAACACCTTGAGGGATCATAAAGGTGGGAAAGGCATTATCCATGATAAGTGGGTAGATTTTTGGGGCAAGGCTGAGATTACTGCAGAGCAAGCGTCTTGTTAATCCCTTGTGGGCGAAATGGTTGATGCCTCGATTGATCCCATCGCCCCCCAGACCTGCTACATTGACGACGGACAAATCCCTTGGATGACCTTCCTTAATAAAACGTTCCTCTATTTCTCCCAGAATGTCATCGGGTAAGGCGAAGCTAATGAAGCCGTCAACGGCTACAGTGGAGCCGTCCGGGATAAAAGTCGCCGCCTGTGAAGCAGTGATGAACTGTACGGACATAGATTTCTCCTCTACTTATTCTTAAACTGAATCTCTCTTTCTCCCTTGATAAATGCCGTCATTCCAATCTTCTGATCCTCGTGTTGAAAGGATTTGGCAAACAGCTGACGTTCTAAGAGAGTACCTTCTTCAATGGTTGTGTTTTCAGCGTGATGAATGGCTTTTTTGGCAAGTCTCACAGCCACTTGGCTATTATTCTCTATTTGCTCTGCAAGGCCAATAGCTGTATCCATGAGATTTTCTGATAAGACGACCTTGTTCACCAAACCAATCTCCAAGGCTTCTTCCGGGGAGACTGTCCCGGCGGTAAAGAGCAATTCCTTGGCTTTTGCGTTTCCCACAAGTCGCGGTAATCGTTGGGTGCCACCTGCACCGCAGATGACACCCAGGCCGGTTTCTACCAAACCTAACTTGGTGCCTTGGGTGACAATGCGAATATCACATGCCATGGCTAATTCTAAACCTCCGCCCAAAGCATAGCCGTTGATTGCCGCTATGGTGGGTTTCTCCAATTCTTCGATTCGTAAATTGAGATCACCACCGATTGCTGCCCAAGAATATATTTCCTCAGGGTTCAAAGATATCATCTCTTTAATATCTGCACCGGCAATGAAGGCTTTTCCTACTCCTGTGAAGATGATGGTATAGATATCGTCATCAGATTCCGCTTGATCAATTGCTTTACTTATTTTCCCCATAAAGTCAGAAGATAGGGTATTCAAGGTTTCTACTTTATTAAAGGTGATGACAGCGGTATGATTTTTCTTCTCATATAATACATCGGGCAATGGGGTACCTCCTCATCCAAAGACAATACAAATAGGAAGAGCAACGCAGAATGTAGCAAAAATCGGAATTACCAAGCAGGTGACGAAATTGTACTTGTAGGACATTTTGTGGGTGGTATGGGTTATGGCAAAGACGGAGACGATGGATCCGTTCCAAGGCAGGGAATCCAGTCCGCCTGCACCGTCGGCGCAGAGCCGGTGGATGTACTCCAAGTTATAACCTTGCTGACCGTATTCCAGGAAGGCATCACCTAAGGTTTCGTACATGAGTGCGATACCGCCACTGGCGGAGCCTAGGATACCCGCAAAAATGTTGGCGCCTACTGCCGCAAGCACATAGGGGTTGGCATCGGAACCCATCAACATGTTGGTGGCAAACTCGTAAAAAATGGTTCCCTTTGCCACGGAGCCAAAGCCCACAATAACTGCCGTGTTGATGATGATGATGATGGAAGACCTGGCGGCATCGTTGAAGATGTTCAACATTTCTTTTCTCTGCATGTGTTTGTGGAAGAGAATCAAAGCCGCGAAAATACCGATAAGCAAACATATGATGATATCCAACTTTGTCAGATTGAAGAGCAAAAGAATAATGATGAGAGGAAGAAATGCGGTAATGCCCTTGGGCATGTTTTCTTCCTTTTCCACTCTCTTTACACCTTCCGGCCATTGGAAACCGATGCCGTTGCGTCGCGCTTTTTTCCCTTGGTGATTCATGAACCATATAATCAGGACCAGCTGCACTGCTGCACCGACAAGTCCGGGTAATAAGCCGGCATAGGCAGGAGTTCCAAGATATTGCATCGAAACAATATTGGGTATTTGCGGAGAAAAGGGACCGGTCATGGCGAAGGTCCACATGCCTGCGCAAACGATTCCAGGCAGTAAATAGGTGGGTAAATCCGCCTCTTCAAAGAGCTTCAATGCGATGGGATATACTGCAAAGATAATGACGAAGCTGTTTATTCCGCCGTAGCTGAGTATGGCGGCGGGAATCAGACAGGCAATCATACAATGTTTTGCACCGAAGGCTTTGGAAATGATGGTGCCGATTTTTGCTGCAGCACCGGAATCCAAATATATATTTCCTAAAATATTTCCTAGTAGGAAAATGAAGAAGTAAGAGGTAAAAAATCCCGCCACTCCGTCCAGATAAATACCGGTTACGCTGTCGAAAAGGGGCATTCCACTGGTAGCACATACCAAGAGGGCAGCCAAGGGTCCAATGATGATGGGAGATACACGCTTAAATATCAACACCGCCATGAGAATAAGTGCGGCAAACAAGCCAATACCGGAAATCAAAATGGGGGTAGTCATGGGAGTGAACGTCCTTTCCTCTTGAAGATGCCAGTTCGTTAATTTTCTGTTTATCAGTATAACACATTTCCGGGGGCTGAATAGTCAAATCCTTGTTTTCAGAAATCTCAAAATTTGTATACAAAATTTTGAATTACATCTTGAAACTTTGTTTATATGATGATAGTATAACTTTAATTAAAAATATGGTTGCTTTATTTGTAGGAGTTTAGCAAACACTGAACACTGATAGCAAATAGAACCCAACAGATTAGTATTTCGTATAGAAAGACTGGTTTAGTTGGGTTTATTGTATTGCTGTCAACGTATGCAAGGAGGAATTATTAATGTCAAAGGATCGAAAAGTCAAAATTGCTATTGGACAAATGGAAGTAGTTCAAGGAGGATTGAGTGAGAATCTCGAAAAAATGATTTCCATGACGAAGGAGGCGGCTGATAAAGGAGCTGATATTATTGCTTTTCCTGAGTTGGCCTATAATGGTTATCACTTGGAGTCTGCGGATATGCAAAAGACTGCAGAAACTATGGACGGACCTATGGTTCAAAGCCTGAGAAAGGTAGCTGAGGAAAAGGGCATTTATATTATCGCTGGTTATGCTGAAGCTGTAGATATCCCGGGAAGAATGTACAACTCCGCAATTTTCATCAATGACAAGGGTGAAGTGATTGGAAACATGAGAAAGGTAAACGCTTGGGGAGTAGAAAAACTCAAGTTTAGAGAAGGTCACGAGTTCCCTGTAATTGATACTCCATTAGGAAAGATTGGAATGATGATTTGTTACGATGTGGAGTATCCGGAACCTGCAAGAATCTTGGCTCTAAAAGGTGCGGAGCTCATTTTCGTATGTTCCGTATGGAGTATTCCTGCAGCAAGAAGATGGGAATTGGATGTACCGGGTAATGCATTGTTTAACGTACTGTTTTTCGCAGGTGCAAATACTGTTGGCGATAATTCCTGTGGTGACTCCATGGTAGCAGGTCCCAATGGGGAGATTCTGGCAAGAGCATCCAAGGATAAGGAAGAAATCCTGTACTGCGATGTGGATTTGAACGAAGTGATTGAAGAAAGAAGCAGATTACCGTATCTTAACGATTTTAAAGAAGACACATTCTCAATGGATGCGCTAAAGAAGTACTAGGAGGTTTGAAATGAGAGAAGCAGAAGAACGTCAAGCTTTGGCGGAAAGTGTCTATGAAGAAGGGGCACTAAAATATCATAAGTTAACTCCTATGGAAGTCATCTGGACAGTTGTTGGTTGTGGGATCGGTTCGGGTAGTTTAGGAACAGCTTATGCTGCCAGATTAGCAGGATTCCCGGTCATTACATTTTGGTTAGTTGTTACAGGTATATTTACTTTGATTTCGATGCTATATGTTGCAGAATCCGCACTTCGTACCAAAAAGATGATCCAATTGCCGGGTCTTGCTCAAAAATACGTTGGTAACTGGGGTAAAGTATTTATTTTCTTAGCGGTAGTAATCAACTCAATCAGTTGCTTGATTGCATATTTCAACGGTAGCGGAGCAATCATTCACCAAGCTTTTGGCATCCCGAATTGGGTGGGGACACTAATTTTCCTAGTGCCATCTGCAATCATAACTTGGTTTGGACTAAAAGCAGTCGGAATGGCTGGCAAATATATGAGTAGTATAATGGCAATTGTTATATTGGTTCTGACAGTTGCATCATTAGCAAGTAAAGATGCAGATGTAAGCAGACTCGCTATCTCTAACTGGAAATACGCTATTCCAGTATTCAACGTAGCTGCATTCAGTTATATCGGTCAATACTTGGTTCCGGACTTAGCAAGAGGTTTAGCACACGATGCTAAAAAACTAGCTCCCTCATTACTGATTGGACAAATAGTAGTAATGGTGCTATTGATTATGGTTCCACTCGGTGTATTTGTAGTAAATCCACCAGATGGAATCTCAGAGGTGGCCACCATTGCATGGGGTGAAGCAATCGGGCTGTGGGCTTTCTTTATGGCAAATATATTTGCTATAATCGCAATGTTTACCTCCTTCTGTCCCATTACTCAGACTTTGGTTTCCAATGTGGTAGACTTTTTTAAATTAAAATCAGACTCCGATGTAAAGACAAGATTACCGATTATGATTATTGTCATCGGTATTCCATTAGCACTTACTTTAAGCGGAATGGTAGGTTTTGTTAATGCTATCTATTTTTCCGGTACTTTTGCGGGTGCCATTATGGCTATTGTCCCCATTATTATGGTGCGAGGAGCTCGTAAAAAAGGAGATATTGAACCGGTTTGGAATTGTGGAAGTTTGGCTTCTTGGCCAGTGCAAGCAATTCTAATCATCATGTATGGCGGTACAATTATTTATGCTATACTATCGGCAATGGGATTGCTTCCTGCTGGTTGGTAAAAATAATTGAAGCATCAGGAAGATAAATCGTATCCCTGAGGAGGACATCATGGTCAAATATAGCGAATCAACGATTTATGTGAGTGCTTATGCAAAATTACCGACGGAAATGCCGTCAGCAGAGTTGTATAAGTCCTTAGACATGGGATTGGTAATCGATAAGGATACCGGTGAAATTCTTGATGCTTCTATTACACTTGTAACAGAAGAAACAAAAGCATTTTTGAAGAGCATTATAGTAGGTTATGTGATTGATGATAATGGGGTGGATCCACTCATTACAAGGATTAAGTCTAGATATTTTGGTGCATCGCAGAAAGCGATCTGCGTCACGCTCCGGCTATTATTGGAAAAATATCATCAAATTCTAAATCGATAACAGCGCATTGGAATTATAATGCTCCGAATATATCTAATATATATATGGAGGAAATATGAAGAAGCAAGCCCCCAGTAATAAGGTTTTTTATAGAAACCAAAACTGGAAATATCCTAAAATTGAAAGAGGGGAAGGCCCATACTTATATGATGTGGATGGGAAGAGATATTTAGATGCCTGTTCCGGATCTGCAGTGGCAAATATTGGTCATGGTAACAAAGAAATTGCGGAATACACCAAAGAGATGATGGAAAGAATTGCTTTTACCCATCTTTCTCGTTGGACGGTGGACACGATTGAGAAATGTGCGGAAAAGGTAAGCCAATGGACGCCTGGGGACTTGGATCATTCTTACTTTGTGTCTGGCGGTTCGGAATCTACGGAAACTGCCATTAAAATGGCGAGACAGTACTTTGTTGAACGAGACGGGAAGACTTCCAAGTGGAAGGTAATTTCCAAATGGACTTCCTTTCATGGTAATACATTGGGAGCTCTGGCGATTACTGGCATCACTGGAAGAAAGAAAATCTACGATCCCATGCTACCGCAGTTCCCCAAAATTCCTCAATTTTATCACTATAGAAATCAATGGGGATGCGAAACATTAAAAGAAACCAGTGTGAAATGTGCAGAAGCTTTAGAGGCTGAAATATTAAGACAAGGTCCTGAAAATATTTCTGCATTCATTAGCGAACCGGTAATTGGGTCGGCAGCGCCAGGCATACACCCTGACCCTATATACTTTGAAATGATTAGGACTATTTGTGACAAATATGATGTGTTGTGGATTGATGATGAGGTCATGGCAGGATTTGGTAGAACCGGAAAGAAGATGGCGATCGAGCACTATGGTGATGTCGTTCCAGATATCATGTGTTGTGCAAAGGGGATGAGTTGTGGCTATACACCAATTGGTGCAACAGTTGCGAACGATAAGGTTTTCAATGCAATCATGATTGGTGGATCAGGAAGCTTCCATCATGGTCACACTTATGCCGGAAATCCCTTATCTGCTGGAATTGCAGCAAAGGTGATAGAAATAATTGAAAGAGAAAACTACGTTAAAAATGCAGAGATTGTGGGGGATTATCTTCTCGATAAACTCGAAAGCTTGAAAAAGTATCCCATTGTTGGCGATGTTAGAGGAAAAGGCTTGATGATGGGTATGGAGTTTGTCAAGAACCAAACATCAAAAGAACCCTTTGATCCCGCAGAGAAAATTAATGGAAAAATAACAGGCTACTGTATGGATGCAGGTATTGTACCATACCCAGGCGGTGGTTCTGCAGATGGGGTGAGAGGAGACCATGTTCAAATCACGCCCCCAATCAACATTACACATGAACAAGCTGATGAAATAGTGGACGCTTTGGAATACGCAATCAAAAAAACATGTGAAGAATTATTGTGATTGGAAGGGCAAAGATAACTATGAAGAAATTAATTATTACAGTTGCACATACCGGAAATGTTCCGACGAAAGAACTCAACGAGAATACTCCGGTCAGTGTGGAGGAGATTGTTGCAGATATCAAAGCATGTGCGGAAGCAGGAGCTTCGGTTGCCCATATTCATGTGCGAGATGAGGATGGAAAACCCACCAGTGAAAGGCGATTATTTGAACAGGTATTAAATGAGCTTGACAAAGAAAAAGTGAATATTATTCGACAAGTATCCACAGGTGCAAGAGGTGGCGAAAACTCAATTGAGTGGCGAGGACAAATGCTTGACCTACCCCAAGCGCAGATGGCAAGCTTATCAACCGGATCCTCGAATTTTCCAAACGGAGTCAATGCCAATTCTCCTGACTTGGTCAAGGTTTTGGCAGAAAAAATGAAAAAAAACCGAGTAAAGCCAGAGATAGAGGCCTTCGATACTGCGATGATAAGCAACGCTATTCGACTAGCAAAAAAAGGTATTTTAGAGTCGCCGTTACACTTTAATATGGTAATGAATGTTCCCGGCTCTATTGAAGGAACGCCAAAGAACTTGTTGTTTATGTTGGATGCCATTCCTGCAGATGCTACATGGACCGTTTCTGCTATTGGAAGCAATACACAATTGAGTTTAATTCCCCTTGCAATAGCCATGGGGGGCAATGTGAGAACGGGTCTGGAGGATGTAGTGGAATTTCCAAAAGGCCATAAAGCGACCAATGTGGAGCTTGTCAAACGTTGTGTAAATATTGCGAAGGCAATGGGTAGAGAAGTAGCAACACCTGAAGAAGCTGCAGAAATCATGGGACTGTACAAGAAGTAAGCCAATCAATACTATTAATCATACAAAAGAAATGTTCGAGGTAGCAACCTCGAGCGTTTTTTTATAATCAATAGGAGCGATTTTCCTTGACAATGGTTACCGGTCTGTGATACCATATCGAAGATTTAAGATAAAATAAATGAGGCGAGGAAGCAAAGATGAAAACCCTATTGAGCGGTGGGACAATTTTAACAAAAGAAGGCTTGCAACGATTGGATATTTCCATCGAGGACAACAGGATTTTTGCCATTGGTCGAGATTTTAATAGTGATACATTTGATAGAGTTATCCCCTGTGATAACTTTTTTATTACCCCCGGCTTTGTGGATGTCCATGTGCACCTGCGTGAACCGGGTTTTTCCTATAAAGAAACTATCGCCACGGGAACGGCTGCCGCTGCCAAGGGGGGATACACTACGGTGTGCTCCATGCCCAATGTGGTTCCGCCTCCGGTGGACTTGCCATCCTTGCAGAAACAGTTAGACCTGATAGATAGGGATGCTCGTATAAAGGTGATTCCTTATGGAGCGATTACCGTCGACCAATCGGGAAGAGGGGGACTATCTGCCATGGAAGAAATGGCAGAACATGTTATTGCCTTCTCTGACGACGGCAAGGGAGTACAGTCTGCAGATCTCATGGAAGCTGCTATGAAAAAAGCCAAGTCTTTGCACAAGATGATTGTTGCGCATTGTGAAGATGAGAATTATGATACATATAAGAAGAAAAGTGAATGGAAGCAAGCAGAACGAGACATCGATTTAGTGAGAAGAACAGGGTGTGCCTACCACATTTGTCATGTATCCACCAAGGAAACGGTGGAGCTGGTGAGGGAGGCAAAAGAAGAAGGATTGCCCGTAACATGCGAAACAGCGCCCCATTATCTGGTACTGGACAAAGATAACATCTCCGATGAAGGGAGGTTCAAAATGAATCCACCCATTCGAGGAAAGAAGGATCGAAACGCGCTCATAGAAGGAATTCAGGACGGCACCATCGATGTGATTGCTACGGACCATGCCCCTCACAGCAAGGAAGAAAAGCAGGGAAACTTTGCACAATCCATGTTTGGAATCGTCGGTCTGGAAACTGCCTTTCCCATTCTCTACACGGAATTGGTCAAAAAGGATGTTATTTCTTTCCAGCGCTTGATCAAGCTCATGTCATCTTCCCCCAAAAAGATATTTTCTTTGGACGATAGGGGCATTGAGGCAGGGGCACCGGCTGACCTAGTGGTTTTAGACCTTGACGCTGCATATGCAATCAATCCCAAGGATTTTGCTTCCAAAGGTCGCAGTACCCCCTTTGAGGGATGGAAGGTGTTTGGCAGAGCTGTCATGACCTTTGTAGACGGAGAAAAACGATGAGAGAAATCAGTTGCAAAATTGTTATGAATAAAGAGATCGCTTTGGATACTTATGAAATGATTCTAAGGGGTATTCCAAAGATGGCATTTCGACCCGGTCAGTTTATCAATATTAAACTGAAAGAACACTACTTGCGAAGGCCGATATCCATCGCCTCCTATAAGGAGGACCAATTAACCATCGTATATAAAGTAGTGGGAAGGGGCACAAGGACATTATCCCAAAAAAACCACGGCACTTTAGATGTGTTGTTGCCCTTAGGAAACGGCTACAATGTGGATGCAATACCGGAAAATCCCGTCCTTGTCGGTGGAGGTGTTGGCGTTCCTCCCCTTTACGGCTTGGCAAGAGAACTGGTGAAGGCGGGGAAAGCACCGGAAGTCATCCTCGGTTTTGGAACGAAAAAAGAATCATTTTATGAGGATGAATTCTCCTCTTTGGGGATTGATGTGAAGATTACAACTTTGGACGGTACAGCGGGAAATAAGGGCCTTGTAACGGATGTTTTGGAAGCGGGAAGATACGTATGTGCCTGCGGTCCGGAAGCCATGTTGAAAGCGGTCGATCAAGTGTCATCAGACGGTCAGTACAGTTTTGAAGAACGAATGGCCTGTGGCTTCGGCGCCTGTATGGGCTGTAGCTGTGAAACGAAATACGGCAATAAAAGAATCTGTAAAGACGGCCCGGTGCTGAGGAAGGAGGAGATCCTATGGTAGATTTGCGCGTCAAACTAGGGGACTGGACCTTGGATAATCCCATTATTCCTGCCAGTGGAACCTTCGGCTTCGGCAAGGAGTTTGCAGAACTGTACGATTTGAATATACTGGGGACCTTCTCTTTTAAGGGGACTACCAGAGACCCTAGGTTGGGAAATCCTCTTCCCAGGATTGCGGAATGTCCCATGGGATTAATCAATGCGGTAGGCCTGGAGAACCCCGGACTAGAGAAGGTGATTTCCCAAGAGTTACCTGCACTAAAGGAAAGATTCCAAAAGAAGGTCATCGCCAATATCAGCGGTTTTTCTACGGAAGAATATATTGCCTGTGCAAAAGCCATGGATAAAGAAGATCAAGTGGGCATTATTGAGGTAAATATCAGCTGTCCCAATGTAAAGGGCGGCGGATTGGCTTTTGGACAGGACCCAAGTCTTGCCGCAGAAGTAACCAGAGAAGTTAAGGCTGTAACCGCAAAGCCTGTGTATATCAAGTTGAGTCCCAATGTGACGGACATCGTGGAAATTGCCAAGTCTTGTGAAGATGCAGGTGCAGACGGGCTCAGCCTGATCAATACCCTGCTGGGGATGAGAATTGACATAAAAAAAAGAAAGCCGGTGATTGCCAATGTTACCGGGGGTCTATCGGGTCCGGCAGTCTTCCCGGTAGCCCTGCGCATGGTGTATCAAGTCGCCAAGGAAGTAAACATTCCCATTATCGGCATGGGTGGCATCGGTTCGGCAGAAGATGTAATCGAAATGATTATGGCCGGTGCAACTGCAGTGCAAATCGGATCTGCAAACCTGGTCAATCCATGGGTTTGCAAGGAAATAATCGAAACTCTCCCCACACTCATGGAGGAGTTATCTATACGGAGTTTTGAAGAAATAAGAGGTGTTCTATGAAAAGAGGAGTAATTGTGGCTCTGGACTTCCCGAGCAAAAAAGAAACCATGGAATTCCTGGACTTGTTTCAGGACAATAAGTTGTTTGTAAAAGTAGGGATGGAATTATTTTACAACGTGGGTCCTGAGATTATCAAGGACTTAAAGGACAGAGGACATCGCGTCTTCTTGGACTTAAAATTACATGACATTCCCAACACAATCGGTAATGCAATGGCAGCCTTGGCGAGGATGAAGATAGATATGTGCAATCTTCACGCGGCAGGAACCAGGGAGATGATGGAGGCTGGCCTTCGCGGTCTGGAGTCGGTAGGGGGCAAAAGACCTATCTTGCTGGCTGTTACACAGCTTACATCTACGGACCAGCAAACCATGCAGGATGAACTCCTGATCAACGAGGAGATGAATACGGTGGTACGTTGGTACTCCAAGAATGCCAAGGCGGCTGGGTTGGATGGGGTTGTGTGCTCTCCATTGGAAGCCCCGGTCATCCATGAAACCTGCGGCGACAAGTTCCTTACGGTGACGCCCGGCGTGCGATTTGCCGGTGGCAAGGTAGGAGATCAAAAACGCGTGACAACCCCCGGAGAAGCCAAAGAATTGGGCTCCGACTACATCGTAATGGGAAGACCCATCACCCGAGCGGAAGATCCGGTTGCGGCATATCATAGAGCATTGAAGGAGTTTGGAGTAGAAGAATGAAAGAATTGTCAAGAATGATAGCCAAGGAACTCCTTGCCATCAATGCGGTCTTTTTGCGGCCGGAAGAGCCCTTTACATGGGCAAGTGGGATCAAGAGTCCCATATACTGCGATAATCGATTGATCCTCACTTCTCCGGAGACGAGGGATTTAGTTGAAGATTCTATCGCAAAGGTGATAAGAGAGAATTATCCACAGTGTCAGGTTCTCATGGGAACCAGTACGGCAGGGATTGCCCATGCGGCAATTGTGGGTCACATCCTCCATCTTCCCATGGGATATGTACGAGGAAGTGCAAAGGGTCACGGCAGAACTAACAGAATAGAAGGAAAATTGGAAGCCGGCGACAGAGTTGTGGTCATAGAAGATCTCATATCTACAGCAGGTTCAGCGTTGGATACTGTGGAAGCACTGGAAGATGCAGGGGCGGAAGTCCTTGGAATCGTCAGTATCTTCAGCTACGGCATGAAAAAAGGAATCGACCGAATGAATGAAAAGGGCGTTCCCAATATCAGTCTGTCTATCTTGGATGATTTGGTGGATGTTGCGGCAGACGAGGGGTATATCGAAGCAAAAGATAAGGAGAGGTTGCTCCGTTTTCGGGATAATCCATCTGACGAAGGATGGATGAAAGGAGAATAAGTTTGAAAGAAATCAGGAACTTAATAAACATTACAGATCTTACGGTAGAAGAGCTGGATCAAATGATGGAACTGGCAGAAGATATTATTGAAAATCCGCTGGATTATCAGGATATATGCCACGGAAAGAAGTTGGCAACCCTCTTCTTTGAGCCAAGTACCAGAACCAGATTGAGCTTTGAAGCAGCCATGCTGGAGCTTGGAGGCAGTGTGCTGGGCTTTTCCGAAGCATCCTCCAGCTCTGCATCAAAGGGGGAAAGTGTCAGTGACACCGTGCGTACAGTTGGATGCTATGCGGACATTATTGCCATGAGGCATCCCAAGGAGGGTGCACCTACAGTAGCGGCAAAGCGAACTACTGTGCCAATTATCAACGGTGGCGATGGGGGACACTTCCATCCAACCCAAACGTTGACGGATCTTCTCACTATCAAAAAGAAAAAGGGAAGACTGGACAACATGATCGTCGGTCTCTGCGGAGACCTTTACTTTGGCAGAACCGTCCATTCCCTCATTGAAGCCATGCTTCGATACGAAAATGTACGATTCATCCTCATTGCACCGGAAGAACTACGCGTTCCAAAGTATGTAAGGGATATGCTGGACAATGCAGGGGCATCATGGGAAGAAGTGGAGACCATGGACGATGTGATGAATCAACTGGACATCCTGTATATGACCAGAATACAGAAGGAACGATTCTTCAACGAAGAGGACTATGTCCGTTTAAAGGATTCCTTTATTCTAACACCGCAGAAGTTGTTGACTGCAAAAGAAGATCTCACCATTATGCATCCTCTTCCCAGAGTCAATGAAATCTCTGTGGCGGTGGATGATGATCCAAGAGCGTGTTACTTTTTTCAAGCATTATGCGGGAAATACATTCGAATGGCCTTGATACTCACTCTTTTGGACATAAAAAAATGGTGATCCGTTGCAGACTTGAACTGCAGACCTTCTGGTTGTCACCCAGATGCTCTCCCAGCTGAGCTAACGGATCACGCTAGAGGGATTATAACACATATCTTTGGGAGATGACACTCCCTTTTTCAGAAAAAACAATGAGGAGGAAATTCCATGAACATAGACGGTGTTGCCAACGGAATCGTTTTGGATCATATCCAAGCGGGGAAGAGTATGGAGGTTTATCAACTGCTTCAACTGGATAAACTGGACTGCAGTGTTGCTGTCATCCAAAATGCAAAGAGCACCAAATACGGTAAAAAGGACATTATTAAAATCGATGAAATGATTCACTTGGACATGGATATCTTGGGATATATCGACCCCAACATCACCATTAACCTAGTGAAAGACAACAAACTGCTTCGCAAGTCGAAGACAGCTTTGCCTAATAAACTCACCAACGTTATTTCCTGTAAAAACCCAAGATGCATCACCAGCATCGAGCAGGAGATACAGCAGACCTTCTATTTGGCAGATGAAGAAAAGAAAATCTATCGCTGTGTATACTGTGATGTAGAGCATAGCTGATGTTGTAAAACTAGTTTTATGTAGGAGAACAGAAAAACACTCTGTTCTCCTGTTTTATTTGTGGTTTCTAACAAACAGAAGTTTATATTATTGTGAGTACAACCAAAAAATATTGACACAAATTGTGAAATACGTTAATATATTGCCATTGAGTAAAATTTACGTGGAGGTAAAAATGAATAAAGACGCAGTTGAAATAAGATGGCACGGCAGAGGCGGCCAGGGAGCGAAGACAGCATGTCTCCTTCTGGCAGATGTTGCCTTTTCCTCCGGAAAGCATGTACAGGGTTTTCCCGAGTACGGCCCGGAGAGAATGGGGGCACCCATTACTGCCTATAATAGAATTACGGAGACCCACTGTAACGTTCATTCCAACATCTATCACCCCAACTATGTGGTAGTTGTTGATGAAACCCTTTTGAACTCCGTGGATGTGACGGCTGGAATCAAAGAGGGTGGCGCTCTGATTATCAACACCGATAAAACACCGGAAGAAATTCGAGATAAGATTCCCGGATTCAAAGAACGCATCGGCGTGGTAGATGCCGAGAAGATTTCCATGGAGACCTTGGGAAGAAACTTTCCCAATACACCCATGCTGGCGGCAGTCGTAAAGGTAAGCAATGTTATTGAGGAAGAGCAGTTCATCAATGATATGAGAAGCTCCTTTGAACATAAATTTTCTCACAGACCCCAGGTCATTGAGGGAAATATGAATGCACTGGTCAAATCAATGGAAGAAGTAAAGGTAGGCTAAATGAACAAGAAGGCAAAGGATATCAACGAACAGTCCACATGGCAGGAACTAACTGTTGGGGCTGAAATATATGAACCTGCAACCAGTATGCAGGTCAATACGGGAGAGTGGAGAGTCATGACTCCCGTTTGGATAGAAGATAAGTGCAAGCAATGTTTGCTTTGCTTTCCTTTCTGTCCGGACAGTTCCATCCCTGTAGAGGACGAGAAGAGAAAAGACTTCGATTTTATGCACTGCAAGGGCTGTGGCATCTGTGTGAAGGTGTGTCCCTTTGGTGCCATTGATTTCGTGAAGGAGGTGAAGTAATGGCTATCAGAGACAGAATGAGCGGCAACGAAGCGGTAGCGATTGCGATGAAACAGATTAATCCCGATGTAATGGGAGCATTTCCCATTACACCCTCCACAGAAATTCCACAATACTTTTCCGACTATATCGCCAATGGTGAAGTGGATACAGAGTTTATCGCCGTGGAAAGTGAACACAGCGCTATGTCCACCTGTATGGGAGCATCGGCAGCCGGTGCCCGTGCTGTTACGGCAACATCTTCGGCAGGGCTTGCCTACATGTGGGAACTCCTATATGTGGCAGCATCTACACGTCTTCCCATTACCATGGCGGTGGTAAACCGAGCGTTGACGGGACCCATCAACATCAACTGCGACCACTCCGACTCCATGGGAGCGAGAGACAGTGGATGGATGCAAATTTATGCAGAAACCAACCAAGAGGTTTACGATAACTTTATTCAGGCAACCTTAATTGCAGAAGCATGCAGGCTACCGATCATGGTATGTCAGGACGGCTTCATCACCAGCCACGGTGTTTCCAACATCGAACTCATTGAAGATGAAAAAGTAAAGGAGTTTGTGGGATCCTATGAGCCGGACAACTATCTTCTCAAGCACGAGAATCCCTTGGCTGTCGGCCCTTACGGAGTTAGCCCATATTACATGGAAATCAAACGTAATCAGGCGCAGGCCATGAAGGATGCCATGCCGGTAATCATGGATGTGGCGGAGAAGTTTGAAGAGATGACCGGGAAGAAGTACGGTTTCTTTGAAGAATATATGATGGACGATGCAGAAGTGGCCTTGGTCATTATCGGATCTTCGGCGGGAACCGGAAAGGAAGCCGTTGATCGATTGCGAAGTGAAGGGAAGAAGGTTGGTCTCATTAAGCTTCGTGTCTTCAGGCCATTTCCAAGAATCCCTCTGGCAGAAGCCATGTGCAAGGTAAAGGCCGTTGCCATCATGGATAAGGCTGAGAGTTTTTCCAACAGCGGCGGGCCCCTGTTTAACGAAGCAAGAAACTCCCTGTATGATCTTCCCAATAAGCCCTATGCCATCAACTACATCTATGGCTTAGGCGGAAGAGATATCACAGTGGAAGATTTCTACGACATCTATCAGGATTTATTTGTCATCTACGACAACAACGATCCGGGGGATGTGTACAGGTATATTGGTGTAAGAGATTCGAGGTTCAAGTAATGGCATACAGTTTAAAGAAAGAAGCAGAAAAGAAAGAAAGATTGGTGGGTGGCCACAGGCTTTGTGCCGGATGCGGGGCGGGCATTGCAGTAAGAGCGGTTCTGCGAGCCTTGGAGCCGGAAGATAAGGCGGTCATTACCAATGCTACCAGCTGCCTAGAGGTATCCACCTTTATGTATCCCTATACGGCATACGAGGACAGTTATATTCACACAGCATTTGAAAATGCTGCTGCCACCTGCTCCGGCGTGGAAGCGGCTTACCGCGCACTGAAAAAGAGAGGCAAGGTGAAGGACAACTTTAAGTTCATTACCTTCGGCGGTGACGGCGGAACCTATGACATTGGTCTCCAGTCACTGTCCGGCGCCATGGAGAGAGGCCATGACATGGTTTATGTATGCTATGACAACGAAGCATATATGAATACCGGAATTCAACGTTCCTCCTCTACACCCAGGTTTGCCGATGCCACTACGTCTCCCGTGGGAAGTGAGATGCCCGGTAAAATGCAGAACAAGAAGGATTTGACAGCGATCATCGCTGCCCACAACATTCCTTACTTGGCCCAGACCACATTCCTAGGGAATTTCAGCGATCTTCACAAGAAGTCAAAAAAGGCAATCTACACGCCGGGACCGGCGTTCATGAACATCCTGTCTCCCTGTCCAAGAGGATGGCGATACGAGACAGAGGATTTGGCCGAAATCTGCAAACTGGCAGCAGATACCTGCGTTTGGCCCATGTACGAAATCGTGGAAGGGAAGTGGGACATCACATACGAGCCCAAGAAAAAACTCCCTGTTCGGGATTTTCTCGCCAAACAGGGAAGATTTGCGCATATGCTGGAAGAAGGCAACGAGTGGATGGTGGAAGAAGCACAGAAATACGTGGATGACCAGTGGCAAAGGCTCATGGTCAAGTGCGGAAAATAACTTAAGAAACAGCTATTTCAAGGGCAAACCGAATCATTTCGTCGTTTGCCTTTGTTCTTTCCTCAGTGGTTGCGCGCTCTCCGGTAATGAAGTGATCGGTGATGGTCATCATGGCCAACGCGTTGGCACCGTTGTAGGCGGCATTCATGTAGAGTGCAGCGGCTTCCATTTCCACGGCCATGACATCCATGTCAGCCCAGGGCTTCCACCAGTCCGGCTGGGTTTCATAGAAGACATCACAGGATACGATGTTACCCGCGCGAAGGGACAGATTCACTTCTTGATTGACCCTGTACGCCTTTGTGAGTAACTCCCAGCTGGCACATGGTGCATAGTTGCCGGAAACGTTGAACGCATGAATATAGTTGGAGTCGGTGGATGCGGCGATACCCATGACAACATCTTTTAACTTAATATCTTCATGGAAGGAGCCGGCAGTTCCCACGCGAATCAGATTCTTCACGTCGTATTCGGTCATCAATTCCCAGGAATAGATGCCCATGGATGGCATGCCCATGCCGGTGCCCTGCACGGACACGGGAACCCCTTTGTAGGTACCGGTATACCCCAACATATTTCGTATTTCGTTGTATAAAACCGGGCTGTCTAAATAGTTTTCCGCTATGTGTTTTGCCCTTAGGGGATCCCCCGGGAGCAGTATGCTCTCTGCGATGTCGTTTTTGTTGGCAGCGTTGATATGTGTACTCATTGGATCCTCCTTAAAGAACAATTGCATTAAGTTTTTCATCGTGGTATGCTACGTTTATTATTATACATGAAACAGTAAAATATTGAAAGATTGAGACTATGGAGAAGAAGAGAAATATAGGTATGAGAAGAGTCGTTTCGGTGATGATGATTGCCGTAATGTTTTTATGTGCGTTTCAGTTTGGTTTGACCAAAGACAGCAGTGAATATGAAGCCTATGGCGCCGATACGGAAGTAAAGGCCTTGTGGGTGGCTTACATTGACTTTGAAAAGTTGGGATTAAAGGATAAGTCGGAATCGGTCTACAGGCAGAATGTGGCAAAGTTGCTGACAGAGTCCCAGAAGTATGGTACAAACACCATTTACTTCCACGTTCGAGCCTTTGATGATGCCTCTTGGATGAGCCCAACATTTAAAGCCTCATCCTATCTCAACAGCGGAGCATCCACAGGGAAGCCTGCCAACCAGGTGTACACCTACGATCCCTTGCAGATCATGATTGAAGAAGGGCACAAGAAGGGGATGGAGGTTCATGCTTGGCTCAATCCATATCGAATCAGTCATGATTATTTCTGGGATCCGGCGGATACGAAAACGACCAATCGAATTCTTACCGCTGTGAACGAATTGATACAATATGATATTGACGGCATCCACTTTGATGATTATTTTTACAATGCGGCCAAGGGATACAAGAGGGTTGGATCTTCAACGATATATACTGCTCCCAACTACGGTTCCATTCGGCGAGCCAACGTAAACAAGATGATTCTGGCCGTCTACGACAAGACCCATTCGAAAGCCGGCTTGGTGTTCGGTGTCAGCCCTCAAGGGAATTTCGAGAACAGTCTGTCTGCAGGAGCGGATTTGAACACATGGTTGTCAGTTTCGGGGTATGTGGACTACTTGATTCCACAGATTTATTGGACGGACAATTGGGGATCTTCCGGAACATATAAGATGTTCTCAGAGCGGTTAAATCGATTTAAGTCTGCCAATACATTGGATATACCGATGTATATTGGGCTGGCTCTATATCGGACCGGGTATTACCAAGCAGATGATCCCGGTTGGAGTAAAAATAATAATAATCTGGCGACCCAAGTAAAGCTGCTGCGAAGTGCGGGAATGGACGGCTATGCGCTGTTCAGTGCTCAGAACCTTTGGGAAAGCCGATCTCAGACGGAATTAACCAATTTGCGTAATTTGTTATATGCCATAAATCCCACATCCATCGTGATGAAGTACAGTGCCAGAACGGTTCTCATTGGATTCCCCAATCAACTGTCCGCCACGGTGCTTCCATCGGATGCAACCAATAAGACGGTGACATACTCATCTTCTCACCCCTATTATGCCACGGTCAACAGCTCCACCGGGTTGGTGACGGGAATCAGACCGGGGCAGGCAACCATTCGGGCAAGGACATCAAACGGCTTAATTGGCCGTACGACGGTGTATGTGAAATACTATCGTGTACAAGCGACCAGAACCATGGTGGTCAGAAGCAAACCATCTTCTTCCTCCACGGTGGTTAAAACATATAAGACGGGAACATATTTTATCATCGACAAGAAGTCAGGCTCCTGGGGGAAGCTGAGAGGCTACAGCAATAGATGGATATATCTGCCGTATACCAAGATGGCATTGGTTTGAGGAGAAATATGAAAATTTATACCAATCAAGATGAGCGACTTCATTCTGTCAGACAGACAATGACCTTAAAGGATATGTGGCTTACCGGTGTGGAACTCTACGGTGACAAACCGGCTTTCTGTGTGAAAGAGGAAAGAGGGGGTGCATATCGAGATGTCACCTATGAACAAGCCTTGGAAGACATCAATGCGGTAGGAACTTATCTTCTCGAGCATGGACTAAAGGGGGAGAAGATTGCTGTCATGGGATCCAATTGCTATCAATGGATGGTGGCCTACTTTGCCGTGACTTTGGGAGCCGGTGTGGTGGTGCCCTTGGATAAAGAAGCGACACAGGGAGAAATTCATAATCTTCTCAAGAAAGCACAGTGCAAGGCCTTGTTCTATACCGATGATTGGGAGAGCAAGGTGGAAGATGCACCGGTAGAACATCTATATCGAATGAATGTGTATGAGGAGGAAAACGATTCCTACCTTCCCAATCACATTCGAAACATGATCGTACGGGGGAAGATTTCAATGGAGGACGGGGATCGTTCTTTTTTGGATTTGGTGGTGGATCCACATGAGGAGGCGTCGATTCTCTTTACCTCCGGGACTACAGGGAATCCCAAAGGGGTAATGCTTTCCAACCGCAACATCACACATGTATTGGAGGCCACTTCTAAGATTGTAAAACTACGAGATGACGACAAAGCCCTGTCTATTCTTCCCATACACCACACCTTTGAGTCCACCATCGGTATTATGGTGGTCCTGTTTCAGGGCGGTGCCATCGCTTTCTTCGAGGGACTGAAGTACGTATTGAAGAATATTCAGGAGTCAAAGGCCAGCATCTTAGTGGGTGTTCCACTCATAGTGGAATCCATATACGATAAGATCTGGAAGCAAGCGGAGAAGACCGGAAAAGCAGGGATGCTGAGGAAGGCAATTAAGCTGAACCGCACCCTTACGGACCTGGGGATTGATAAGAGAAGAACCATTTTCAAGTCTGTGTATAAAAACTTTGGAGGAAACCTGAGACTGATTATCTGCGGAGCGGCGGCATTACAGCCAACCACTGTGAGAGGCTTTATGGATTTGGGTTTTGATCTATCCCAGGGATACGGATTGACGGAAACGGCCCCTTTGCTCACGGGGGTTCCCGATTTTGAAATGGCAGCTGCCTACATGAAGGCAGGTTCCTGTGGCCCTGTGATTCCCGGCGGAGAGATGCAAATCATCAATCCGGATGAAAGCGGTATCGGTGAAATCATATATCGCGGCGACAACGTGATGTTGGGATATTACGAAATGGAAGAGGAAACTGCGGACGTAATCAAGGACGGTTGGTTTCATACGGGAGATTTGGGCTTTGTGGATGAAAGTGGCTGGCTGTATATTACGGGAAGAAGCAAGAATGTCATTGTAACAAAGACGGGGAAGAACATTTATCCCGAAGAGTTGGAAGCACTGGTGAACAGTTTGGATGGTGTAAAGGATTCCCTTGTTTATGGTAGGGAAGAAGACGGCGGGCAGGACATCATTGTAGCGGTTCAAATCATACCGGACAGGGATGAATTGCCGGTAGGGATTTCTCCGGAAGAATTGGATCAGAAGTTCCGTGAAGAGATTTCCAACTTGAACATGGATCTGCCCAGCTACAAGCGAATTCGAAATATTGTCATACGAGAAGAGGATTTCGTCAGGACGACAACCAAAAAGATTAAGCGTCAAGATAATTTATAACACCAAAAAATCCGGGAGACACATTCCGGATTTTTGTTTGCTCATTGCATGTGCATTTAACTTATGCACTGGTGGGGACGGGTGAGACTTAAGCCTTGTTGGCTTGGTTGAATCTTTTCGTCAGTCTTGAAACTTTTCTTGCTGCTGCGTTCTTGTGGATTGTTCCCTTTGATACAGCCTGCATGATTTTCTTCTCTGCAAGTGCCAGCTGGTCCTTTGCGGTATCCAGGTCAGCATCAGCGATAGCTGCTTCAAAGCTCTTCAAGATTGCCTTGATGTGTGCCTTTGTTCGCTTGTTTCTTGCTGTCTTCTTCTCGATGACGCGGATTCTTTTCTTAGCGGATTTAATGTTTGCCATTTTAATTCACCCCACTTCTTTCATTAAATAGTTGTTAAAGCAAAACTCGCTTTTGCTAGTATATATGATTATATCATTGAAATCAAGGGGAAAATACAGTAAAATGCAAGGGACGGATTTTTTTATGGAAAGTGGAATGAGAATGAACCAATATCAAAAGAATATCAGAAATTTTAGCATTATCGCACATATAGATCACGGAAAGTCTACCTTGGCTGATCGAATCTTGGAGGAAACGGGTATCGTCTCCAAGAGAGACATGAAGGAGCAATTCTTGGACAACATGGATTTGGAGCGTGAGCGGGGAATCACCATCAAGCTACAGACCACGCGACTGTCTTATCATGCAAAGGATGGGCAAGAATATATCTTCAATCTCATCGATACACCGGGTCATGTGGACTTTACCTATGAGGTTTCCCGTAGCTTGGCTGCCTGTGAAGGGGCCATCTTGGTGGTGGATGCCACCCAAGGTGTGGAAGCCCAAACTTTGGCAAATGTATATCTGGCCATGAACGAGGACCTGGAAATCATGCCGGTGCTCAACAAGATAGACTTGCCAAGTGCCAGACCGGACGAGATAAAGGAAGAGATAGAGGAAGTCATTGGAATCGATGCTTCCGAAGCGCCCTTAGTATCCGCAAAATCCGGATTGGGAATCGCTGAACTATTAGAAGAAATCGTAAAGAAGATCCCTGCACCCTCCGGTGACGAAGGGGAAAAGCTAAAGGCGTTAATCTTTGATTCCTACTATGATAACTACCGGGGTGTGGTAATATACACTCGAGTTTTTGATGGCTCGGTAAAGATGGGGGACACCATCAAGCTGATGAACTCCGGGTCCATACATGAGGTGACAGAGGTTGGAACCTATTCCCCGGGACCGGTTCCCTGTAAGGAGCTGAAAGCGGGGGAGGTTGGCTATATCTGCGCCAGCATTAAGCAGGTGAGAGATGCACGCGTTGGTGACACCATCACCATTGCGGGAGATGAGACGGCGGAGCCGCTTCCCGGATATAAGAAAGCACAGTCCATGGTGTTCTGCGGAATCTATCCTGCGGAAGGGGAGAAATACGAAAACATCAAGGATGCCTTGGAAAAGCTTCAAGTAAATGATGCGGCCTTTCATTTCGAGCCGGAAACTTCAACTGCCTTGGGCTTTGGTTTCCGTTGCGGATTCTTAGGTCTTCTTCACATGGAAATTATCGTAGAGAGACTGGAACGGGAGTTTAACCTTGCTGTAATTACCACTTCACCAAGTGTAATCTACAAGGTGGTTATGAACGACAAGTCTGAAGTCATGGTACAAAACCCAAGCAATCTTCCCGACCCTACGGAAATGGATCACATAGAAGAACCCATCGTAAAGGCGGACATTATGATTCCCAAGGAATATGTGGGGAACATCATGGAGATTTGCCAGGAACGAAGGGGGAAGATGCTCCACATGGAGTATATCACCGAAAACCGCGTGCTCCTTCACTACGAGATGCCTCTCAACGAAGTCATATATGACTTTTTCGATGCCTTGAAATCCAAGACCCGTGGCTACGGTTCTTTGGATTATGAGTTCATTCGCTACGAAAAATCTCGACTGGTGAAGATGGATATTCTTCTCAATAAAGACTTGGTGGATGCCTTCTCCATGATTGTTCACGAATCCAAGGCATATCAAAGAGGTCGCTTTGTCTGTGAGAAACTGAAGGAAGTCATTCCCATGCATCAGTTTGAAGTGCCCATCCAGGCCAGCATCGGCCAGAAGGTCATCGCTCGCTCCACGGTTCGTGCTTATCGAAAGGATGTAATTGCCAAGTGCTACGGCGGTGATATTTCCCGTAAGAAAAAGCTCCTGGAGAAGCAGAAGGAAGGGAAGAAGCGAATGCGCCAGTTTGGGCGTGTAGAGGTTCCTCAAGAGGCATTCACGGCAGTACTGAAATACGATGACAATAAATAAACCGATTCTATATATTCTACTCATGGGGGCGCTGGGTTCTCTGAGCAGATACGGGCTCAGTCTTTGGATGGGAAGCCCGCAGGGCACCTTTGCCGTCAATGTGGTGGGGTGCTTTCTATTGCCTATTATCTTTGATTATTTGGCTGTCAGCGGAAAGTGTTCCGAGGATTTTGCCTTTGCTTTGGGTACGGGATTCATCGGTTCCTTCACTACGTTTTCTGCCTTCAGTGGCGAAAATGCAGAGCTGTTGCTGGCAGGCAGCTATGGAGAGGCCTTGGCATATATTTCTGCAAGTTTGATCGGAGGATTTGTATCCACTCTCCTCGGTCTGGCGGTCGCCAAAAGATTGCCGGGAAGGAGGGGGAAGGTATGACCTTGCTGTTTGTTGCGGTAGGCGGTGCCTT
Organism: Anaerovoracaceae bacterium; assembly: GCA_040766105.1. Taxonomy (GTDB): domain Bacteria; phylum Bacillota; class Clostridia; order Peptostreptococcales; family Anaerovoracaceae; genus JAXGRD01. The sequence continues at coordinate 112,432 of JAXGRD010000002.1, forward strand.
CGGGGCCCTCTGTCGGCTGTTGACTTCGACCATTGTTCGAATGCTGTGGGGTAAGGGATTCCCCTTCGGTACGTTAATCATTAACGTAAGCGGTTCCTTCTTCATCGGTATCTTCCTGGGCGCTCAAATTGACAGCAAGATGTTTCTGTTGCTGGGAACAGGCATGCTGGGCGGATTCACCACCTTCTCTACCATGCACTATGAGGCATCCGCCATGTTAAAGGAAAGGCGGTGGGGGAAGATGCTAGCTTACACCTTGCTATCCTATGGGCTTTCCATCGGAGCTGCCTTGCTCGGTATGTTACTTTTAGACATGGGAAGATAATACGGGGAGCCGTGGCTAAAGGAAAGTGCGTATTCTTAGTTATGAATGCGATTTATTACAGGGGTGTCTAAATCCATTTTCGAAAAAAGCGAAATTTCCTTAAAAAATGTCCTATTTTTTAGCCAAAGTCCCTTGTTAAAGTGTGATGTAGCTAAAAAAGAGAGGCTTCCCATATTGGGCCGCCCCTCTCTTACAAAGAAGACTACAGATGCATCGCTACATCGAAACCGTCTCTTGTGGCTGTATAAACCACGTTAACTTCCTTTGCATCTCCGATAGTGTAAATATCGGTATCCAGGTCCATAGACTCTAGTTCTTTTGCTAAATCGTTGTCTGATTTATTACCCATGGCCAAAACCACGGTGTCAGCCTTATACGTCACTTCCTTTCCTTCACCGTCTATTGCAACAACTCCATCATCGGTGAATTCTTTGACTTTGGTGTTTACTGCAACTTGAACACCATACTTATCATATTGACGTTGGAACCAATCAAGGGTCGTTACGTAGAACTTGGTACCGATTGCTCCTGTCATCTCAATGATTTGTACCTTTTTTCCTTGGGTTGCCAAGTATTCTGCCAGTTCACATCCAATGAGACCTCCGCCAACAATGACTACAGATTCACCATCTACCTTGTCTTCAAAAGAAAGAATATCAAAGGCGGATTTTATATTTTTGTTGTCCACACCGGGAAGGTTTGGCTTTACATCTTTTGCACCGGTAGCTACGATGACTGCATCCGGTTTCTCAGATTTCACAAGATCAGCATCTACTTCCGTATTGAATACAACCTTAATGTTGCCATATTCTTTGAACATGGCGGTGTGGTACTGCTCGATATGTTTCATGTCCTTTTTACCGGGAAGATTGGTTGCAAGTCGCAGTTGCCCGGCTCCCAAGGCATCGCCTTTTTCATACAGTGTTACATCATGACCTTGTCTGCCTGCAAATAATGCAGCGGTCATACCTCCGGGGCCTGCGCCTGCAACAATTACCTTTTTCTTTTCCCTTGGGGGATTGTATCGCTTGACTTCCGCTTCTCGTCCGCAGAGCGGATTTACGGAACAGATGACAGGTTTCATGCCAAACATGACCTTCATGCACTGTGTGCATCGGATGCATTTATTGATAGTTTCTTCCTTGCCTTCCATGGCCTTACGGAGGAAATAAGGATCGGCTAACGTTTGTCGTCCAATGTCTATGAAATCAACTTCACCGTTGCCAAGTACTTTATCTGCCAATTCCAAGTCATAAGCACCAACAGAAATAACGGGAATTGACAAAGCTGCCTTTACAATTTTTGTTCGTTCCAACAGGTGTGCACGAGGCATGTTCATACTGGACAGTAAGCTGGTAGTTTCACCTAGGTCAAAGCCGTTTCCGGAAGAGAAATCTACAGCATCCAAGCCATCTCGTTCTGCCATTTGTGCGACTTTAATGGTGTCATCTAAGGTTATGCCGCCTTCAAGCCCTTCTTCCAGACTCAGTCTGCAAATGACAGGGAAGTCAGGACCACATTTTTGTTTGATGTTCTTGATGATTCCACCTAAGAAATTATATCGATTTTCTAAACTGCCACCGAATTCATCTGTTCGCTTATTGGTTCTAGCTGAGAGAAATTGCGTGATCAGATAACCGTGAGCACCGTGCATATGAACGCAGTCAAAACCTGCCATCATGCAACGTAGTGCCGCATTACCAAAAGCATTGATGACTTCATAGACTTCTTCCGTTTCCAAAGCGCGCGGTTCTTCGGGAGAAAGCGCCATCTTAACGGCGGATGCCGAAATCGGCTGTTCACCAATGACAGAACGGAATGCTCCGCCTCCTGCATGGTGTAGCTCTGCACCGATTTTTCCGCCTCTGGCATGAACACCGTTTGCAAGTCGTGTCAGTCCGGGAATAAACGCATCATCGAATACACCCGGCACACATGGAAATCCTTGCCCTCGTTTTTCAACAGGGGATATCTCAAGGATATTCAACCCTATACCACCTTCTGTACGAGCCCAGTGGTATTCCAAGAAATCCTCACCGATGGAGAGATCTGCATTGGCTAGACATGTACCCATGGGAGCCATAATAATTTTGTTTCGCAATTCCATTTTCCCGATTTTCCCGGGAGTAAAGACATTCTTATACTTGCTCTTGTTCGGTTTCTTTTCCATTTCATCGTCTCCTTTCAAAATGAAAGAAATACCTTTGATAATAGTATATCAAATTCCCTTTATCTTGATAAATGACTAAACGACTTGGAAAAATGGTGAAGGTATTCCATAAAGGAATACCTGGAAAACTATACAGGTTTCACTAGTTGCAAAAGACAGGATAGGGCAGGGTTTCTATTCTCTTCTCGCCACATTAAATAAAGATTCGTGTTTAATTTACTGATCTCATAATTATCAAAATAGAGTTTGCGTATCTTATCGGAAGGGACAAATTCCTTTTCCATTACAAATGCCACACCATTACCGGTGATAACTTGATACAACATGGACTGAAGGTCGTCGCAGAATGCGACTATATTTTTATAGATACCATGACCTCTTAGGCAATCGGACATGGCTTCATAATCCACAGGCAAAACCGATGGATGAAAGAAAACGATAGGGTAATTGCTAACTTCGTTGATATTGACAGTTTTATGATTTGCTAATTCGTGGCCTTCCGGAACGGCTAACATCAATCGATTACGTGCAATGCGGTATGATGGAAGATCCGAAAACTCATTCTTCCCAGCAGTAAGAAGTAAATCGATTTCTCCTTGCAACAGTGCAGAGGTCATATCTTCCTGAAGTCCTTTTTTAAAGGTGATTTCTATATGGGGGTATTCCTTGGAAGCATTGATTAGAAGATCTGTAACTTCCTCACTGTCAAAATTATGAGTGGATCCAATGGTTAGAGTCCCGTACTCTCCGCTCTCATATTTCTTTGCTTTTTTTCCAAGGGTATCGATATCTTCTATGATATTTTTCACATCCGACAATAAGCCTTTTCCGGTTTCCGTCAAAACAACCCGACCTCCCTTTCGATAAAAGAGCTTCACGGACAGTTCGTTTTCTAAACTGTTAATATGTTTACTGATGTTGGATTGGGTTGTATAAAGCATATCTGCAGCTTTAGAAAAAGACCCATATTCGGCAGCAGCAGTAAAATATCTTAGTTGGTTAATATTCATTGATTTCCCCTTTATTAGTATAACACAAATTCCATTTTCTATATGAATCAATAAGGGGATTATTTTTGCTAATTGGTTGACACTTTCCCACAAAAAGGATATTCTCGTATCAGGTTACAGGAAGTAACCAATGCCTCTGAAGGGGCTATACCAGGGATAACGATAGAATTTATATATGAATTTCAACCAGGAAGGTTGCTATAGATCAGAAAGGTCTGGGCGAACTACCTGTTTTTTTTGACAAAATGCCAGAAAGGAAAAAGAAATGAAGGATTTATGGGACAGAACCGTGGAATTTCACGGTCACGAGTGCCCGGGACTGGCCATTGGGTTTCGAGCCAGTCTGGAGGCGATGAGATTGCTTCAGGAGAAGGAGCCGGCGGAGGATGAAGAGCTGGTTTGTGTAACGGAAAATGATGCTTGTGGCGTAGATGCTGTGCAGTTTTTGACCGGGTGTACCATTGGAAAGGGCAACTTGATTTTCCGTGGAACCGGGAAGATGGCTTTTTCCTTCTTCTCACGAAACAGCGACAATAAAATCAGGTTGATTCTGAAGCCAAAGAAGGACAAGGATATATCTCGAGAAGAGCACCAAGAGTTCATTCTAACTGCACCCTTAGAGGATGTATTCGATATTATGGAACCAAGTTTTGATGTTCCGGAGACGGCAAGATTATTTGAAAGCAGAATCTGTGAGGAATGCGGCGAGGTTGCGCCGGAACACAAGATGAGATTCCAAGAAGGAAAGACTGTTTGCTTGGATTGCTTTAAAGAATACGCTAGAGGATGGTAGTTTACACAAGATGAAGGATGGAGAGATTTACAATTACCAACGCCATATTCGACATAAGTGGATGATATTAGTGACGGCAACGTGTATCGTTTTAATCATGATTCTCTTGTCTATCAATGCCGGTGCAGTGTCCATGAGCCCAAAGGAGATTCTCCTTGCCATGGCGGGAAAGGGAACAGAGCGAGATGCACTCATCTTTTGGAATATTCGAATGCCCAGAGTTATCGCTGCTGTCGTTGCAGGTGCAGGTTTATCCATATCCGGATGTGTCATGCAAAACACACTCCGAAACCCCTTGGCCTCCCCGTCCACCCTTGGCGTAAGTAATGCCGCCATTTTCGGTGCAAACATCGCTATCATCTTACTCAACGCGGGAAACGTAATGGCTACTGCCAATGATGCTGTGGTGATTCACAACCCGTATTTAGTAACCATTTGCGCCTTTGCATCTTCCATGTTGGCAATCTTGGTCATTCTTACACTAGCGAAGATGAGAGGCTTTACGCCAGAAACTATTGTTCTTTCGGGAGTTGCTCTAGGTTCTATCTTCACGGCAGGAACCACCATCATTCAGTACTTTGCTACAGATGTAAAAATTGCCGCGGCCATATTCTGGACATTCGGAGATTTGGGTCGTGCCTCTTGGAATGAGGTTCTAATTCTCACAGTTGTAGTTATCGGAACCTTAATCTACTTCTTCTTTCAGAGATGGAACTATAACGCTTTGGCTAACGGAGAAGAAACTGCCAAAGGCTTAGGCGTTCACACGGATCGAGTTAGATTCTGGGGGCTCTTGACTTCAGCCTTGATTACTGCAGTGTCAGTCTCCTTCCTGGGAATGATTGGATTCATCGGCCTCATTGGACCCCAAATCATGCGAAGAGTAATTGGAGAAGATCACAGGTTTCTCATTCCGGCATCTGCCTTAGCAGGATCAATCATTCTGCTTGCTGCCGATACCATTGCAAGAACTCTCATTTCGCCGGTAGTATTGCCGGTAGGAGCCATTACCAGCTTGCTGGGAGGTCCAATGTTCCTGTACATTCTCGTAAAAGGAAAACTCAAATAAGAGGAAAAGAAAATGCAAAAACTAAGGGTAAACAATTTAAGCTTTCAATATGCAACGAACTCCGTGCTAAAAGACGTGAATTTTACTGTGGACAAAGGGGAATGTGTTGCCATTCTTGGTACTAACGGTGTAGGAAAATCCACCTTGCTAAAATGTCTCAACAGGATACTCAGGCCCCAGCAGGGTTCGGTAGAACTAGAGGGAGAAGATATAAATTCTATGGGACGAAATGAGCTTGCCCGAAAGGTAGGTTATGTTGCACAAAAAAATGAGTTTTCTCATACGACGGTTTTTGATGCGGTCCTATTAGGAAGAAAGCCTTATATCAAGTGGGATATTTCCAAGGAAGATGTTCAGCTGACAAAGGGTGTGATGGAGAAGATGTCCCTTTCATCCTTTGCCATGAGAAAGGTAAATCAATTGTCGGGAGGAGAAATGCAAAAGGTGGCTATTGCAAGAGCCTTGACCCAGCAGCCTTCCATTCTCCTGTTTGACGAGCCTACAAGCAATTTGGACTTAAAGAACCAGCTGGAAGTCATTACGTTAATCCGTTCAGTTGTAGCGGAAAATGGACTATCTGCCTTGGTTACGATGCATGACTTAAATCTAGCCATTCGCTTTGCCGATAAATACATTTTTATGAGGGAAGGTGAAATCTTCACATGGGGCGGAAAAGAGATTCTAACAGAAGAAAACATTAGAAGCGTTTATGAGGTGGACGTGGATGTTCAGTATCATAAGGGCTCCCCTGTAGTAATCCCCCAATAAACACATTACAGAAAAGAGGTAAAAGATGATAATTTCTAAATCATATAAGAAGGTGACCATACTTCTCTTAGTTGCTATCTTGATCATTGCTAGTCTATCCGGATGCGGCGAAAACAAGGATGAGAAGGGAGATAAAGAAGGTGTACAGATAACTGATATGGCTGGGCGAGAGGTGACCATCCCTTCTGACGCAGAAAAATTTGTAGCCATCGGTCCGGGTGCGTTGCGTCTGTATTGCTACGTGGGAGATACAAGCAAGCTGGTAGGAATTGAGGATATGGATAAGAAGACTTCCGAGGGAAGACCTTATCTCATAGCCAATCCTAAGCTGGCGGAACTACCCACCATCGGAGCCGGTGGACCGGGAAATGCTCCTGATAGCGAAAAGCTAGTAGAAGCAGCTCCAGATGTTATCTTCACCATGTATAACACAGAGGCCTCTGCCATTGATGACTTACAGGAGAAGACCGGAATCCCAGTGGTAGCTTTGAGCTACGGTAAAACGGAAGTCTTTGACCTGGATGTGGATAAGTCCATTGAAATTCTTGGGAAAGCACTAGGAAAAGAAGATCGTGCCAAGGAAGTAGTTGATTTCTTTGTTGAAGAGAAAGAAAACCTGTCCAACCTAACAGCGGAGATTCCGGAAGATAAAAAGCCGGGTGTCTATATGGGAGGCATGGGCAATAGGGGTTCCCACGGATTAGAAAGCACAACCGGTAATTTCTCTTTATTCCAAGCCATAGGTGCTAAAAATGTAGTGGACGAAGCCGGCATTGGTGAATACATTATGCTGGATAAGGAAAAAATATTAGAAATGAATCCTGAGATAATCTTTATTGATGGAAGTGGCTTGAGCTTGGTGAAGGAAGATTATGCCAAGAACAAAGCGTACTACGATGGTCTTACGGCTTTTCAAGAGGGAAAAGTATATATGCATCTTCCCTATAACTACTACTACACAAACATCGATGTGGCCTTAGCTGATGCATACTACATGGGGTCTGTCATCTTCCCGGATGAGTTTAAGGATATTGATTCAACGAAGAAGTTCAATGAAATCACAAAGTTCCTGTTGGGTAAAGAGCTGTATGATGAAATGGCCAAAGAATACTATGGCGGATACCAAAAGATAAAGTTCTAATCGTTGCATCCCATGACTTCTTGGCATATAATAGTAGAGGTTAATGCACTGAAAGGAGATGTGGATGCTGATTTTAAACGTAACCTATCAGGTAAAAAAAGGAATGCGACAGGCTTTTTATGACAAGTTGAACGAGTTGAAGGTCCCTGAAAAATCCAGAGAAGAAGGGGACAACATTGCTTATGAATACTTTTTCCATACGGAGGATGAGGATTGCTTGTTCCTCTTAGAAAAGTGGAAGGATGATGACGCATTTGATAAGCATTGCAAGACGGATCATTTCCTGAAATTACAGGAGGTAAAAGGGGAATATTTGGAATCTGCGGATTTGCAGAAATATTATACAAAGTAGGCTAAAAATCGTTGACTGCCCTTGGAAACTGTGATATATTATTAGACTGTAAGCCGCACAGAATGGGTGATTGGAAAGGATGCATTATCAGTGTCCTACCTATAATGGCGAGACTGGTTTGAGGAGGAAAAACTATAATGTATGCAGTAATTGAAACAGGCGGAAAGCAGTACAGAGTCCAAGAGGGCGATGTAATCACTGTTGAGAAGCTTAAGAACGTAGAAGCAGGCGACAAAGTGACCTTTGAGAATGTCCTGTTCATCAGTGGTGACGGAGATGTTCAAGTAGGAACGCCTTTCCTGGAAGCTTCCGTTTTCGGAAAAGTCGTGGAAAGTGGAAAGGGCCAGAAGGTCATCATCTACAAGTACAAGTCCAAGAAGGATTACCACAAGAAGCAGGGTCACAGACAGCCTTACACAATGGTTGAAATCACCGGAATCGGAGAAGATAAGAAATCCGAGAAAAAGGAAGAACCAAAGGCAGAGCCTAAGAAAGAATCAGCTGAAAAGAAATCCGAGGCAACAGGCGTAAACATGTCCATGAAGAAGGATGAACTCATCGCCTATGCAAAGGAAAACGATATTGAGATCGACGAAAAGGCGACCAAGCAGGTCATCGTTGATACGATTACAGAGAGTGAAAAATAACATCCATTGACATAACCATTGAGAAGGAGGTGAAATCATGGCAAGTAAAAAAGGAGTAGGTAGTTCCAAGAACGGTCGAGATAGTGCGTCGAAACGACTGGGAGTGAAGACAGGCAATGGCCAGTTTGTAACTGCAGGCAGCATCATCATGAGGCAGAGAGGAACGAAGATCCATCCGGGCAACAACGTAGGCATCGGAAGCGATGATACATTATTTGCTAAGATTGACGGAGCTGTTAAGTTCGAAAGAAAAGACAAGAAGAGAAAGCAAGTAAGCGTATATACTAAGGAAGCGTAAGCTATGTGAGCCCCTAGAACTCTAGGGGCTTTATTATTGAAGGAGAAGACATGTTTGTAGATCGGGCGAAGATATGGATAAAATCCGGTAAAGGTGGCGATGGTGCCGTAACCTTTCGCAGGGAGCCCTATGTTCCGGAGGGGGGACCGGACGGAGGAGACGGTGGCCGCGGCGGCAACGTCATCTTTGTTGCGGACAGAAATCTCCATACTCTGATGGACTTTAAATACAAGCGAAAGTATCAAGCGGAAGCGGGCCAAGACGGAATGCGCAGAAAGCGATTTGGGAGGGCCGGGGAAGATTTGGTGATTCGCGTTCCTGTAGGAACCATGATTTTGGACGAAGAGACCAATCTTCTCATGAAAGACCTAGTGACCGACGGGGAATCCTTTATTGCTGCAAAAGGTGGAAAGGGCGGTAAGGGCAATGTACATTACAAAAGTGCAGTCCGTCAAGCGCCGAACTTTGCCGAGGCGGGCGGTTTCAGCAAGGAGAGAACCGTCATCTTGGAATTGAAACTTATTGCCGATGTCGGCTTAGTTGGCTTCCCCAACGTGGGGAAATCCACCCTATTATCGGTGACCACAAAGGCCAAGCCTAAGATTGCAGATTACCACTTTACCACCATAGACCCAAATCTTGGTGTCGTACAAATCTACGATACCAGTTTTGTCATGGCGGATATCGCCGGAATCATCGAAGGTGCCAGCAAGGGTGCCGGCTTGGGTTTCCGTTTCTTGAAGCACATAGAACGTACCAAGGTTTTGATCCACGTAGTAGACGTAGCAGGTACAGAGGGGAGAGATCCCATTGAGGACTTTGAAAAAATCAACCGTGAGTTGGCGGACTACTCGGAAAAGCTTGCCAGAAAGCCTCAAGTAATCGCAGCCAACAAGATGGATATGATTGATGAAGAAGATCCCGGGTATCTTGCTTTCAAAGAATATGTGGAAGGAAAAGGCTATAAGGTTTTCCCTCTCTCCGCTCCACTGAACATGGGGGTGGAACCCTTGATGGGCGAGGTGGCCAGGGTATTGGCAACAATCGATGAAGAAGATGATTTCATTGAAACCTTCGACTTTGAGACGGATGATATGGATCCCGATTACAGGCGAATATACGGAAGCCGGGAAGGGGATGTGTATCTTTTGGAAGGGAAGCAATTGTTAAAGATATTTAACTCCACCAACTTCAATGATATGGGTTCTCTAAGATATCTGTATAAATATATTGAAAAGAGCGGTGGATTGGAGCAGCTAAAAAGTCTGGGACTGGAAGAAGGCGACACCATTAGAATCGAAGGATTTGAGTTTGAATACTATGACGAATATTAATTTATCGAAGCAGGACTGTTTGGAAATATTGAAGGAATACGGAACACCTCCCCATGTAATCGCACATTGTGAGGCGGTGGCGAGAGTGGCTGTGGCAATCGGTGAAAAGTTAAATGAAAAAGGGTACACCTTAAATCTTGACTTGGCACAGGCGGCCGGACTTCTTCACGATTTGGCTCGCACCAGTCCCCATCACGAAAGAGTGGCGGAGAATTATCTTCGCGAGAAAGGCTATGATGCCATTGCAGACATTGTGGCCGTCCATATGCACTATCCCACCTTTAGTCCGGTGGACGAAATCAACGAGACGGACTTAGTCTGCTTGGGAGATCGTATGTGCAAGGAAGGCGATTACGTCGGTGTTGAGGAACGAATGGACTATGTCCTGGCGAAGGCAAATGGTGATCCCAGAGCGACAAAGATTATTCAGCGGAAGAAGCGAGAACTCTTGGCGTACTCTCGGGAAATCGAGGAACGCATGGGAATCACAATGGACGAATTGATGGAAGGCAGAGATGAGAAAACTGGATGAATTGTTAAACAAGGTGGAGAAGCCGGGAAGATATATCGGAGGGGAATGCAACAGTATTGTAAAGGACCCCAAGGACGTAAAGGTACATTTTGCTTTTGCTTTTCCCGATCTCTACGAAATCGGCATGTCCTTTGTAGGTCTGCAGATTTTGTACCATATTTTGAATAAGGAAGAAGACATATATTGTGAGCGGGCGTTTGCTCCTGCAAGAGACATGGAAAAAGCAATGAGAGAGGAGCAAGTACCTCTTTTTTCGCTGGAAACCAAGACTTCCGTGAAAGACTTCCATATGGTTGGCTTTACCCTTCAGTACGAGATGTCGTACACCAATATCTTAAATATGCTTCAATTGGCAGAAATTCCTCTTTACAGGAAGGACAGAGGAAAAGATGCCCCCATTTTGGTTGCCGGTGGCCCTTGTGCCTTTAATCCGGAACCCTTGGCCGATTTTTTCGACCTGTTTATCGTTGGAGACGGAGAAGAGTCCCTACCGAAGGTCGTCAAACTATACGGAGAATCTTCTTCCAAAGAAGAGTTTCTTAAGAATGCTGTTTCTATTGAGGGTGTCTATGTACCCTCGTTTTATGAACCAATCTACAAGGCAGACGGTACCATAGAGTCCTATGAAAAGCTCTATGACGGAGCTCCGGACCGGGTAAAGCGAAGCCTTCTTCACTCTATAGAAGAAGTGGATTACCCTGAAAACCCCATCGTTCCTATCATCGAAATTGCACAGGACAGAGCGGTTGTGGAGACCTTTAGAGGCTGTACAAGAGGATGCAGATTTTGCCAGGCAGGAATGATTTACAGGCCTGTGCGAGAGCGAACCCCGGAAACGGTAAAAAGACTGGCTAAGGGGCAATTAGAGGCTACCGGCCATGATGAGTTGTCACTGTTATCCCTGTCCACCTCGGATTATTCTCAGTTTAAATCCCTTGCAATGGACTTGGCTTCTGTCTGTAGCGAAAAGGACGTTGCTCTTTCTCTGCCAAGTTTGCGACTGGATTCCTTCAGTTTTGAGGTGCTTTCGGAAATCCAGAAATACCGCAAATCAGGGTTGACCTTTGCACCGGAGGCGGGAAGTCAACGGTTGCGAGATATTATCAACAAGAATATTACGGAAGAAGACATCATGAGCGCCATGGGTCAGGCCATTGAGCTGGGGTGGAAGCGAGTGAAGCTTTACTTTATGATGGGTCTGCCAGGTGAAACATTGGAGGACTTAAAGGGCATTGCAGATATTGCACAGAGAATCATGGATTTGAACTTTCAGATTATGGGAAGAGCAGGGGGAAGATTCCAACTTTCCGTCAGTGTTTCCAACTTTGTTCCCAAGCCACACACACCGTTTCAATGGTCTTCTCAAGAAGAGGATTTCATTGAAAAGCATGATTACTTAGGGAAACTCTTGCGAATAAAAGGTGTTACCTTTCACTATCACGACAGCTTTATCAGTATTTTGGAAGGTCTCTTTGCCAGAGGCGACAGAAGAACCGGTGCAGTAATTGAAAAAGCACTGGAATATGGTTGTTCCTTTGATGGGTGGAGTGAGATGTTCAACGAGGAAGGCTGGAAAAAGGCACTTGCCGATACGGGCACTGACATTCATTTCTACACTTCCCGAGAGAGGTCTTACGAAGAATTCTTCCCCTGGGATATAATTGATTCGGGTATTACGAAGGAGTTTCTCATAGAGGAAATGGAAAAGGCGAAGGAAGGAATGATCACAAAGGATTGCAGAGAAGGTTGCGTAGCATGTGGCATCAACAGCCGAACTACCTGTAGTTTGGAGGGCATTTATGGCTAAGTACATCATCACCTTTACCAAAGAAGGATATATTCGGTACACCTCTCACTTGGATTTGACCAGGCTATTGAAAAGGGCATTTAAGAAAGCTGATTTAGACTTGGAGCACTCGCAAGGTTTTAATCCAATGCCCAAGTTGAGCTTGGCACAACCACTTTCTTTGGGATATGAATCCAAAGGGGAAATGGCAGAATTCGAAACGAAGGAAGATATCCCACCAGAGGAGGTATTAAGAAGGCTCAATGAACAGATGCCTCCGGGAATCAATATCACAGATTGCAGAAAAAAGAGAGATGGAGAGAAGGGTCTGGCGGCGTCCTGTAAAGGTGCGGATTATCGAATCCTCATTCCATATTCCGCTGATAAAATGCCCGATGGTGATATCGCACACTCTTTCTTATCCCAGGAAATCATTCCGGTCATGAAGAAGACCAAAAAAAGCAAGGTACCTGTGGAGATAAACATTAGACCTCTAATTCATAGTATAGAAATAGAGATTGACGACAATATATTAATTATGTCAACGCATTTGGATGCCGGTAGCAATTCCAATCTGTCACCAGAGTTACTTTTGCAGGCGTTTTTCAACTTTACAGGTGTTGTTGTACCCCGCGAAACCATTGAAATTACGAGAGAAAAACTACATATGTAAATAAATGGAAATTATCTGTTGACCTTCACCCCTTTGAAATGTAAAATTTAGGAAATTACATTTCAAGGGGGTTATTTTTATGAAGGAGTATTTTATTAAGGATTATTTGGTGGATAACAAGGACAAATTGCTTAAGATTGCCGCCGTGATTGTCATCGCTGCGGTTGCTTTGTTTGTCTTTGTTTTCAGAACGGGTGACAAGGAGGAAGTTGTTCTGGAACCGTCCAATGGTGAGGTAGCGGAAGAGTCTGTAGATCCGGTTGCAGAAGTGATCGCGGATGTTGGCGGAGCGGTGAACCAGCCTATGGTTGTGGAACTGAAGGAAGGAAGTCGGGTTGGTGACGCCATCGATGCTGCAGGTGGATTGGCTAAGGATGCTGATATCACAAACATCAATCGTGCGGCTGTTGTCTCTGACGGCGATAAGATTTATGTACCAAAAAAGGGAGAAATTGTCCAAGAGGGAGGAATATCAAGTGAAAAACAACAAGCTAAAGTGAACATTAATACGGCTACGACTGCTGAACTACAAACCGTTACCGGAATCGGGCCGGCTACCGCGGAGAAAATTCTACTCTACCGTGCTTCCAACGGTAGTTTTATGAAACTGGAGGATCTAAAGAAAGTAGATGGAATTGGGGATAAGACCTACGAAAAACTAAAGGATCAAATTACGATTTAAAAGGAGATGGGAAAATGGGAAAGAGATTATTGAAAAGAAGTGCCATGATTCTATTCATCGGTATCATGACATTAACAGGGCTGTTCTGGACAGATTTGTACCAAGTAGAGGGAGCGACGGCGGGATCCAAAGGAACAACATTGTATGACAATATTTTGATTGGAAAAGACGGAAAGGAATACTGGGTAAAAGGAAGGTCGGAAAACATTGTATATGACCGAAAGGGAAAAGCAACCAGGACAGCGCCTTTCACCAGCGAATTGCGGATTCGCAACTTCGAAGTGAGAGAAACATCCGGTGCAAAGGTGTTGGGATACTGTGTAGAGTGGGGTGTCCCTTATGAGAAAGGTGTTACCTATTCTGCGGCGTCGGCTGTAAGTGACAGTTATTATAAACTGTTACCGGCTCGCACCAGAGAAGGGATTAAGTTGGCAACCCTCTATGGATATCGTCCCGGAAGGCGAATCCCCGTATCGGGATGCAATGCGGCTGACTGGTATATGGCAACCCAGGTGATTGTTTGGGAATACCAACAGCTCCTTCGGTCATCCCCAACAAAGATTGCAAGCAGAACCGGCATGCCTGCCGATTATTTCTCTAAAAATATAAAGGGAAGACCGGCAGAAGCTTGCTACAAGTTCATGCTTTCTCGGATGAACATGCACTACAAAACCACCAGTTTTGCGGGAACGAAGGTGCATTTAATGAAATACAACGATGCCACCCAAGATTATCGTGTAACCTTGACAGATACACATAGAATTGCCTTTGCACCTAGGTTCACCAGTGATACTATATCCCTTTCCAGAACGGGAAATCAATATACCTTTATCGCTAAGGAGCCCATTGATGTGACGACCCTGCGTTTTCAGCATGATATACCTCCGGCATCCGGTCCCAATCTCATATGGGGGAGTCTTCAAAGCGGGCAAGTGCTCATGACGGGAATTGAAAACGATTTTACCTACTCTGCCAGATTCCGAACGGAAGCGGATGGAAATTTCCAGTTGGAAAAGAAATCGGAAGACGGAAAAATCGAGGGTGTTGAATTTGAAATATCAGGTGTCAATTTGGACGAGCCCTTGCTTCTGGCCACGGATGAAAGGGGAATGTTTTCCATTGATCTGATACCGGGGACCTATATCGTTCGAGAAATACCCAATGAAATGTATCTTCCCACAGAGCCGCAAACCATTATTATTGAAGAAGGTAAGGCGGTCTCCGTAGTATTTGATAACACACCAATAGTGGGTGAGGTGGAAATATCAAAGAGCGATGTTTCCGACGGTAAATTGATTCCTGACTGTGGAATTGAGATCCTCGATGAAGAAATGAATGTGCTGTTTCAAGGAAGAACCGATGATACCGGAAAAGTGCTCTTCTCTAATCTTCCCAAGGGAGATTACTATTTCAGAGAGTTTGATGCACCCAAAGGATATCTAATCGATGAAAATCCCTATCCCTTTACTGTGGCAGAGCACGGTGAAGTGGTAAAATGTTCTATGACAAATGAGAGAGTGGAAGAGCCCAAGGAAGTTTCGAGACCCGGTCCCGAACTGACGAAAGCAGAACTGGCCAAAGCAACCAAGACGCCCAAGACAGGGGACACAACATCACTACCCTTTTGGATCGGTCTCATGTTTGGCGGGTTGATTTTAGCAACATTCACTTTTTTGAAAGCAAAAAAATAGTTTGAAGGATTCGATAGCGCCTTGCATAGCGGGGCGCTTTTTCTTTTGACTATTACCTATGTTTTATATATAATTAGTATTTGTGAAATGGGAGGGTTTAAACAATGATAACGAAAGAAAAAATAGATAGAATCAATGCGCTGGCTGCTAAGGCAAAGACGGATGAAGGGCTCACCGAGGATGAGGCAAAAGAACGAGAAGAACTTCGACAGGAATACATCCAGTCTGTGCGTCAAAACGTAAAGGCCCATTTGGACAATATTTCATAAAAGATGTTTCATTAAAGGCTGCTATAGGTATAATTAATTTGTATCGGATTTTAGAACCAAGAGGAGATGCTATGAGAGAAGTATATTTAGATTATTCAGCAACAACGCCGGTAAAGGATGAAGTTTTGCAGGAGATGATTCCCTATTTCAAGGAGCATTTTGGAAATCCTTCCAGTTTATATAAAATCGCCAGAGAATCAAAGGATGCTTTGACTGTTGCAAGAGAAAGACTTGCAAGTTTGATTAATGCGGACCCAAAGGAAGTGTATTTTACCTCCAGTGGTACGGAAGCTGACAACTGGGCGATGTTTGGTGTTTCCGATGCCTTGAAAGAAAAGGGGAATCACATCATCACAACGATAATTGAACATCATGCCATTATCCATACGGCCAACTATATGATGAAGCACGGCATTGATGTGACATTCTTGGATGTAAATCCCGATGGAACAGTTGATCCGGATGAGCTGGCTGAGGCTATCACTGATAAGACGGTTTTGGTTTCCATCATGTATGTCAATAACGAGATTGGTACTGTACAGAATATTAAGGAACTGGCGAAGATTGCAAAAGATCGGGGTGTGACCTTCCATACAGACGGGGTTCAAGCGCTGGGAAATGTTCCTTGTGACGTGAAAGATTTAGGTGTGGATCTTATGTCCATGTCCGCTCACAAAATATATGGTCCCAAGGGAGTAGGCGCTCTCTATATCAAGAAGGGAACCAAGATCAGCAACTATCTTCACGGTGGTGCCCAGGAGGTCAAGAGAAGAGCAGGTACGGAGAATCTTCCCGGCATTGTGGGATTTGGAAAGGCAGCACAGCTTGCAAAGGAGAACTATGAAAACCATGTGAGCCATTCCAAGGAACTACGTGACTACTTCATAAAACGAGTGACCACGGAAATCCCCAATACACATGTAAACGGAACCATGGAGCACAGACATCCGGGTAATGCAAATATTACCTTTGAGTATATTGAGGGAGAGGCGATTTTACTTCTTCTCAATGCCAAGGGCATCTACGTATCCACAGGATCGGCTTGTAGTTCAGCATCCTTAGTTCCCAGCCATGTATTGGCAGCACTGGGTGTACCTGTGGAAATGATTCACGGCACCATTCGATTCACTGTAGGAGACTTTACTTCCAAGGAAGATATAGACTACACAATAGATGCACTGAAAGAAGTCGTTGAGAAACTGAGGAAAATTTCCTCTGTAGACAGCGAGAAAGGTTGGTAAATAAAATGGCAGATATGTATACAGAAAAAGTAATGGATCATTTCATGAATCCTCATAACGTAGGTGAGCTTGAGAATGCAGATGGAGAAGGCACATATGGAAGCCCCGTCTGCGGCGATATGATGAAAATCTCCATCAAGGTGGAAGACGAAACAATAGTCGATGCCAAGTTCAAGACTTTTGGATGCGGCAGTGCCATAGCCAGTTCTTCTGTGGCTACGGATATGATTATCGGCAAGACTATCGAGGAAGCTTTGGAAATTACCAACAAGCAGATCATCGATGAATTGGGTGGCCTACCTCCGGTAAAGGTTCACTGCTCCGTTCTTGCGGATCATGCCATCAAGTCAGCAATATACGACTATGCCAAGAAAAACGGCAAGACTTACGCAGGTTTGGAAGGCTTTGATCCTGATGCAGAGGATGACGATCATCACGATATAGAAGAAGAGGAATAAAATGATGCACGGCGACCGTAAAAAAGTTGTTGTGGGATTAAGCGGTGGGGTCGACAGTGCCTCCACCGTTCTTCTATTGCAGGAAGAGGGATATGAGGTAACCGGACTGTATTTTGATGTGATGGGAGACAACAAAGAGGGGAGGGCAGAGGCCGAAAAAGCGGCGATCCAGTTGGGAATTCCCCTGATTTGCAGGGATATGTCCGCTCCTTTTGAAGACATCGTGATTGCAGATTTTTGCAGAGAGTACGGCAACGGTCGAACACCCAACCCATGCATTATTTGTAATCCTAACATCAAGTTCGCGGTTTTATTGGAAGAAGCCAATCGACTGGGAGCATCCCATATCGCCACCGGTCATTATGCCAAGTGCAGCTACTGTAAGGAAAGTGACACCTATCATATTTCAATGGGTGCAAATGGGAGAAAAGACCAGTCCTACATGCTCTACCGATTGCCGCAGGAAGTCTTACGTAGATTACTTCTGCCATTAGGTGCGGTAGAAGATAAGGGAAAGGTCCGTGACTTGGCGGAGAGCCGCAATCTTTCCAATGCCCAAGCAAAGGATAGTCAAGAAATCTGCTTCATTGAGGGTGCATATCAGGATTTTTTGTTGGATAGAGGCATCGAGAGCCCGCCGGGGGATTTCATCGACAAAGAGGGAAATGTCCTTGGAAAGCACAAAGGGATTACAGGCTATACCTTAGGACAGCGAAAAGGTCTTGGAATCGCTTTGGGGAAGCCGGCATTTGTGATCAAAATAGATGTAAAAAACAACACCATCACCCTTGGGGAACGTGAAGATTTATATACCGATACAGTTGTTTGCCGTAACAACTTCTTTACCTCCACAGGTGAAAGTCAGCTTCCCAATACATGGGAAGGCGCCGAAATCACCGCTAAGATACGATATTCAGTTCCTCCGCAAAAGTGCGTCATCCATTCACATGGCGACTGTATTCAGGTGGTTTTTTCCGAAAAACAGCGAGCTGCAACGCCGGGACAATCCATCGTGTTCTACCATAATGGTTGTGTCATAGGCGGTGGCATTATTGCGTAATCAATACATGAGAATTGCCCTTACAGGACAAACAGGGGCACAGTAGCCACAGGTGATGCAGATGTTATGATCAATGGAGGCTAAACCGTTCTCATTCCATGAAATGGCGTGATTGGGGCATCTTTTCAGGCATTGCCCGCATGCCTCACAGTCTCCTTGTTCCACATACATCTTCTTGGCACTCACGTCGGGAGCATAATCCGGAGGAAGGGTGCCTTCTGCAAATGCAACGGCAATATCCACCTCTTCTTTTTTTCCGAAGCCTAACATGATGGACCCGATGCCCTCCATGGCAGCGACGTAGTTTAAGCAATCCATATAGCTCCCGCTGAGATTTCCACCCCCCAGGACCTTCATGGCAAAGATTCCTTTTCCCGCTTCCACGTTGGCTTTGATCGCGGTTGCCATTTCTTCAGCAGTACCTTGACCGCTTCCTTTTCGAATCCCCAGACCATCCTTGTTGATAAGGGGGAAGAGGATGTCACACTCGGCCACATCCGCCATCTTCTCTGCCACATCCACATGATGGGTGGAAACGCCCATGGCCTTGATTCTGCCTTTTGCCTTTGCATCTATGAGACATTCCCAGGCACCGCTTCGGTTTTCAAAATCTCCGTTATGACGCACTTCGTGCATGAGAAAGATTTCAATTACATCTCGGTCCAGTTCTCTTCGTGCTTCTTCGATGGCTTTCTCCATATCGCTGTAGGAAAGCTCCAAGCTTTTGCTGGCAATGACCGGATTGTAGTTGGTGCCCTTTAAGGCTTGGTGAATATATGGATAGGTTTCATAGTATTCCGCCGTATCCAATAAATTGATGCCCTTGGACAAGCCGTATCGCACCAGCTCTGCGCCTTCATCTAAAGGAAGATTCAACTGTGTCTTCCCGATTGTGAGAACGCCAAAGCCGATGGAACTGACAAGAATATCCGTATTTCCCAGTTTATTATATTTCATATTATTACCTCAGAAAGTATTGTATCACAGGGAAAGGGATTGTTCCATAACCTTGATAGTATGGTATAATGGAGTCTGTGAAATAATAGAATCATCAATTAGGAGGAACTGCACCATGAAACAAATGGGACTGAACCAACTACGGTCCGTCTTTCAAGAATTCTACGAAAGCAAAGATCATTACAATAGAAAGAGCTTTTCTTTAATACCGGAACACGACAAAAGCTTGTTAATCATCAACTCGGGAATGGCACCCATGAAGCCCTATTTCGCCGGTATACAGCAGCCTCCGGCACTGCGAATGACCACATGCCAAAAGTGCATTCGTACTGCAGATATAGAGAATGTAGGCCTGACTTCTCGTCACGGAACCTTCTTCGAAATGTTAGGCAGCTTTTCCTTTGGGGATTACTTCAAAAAAGAATCCATCGCTTGGGGATGGGAGTTCATCACCAAGGTATTGGATATGCCCATCGATAACATTTGGGTCTCCGTTTATCTGGAGGATGACGAAGCCTACGATATTTGGACGAAGGAAATCGGCTTTCCCGAGGAACGAATGGTTCGTTTGGGGAAGGAAGATAACTTTTGGGAAATTGGCGCCGGTCCTTGTGGCCCCTGTTCGGAAATATACTATGACAGAGGCGTTGCATACGGTTGTGACAATCCGGACTGCAAACCGGGATGTGAATGCGACCGCTTTGTGGAGTTTTGGAATCACGTTTTTACACAGTTTAACAACGACGGAGAAGGCAACTATACGGAGTTATCCCAAAAGAATATTGATACGGGAATGGGGCTGGAGCGCCTTGCCTGTATCGTGCAAGGGGTAGATTCCATCTTTGATGTTGATACCATACACAAGGTACTTCTCGCTGTGGAAAGCAGTACCGGTGTTAAGTACCATGACGGCAAAGCCGAAACAGATGTTTCCATTCGGATTATTACGGATCACATTCGTGCTGCTACCTTCATGATAGGGGATCGAATTCTTCCCGGAAACGAGGGAAGGGGATATGTCCTTCGACGACTCATTCGAAGAGCGGCACGACATGGCCGCAAACTGGGCAACAAGAAGGCCTTCCTGTCAGATTTGGTGAGTATTGTAGTAGAGACATGCGGGGAAGCATATCCGGAATTGAAGGAACAACAGGTATTTATTGAGAAGATTGTAAAGGTCGAAGAAGATAAGTTTATCTCCACCTTGGATCAGGGAATGTCCATCATTGACGGCTATATGAAAGAAATGGAGAAATCGGGTGTTTCCACCCTTTCCGGTGAAAAAGCCTTCAAATTACACGACACCTATGGTTTCCCCATTGATATCACAGAAGAGATTTTCATGGAATCCGGCTACGAAATTGACAAAGAAGGATTCATAGCTCGTATGGAAGAGCAAAAGAAAATGGGAAGAACCGATGCTGCTGAGAGCGATGTGGCATGGGAAGACCCTGCACTAGGTGAAGTATTCAAGGAAGAAACGGAATTCACCGGCTACGACAGAACAGAGGGTAAGGGTAAAATTCTGGCTATATATGGAGAAAAGGGTGAGAAGGAAAACATCGTTTTGGATCGAACCCCCTTCTATGCAGCCAGTGGCGGTCAGTCCGCTGATATTGGAGTATTACAGGGAGAAGGTTTTGAAGCACAGGTAATCAATGTAGAAAAGAAGGGGAATTCCTTTGTTCACCAGGTTAATGTGTTGGAAGGATCTGCCCAACATGGAGAATCGGTCATGGCCATGGTGGATGTTCTTCACAGAAACCGTTCCAAGAGAAATCACACCGCTACCCATCTTCTCCATCACGCTTTGCGTAAGGTGCTGGGTGAACATGTTCAGCAAGCCGGGTCTTTCTTAGATGACAAGGGACTTCGCTTTGATTTTAGCCACTTTGAGGGTGTGAGTCAGGAAGATTTATTGTCGGTAGAAAACATGGTAAATGAGATGATTGATTTGTTCCTTCCCGTAAAAACGGAAGAGATGACCATGGATCAAGCAAAGGAATGCGGTGCCATTGGGCTCTTCTCGGACAAATATGGTGACGAAGTTCGTGTTGTTTCTGCAGGGGATGTAAGCATGGAGTTATGCGGCGGTCTCCACGTGGAAAACACCGGTCAAATTGGCGCTTTTAAGATTCTTGGCGAGAGTGGCATTGCCAGCGGAACCAGGAGAATTGAGGCAATCACCGGAGGAGCCATTTCTGCTCGCCTAGAGGAGAAAGAGTCAGTCTTGGCAACAGCAGCGTCTTCATTGAAGGCGACAGAAGACACCTTATTGACCAGACTCCACAGCTGGATTGATGAAAATTCTGCCATGAAAAAAGAGCTGGAAGGGTATAAGGCGGCAGCCCTGGGGGATGTTTCCAAAGAGATGGTGAAGGATGGTGTGGAAATCAATGGCATTACATTGATTGCAAAGGAATTTAAGGATTACACCATCGATGCTCTGCGAAAATTATCCGACGATGTTAAGGCATCTGAAAAAAATATTGTGATGGTTTTTGCCAATGAAAGCGGCGGAAAAGTAACATTCTTAGTCTCGCTTACGGATGATGTAGTGGGAAGAGGCGGTCACGCAGGCAAGATGATCAAAGAGATTGCAGCGGCTGCCGGCGGTGGCGGTGGCGGTAAGGCTGACATGGCCCAAGCAGGTGGAAAAGACCCGTCCAAGATAAAAGATGCACTAAAAGTTGCGGAAGAATTAGTCGCAAAAATTTGAAATAGATTGTAAATCCTATCATTGTGCTATATAATTGACGTATGAAAGGAGGGAGACCATGGATAAAAGAAGTACACTATTGTTTGATAATAATGTGAAAGCAGAACAACGTACTCCCAGGGAAATTCTTGAAGAAGTATATGCTGCCCTTGATGAACGAGGATATAACGCTATCGACCAGATAGTCGGATATATACTTTCAGGCGACCCTTCCTATATTACCAGCCACAATAATGCCAGAAATATTATTCGTCAAATCGACAGAGATGACCTGGCAGAGGAAATTGTAAAAAGTTATCTAAACAAATAGCATTCCATAAGCGGGATATCCTCCCGCTTATTTTATGGGAGAAATTATGAAGAAAAAAATGGGACTGGACGTGGGGGATAAGACTATAGGCGTTGCCGTGAGTGACGGCTTGTTGTTGACCGCCCAGGGCATTATGACTATTGAGCGTGTTGGAATTCGGAAGGATTCCGGCAAGGTCATGGATCTCATTAAAGAACATGACTGTGATACGGTTGTCATCGGACTTCCGTTAAAACTGGATGGCGGAAACAGCCCACAAACAGATAAAGTATATGAATTTAAGGAAATGCTCGGAAACAAGATGAGAAGTTCCGGATTGGGACATGTGGAAATTGTTTTCCAAGACGAACGGTTTACGACAAAAATTGCTGAAGACGTTTTAATCCAGGCTGACGTCAGTAGGAGCAAGAGAAAGAAAGTCATCGATAAGCAGGCGGCAATTATTATTCTTCAAAGTTATTTAGATGGATTGAAGAGAGGCTAAAAGTTTTTTGGCGGGGGGAGAGAACAAGGTTCTGTTCACAACCGCCATACTTATCCAGAGGTATCTATTCCTAAAATCATAATTTTGGGAATAAATATAAATAAAACTGTGGATAACCTGTGTGTATCTTTGTGAATTCTCCATATCCATCACTCTAGTTCTCTTAGCATTCCCTGTAACCGTTGAAATATCAATGTTCCTTTGAGCCCCAATTTTACGAGGCTCTATTTTGCGTTTTAAGCACCTTTTACAGACCTTCCTATATATTGATACCTTGTGATATGTGGACTTCTTTTTGATTTCACCAAAAAAGGACTTATTATGGTTTATAAGTCCTTTTGGTCCATGATTATTCTTAGAAATTGTTTGTGGGCACCTTAATGGTCTGGCCCGGTATCAAGGCACCGTTGATGTCCTCATTATGCTCTTTAATGATGTAGACAGCTTTTCTCTGATCCATATCATCAGGCATATGTGCCTCAGCAATGCTCCATAAAGTATCTCCGTATGCAACGGTTACTTCAACATATTGTTGTTCTTCCTGTCCGCTGACATCATTGAGTCCAATTAAGGTGTTCATTCCTGTAACGGTAAACATAATCATTATGGCGACAAATATGGTGAATCGAAGTCTGGATTTCATTCGATGGTTCTTATTCTTCTTCATGATGGCCCTCCCCTATCCTGCAAACAAATGTTCTTTTCTAAATTATAAACAAATGTTCTCAAGATGTCAAGAAGAACCCGTGTTCTTTTTTGTTTTTAGTTTTCCACTTTCTCCTTCAGTTCCATTATCTTCTCTTCGATAGTTTTAATAATCTTTTTAAACGCATCATCACTCTTACCGGTAGGATCTTCCAGTTCCCAATTATCGTCAAAGGCTTTTCCGATAAAGGGACATCCTACTTCACAGCCCATGGATATATTGATATCCGGCTGCGGAATTTCCTGGATGGTCTTACTGTATTGACTTTCTTCCATATCGATATCATAGAGTTCCTTCATCAATCGTACGGCATCTTGGTTTATTTGAGGTTTTGTCTCTGTTCCTGCCGAATAGCTGTCAAATACATCGGATGCCAAATGCTTCCCCAGTGCCTCCGCAATTTGGCTACGACAGGAATTATGAACGCAAATGAATGCAACCTTCTTTTTATTCATGTTCTTATCTCCCATTTTCCTCTAAGAGTTTCTTTACTTTATCCACCTTTAATGTTTTTCCCGTGGACACAACCTTTCCGTCTACTACCAGAGCCGGTGTTGCCATGACTCCATAAGAGGCGATTTCCACCAGGTCCGTGATGTGATGGATTTCCTCATTGATTTCCATTTCCTTTAGAGCAGCTTCAACATTCTTTTCCAGCGCATTGCATTTGGCACATCCCGTTCCCAGAACAAAGATTCCTTTTTCAAATGTACTCATTTCTTCTCCCTTCGATTCTAACTACATAATAACAGTTTGTATCATATTAAAGAAATATCCGACAATAATGATACCGACAGTGCAGATGCCGATAAACACTCCTAAGAGTTTCGGTTTTACAGCTTTTCGCAGCATAATCAATGACGGTAGAGATAAGGTGGTAACCGCCATCATCAGAGATAGAACGGCTCCAAGCTGTGCACCCTTGTATAACAACGCTTCTGCAATGGGGATTGTTCCGAAAATATCCGCATACATTGGAATACCAATGAGAGTGGCCAAAATAACTGCAAAACCGTTGTCACTGCCCAGAACCATTTGAATCCAGTCTCCTGGGATCCAATTATGGATAACAGCACCAATACCCACACCTACCAGAATATATGGAAATACTTTCTTGAAGGTATCCGTCATTTGTTCTTTTGCGTAAACCATTCGATCTTTCTTTGTCAAATCAGGTGATTCGATGTCAATATTTTTTGCAGTGAGAACGAAGCTCTCCACGTACTTTTCCAACTTCATCTTTTCAATGAGCGTTCCACCTGCTACAGCTATGACCAAGCCCAACAAGACATATATCACCGCAATTTTCCATCCAAAGATGCTCATGAGAATCACCAAGGAACCCAGGTCCACCATGGGTGAAGAGATGAGAAAGGAAAAGGTTACGCCCAAAGGCAGTCCCGCACCGGAAAATCCGATAAAAAGCGGTATGGAGGAACAGGAGCAGAATGGTGTTACTGTGCCGAGAAGAGCAGCAGCACTATTGGCCTTCCAACCGCGAAACCTGCCTAGGATTTTTTTACTTCGCTCCGGTGGGAAATAACTTTGGATATAGCTAATGACGTAGATCAGAAAACATAGTAAAATACCGATTTTAATTACATCATAGATGAAGAACTGCAAACTCCCTACCCATCGATTTGTTACATCCAAACCCATGGCTGTGAGTATATTTTCAACGCCCTCATTTAACCATTTCATTCCCAATACTTGGTTTTGAATAAATCTTCCTATATCCATCAACCATTCCATCAGATTGTCACCTTTCTCAAATATACACATTCAAATGTATCGATGTATAAATTGATACAAAAGACAATCTTGCAATTGCCTAAAATATAACCTTATTCTCCGGAGGCACACTTCCTATACTTGGGAATTTCCTCATCCTTGATCGTATATTTATCTATCAATTCCTGCAGCTTCTTACTGCCCTCAAAGGAGATGGAATAGTGTGTCCATTTGCCGTTCTTACAACTGTCGACAATACCGCTGTCGCATAATATTTTCATGTGGTGGGATAATGTTGGTTGTGTAATATGAAGTTCTTCCAAAATGACACAGGCGCATTTTTCTTCCTGTTGCAGCATTTCCAATATTGCAAGCCTGTTCTCATCAGCAAGGGCCTTTATGAGTTTCACTTCCTGTCGATAATCCATGGTACATTCCCTCCACGAAAAAATTGTAATATACATATAGATAAATGTCAATATGTATTTATTGCATATGACTCAATTTATCATAGGATTTATCAATGATATTGAATACCTTCTCTCTGAAAATAACACCCAGAATAAAGAGAATGACTGCAATAACTGCAATCACAACTGCTGCATTATATCCACCTACTTCAATTTGTCTGCCAATGAGAAGACTGCCCATCATTCCCGGGCTGCGTCCTATGAGGGATAAAATGAGAAATGGCTTCAATTTTACATTAGAAAGTCCCGCGATGTAGTTGCACAAGTCCTTGGGAACACCGGGAATGAGATAAATGATAAAGATCACTACCATCCCCTTCTTGCTGGTAATCTTCTCTTGGTATTTGTGAAACTTCTCCTCTCCAAAGATGAGGGTGATTGCATCTTTTCCCAGTATCTTTGCTAGGTAATAAGTTATTACCGTACCCAAGGTTGCTCCGATGACAGAGTATAAGAAACCCAGCCAAAAACCGTACAGGAAGCCTGCAGCGATTTGTAACCACTGTCCCGGTATGAGGGATATGATGATCTGGAGCATCTGGGCACCGATGTAGATGAATATGCTTTGCGTTTGATACTGCGAAAGATAGGCTCTCACGTTAGCCAAACTGGACATCTGATCCAGAAAATCCTTTTGGTAAAAATAGAAATACAAAGGCACTCCTACTAAGATTACCAGAAGGAGGGCGAACTTGAAAACAGTCAAAGCTATTTGTCTACGGATTTTTCTACGATCTTTTTTTTCTTGTTTTTCTACCTGTTTTTGATTCATGAACTGTATTATAACACAACCAGCCCTTTGCGATAAAGGCTTTGAAGGGCTTTCATCACACCGAATTTAGAATGTGCATAGGTGAGACCGCCTTGGAAGTAAACCACGTAGGGTTCTCGCAAGGGAGCATCAGCACTGAGTTCAATGGAAGAACCCTGAATAAAGGCACCGGCTGCCATGATGACGGGGTCTTCGTAACCCGGCATATCCCATGGAATGGGTGTCACATGGGCATCGATGGGAGCGGCGGCCTGGATGCCTTCACAGAAGGCAACGACAGCCTCCGGCTGCCGGAGCTTGACCGCTTGGATAATATCGCTCCGCACGTCCTCTGCTTTGGGACAGACTTCGTACTCCAGCTTTTCAAAGACCTTTCCGCAGAGGACGGCGCCCTTGACCGCGCCATTGACCGTCTGTGGTGCCATGAACAGGCCTTGGAGCATGGTCCTAGTCTGGTCGAACATGAGGCCGCATTCCCCGCCGATACCGGGGGATGTCATGCGGTAGGAGATGGTCTCTATGAGATTTTCTTTTCCAGCGATGTAGCCGCCGGTCAAGGCCAGGCCGCCGCCTGGATTTTTAATCAGAGAACCTGCCAAAACATCGATGCCGACCTGGGTCGGCTCTTTAATTTCCAGAAACTCACCGTAGCAGTTATCCGCCATGGTAACGATATCGGGATTGATGGACTTCACCAGGGAAGTGCATTCCTCAATTTCCTCCAAGGTAATTGCCTTTCGCCACCCGTAACCGGTGGCCCTCTGTATGCTTACCATCTTTGTCTTGGTACCGATGGCATTTTTTAGGGCAGCTAAATCAATGGTCCCTTCCGCTGTCAGGGGAATTTCCTGATAGGTGACGCCGTACTCCTTTAGGGACCCCTTCCCTTCTCCCCTGATGCCAATGACTTCTTCCAAGGTGTCGTAAGGTGCTCCCGTACAGTAAATCAACTCATCACCCGGGCGTAATATACCCATGAGCGTGAGGGTAAGGGCATGGGTACCGTTGACAATAATGGGACGAACCAGGGCTGCTTCCGTCTGAAATATCTGGGCATAGACTTTTTCGATAGCCTCTCTTCCCATGTCGTTATAACCATATCCTGTCGTCCAGGTGAAGTGAGAATCACTGATGCGGTTTTTTTGGAAGGCGTCCAAAACCTTGTATTGATTGTACGCCATAATATCGTCTAAATGCGCAAAGTGAACGGAAACTTCCTTCTCCGCCTTTGCCACCAGATCCAATACCTTTTGATCAATTCCCATCTCTTCCTGCAGATATTTATTCATCATCCTTTTGATCGTCCTTTCCTCTTCTCTCTATTTCCCATTCCATATCGTGAACCAAATCTCGCTTCACATTCATCTTGTGCTGCGCATACAACTGGGTAGTAGTTACCTGTTCATGATCCAACAGCGCCTGCACATCAAAGATGGAGTTTCCCCGCCCTATGAGGCTGGTTGCCGTAGTTGCACGCAGCTTGTGAGGGCTGTATCCGGCTCCTCTGGAGGTTTTCATGCCAATGGAGGTATACTTCTTTACCAATTCTCGAATCTGCCTCTCCGTGATGCGCCTTCCCTGTAGCGACAGGAAGAGGGCATCCTCATCCTCGTTCTTCGCGATTGCAGCACGCTCTAAGTCGATATATTCCATCACCACCTGTGTAACAGAGCGATTTAAGGGCATGGAGGACTCCTTTCCCCTTTTTCGATATATCTTGTATTCTCCTCTGCTAAAGTTAAAGGAACTGACATTCAGCTGTTGCAGCTCTGATAGACGGAGACCGTAGGTGAGAAAGAGAATCAAGATTGCTTTGTCGCGCATCTTGGTTTTCTCCCAAAACTGGTGCTCTTTCTCTGTTAAGCCGGATCCCGTTGTGACCGCATCCAGCATGACCATGACTTCATCGTCCTGGAGAGCCTTGATTTCCCTTTCCCCTGTCTTGGGAACGCGAATGGGATCGAAGCTGTCGGTAATGTTCTTGCTGAGAATCTCATCTCGATAGAGTTGCTTGAAGAGGACGGAAACAGATGATTTCTTCCTAGCCAAGGTTTTATTGTTGTTTTCATAGACATAGATTGCGTTTTCTGTTTCCTTTTCGTACTGTCTGCAGTAGTCCAAGAAGATATTTACATCCACACCTTTGATGGCATCAAACTCTTTTACTGTAATTTTTCGTGGCTCAACAGCCGATGTAAGAGCCGTTTCTTTCACCAAGTATTTGCAGAAAAAAGTGATATCGTGAAGATAGGCAAGGCGCGTCATGGGAAGAACATTTCCCTTCAGGTACACAAAGAATCCACTCATAAAAGATGGCAGCTCTCTTTCCAATTCCTTGCATTTAGACGAGATTTC
The DNA here is from genome assembly GCA_040766105.1 of Anaerovoracaceae bacterium. Taxonomy (GTDB): domain Bacteria; phylum Bacillota; class Clostridia; order Peptostreptococcales; family Anaerovoracaceae; genus JAXGRD01. The sequence goes on from JAXGRD010000002.1 coordinate 141,235, forward strand.
ATGCTCCTTCATGATGATGTTATCCGGCTTGTCGCTCTTGTTATGGATTTTTATCTTTTTGCTTTCACCCATTTTATCATATCCTCAAGTGCTTCCTCTTCTCCGGCATATTGTTCCAAATGAAACCACTTCAAATCCTCATATCGCTTAAACCAGGTCATCTGGCGCTTGGCATAGTGTCTCGTGTTTTTCTTGATTTGATCTACGGCAGTGTCCAGGTCACATCTTCCCAGATAGTAGTCAATCAATTCCTTGTATCCAATTCCTTTCATGGATATGTCATCCTCAGTGAGGCCCGCATCCAGAAGCCCCCTCACTTCTTCGGCAAGACCGCTTTCCATGAGTAGGTCTACGCGACGATTGATTCTATCGTAGAGTTTGCTTCGCTCCATGGTCAAACCCATGAGAATTACCTTGTAATCCTCGGTTTTTTCCTTGACGCCGGAAAAGTCGTTGAGAGGTTCCTTCCCCATTTCCACTGCCTCCAAGGCACGAATCACCCGTTTTACATTGTTGGGGTGGATACGCTCCGCAGAGGCGGGATCCAACTCCTGTAAGCGGCTATAAAGCGCTTCCTTCCCTTCTTCTTCCAATAATTGAAAGAGTTCTTCTCGGTACTCTTGGTTGGTTGGGATAGGCCCAAAATCCATGTGGTAGAGGAGCGCATTTAAATACAGTCCGGTTCCACCGGTCACCAAGGGCAATTTCCCTCTCTCTAGTATATCCCCAATTGCTTCCTTTGCCATGGTTTGATATTTGGCAACAGAAAAACTCTCCTTAGGATGGACTATATCAATCATGTGGTGAGGTATCCCCTTCCTTTCCTCCTTAGAAGGCTTGGCACTGCCGATGTCCATGCCACGATAAATCTGCATGGAATCGCAGGATACGATTTCCCCATTTAAAGCATGAGCCATTCCTATGGAATAATAGGTTTTACCTACAGCGGTAGGCCCGGTTAAGACAACGATGGTTTCCATATCTATGTCCTCTTAAACTTGCGTTCTATTTCCTGCTTGCTCATACGGATAAAGGTGGGGCGTCCATGAGGACAGGAAAAGGGGTTTTGACAGCGAGACAAATCATCTATCAAATGCTTCAGTTCTTGAGAAGATAGTACATCTCCTGCCTTAACCGCCTGTTTACAGGCTTTTCGGGCAATCCTGTCAATGACGTCTTGGCTTTGAAAGTTGGTATCGTCATCCACGGTATCCACAAAGTCCGAAAGAAACTTTTCCGCACCGGATAAATCAAAGAACATTGGGATCCCATGGGCGGCATAAGTGTCAGGTCCAAAGTCTCGCAAGGAAAATCCAAATCGTTTCAGAATCTCTTTCCAATCATCCTTTACAAATCGAGCATCGAAGGTAATGGGGACCATGATTTCCTGGGCCGGCGTATCCTCCGCTTCATAGGCATCCATGATTCTCTCGTAAAAGATTCTCTCATGGGCGGCATGCTGATCCACAAGGTAAAAGGTGTCCCTATCGGACAACATGATGTAGGTGTCAAAGAGGACACCCAAGTAGGTCAAATCCTCAAAATCAAAGGGTTTCTCAGGCACCATCTCCGGCACAGTAGGTTTAAATTCCTCTACACTGTCGGCGATTTTATTGTTTTCTTCTCTAAAAGTAGACAATATTTGTTTTACGTCAATTTGACTCTCGTCCATAGGTTTTACAACGGGAGTTACGGATTTTGTCTTTGTCCTTGTTTTAGGTGGCTTTGTTTCCATACTCGTGAACTGAGGCAGCGCTTCTTTCACCCTAAGAGCGTTGGAAAGTCCCGTCTTTACGAAATCTGAGATGGCGCCTTCATCATGAAAGCGCACTTCCCTCTTGTTGGGATGGATATTTACATCCAACTTCTCCGGCGCTACTTCCAGAAACAGATAGGCGATGGGATGTCTTCCCTGAAAGAGTCGTTCTCTATAGGCGGCGTCTACCGCTTTCTCCAACAGCTTACTGTTGACAGCCCGACCATTTACGAAGAATACCTGATTTTTCCGCGAAGCTCTGGTTTCTCCCGGACCGGAAACATAGCCCAAAAGGCTTCGATCCCCCTCTGTATTATCAACAGTTAACAACTTATCGTTAATATTAGCGCCACCCACGGTCATGATGGCCTTCCATCGATCACCGTCTCCTCTGGTGGAAAACAAGATGTTATTATTATTTTTCATTTGCACTTTTATATGGGGATATGCCAAAGCCATCTGGGATATGAAATCAATGATCAGTGCGCTTTCTGCTCCGTCGGATTTCATAAACTTTAATCTGGCAGGTGTATTGTAAAACAAGTCCTCTACAATGACGGTAGTCCCCACTTCACAGCCGATGGATTCTCTTCCCGTGGTCTCTCCCCCTTCCACGGACAATCGAACACCCGTTTTATCCTCATTTGTACGGGTGATCATCTCCACCTTGGATACGGCACTGATGCTGGCAAGGGCTTCTCCACGAAACCCCAAAGTTCCAATGTGATCCAAGTCTTCCGCTTGGCGAATTTTACTGGTGGCATGGCGCAAAAAAGCGGTCTCCGCTTCTCCGGCCGGTATGCCGCAACCGTTATCGGTGACTCTAATATAGGACTTTCCGCCCTTTCTTATTTCGCAGACAATGGAGGAGGCACCGGAGTCGATGGCGTTTTCCACCAGTTCCTTAACGACAGAAAGTGGTCTGTCTACCACTTCCCCCGCCGCGATTTTGTCCGCTACATTCTTTTCTAAGATTCTGATCATATTATCTTACCACTTCAATCGCAATTGATGTCCTTCTTCGCTGCTCATCTCTTGACTGACCTCTTCCAGTTCCTTTAGTTTTTCCGATGCTCTATCCAAAACAGCCTTGGGAACCCCTGCCAGTTTTGCTACGTGAATACCGTAACTTCTGCTGGCGGAACCTTCGATAATCTTGTGAAGAAAGACAATATTCCCATTTTCTTCCGACACATCTACATTTAGGTTCTTAAACCCACGAAGCTTCCCTTCCAAAGATGTCAGTTCGTGATAGTGGGAAGCGAACAGCGTTCTAATTTGGTTGTTCTCTCTGCACAGATGCTCCGTTACGGCAAAGGCGATGGACAGGCCGTCATAGGTACTGGTTCCACGACCGATTTCATCCAGAACGATTAAGCTCTTGGTCGTCGCCGTATTGAGGATGTAAGCCAATTCACTCATCTCAACAAAGAATGTACTTTGCCCACCGGCGAGGTTGTCGGAAGAACCGATTCTTGTGAAGATACGGTCTACAATGCCGATAGATGCCTTCTCACAGGGTACAAAGCAACCCGCCTGTGCCATGAGTACAATGAGAGCCGTCTGTCTCATATATGTAGACTTTCCTGACATATTGGGTCCGGTAATGAGGAGCATGGAAGCATCGCTACCGTTGATATAGGTGTCATTCGATACAAAGATTCCATCGTTGATGGTTTGTTCAATGACAGGATGTCGCCCTTTTTCTATGATGATTTCATCGCCCTCGTGAATGGTCGGTTTTACATATCCCAACCGGTCGCTGACCTCCGCATAAGAAGTGAGGACATCGATGGTGGAAATGGCAGCGGATGTCTGCTGTATTTTGGGAATAAAACCGGCCACATACTCTCTCAACTCCGTGAATAACTCGTATTCCTTCTGGTTGATTTTGACCTCCGCATTGAGAACAAGACCCTCCATTTCCTTTAATTCCGGCGTAATGAAGCGTTCTGCGTTTGCCAAGGTTTGTTTTCGGATATAGTTTTCGGGAATCTTCTCGTAGTTGGATTTGGTGATTTCGATATAATATCCAAAGACCCGGTTGTACCCCACCTTGATGTTGCCGATACCGGTCCGCTCTCTTTCCTTTTCTTCCAACTCTGCAATCCAGACCTTTGCGTCCTTGATGGAGTGTTTTATCTCGTCCAGTTCTTCTGAATAGCCGTCATTGATAAGTCCGCCTTCCTTAATGGTAAATGGCGGATCATCGGTAATGGCTGCGTCGATGCTGGTAAAAACCTGAGTCAAGGTGTCGATTTCTCCGGAAAGTTCCCGCAGCAGACTGCTGTGACTGTCTTCCAAATCAATCTTGATTTCCGGCAAGACATACAGAGAGCTGCACAAGGCAATGAGATCTCTGCCGTTGGCATTGCCGCAGGCAATCCTTGCGGATAAACGTTCAAAGTCGTAAACTGCCTTCAGACTCTCCTTCAGGTTGTTTCGGCACATAAAATCGTCTACAAGGGCGCCGACCGCATCCAGTCGATCTCGGATCTCTGTGCCATCGTTTAAGGGTTCTCTCAGCCACTTTTTCATCTTTCGACTACCCATGGCGGTATGGGTCTTATCCAGAACTCCCAGCAAAGAACCTTCCGTGGTTTTTTCCATGAGGGTTTCCGTGATTTCCAAGTTCCGTATGGTGGACTTGTCCAAGGACATGTAATTGCCGATTTGGTAGATATTGGGTGCCGTGAGATGAGACATGCTCTGTTTCTGTGTCTCCAGCAGGTATCCCAGTTGTGCGCCCAAAGCAAAGACGCCATGCCTCTTTTCCTCTAATCCAATCCCGGAAAGGCCTTTCACCTTCCACTGTCGTTCAATGCTCTTTCTCGCCGTTGTCCTTTGGTAATATTGATCGTTTAATACCGTAAAGTAGGCATCGGTCATATCCCGAATCTCATCAAGGTCCACAAAGGTGGATGCACTGTCATTGATGATGATTTCCTTTGGGGAGATGCGAACGAGCTCATTGTTCAAAACCTCTTTCATGGTCAAGCCGGAGAATTCCGTTACATTGATTTCTCCCGTGGAAATGTCACAATAACAAAGACCGATGGCCTTACCATCGTAGTATATGGATGCAATATAGTTGTTTTCTTTCTCGCTGAGCATGTTTCCGCTGGTCACCGTACCCGGCGTTACCACTTGGACAACCGCTCGCTTTACCAGGCCTTTGGTGGTGGCAGGGTCTTCAACCTGCTCGCAGATGGCAACCTTGTACCCCTTGTCAATAAGCTTGGCGATATAACCGTCGGCACTGTGAAAAGGGACTCCACACATGGGAGCCCTCTCTTCCAGTCCGCAGTTTTTTCCCGTTAGGGTCAATTCCAGTTCTTTTGAAGTGGTGATGGCATCCTCGAAAAACATTTCATAGAAATCACCGAGGCGGAAAAAGAGTATGCTATCCTTGTTCTGCTCCTTGATTTCCATATATTGTTGCATCATAGGTGATAATGCCATGTTCTCGCCCTTCCTATTTCTTATTGTATGCCTCAATTCCCAGTCGAATTAGTTCAACGCCTCTTCTCATATCTTCCTTGTTTAATACATAGGCGATGCGCATTTCGTCCTTGCCCAAGCCCGGTGTGCCGTAGAAGCCCTCTGCCGGCGCAAACATGACCGTTTCGTTGTTGTCGCTGAACTCCGTCAGAAGGAACATAAGAAACTTCTCAATATCGTCTACGGGAAGCTTTGCCGTCATGTAGAATGCGCCACCCGGTTTCTGGCAGACAACGCCGGGAATCTTCATCAATTCCTCGTATACTACGTCTCTTCTTCCCTCGTATTCCGCCCTGACTTCCTTGTAGTAATCATCGCCAAGCTTGTACATTTCAGCGGCTCCGACCTGCTCAATGGTTGGGGAGCAAAGTCTGCCCTGGGCAATCTTCATGGCGTTGTCCAAGAAGTCCTGGTTCTTCGTAATCAAGCAACCGATTCTGGCTCCACAGGCTGAGAATCTCTTGGAAACAGAGTCCACAATAATCAATCTCTCCGCCAAATCGTCCAACATACCGAAGGATGTCACATCCCGACCGTCATAGACAAACTCACGATACACTTCGTCGGCGATGATCCAAAGGTCGTTTTCCTTTGCAATCTCTCCGATGAGCTTCATTTCTTCCAAGGTAAGTACATTCCCGGTGGGGTTTCCCGGTGTGATGCAGATGATTGCCTTCGTTTTCGGTGTAATCACCTTTTCAATCTTTTCTCTGTCAGCATAGGCATAGCCTTCTTCCGCCTTGGTGGTAATGGGGACCACTACGCCGTCGGCAGCGGTCACAAAGGTATGATAATTTGTGTAGAAAGGCTCTGCAATCAGCACCTCGTCTCCCGGATTGAGAATAGAGGTAAAAGCTATATTAAGAGCTTCAGACCCGCCGTTGGTCACCATGATATTCTTTCTTTCATAGTTCATATCATAGCGCTTGAAATAGTCAATAATTGCGTCCTGAAGAACTGTCATGCCTCCGGATTCCGCATAGGCGATGACCTTATTGTCAAAGTTTTTGATGGCTTCCATGAAGCAAGCCGGGGTCTCCACATCAGGTTGCCCTATGTTTAGGTGATAGACTTTCTTGCCCTTTTCCGCTGCCTCGATTCCAAAAACGTTAAACTTTCTGATGGGTGAATTGTGCATAGACAGTACTTTGTTTGATAGCTGCATTTTGTTCTCCTTTTGACTAATATTTAGTATAACTCATTGAACTATTCTAACTTTTCATGAGAGTTTTTTACTGTATCATGTATCAAATCATACATGTCTATGGTAACAAATTTTTTCGTAAAGTACAACAGATATTCGATGTTACCCTTGGCTCCCGTCACTGGAGAATAGGTCATTCCGGCGGTGAATAAACCTACCTTTTCACCATAACCGACCACCTTCTCCAGCACCTCTTTATGCACTGCCGGATCACGGACAATTCCCTTCTTTCCCACCTGCGCTCTTCCCGCTTCAAACTGGGGTTTCACCAGGCATACAACGCTTCCCTCAGCCGAGAGATGCCTCGCTGCCACGGGAAGAATCAAGTTGACGGAAATAAAGGAGACATCGATGGAAATGAAGTCCACTTCTTCTTCAATGAGAGATTCATCCAAGTATCGTATATTGGTTTTTTCAAAGTTTACCACTCGTGGATCTGTGCGCAGCTTGTAATCCAACTGGCCGTAACCCACATCAATGGCATAGACCTTTCTGGCGCCTTTCTGCAGCATGCAATCGGTAAATCCTCCCGTGGAAGCACCCATATCCATTGCAATCGCATTCTCCAAATGAATAGAGAAGACATCCAAGGCCTTCTCCAGCTTCCATCCACCCCTACTCACATAGGGGCAGAGGTCTTCTTTCACTGTGATTTCCACATCTTCATTGACCAATGTGCCGCTCTTGTCCACCCTTTGTCCGTCCACATATACTACACCGGCCATGATGGATGCTTTCGCCCTGTCTCTTCCCGTAAAGAACCCCTTCTTCACCAGGAGCAGATCCAATCTATCCTTCAATCCAACCACGAATCCTTTCTGTCAAACTGTCTTCATCCATTCCGTACTTTTCATAAATTTCACCGGCGGAACCGTGTTCCAAGAACCGATCCGGCCAAGCAATCACATCTACATGAACATCTTCGTTTACGAGAAGAGAAGCAATCTGGTCGCCAAAGCCACCAATTTTCACATTATCCTCAAGAGTCACAATCCTCTTCGTACGGGACATACTTGCCAGAAGGGCGTCTTCGTCTATTGGCTTTATAAATCTGCCATCCACCAGTCCAACATCATGGCCCATTTCTCGCAGCCGACTCATTACTCTTCCCGCAACGCCCACCATGTTTCCCAGTGCCCATATTTCAAGGGTTTTCCCCTCTTGAATCACCTGCGCGCCCTCTGTGAGAGGTGCCCTCATATATGGCAGGTTCCCGTTCTCTCCCCTTGGGTATCGTATGGCACAGGGAGAATTCAGAGAAAAGGCGTAATCCATCATCTGTTCCAATTCTCCGCCGTCACGGGGCGCCATGATGGTCAGATTGGGAATATGACTTAGGTAGGAGACATCGAAAACGCCGTGGTGGGTTTCTCCATCGGCGCCCACATTGCCCGCTCTGTCAATGAAAAATACCACGGGAAGATTCTGCAAACAAACATCCACAAGGATCTGGTCATAGGCACGCTGCAGAAAGGTGGAATAAATGGTGACGGCAGGCTTCATCCCCTGACTGGCCAAACCGCCTGCAAAGGTCACCCCATGCTCTTCCGCAATTCCCACATCAAAAATACGCTTTGGATACTTCTTGGAGAAGTCCTCCAGTCCGGTTCCGTCAACCATAGCTGCTGAAATCGCAACAATCCTGTCATCTTCTTCTGCCAATTCCATAAGCTTTTTTCCGAAGACCTCCGAGTAAGTAGGCATTCCGGAAGGATGGAGATTGGCGCCTGTTGCGGGATCAAAGGGTCCTGTTCCATGGAAACGATCGGGCAACAACTCTGCATTCCGATACCCCTTGCCCTTCTTCGTAATGACATGTAGAAGGACGGGACCGTCTGCCGCCTTTGCCCATTCAATATTTTCCATGAGTACTTTTATATTATGTCCGTCAATGGGTCCCAGATAAGTGAAGCCAAGCTCTTCAAACATGATTCCGTTGACGATGGTATATTTAAGAATATCCCTTGCCTTACCAAAACCGGAGTGAATGCTCTTTCCCACAAAGGGGATTTCATCCATGAACTTCCCCAGTTCCTTCTTCATGCTGTAGTAACCCTTGGAAACCCTCAATTTGCCCAAGTGCTTTGACAATCCCCCGGTGCTGGCACCGATGGACATATTATTGTCGTTGAGAATGACAATCGCTTTGGACTTGGATGCGCCCAAGTTGTTGAGCCCTTCATAGGAAAGTCCACCTGTCATCGCTCCGTCACCAATGACGGCAACAGTTTCAAATTCCTCGCCCTTAAGGTCACGAGCAGCAGCCATGCCGGCAACCACGGAAATGGACGTGCTGGCATGTCCCGTGTCAAAGGTATCGTATTCGCTTTCATTCTTCTTGGGAAAGCCGCTAATCCCACCCATTTGGCGCAGGGTTTCAAACTGGCACGCCCTGCCGGTGAGAATTTTATGGATATAGGATTGATGACCCACATCCCAAACGATCTTATCCTTGGGTGCATCAAAGCAGGCGTGAAGGGCAATGGAAAGCTCTACCACACCTAAGTTAGATGCCAAATGACCTCCTGTCTTGGAAATGTTGCTGATGAGGAAATCCCTGATTTCCACTGCCAACAGCTCCATTTCCCGTAGGTTCATTTTCTTCAGTTCTTTGGGAAAATCACATTCCGTCAGTTGTTTCCTCATTTTGTCCTTTCCGCCAACTTGATTACCAGGTTGTTAAAAAATTCTGCATTGTCGTAGTAGGGAGACATGATATCCAAGGCCATGTCAGTCAACTCTTTCACCCTCTTTTGTGCCTCTTCCAGCCCATATATTTCCGGATAGGTCGCCTTTCCCTTTTCGCAATCCTTCCTGGGAGCCTTACCCATTTCCCGCACATCCCCCGTGACATCCAAGATATCGTCGGATATCTGGAAGGCAAGACCGAGACACTCTGCATAGTCGGTCAACCGATCCAAGGTCTCTTCATCGGCACGGCCGATGTGGGCACCGGCTCGAACAGCAGCCATAATTAAAGCACCGGTCTTGTTGATGTTGATATAGTCCAAGAACTCCTTGGTACAGGTCTTTCCTTCCGCCTCTATATCGGCAGTCTGTCCTGCAATCATGCCGCCGCAGCCTGCCCCCTTAGCGATTTCGTAGGCAGCTCGGACTCGCTTCTTTAATCGCTCCGTATCGTCGAAGAAGAGAAACATGTCTTTGTACATGATTTCAAAAGCGGTGTTCAAAAGGCCGTCTCCTGCAAGGATGGCAATGGCTTCCCCATATACAACATGATTGGTTTCAATCCCTCTACGCAGTTGATCGTCATCCATAGCAGGTAAATCGTCATGGATGAGGGAGTAGGTATGGACATACTCCAAAGCACAGGCATAGGGCAGTGCTGACTTAATGTCACCTCCGCAGAACTCGCATGCCCCCAAAAGCAGGGCGGGCCGTATCCTCTTCCCTCCAGCCATAAGAGAATACTTCATGGATTCGTAGACGGTTTTGCTCTTTTGGTCCACATCGGGAAGATAGTCCACCAAGTACATCTCCAAGAGTTCTTTATATCTTCTATAATCCTTATCCATCATCTTACCTCACTTTTTAATGGTTTCGATCTTTTGCTTTGCATTTCTCAGAATTTCATCACATTGATTGTAATATGTGATGCCTTGCTCATAACTTTTAATGGCTTCTTCCAAAGTAATGTCTTCCTTCTCTAGATTGGCAGACGTTTCTTCCAACTTCTTCAAGGCTTCTTCAAAGGATAATTTGCTTGTTTCCGTCATTTTTTATTCCTCTCTGTTTCCTTTACCTGCACATCCGCCCTACCGTCGGACATGTGCAGAACCAACTCCTCACCTCTATAGATATACTGGATCCCCTTTACCAAACTGCCATCCGGACGTGTCACAGCACTGTATCCCCGCTCCATAATACCCATGGGGCTGGTGCCCTCCAGTCGAGATTGCAGTAATTGGATTCTTCCCCGCCGTGCCTCCAATCCTCCCATGAGAGAATCTTGGATTTTCCCTCGGAGTTGCCGGATTCTCATGTCCTGATAATCGATTTTGGATTGAATCATCCGTGCGAAAATATCTAAATTGGACCGTTCCAGTCTGTCTGTCTTGTTATCGACTTTTCGTGTGATTTCAAGATGCAAATTCTTCAGTTGATCATCTAAGTATTGTCTAATTTGTCTCATATCAGGAACGGCCATATTGGCAGCTGCCGTCGGTGTTTCTGCGCGAAGATCAGCCACAAAATCAGATATGGTAAAGTCCACTTCATGTCCCACAGCCGAAATCACAGGTATCTCCGAGGCATAGATTGCTCTTGCCACAACCTCCTCGTTGAAGGCCCATAAGTCCTCCATAGAGCCTCCCCCGCGACCCACAATGATCGTGTCCGTTTCCGGGAAGTGTCGATTTACCGCTTCTATTCCCTGTGCGATTTCACCGGCTGCCTTGGGACCTTGCACTATTACCGGGAAGATGAGGATATCAACGTAATCGTTCTTTTCCGTAATAATCTTTACAATATCTCGAACCGCAGCACCCGTTTCCGCCGTAATAACGGAAATGGTCTTGGGAAATGCGGAGATTTCCTTCTTGTGATCCGGTGAAAACAGTCCTTCCTTCTCCAGTTTCGCCTTTAATTGCTCAAATGCCACGGCTAAGTTGCCCATTCCGGCGACAAAAACATCCTTTACATTGAGGGAGTAATATCCTCCCGGCTCATACACGGATACATAGCCTACCGCAGTGATTTCCATACCTTCCACCAGCTCGTACCGAAGTTGAGCAAGTACGGAGGAAGGAAGGAAACAATTGATCTTGCTCTTAGCGTCCTTCATGGAGAAATAAACATGACCGCTTTGATGAAACTTCAAATTGGAGATTTCCCCAACCACAGAAATGTTCCCTAAGAGGGGGTCCGTTTGCAATATTCTTTTTATGTAACTATTCAGCTGTGATACACTGACAGCCTTTACTGCCATATTTGTCTCCTCCTAAGAAGGCGATTCCTACCGCGTTATCCGAGGCTAAATTCCCCTCGGGTATGGTGATATTGGTTCGATCTTTTAGTAACCGCCGCAAGGTTCTGCTGGATGATACCCCTCCAACCAAGAGGGTTTTCTCATTTCCGCAGATTTCAGCGATTGCTTTTGCCATATGGTGAAAAACCTCTGCCGCCAAAGGACCGGCATCCTGCCCCTTTTGTAACTCTCGTTGGCATTGACTTTCCATTCCCGATAAGTTGATCCAGTTTCCGTCCACGGCTATAGGCTTTAACATCTTTGTAGGCTCATGGGCCAATGCCATATCATCCATGGCCTTTCCTGCGGGAAAGGATAATCCCATGGCTACGCCTACTCGATCCAAGAGCTGACCCAAGGAAATATCCTTGGTTCCCCCGATGATTTCAATTTGATTCCCTTTTACCGCTAAAAGTTCACTGGTCCCGCCACTCATATGGAGGCACTGAAAGTCTTCCCAACCCTCAGGGCGTATTGCCGCAATATGACCTTCCTGATGAGAAAACTCATAATAGGGTACGGATAGTGTAGCAGCAAGACTTCTGCCCACCGATTGCCCTACGGTGAAGACAGGCATATAGGAGCCTTCCACAGGTCTCGGTCTGGAAGCCACGGAAACAGCGGTAATCCTTCCCAGAAAATCTTTCATTGCTGACTCTATTAATACCGGCAACATTTGAACATGTTGAAAGAGTGCTTCCGATTGTCGCAGGCCTCTCTCCCCGTCCTTTACCCTTAATAGCCTTCGCTCATCGGCCAATACCTTCTTCCCGGAAATCAAGGCTACAGAAGTGGTATAGTTGCTTGTATCAATTCCGATAACCGCGTCCCTATCCATTTACGATTTTTCCCAAGAGACCGTTGACGAACTTAGGGGTACCGTCACTGCCGTATTTCTTCGCCAAATTGACCGCTTCGTTAATGGCTACCGCCGTTGGAATTTCATCATTATACAGTGCTTCTCCAACTGCCACCCGTACAACAGCCAAATCCGCTTTGGGCATTCGCTTTACCGTCCACTTCTCTGAGTGGATATTTATGGTGCTGTCAATTTCATCCAGATGATCTACAATCAAGCTGAAAGAAGTGAGAAGATACTCTCTCTGAATATCATCAATCTCTCTTTCTTTCATGAGCGTTTCCATGAGTTCTATGCTGGTATCTGACTGGGCTTCCATTTGAAAGACCATCTGCATCAGCAGCTCTCTCGCGTCTTTTCTGTTCATTTTTTGTCCTTCTCTTCCGGCGGTTCTACTTCCTGTACATGTATGTTCACTGTCAACACAGGCCTGCTGGTCATGGTTTCTACTTCATCCTTTACATTGGTCTGTATGTCCCAAGCAACGACCGGTATCTTTACACCGTATTTCACAATAACATAGACATCCAATATGATGCCTTCTTCCGTTTGATTTACTTTTATTCCCTTGGATAAGGGTTCCTTACCCAGTATGGTTTCCGAGATGGAATCCGTAAGACCCCCTGTAAGACCCGCAACTCCCGGTGTTCGCAAGGTTGCGTTGATTGCACATACTGCCATCACCTCATCGGATATCTTTACGGAGCCTAGTTCCTTATCGTCAATGTGCTCGTCATATTGATCCATTTGCTTTTACCTCATCCACCATTATAACAGAAAAGAAGCGTTGTTTCCGCTCCTTTTCATAAAATCCTATTTGAACAGTTCTTTGATGGTTTCTGCAAATGAACTCTTGTTTTTGTAGCTGTCTGTAGTAACGACCTTACCCATTTCCTCAATGGCTTGCTTTTGCTTGCTGTTGAGTTTATTGGGCACTTCCAGATTGACCTTTACATATAGGTCGCCCTTTCTACCACCCTTCATGCCGACGATACCCTTTCCCTTGAGACGGAACACCGTCCCCGGTTGTGTACCCGCTGGAATCTTGTAGGATACCTTGTCTTCCAAGGTGGGAACGATGATATCGTCACCCAAGGCCGCTTGATTAAAGGTAATGGGGATCTCAATCTGTAGGTCCTGTCCGCTTCGCTTGTAAACTTTATGGGGTCTCACGCGAACCACTACATAGAGGTCTCCCGCCGGTCCGCCGTTGCTTCCGGCTTCCCCTTGGCCTCGCAAGGTAATCACGTTTCCGTCGTCTACACCGGCAGGAATATTGACCGATAAGGTAACGTTTTTTCGAACCTTACCGGATCCGCCGCATTCTGTGCAGGGCTTTTCAATGATTTCACCTGTTCCGTTGCAACGATCACAGGGTGCAACACTCTGGAAAACACCGAAGGGTGTTTTTTGCTGGGTGTGGATTTCTCCGGAACCGTTGCACTTTGGACACTGGGTCTTGGCAGATCCCGGTTCTGCACCGGAACCCTTGCAATGGCCGCAGACGGCATCCTTGCTCACCTTGATATCCTTTTTCACGCCAAAAGCAGCTTCTTTGAACTCAATGGTAATCTGATGCTGAAGGTCTCTGCCCCGCATGGGACCGGTATGTCTTTGCTGGCTGTAGGCACCTCTGCCACCGCCACCGAACATACCGCCAAACATATCGAAGATATCTTCGAAGCCGCCGAAGCCTCCTGCACCGCCGCCAAAACCGCCACCGCCAAATCCGGCATTGGGATCAACACCGGCATGGCCAAACTTGTCGTATTTATTCTTTTTGTCGGGGTCACCTAATATACTGTAGGCTTCATTGACCTCTTTGAAGTGCTCTTCAGCCTCCTTATCTCCCTGATTCTTATCGGGGTGATATTTCATGGCCATCTTTCGAAACGCCTTTTTTATTTCAGCGTCCGAGGCCCCCTTTTGGAGGCCCAGCACTTCATAATAATCTCTCTTCTCTGCCATTATTTATTTTCTTCCTCGTTTTTGTCTTCATCCACTACTTCAAAGTCTGCATCTACTACGTTGTCGTCCTGGGGTGCACTTTCGCCGCCCATGTCGGAACCACCGCCCATATTGGGATCAGCACCCATGTTGGGGTCTCCTGCTCCTGCAGCAGCCTGTTCGTACATCTTCGCAGAAATGGTATGGAACTGCTCTGTGAGCGCTTCTGTCTTTTCCTTGATGTCATCCACCGTACCGTTCTCCAGCACTCTCTGTAGATCGTCCTTTGCGGTATTGATGGTGTTCTTTTCGTCTTCGGAAAGCTTGTCGCCCAGGTCTTTTACGTTCTTTTCGGTCTCGTAGATCAAGGTCTCCGCCTGGTTTCTGACTTCCACTTCTTCTTTCTTCTTCTTGTCTTCTTCCGCAAACTGTTCCGCTTCCTTCACCTTTGCATTGATCTCGTCGTCGGAGAGCTTGGTGGAAGAAGTGATGGTGATTCTCTGTTCCTTGCCGGTTCCCATATCCTTTGCACTTACGTTTACAATGCCGTTGGCATCGATGTCGAAGGTAACTTCAATCTGAGGAACGCCTCTTGGTGCCGGAGGAATACCGGAAAGTTGGAATCTTCCCAAGGTGATATTTCCCGCTGCCATATCTCGTTCTCCCTGAAGCACGTGGATGTCCACTGCTGTCTGGTTATCCGCTGCTGTAGAGAAGATTTGGCTCTTCTTAGTAGGAATTGTTGTGTTTCTTTCAATCAATCTGGTTGCAACGCCGCCCAAGGTCTCAATGGACAGGGACAGAGGTGTAACGTCCAGCAACAGTACGTCATGTACTTCTCCGGTCAAAACGCCGGCCTGGATAGCTGCACCGATGGCTACGCATTCATCCGGGTTGATTCCCTTAAAGGGATCTTTTCCGGTGATTTTCTTCACGGCTTCCTGTACGGCAGGCACTCTGGTGGATCCGCCGACCAAGATGACCTTTTCAATATCCGCATTGGTGATGCCCGCATCGGACAAGGTCTTCTTCATGGGGTCTACTGTCTTTTCAATGAGATCCTGCACCAACTGTTCAAACTTAGCTCTGGTAATGTCCATGTTCAAGTGAAGAGGACCTGCATCGCTTACTGTGATAAAGGGAAGATTCACGTTGGTGGTCTGAGAGCTGGAAAGCTCCTTCTTCGCCTTTTCAGCTGCTTCCTTCAATCTCTGCATGGCCATTCTGTCCTGTCTTAGGTCAATGCCGTTTTCCTTGCCGAAGGTGTCGGCCATGTAGTTGAGCAATCTTTCGTCAAAATCGTCGCCACCAAGCTTGTTGTTACCGTGGGTTGCCAGTACTTCAAAGACACCGTCTCCCAATTCCAAGAGGGATACGTCGAAGGTTCCGCCGCCCAAGTCATAAACCAGAATCTTGTGGTGTGGATCATCTTTATCCAAACCATATGCCAAGGCTGCTGCCGTAGGCTCGTTGATGATTCTCTTTACTTCCATTCCCGCAATTTTTCCTGCATCCTTGGTTGCCTGCTTCTGGCTGTCTGTAAAGTAGGCAGGTACGGTGATGACCGCTTCTGTTACGGTTTCACCCAGATATGCTTCCGCGTCAGCCTTCAGCTTGCTGAGGATCATTGCGGAAATGTCCTGGGGTGTATAATCCTTTCCATCGATGGTCACCTTGTAGTTTTCACCCATGTGACGCTTGATGGAAGATACTGTTCTTTCCGGATTGGTTACAGCCTGTCTTTTCGCTGTTTCACCAACCAATCTTTCTCCGTTCTTTGCAAATGCTACCACGGAGGGGGTAGTTCTGTTTCCTTCCGCATTGGTGATAACGACCGGTTCGCCGCCTTCCAACACAGATACACAAGAGTTAGTTGTACCTAAGTCGATTCCTATTACTTTTCCCATTTGATTTCTCCTTTTCTATTTCTAAATTATTTGGCAACCTTTACCATCGAATGACGGATGACTTTGCCGTTTAAGATATATCCTTTTTGTAACACCACGGTAATCATACCACTCTTCACCGTGTTTGAATCTTCCATCATCACTGCATGATGAAAGTTCGGATCAAATTCTGCATTTTCAGCTTCTATTTCCTCAACGCCTGACTTCTTTAGGACTTCCTTCAATTGATCGAAGATCATGACCATGCCGGCCTTGAAGCCTTCTTCTGCTTCGTGATCCAACGCTCTTTCAAAGTTGTCCATGACTTCCAGCAATCGGCCAACAATGGCTTCATTGGCATAAGCGTGTATATCTTTTCGTTCCTTTTCCGAACGCCGCTTATAGTTCTGAAAGTCTGCCATGAGGCGAAGATACTTGGTATTGGCATCGTCCTCCTCCGTTGTAGGTGTTTCCGTTACTTCCGGCTCTTCCTGTTCTTTCTGTTCCTCCTCCGGGATGTCGTTCTTAACATCTTCCTTATTCGTCGTCATTTTTACCTCCTGTTACCTGAAACGCTTGACTGATATTATCTGTTAAATACTCGATCACCGATGTGATCTCTCCATACTTCATTCTCGTAGGACCTACGACACCCAACTTTCCAACCAACTGGCCGTCAATATGATAGGTTGCCGTGATTAAACTGTAGTCCTTCATGGACACATCCGGGTTTTCTTCTCCAATGGTGATGAGAAGACCGTCGTCCCTGCTGATGAGCGTCTTTGTAAAGTCCTCCTTCTTGTTGATCATCTCCATAAACATCTTTGCCCTGTCAATATCATTGTACTCCGGTATGGAGAAGATATTGGTCAGACCGTCGAAGTAGAGATTGACATTCAACATATCTTCCAAAGTCTTCATGAAGTTGGGCATAATATCTCTTGCCAATACACTCATAGCCTCAATGTCCGTTTCAAAGCTCTGAATAATATCTACTGTCAATGCCTGACTTAGGGTCTTTCCCTTGTAGCTGTAAGTCATGGACTTGGACAAAATGGTGAGGGACTCTTCCTCGTAGGGAACCCTTAAGCGTAAAGTGGTGTTTGTGACCTTTCCGCTTTCAGATACTATCATAATCACAACTGTGTAGTCGTCCACCGGAAGGATTTTGATAAACTTCAATATCTCTTCATCCGGTCTGGGAGCCATGGCAAAGGATGTTAAGTTTGTGATTTCCGAGAGAATTTTCGCAGCATGCTCTATGGTCTTATCTAGTTCCGTAATATTTGCCTGCAATCTCTTAGAGATAGCATTCTTTTCTCTCTGGGATAGCTCCTGCTTCTTCATGATCTCGTTCACATAGAGACGATATGCCTTTCCGGAAGGCACTCTGCCTGCAGATGTGTGAGGATGGGTCAAATAGCCCATGTCCTCCAAATCAGCCATTTCATTTCTGATGGTTGCCGCACTGACACCCAAGTCGTAGTTCTTAGAAAGTGTTCTGGAGCCTACAGGTTCAGCCGTGCTGATAAAGTCGCTGATAATCGCTTGCAAAATCTTTAGTTTTCTTTCGTTGATTTCCAACCTGTACCTCCTCTCCTTTTATGTTGTTAGCACTCTTGATTGTTGAGTGCTAATCCATACTCTTAATTTACCACTTAGCATGTGCCATGTCAATGCATATTTTCCTATTTTTTCATATTTTTTTATTTATTTTTTGAAGAGAAAAAAACCGCAGGTTCTCGCCTTTCAGCGAACAATTCTTCCAGCTTCTGTTTATGATACAAGTAGCCGGGATCGTCAAAATACTTTGCTCCCTGGGGACATCGTTTTTCGCAGGCACAACATTTCATGCAAATACCGGGTATATGAGATTCATCCTCATGATCGATGGCCCCCATAGGACAGATTTGGGCACAGAGATTACAGTGGTTGCATGCATCGGTGGTTTTGGGTTTCACTTTACGAATATCTATGGAATCTCCATTTTCATACTGCGGTTTATAATGGACGCCATATGGATAAGGCGTACCGGGAACATCTATGGGAGAAGAATACTGTTCTGTTTCAACCATCTCTCTCACCTTTGTACCCAGTTCGCGGGCTGCCGAAAGATCATTTTCATCCGGTCTTCCCTTTGCCAAAATAGGAGAAAAGGAATGTTCCCCGATAAAGGCTCCCGCCGCTATGGTTCGAAACCCCCTGTTTTCCATAATATCTCTCAGTTCTATAAGTGCATCATCAAAGTTCCGATTGCCATACACTACCACAGGTATCGCCAGGGCACCGTTTCCTTCCATGGTGTTTAAGTATGGAACCAAAAGATTGGGCACTCTGCCTGCGATGACAGGCATGCCCAAGATCACAATATCTCGACTTTGAAATACCAAAGGTTTTTCCCTGCTTGCAGGTAGTGAAAAATTCCATGGCTCCCACTCCCTATCGAAGCCATCTGCTACTGAACTGACTATCCTCTCCGTCGTCCCCGTTCCCGTAAAATATGCTGCGTATACCATTTCTCCTCCTTACTCCAACCAATCCAAAGATCGTTGTACGCCACGATGCCAAAGATGCAACAATCGATCTCGCTCTTCGGCATCCATGTCCGGCATGAATATCTTTACTTTCTTTAGCTTATTTTTGATGTCTTCCTGACTCTCCCAGTATCCCACTGCCAAGCCTGCCAAATAAGCCGCCCCTAAGGAAGTGGTTTCCACAGAGTCAGGCCGGACTATTTTTTGTTGCAGGATGTCGGCAAGAAACTGCATCAAGAAACCGTTCTCACTTGCACCACCATCTACACGAAAGGTTTGCATGGGTTGACCGGAATCCACAGACATGGCCTTTGCCAGATCCATGGTTTGATATGCAAGGGATTCCAATGTGGCCCTCACAATGTGTGCCTTTTTGGTTCCTCTCGTAATGCCGAAGAGAGACCCTCGGGCATAGGGGTCCCAATAGGGTGCGCCCATTCCCACCAAGGCGGGAACAAAGATGACACCGCCGGAATCTTTCACCGAGTTGGCATATATTTCCGATTGAGGAGAATTATCAATAATTCCCAGCTCATCCCTCAGCCACTGGATTGCCGCTCCGGCAACAAATATGGAGCCTTCCAGTGCATAGTACACATCATCTCCCAGCCCCCAGGCTACAGTGGTGAGAAGTCCATTTTTTGAAAGAACCGGCTCTTCTCCGGTGTTCATCAACATGAAGCCCCCGGTACCAAAGGTCATCTTCCCCTCCCCTTGTTCAAAACAAGTTTGACCAAAGAGGGATGCTTGTTGGTCACCTGCCGCACCACCGATGGGTACTTCCCCGCCAAATATTCTTCCCTCTGTATATCCATATATTTCACTATTGGAAACCGGCTTAGGTAACATAGAAGAAGGAATGTCTAGAAGATCCAACAATTCCCCATCCCAATCAAGGGAGCGGATGTTGAATATCATGGTACGAGATGCATTGGAGTAATCCGTAACATGGAGACGCCCCTCCGTCAGCTTCCAAATCAACCACGATTCAATGGTTCCAAAGAGTAAGCGTCCTTCCTCAGCATTTTCTCTGGCGCCCGGGACATGGTCCAGTATCCATTTTATTTTGGTTCCGGAAAAATAGGAATCGGGTAGCAGGCCGGTCTTTTCCTGAATCATAGGTGCTAGACCTTGGTCTTTCAGCTCATCACAGTACTCTGCCGTCCTGCGGCACTGCCAGACGATGGCGTTGTAAATAGGTTCCCCCGTCTCCTTATCCCAAACGACGGTTGTCTCCCTTTGATTGGTAATGCCAATGACTGCTACGTTTCTGTATGTTGCGTTAATTTTGAAGAGAGCCTCCTGGGCAACACCCATTTGGGTGGACCAAATTTCCATGGGATCCTGTTCCACCCAGCCGTCCTCCGGATAATATTGCTTTACTTCCTTTTGCGCTACACTGACAACAGATCCATTTTCGTCGTAGAGAATCGCTCTACTGCTGGTTGTTCCCTGATCCAGCGCCATGACATACTTTTTCATCATTCTTCTCCCTATACAAACTCTGACATTATTTCATTGGAAACATCGATTCCCGCTTCCGTAAGTGCCAACCGACCCTCATCCATCACCAGAAGGCCTTCCTCTTGGTATTGGATAAGATACGGTAATTTTTCTCTATAATACGTTGAGAATTTTGTTCCAAACCTATGTTCAAATTCCTTCATATCGATGCCCCGGGTTTTTCGCAATCCGGTAAAGCAGTATATGCTCATAGCCTCTTCTCTCGTCTCTTCTCGAAAGCCATCCTCGTCCACAGGCCTATTTCCTTCCAATATGCTCCTGCTCCACTGATCAAAGTCAGATGTATTTTTACTTCGTTTCCCATCCATATATGAGGATGCTCCCAAGCCAACACCCAGATAATCTTCCAGAGACCAATATTTTAAATTGTGTCTGCACCTTATCTTCCCAAAGTTACTGATTTCATAGTGGTCGTAGCCGGCACCTTTTAGTTCATGGATTGCATGGTGAAACATCTTTCGATCCTCCGCTTCCGGTGGGAAATTGAGCTCTCCTCTTTTGTACCGGTCGTAGTAGGGTGTATCCTCTTCCAATTGTATGCTGTACAAGGACAGATGGTCCGGTTCCATAGAAATGATTTCAGATAGATCCTCCTTCCACGAGGAAAAACTTTGTCCCGGCACGCCGAACATCAAATCCAGATTAATGTTATGAAAGCCGGCTTTCCTCCCGTTTTCGTATGCTCGGATGGCATCTTCCCTTTTGTGCACCCTCCCCATTCTGTAAAGAATATCGTTCCGGAGAGATTGGATGCCGATACTCAGTCGATTGATGCCTGCATTTCCGTACTCCCGGAGCTTATCCCGTGTCAATGAATTGGGGTTGCTTTCAATGGAAACCTCAGCCCCCTTCTCTATAGGGAAACAATGGACGACTTTGTCCATCACTCGAGATATTTCCCCTACTCCCAGCAAGGAAGGCGTACCTCCACCGATGAAAACAGAGTCACATTGATAATGGTGGGCATGCTCTCTTCCGGTAAGTTCTATTTCCTTGAGAAGATCGGATATATATTGCTCTTGGGCACCCTTATCCCAATCATCAAAAGAAAGGAAGCCGCAATAATAGCACTTCCTTTCGCAAAATGGTATATGGATATATATCCCTAACTTCTTCTTCATGTTTACAGCATGGCCTTCATATCTTCTTTGATGGATTGGGAGAGATAGAGTCCCTTTTTCTGTCTTTCCAAGAAGATGAGATGCTCCTTTTCTCCGGCGGTATAAATTCTCTCGTTACCGGGAGCCTTTTGAGAATTCCGCAAGGTCCTGAGGATTTCGCCCGCAATCTTTTTGAACTCATCCAAGCCGCAAAAGGCTTCCGGATCAATGACTATGAAGAAGTGACCCAAGGGATAGGGAATCTTCTTTCCGTCCGAATCAAAGCCGGACAACGCCTTTAGGAAACTTCCCGCGGAAAGAGCGGCTGAAAGAATTTCCACTACGGTTGCATAGCCGTAGCCCTTGTATCCTCCCAATGTTTCTCCGATTCCACCGAGGGGTGTAAAGGCGGCTGTTCCGTCCTTCAGTCTCTTTAGAATCTCATCACTGTCGGTCAAGGAAGCACCGTCATTGGCGACCACCACCCCTTCCGGCGTATCCATGCCTCGACGGGCATAGTATTCTATCTTTCCCCTCTGGGTCACGGACGTGGCACAGTCCAACAGAAAGGGAAAGTCCTCATCGGTGGGAAAGCCAAAGGTGAGAGGATTTGTTCCCAGCATGTTCTCCACACCAAAGGTGGGGGCTATAGAAGGCCTGGCGTTGGTACCGGTAATCCCAATCAGTCCCTGTCGCACTGCCTTTAAGGCATAATAGCCGGCAAACCCATAGTGAGTGGAGTTTCTGGCGGCACCCATGGCAATCCCGTATTTTCGTGCCTTCTCAATGCACATATCCATGATCTTGTTGGAAACCACCATGCCCATACCATTGTGTCCGTCCATCACCACCGTAGTGGGCGACTCTTTTACCAGTTCCATATTGGTCACCGGATTTAAAATGCCGTCATGAATTCTATCTATATATATGGGTTTCAAACGATTCATTCCATGGGAATCGAAACCGTTTTTGTCCGCTTCCAACAATACATCCGCACAGATAGCAGAGTCCTCCTCGGGAACTCCCACCTTCTGTAAAGCTTTTTCTATGAAGATCTGTAGGTCTTCAAAACTCATGTAATCCCCTGACAGTTTATCCATTATTTCCACAGTTCTTCCTCCGTTGGCTTGATGTTATCCGGCATGAAATACGCAATTCTGGACACATTCATCAGGTGCTTGTAATCCAAATTCTCCGAAATGCTATTGTGTCCCCAAGATCCGCACCCCAAGGTATTGGTGGGTGCCAACCCATTGAAGAAACTTCCCCCTGCGCTAGTTGCGCTTACCTGATTGATGACAAATCTGGAAACGGAAAGCTCTCTTCCCGCATACTCAATGTTATCCACGTTATGGGAATGAATACAAACGCTGTGGCCTTTTCCTTCAGATTCCAAGTTCGCCTTGGCGATTTCCACTGCTTCCTCAAAGGTCTTGTACTTATATACCGCCAGTACGGGAGCCATTTTCTCTTTTCCCAGTTGATCGATGTCGCCGGTGCCCTCTGCACATACGAGGATAACCTTGGTTCCCTGGGGAATGGAAATGCCAGCTAGGCTGGCAATGGCCTCAGGTGACTGACCAACGGAGTGACGATTGGGCTTGCCATCTTCAAAGAGAGCCTCTCGAATTTTTTCCAGCTCTTCTCCCCCGCGGATAACATAGGCACCGTTGTCCTCAAAGGTCTTCATGATTTCATCAAAGTTCTCTTCCGGGCAGATGGCTGTCTGTTCTCCGGAGCAGATGATGCCGTAATCAAAGGTCCTACCCGTTATAATCTTAGGTACTGCTTCTTTGTAGTCATAGCCCTTGTCGATGATGCACTGTACATTGCCGGCACCTACCCCTAGGGCAGGCCTCCCTGAGCTGTACGCCGCCTTCACCAGACCGGCACCACCGGTAGCTACAACAACATCTGCATTTTCAATGAGGTTTCTCGTGTTTTCTCTGTTTTGCTCTCCTACGATTTGGATGAGGTTTTCCGGCATACCGATTTCAGCAAGGGCCTCATTCATAATTTCGACCGCCTTGGTGCTGCATTTCAACGCTCTGTGATGAGGCGTTATCACAATGGCGTTTCCACACTTCAAAGCGAACATGGCATTGCTCATGGGTGTTACGATGGGATTGGTGCAAGGGGTTATGGCTGCAACCACACCCATTGGCTTGGCAACGGTGGTAATACCCGTTGTTTCGTCCCTCTCCAAAATTCCTCTGGACTTCTTGTCCTTGAGATTGTTCCAAATTATGCTGGGCTTGCTCTTGTTTTTCGCAATTTTGTCCGGTACATTACCCATGCCGGATTCTTCCACCGCCATTTCCGCAAGCATCTCCGCGTTATCATAGATGGCTTTACCGATGACCTTTACCGCCAGGTCCACTTCCTCCTGGCTCTTCTGCTCAAATACTTTCTGTGCCTCACGACCCTTTTCGATGAGTCCCATGACATATTGATAGCTTTTATTATCTTCCACCATGAATATCCTCCTGATAATCTTAGTTTTATATTCCATATTTAATATAGCACAAAATCCATTTCTCTCCAATAGATAGTACTATCCTCATGAAAATCGGTGTATAATACTGACAAAACGATATTTGGAGGTCTCTTATGCTCTACAGAATAGAAAACGAACAGCTGTTACCCATTCCCGAGAGGGAGGCTTGCTTGGAAGAATACAAGCCGGCCATTGGTGTTTACACACCCGCTGAATTTCAGGGACTGTCGGATTTTTTCTCTGTGTCAACGAAGATGATGCAGCAGTGGAAAACCGGTCCTTCCTCTTGGTATGAAAGCGGGGAACAAGTAAACTACTTTTCTCTATCACTGAGTCCCTATGACCCGGGAGATGACCCAACCCATCACGCCTTGATGGTTTATCGTCACGACCTGCTCCTTTTGGTATGCGAAGATACGGAGAAGATTTTAGACTTACTTCATCCCCTTCCCGCAGGTAATATTCCGGATTCGGGCCCTGTTCTACTGCGATTGTTGGAACATCTGGTGGTCAACGATCACGGTCTGTTGGAAATGATTGAGGAAGATATTTCCGACTTGGAAAACTCCCTGCTATTGGGGAAGAGGGACAATGTGGAAGAGATTATCACTCTGCGAAAACAACTCCTGGGGTGGAAGCGGTATTACGAAGGAATGTTGTGGATTTTGGATGATATTCAGGAAAATGAAAACGGCCTTCTAGATGATACGACCATACGGCAATTCCACATCCACAGCAACAGAGTGGACCGCCTGTTCCACAGTGTCTTGAATCTGCGAGACTATGTGACTCAGGTGAGAGAAAGCTATCAAGCGGAGATGGACCTACGCTTAAACAACATCATGAAGATCTTTACGGTCATCACAGCCGTCTTCCTACCCTTGACCTTGCTTGTGGGATGGTACGGCATGAACCTGAAGATGCCGGAATATAACTGGACCTTTGGCTATCCCTTCGTCGCCGGCTTGTCGATTGTCATTCTTGCTACCTGTGTTATCTTCTTCCTACGGAACAAGTGGTTTCGCTAGAACATAAAAATGGGCTGCCCGGGATATCTCCCGAAGCAGCCCATTTCTTCTCACATATTATTCTATAATGACCCCGTCTTCGTCCGTTTGCAAGACTTCTTCTTCAGGGTCTTCCTTCTTCATGGAGTCCATCAGCAGTTTCTCTACCTTGTCCAAGATTTGTTTGTTCTCACGCAAGTAGTTCTTTACGTTTTCTCTGCCCTGTCCAATGCGATCACCGTCAAAGCTGTACCATGATCCGGATTTCTCAATGATGTTCATCTGGATGGCACAGTCCATTATATCCCCTTCCTTTGAAATGCCCTTTCCGTACATGATATCAAACTCTGCCTGCTTAAAGGGTGGCGCCACCTTGTTCTTAACCACTTTTGCTCTGGTGCGGTTCCCCAGCATTTCGTCCCCCTGTTTGATGGTTTCTATTTTTCGGACCTCAATTCGCATGGAAGAGTAGAACTTCAAAGCACGTCCTCCGGTGGTCACCTCCGGGTTTCCGTATACAATGCCTACTTTTTCTCGAAGTTGGTTGATGAAGATTACCGAGCAGTTGGATCGGTTTATCACCCCAGCCATCTTTCGAAGGGCCTGAGACATGAGTCTTGCCTGCAATGCCATGTGGCTGTCCCCCATGCTGCCTTCTATCTCGCTCTTTGGAACCAAGGCTGCAACGGAGTCGATGACCACTACATCCAAGGCACCACTTCGCACCAACATTTCGCAGATTTCCAAAGCTTGTTCTCCGGAATCAGGCTGTGAAACAAGAAGCTCGTCTACATCTACCCCAAGGTTCTTTGCATATTCCGGATCCAGTGCGTGTTCTGCGTCGATGAATGCCGCCTTACCACCGGCTTTCTGTGCTTCGGCGATGACATGTAGGGTCAATGTGGTCTTACCGGAAGATTCCGGACCGTATATTTCCACGATTCTTCCTCTGGGGATTCCGCCTATGCCTGTTGCCATATCCAAGCTGAAAGAACCGGTGGAAATCGCTTCCACACTCATGCGCAGGGAGTCGTCTCCCAGCTTCATGACGGCGCCTTTCCCGTATTGTTTCTGTATCTGCATCAGGGCAGCATCCAGTGCCCTATCCTTATCATCTTTGTTAATTCCCATTGCTACCTCCAAAATCATAGAGAACATTTGTTCTTATTCATCATACCCCTATTGTTTCCCCCTGTCAAGAAGGAATATTTTTCCATATTATATGTTATTTGGTAATAAATGTCAATACACTTTCCCCAAGATTGGCCTTTGGAACATCCAGAATATCAGCAATGGTCGCACCGATATTTCCAAAGGTGGCGCCGGTGGGCAAGGGAATGTTCTTCTTCAGCTTCTTTCCATAGAGCACAAAGGGAACATACTCCCTGGTGTGGTCAAAGCCTTCATGGGCAGGATCGTTTCCGTGATCCGCACAAAGGATGAGACAATCATCTTCTTCCAAGGATTCCAGCAGTTCCGGCAGACGAAGATCAAAAGCTTCAATAGCCCTGCCGTAGCCCTCCGGGTTTCTCCTGTGACCGAACTGGGAATCAAACTCCACCAAATTGGTGAATATCAATCCGGTCATATCCTTCTTCATGGCTTCTATGGTCTTACTCACACCGTCGTCATTGCTTTCCGTATGTACGGAAAGAGTAATCCCCTTACCGTTAAAAATATCACTGATTTTTCCTATGGCATAGACTGTTTTACCACTCTTCTCAATGTGATCCAGCACCGTCTCTTCCGGAGGCGACACGGCATAATCCTTTCGATCCGCTGTTCGCTGTCTCTTTCCCTCTACCATGACATATGGCCTGGCTATAACTCTGCCACAGGCATAGTCGCCCACCAACAGTCTTCTGGCAATTTCACACATCTCATATAATCTGGGAAGAGGAATCACTTCCGTGTTGGCTGCAATTTGAAAAACGCTGTCCGCAGAAGTGTAGACAATGGGCTTTCCGGTTTTTTCATGCTCCGGACCCAGTTCATCAATGATAATCGTTCCCGATGCAGCGTAATTGCCCAATATGCCCATACCGATCTCCCTTTCAAAAGCGGAAATCAGTTCCTTTGGAAACCCATCGGGGTAGGTCTTAAAGGGCGTTTTGGTTTCTATTCCGGCGATCTCCCAGTGACCGGTGATGGTGTCCTTTCCTTGGGAGCGTTCTCCCAGTTTGCCGTAGCATCCAATTGGTGCATCCACTGCCAAGCGACCCCCGGCGGCTCCTTCAATATTACAAAAGCCAAGTTTTTGTAGATTTGGTATGGATATATCTGGCAAGGCGTCTACAATATGTCCAAATGTATCCGCCCCTTCATCACCAAATTTCTTTGCATCGGGCATTGCGCCAATTCCCAAACTATCCAAAACGATTAAAATTACTCTCTTCATTTTCTTACTCCGTTATCTTCAGTGGGTTACAATTGAGATAATCCAGGGAAATCAGTTGGTACTCCACACCGTCTTTTTTTCCCTTCAGTCCCTTTCGAAACGCTTCGTCTCCGTGCAGATGGCCATAAACCACCTTCCAAACACCGGATTGGGCGAACAAATCTGTAATTGCAGAGTCCTGTAATCTGTCATTGGTGGGCGGGAAGTGAATTGCCATAATTATTTTATTGTCTCCCCTATTCTTCGCCGCCTCTATAGATCGTTCCAATCGCAAGACTTCCCGATTGAAAATCTTCTGATCCGCCAAGGTGAAGTCATTATCCCCGGGGCAAATCCAACCTCTGCTTCCGCAAATTAAATATCCGTCCGCCTCGTAACAACTGTTCTGTAAAAAGGTGATGGAATCGAACATTTGGTTCAGTTTCGTGATTCCCTTCCACCACAGATCGTGGTTGCCTTTGATGATCACCTTATGACCCGGCATGGAATCAATCCACTCCAAGTCGGGCATCGCCTCTTCCAACTTTAAACCCCAACTCACATCACCTGCCAAGATGATGGTATCCTTGTCGCTTATTTCTCTCTTCCAATTTTCTTCTAAACGGTGTACATGATCTAACCATCGTCCGCCAAAGACACCCATAGGTTTGTCCACGTCTTCATGGAAAGACAAGTGTAAATCACCGATAGCAAAAATGCTCATAAATCTAACGTTCCTCTTCTTCTAAGTAATCCAGCCCCAAGTATGACGAACTCTCTACCTCATCCATAGAGGAGACATTTCGCAGTTTCCTGTTGATTTGATTCGTCCGGGGTCCCATGAGCTTGTCCAACTCCAAGTGGGTTTGGTCCAGTTTTTTCTTCATATTGTTAAGGATGGACTCAAACTTGCCAAATTCCGTCTTCACCGCTTCCAGTGTTCGCCACACTTCTCCCGAACGTTTCTGAATGGCTAAGGTCTTGAAGCCCATCTGCAGGCTGTTTAGAAATGCTGCCATGGTGGAAGGTCCCGTGATGCTGATTCGATACTCTTCCTGAACGGTTTCTATGATGCCAAGCCTTGCAACCTCAGCATAGAGTCCCTCAAAGGGCAGGAATAATATTCCAAAATCCGTCGTGTGAGGCGGATCGATGTACTTGACATGTATATCCTTTGCCGATCGTTTAATGGCATCCAACAAAGCCTTTTCTGCACTTCTAATGGTTTCCCTTTGTCCTGTCTCTTGGGCAAGCAAGAGGGAATGATAGACGTCCGCGGGAAACTTAGAGTCAATGGGAAGATAAACGCTTCCGGTTTCGTCACCGGGCAGCAATATGGCAAACTCCACATAACCGCTTCCGGAAGCTTTCGTCTTAACATTTTCCTCAAACTGCTCGGGGGCAAGAATCTGATTGAGAATCGCCCAAAGTTGGACTTCTCCCAAAACACCTCTCGTCTTCACGTTGGCAAGAACTTTTTTGATGTCACCAACATTATCCGTCAAAGATCGCATTTCACCGAAGCCTCTGCTGACCTGGGCTAACTGTTCGTTGACCAATGCAAAGGACTTGGTAATGCGGTTATCCAGGGTTTGTTGCAGCTTTTCATCTACGGTGTTGCGCATTCTATCCAACTGTCGATTGTTGTCTTCCTGCAAATCGTGAAGGCGCATTTCCATGGTTTGTCTCACATTTTCCAACTGTATCATCGTCATGTCAGACAAGTTTTTGATGCTGCTTTGTACATCTTGTTTCGTTTCTTTCCGTGAAGATACCACCGTTACCAGTATGATACACAAGAGGACAATGATGACAACCATCCCAATGAGCAATAAAGTTTCCATAGAGTCTCTCTTTCTTTTATGAGGTCTGTTCCACCACGAATTGGAAGATATCCGCTGGCGTATCCAACTTTCTTCCTGTATCTCCGTCTTTCGAAACGGGATAACGGGCAGAATCACCCTTTCTCAAAATCGCCAAGTCGTTGGCAAAAATAAAGTCCACATTGTTCTTTACTGCCAACTTCTGTGCCACATCTATGAGTTCCTCATGGGGCACGTTTTCCAATAGTTTACATCCAAATATTTTTGCATCGGGAAACCATTCCCGCAATCTTGCAATGATCTTAGGTGTCAAAGTCAGCTTCACGGTCAAGTTCTCCTGATAACTGCTGATCTTGGAATCGTCGTTAAGCTTACAGGCAGGATTTACCATGAGTGACAAAATATCTTCTGCACTCTTCAACTGGTCTTTTTTATGGAATATCTCTTCCGCAAGATCTTCCATGAGGAAAGAAAAATCCGCCTTATAGTCGCCCACTGCTGCTGCGTGGATCAAAGCATCAAAGGTGTTCTTGCCACTTTCTTGCCTGATTGCCTCCAACATTTCTTCCGTCGTTTCTACAGGAACAATATCCATACGATCGTCCTTCGGCAGGTCCGCCGTAGATACCCCGCGATTCATGACCAAGGTGACACTCCATCCGTCATCGTGGAACAACTTGGCAAGGGCCAAGGAAAGGCTCCCTGTGGACATGTTGGTTATTTTCATCACCTCATCAATAAACTCATTGGTGGGTCCACCTGTAATCAATATTCTTTTCATCCTTTGTTAGTCCTCCGTTTTCAAATGTTATTTTATCAAAACAACGGTGATTCCGCTGTTTCCATCAATGTCTCTGTTGAAATCCTTCAATTGTGGGCATACATCCAAGAAAGCCTTCTTCTTGGAACCCCACTCTTCCCCCTTTACCACATCACGTACAATGCCTCGCAGTGCGGGTTCTTTCAACTTTTTTCCCGTAGCCGCCTTAATGGCACCTCCCGTTCCGGAACTGCCGTAGCCGTGAATGATCACCGCCGATTTACATCCTGCCATTTTCCCCGTAGTCAGGTCGTTGACAAGCTTCCGCATGGCATCCTCCACCAAGGGCATACCTCTCTCCAGATTAATTTCTTTTACTTTTATCGCTCCCATTGGATCAACTCCTTTATGACTTCCCCTGCTATGATCAGTCCTGCAGCAGGAGGCACAAATGCAACGCTCCCCGGTGGTCTTTGACGCTTGGGACTTTCTGTGGAATATACCACCTTTAACTTCTCTACGCCTCTTTCTCGAAGCTCCTTGCGCAAAATCTTTGCTAAGGGACACACGGAAGTTTCGTAGATGTCTCCCACCTGTATCCTGGTTGGATCCACCTTGTTCCCCATTCCCATGGAAGAGATAATGGGTGTAGATGTCTTGCCGGTGCAGAGAATAAGTTCTATTTTTGCAGTCACCGTATCAACGGCATCTATGACATAATCATATTGGCTGAAATCATAAGTATGGCTGTTCTCGGGAAGAAAAAAATCTTCCATTGCTGTTACTTTGCATTCCGGATTAATATCTCCAATGCGCGCCTTCATGACCTCCGCCTTGCTCTTTCCTATGGTGCTGTGAAGTCCGATGATTTGCCGATTGAGATTGGTGATGTCCACCACATCCTTATCCACTAAAGTCAATGCACCTACACCGGTTCGTGCCAAGGCTTCCACAGCAAAGCCGCCGACCCCACCCACACCGAAAACCGCCACATGGCAGGAGCGGAGACGATCAAGTCCCTCTTGGCCAATTACCTTAATGGTTCTGTCAAATTCACTGCTCATTTTCTTCTCTCATATATCTTCCCACTATTTCATAGATTAAATCACTGTCATAACCTAAGGTCTTTAACCTTCTGCCAATTTTCCCCGAGACGCGAAGGACATCCGCCCTTCCTTCTCTGGAAGCAATCCTTTCCGCCACATGGGAAGCCCTTTCTCGCTCTTCTTCTGGGAGATCCAAATTTTCTTCCTCCGCCAAAGCGGCAAAGGCGTCCTCCACTTGAAAGGCCTCAACACCCTTGGTTCCCAACTCATATTTCATGAGGTGCATGCTCTTCCCCTTGGATGCCCCATAATGGTAGTAGTCTCTGCAGTACCTGTCATCGTCCAAATAATGCATGTCCAACAAATAGATCAAAGTCTCGCAGACTTCATCATGGGGACACCCTTTTTTCTCCAGATAGTCTGCCACTTGTTTTTGGGTTTTCAGCCCCATGGTCAAATAGCGTAGAGCAAGATCTCTAGTATTCATAGCTTGCTCCTGCCGTAGCCAAAATACAGTCCTCTCCCAATATACCTTTCAATGCTACAATGGCAGCAAGGCCTGTGCAATGAACGGGCATAATTTTGGAAACACCCAACTGTCCCAAAGCAGTCGATAATTCTCGTCTGTCTTCCTCAGAAGCATGGTAGAGATGCATGCCGGCCACCAACATATAGATTGGCGTTTTCGGGAAGATTTCTTCAGCATATTTTACAGCGGGAATCACACCTTGGTGAGAGCATCCGCTGAATAAAAACACGCCCTTCTCATCCCTTATGGCAAGAAATTGTTCATGACTCATATCATCCGCCTCAATGGTACCATCTTCCTTTTTCATATAAAAAGTCTCCGTAACAGAATTCCCCGGTGAAACCGGTATGGTTCCACTGACAATAATGTCTTCGGTGATGGGCGTAATACCTGAAGTAAGCTTCCATCGATGGTCGTAGTCCTCTTTGGGGAAAGGAATGCCGCTTCCCTCTTCCTCCAGCTTGCCGTCTTCCATTCCGTACGTCATGCGAAATGCTTTCTCGTGAATGTAGATTGGCGCCTCTTTGTTAATCTTACAAAAATCGGGGATTCCCGATGTATGATCATAGTGGCCGTGGCTGATAACGGCGTAATCGGTGTCTTTCAGATTAATTCCAAGATTCTTTGCGTTTTTACAAAAGAGGTCCGATGCCCCCATGTCAAAAAGGATTTTCCTTCCGTGGGCTTCGATAAAGATGGAAAGTCCGTGTTCTGCGCCGCATAGGGAAGATTCCGTCTTATTTTCCGATAAAAAAGTGAACTTTATCATGTTTTCTGCTCCCTGTTCTTTACAATATTGCTGCCTATGACTCCGGCAATGATAATTATGGTACAAATAATATGGTAGTAGCGAAGCTCTTCTCCCAGGATATATGCGCCGGCGACAATGGAAATGGCCGTAGACACATTGCCGAAAATGGACGCATTGACGGCAGGCATGTGTGCCTGCATATATGCCATGAGCAGAAGACTAAATAGTATGCAACAGATCCCAAGATATGCTGCTGCCAGCACAAACTCAATGTGAGCCAAGGGTGCCATATATGCACTGAGATTGCCTCTCCAAATGCCTATGCATAGAACTATGAGATTAAATGCGGCAAATCCTAAGAAAGAAGTTACAGCTGTGATTTCAAAGGGAGAATATACCCCCCTCACATAACGCATCATCACGTTGTTGACAGACATGGAGATACTGGACAGCATCAATAAAATCGTGCCTAAGGGGCTGAAATGAAGCTCCCCTGCACCCATGACAATCATGTAAATCAATGCCCCTACAACGGCAATGATGAGAACGTTTTGTAAGGTAGTGGCCTTTTCCTTGAGGAAGACCGTCGCTAATATCTGTACCAATATGGGAATGATGGCAAACATGATGGCAGCTTCAATAGAGGAGGAATAGACCAGGCCCACCGTTTGAAAGACCATGAAGAGGATGTAGGATCCCCCTGTAATGATTACCTTCTTTTTCGGTTTGCCTTTCAGTTCTACCTTTCCCAGGCGAAGGAGTATGAATGCCAAAACGGCCAAGATTGCAAAGTTATATCGGTGCGCTAGGATTTCCAATGGTGTGGCGTATTGAATACAAATTTTGATACCCAAAAAAGAGAATCCCACCATTATGGAGAAGATAACGCCTGCTATATATGGTTTTGTGCTAGACTTCTCTTGCATATATCCTCCCGCCCGTCCCAAGCACAGGCGCAGTAAAAATCGTCATTCATGGGTATCAGTGAAATAGAGATACCGTCTATCTCTTTACGAAGTCGGCCATTCTCCACCATGGAATACTGTTGCAGCCCTTTGGCTAATGTGGTTCCAAGATACTTCACATAGGCTTCTTTCATGACCCAAAGGTTCCAAAAGCCATCTTCTCCCATCTCCTCCACATATTCCTTTTCGTCACCGGTAAAAAAGCGACATGCAATGGATTGCCATGATGCAGTTTTTTTCTTTTGTATGTCCAAGCCAACAGGTGTAATACCAATCAAACACGCCCACAAGTTGCCGCTATGGCTCACGGAAAAGTGAAATCCGCTTTCCTCGAACATCGGTTTTCCCGACAGTGGCCTATGTATGACGGGACTTTTCTGCAGTGGAATCTTCTCTTCCCTGCAATACTCTGACAGTGCCCCTAGGACCAATTTATCCGTACTATTTTGCCCGTTTCTCCTTGGTGAAGAAAACTCATATATATATAATTTCATAGATGTCCTCACAATATGTCATTATATCAAAAAAGGAGCCTTCTCTGCAATGATACAGAGAAAACTCCTTATGCATATCTACATCAATAAACGACCATTACCGGAACGTTGGATGTGTGAACTGTCTTTGTTGTTACACTGCCCAGAAGCAAACGTGCGGCTTTTTTAGCGCCCAGACCTGCGGATCCCATAACGATGAGATCAAATTCGTTCTCTTCCGCAAACTTTGCAATTACATGACCAAAGTTTCTGCTTACATCTTCAATTAGAACAGCATCCGATTTTTCATAGTCAAGCTTTGTTCTTGCAGCGTTTAATATTTCCATGGCTTCCTTGCCAACTGCATTCATGGTGGTGTCATAGTCGCCTTTTTTCTCAATGATACTGCTGACACTTTCAAAGCCCTTTCTTACGAATACGCCGCTGATATATGCCAGTACGATTTCTGCACCAAATGCTTCGGCCAAAACCTTCGCCTTCATCATTGCTCTTTCAGATACTTCGGAACCATCGATAGGTACCAGAATTTTGTTATACATCACTTACCTCCTTGTCCGTAAACTATAAGATTCGAAACCTACTGAATTATCATTACAGGGACTTCAGATACGTGAAGAACCTTGCTGGCAACACTTCCTACAGAGATTCTCTGCTTCAGTGATCCCAGACCTTTCGATCCCATTACGATAAGATCTACACCCTCGTTCTTTGCATAGTCTGCAATAATGTTTCCAAAACCATCGGTGGCATCATCTACAAACACTGTCTCTACATTGAGACCTTCAAACTGTGACTTACATTTTTCCAGGAGTTCAACGGATTCTTTACTTGTCTGTGCCTTGATTTCTTCCCAGTCAATAATCCGCGGTTCCAAAGCAAATCTTGGATTACCGTAGTAGACTGGGGCGGAAGGTAATGCCGCTATGTTCAAGAGCACTACATCGCTCCCGAATTTCTCAGCCAATGCTTTTGCCTGTGCTGCTGCGCGCATACAAACTTCCGAGCCATCAACAGGAACTAAGATCTTTCTCATTTCATACCTCCTTAGTATATTCAATATGTTTTTATTATCATAATATATTTACACATCAAAAGATACCCCTAGGCACAAATTACTCATATTTATTTGAATGGTGCTCTAAGAGCTACAGCAAGCGAACATATTGAGCCGGTATGTATCCATATCTACCGTTGTAGTTCACCTTATACCATTTTACACCGGCAGCCGTTGTAAACATGCCGTTTAGCTTGATGGTGTAGTTGCTGTAAAAGGTTCCAATCTTTGGTGCACCGGAATACAGGGTCAACCTGACATACATCTTGCTCGTGGTTTTTCCTAACCGAGAAGGTGAAAAGTTCACATAGCCGTTTGACGCCGCCAGTAAAACAACATCTCTTTCCAAGATATAACCATACTGTCCGTTGGTATAAACCTTGTACCACTTTACGCCTTCAGAAGTCGTATGCATACCATTCAGTTTAAGCAGGGTACCGATCTTAAAGGTTCCAACCCTTGTACTACTAGTAGAAGGAGTCTTCCTCACAATCATGTCCCGCAAGGTCATTCCTCGCTTAGAGGGAGAAAAACTAGTGAAGGTATCCGGCATCTTCATTGTAAATGTGATGTTTCCCAGTTGAAGGATATTCCCTGTAATCGCTTCGGAAACCTGAACATAATAGGTTCCGCTAACGGGAAGAACGTAGGTTACCAATGAGTCGTAGCCTGAATCAACATCATCGTTTTTTGCCACAACATTTCCGTTGCTGTCTAATACCGTCAAATAGGTATCAAATTCGGATCCGGAAAGAGTGGTTCCCGACGCAGCAAAGGTTACCTTTTGTCCGGCAATACCCGTGTATTTATATCCGTTCATATAACCGTATCCATATCTCATGTAGGAGTCAACACAGGTGCTCAAGGGGGTTGACAAGGCAGAGTCGATGGTGAGTGCCTTTGTGGATGAATATGGAGCGCTTGATACTGTTGTATAGCGTGGGAATACAGTAACAACACAGGATGCCGTCATCCCATTGATGGTTCTGGCAGTAATGGTCGCCTGTCCCGGAGCCACGCCGGTGACAGTCCCCTGAGATACTTTCGCAACAGCAGCGTTGCTACTTGTCCAAGTAAGCCCTATTTGATTCGTCTCTGCAGGCATCACCATAGGCTCCAGATACATGGTGTTTTCTTGGGCTAATCTTGCCGTGGTTCTGTTTAAGTAAACACCGGTGGGTGGCACTGCCGACAACCCATTTGCCGCAGTGACAGATGCTTCGGCGTCAATTCCACCGTATCCGGAGTCGTTGTTAAATCCATTTTGCCCCGTTCCCGCATACAGAATGTTCTTTAATTGCCGGGTGGAAACACCGGGCTGCGCGTACAGAACCATAGCTGCCACGCCGGTTGCTACGGGGGAAGACATGGATGTACCGGATTTATAGCCGTAAGCGGCATCCGATGAAGATTCGGTGCTGTATATTCCGCTTCCGGGTGCAGATATATCCTTATCTCTTCCAAAGTTGGAACTCAAAGATTTACTTCCTGTGCTTGTAGTATTAAGAACTGCCATGCCCTCGGGAATATCAGCAGGATAAACAAGCCGGTCCGTACTTTCATTTCCGGCGGCACTGATGCAGAGAACGCCTGATTCAGATGCCTTTTTCACCGATGCATCCAGCAATGAATTGTGTCCCGGTCCACCAAGGCTCATATTGATCAATTTGGCACCGTTGTTCACCGCATAGTCAATAGACTTCAATAGATCGCTGGTGTAAAAACCATTGTCGTAAGCATCAATGACAAATAAATCCACAATATTATTGTCAATTTTATTCGTCGGATTGTATCCGGAAGCTACGCCGGCCATGCCTACCCCATTGTTTGCCTGAGCGGCAATTATTCCGGAAACATGGGTACCATGACCGTTGTCATCGCTGATAACTCCTTTTTTTATGACGCCATACTCTATGGTCGCTGAGGTGTTGACATTTAAAACATTTCTTAAATCTTCATGGGTTGGTCTGGCACCCGTATCAATGACTGCCACCTTTACTTTTTTATTGTTTGCCGGGAGAAGATCCCAGGCAGCCGGAGCATTGATATCACTTAGATACCATGAAGTTCCATCATTTGGTACAGTCATGGTTTCTGCACTCTCTTCTTCGGCAGAGGGTTCATCGGGTGTTTCTTCCATCAGCTGATAGATATAGTTCGGTTGGGCAATGAGGACTTTATCCTCTTCCATTAACTGCTTCGATCCTTCCTCCACAGTGTACTCCAATGGCAAGTCCATGACTGCCAATTTACCCATGTCCAAATCTGTCGTAGACTGTACTTCATGGTTGGTCTGACCTGCAACAGCCTCCACCGTGCTTTCACTTGTGCCACTGTCAAACAAAACAAGGACTTCCCCGGTGGTGTAGTCTAACTTATCTGCATTTTTCCGTTCTTTGTCTGCATTTTTGTAATTCTCGACAATGAGCTTTCCCCTGTCATCAATTGATGCGGAAAGAGCATTTATTTTTTCTTCATTACCGGGATTTCCGAAATAGTCATCCAGAATTGTTCGCAGGGTGCTCTCATAGGTCTCGGTGTCTTTTATGGTGGTAAGCAAGGAAGCTCCCTCTCCACCATCCCGTTTGGATGCCTCTAGAACTTCATCCACGGAAGCCTCTAGGACAACAATGCTCAACTGATCGCTGTTTTCCGGGTTCTCACTGTTCTTCTCTATCGGGGAATCCGTCTTAGATACAGAAACATCACTGCCACCGTAATAAACACCGGCAGTAATCAATGACAAAACCAGCAAGAGTGCAACAGCTGCTTTAATCTTATTCTTTTTCACCGAAGGGTACCTCTTCTATAGGCGTTCCAGTACTCTCTTGTATCCGTCAGCCCCGTAAACCAAACATTTGTTGATCCTGCTGATTGTTGCCGTGGAAGCACTGGTGGCGTCTTCTATTTCGCTGTAAGTTTTCTTTTCGTTGAGTAGTTTCGCCACTTGCAGTCGCTGCGCAATGGCATGTATTTCATTGATAGTACAGATGTCTTCAAAAAAACGATAGCAATCTTCTTCATCCTTCAAAGTCAATATTGCCTTGAAAAGTTCATCGATGTCCTTTCGCTTAAACTTTGATTCATATGTCATATCTGTTCTCCTTTCAATATGCGCTTTAACGCTTTGCAGTATGATT
Organism: Anaerovoracaceae bacterium; assembly: GCA_040766105.1. GTDB lineage: Bacteria > Bacillota > Clostridia > Peptostreptococcales > Anaerovoracaceae > JAXGRD01. Next base: position 178,976 of record JAXGRD010000002.1, read on the forward strand.
ATATCACTATTACTGTAGTAATTCTATCGCTTTATTTAATTGGGCATCTTCCCCTTTCACCTCATAATCCGGTTTTACACCTTTGTCATGAATGGCGTTGCCCTTTGGGGAAAAATACTGCATGATAGTCAGCTTATATGCAGAGCCGTCCTCCAGTTTCGTCGTGGATTGAACGACCCCTTTACCGTAGGTGGTTATACCCACAATCTTTCCCGGTCCGTTGTCCTTTACGGCTGCAGCTAGGATTTCCGATGTGCTGGCACTGTTTTCATTGACCAAAAGGATGTAGGGTATGTTGGTTCTGTCGCTGTCGGAATCGATGTACTGCTTCTCTCCGTTTCGGTCTTGAAGATAGGTAATGGTTCCCTTTCCAATGAGATGATCCGCTATTTGTGTGCCGCTGTTGACTAGACCACCACCGTTGTCACGAATATCAATGATGAGTCCCTTCGGTGTTTTTACTTCTATATCAGCCAACGCAGTCTCAAAATCCTTTGCAGTAGCTTCTTCAAAAGCACTGATTTTGATATAGCCGATATCTCCATCCAACATTTTACTGGAGACCGATTGGGTCACAATTTTAGCTCTTACCAATGTGACTACCGATTCTTTTCCGTCTCTCACATAGGTGATTTTTACTTCTGTCCCGGCTTCCCCACGCATGGCAGCTCCAATGGTATCGGCATTTTCAAAGGTCTTTCCGTCCACCTTGGTAATGATGTCTCCTGCCTTCAGCCCGTTCTTTTCTGCCGGGCTGCCCGGATTTGTGCTAAGGATGACGAATTCCCCCTTATCGTTTTCATTAAAGGTGACACCAATTCCTTGGAATTCTCCCAAGGTAGTCGCCATCCAAGATTCGTATTCTTCTTTTGTCATATAACTGGAATATACATCGTCAAGTCCGGAAAAAATCCCCTTGTAAACGCCTATGAGAAGATCCTCTTCCGAAACATCTTTGTAGAATTTATCCGAAGCCTCCGTCATGAGTTTTTCCGCCTTGCTGTACTTTTGGTCCATGTAGGTAAGGCGCTTATATTCCTCTTGGGTAATCTTCACTTCCCCCACGCCTTGCATCATGAGAATCTGCATTACCGCAAAGCAAACCACCGCACCAAAGACTACTGCTGCGATGATAAGGATTGTGAATTTGCTTTTATTTATATTCATAGTTTTTTCCTCGAACCATTTCTTCCACTGTCAATTGCAACTCTTCCCTCCCTTGCCATCGGTGAACGGTCAACTGCCCTCTCATGGTGACGGGAGTATTTCCGAATATCAAGTCCTCATACTTTTCTGCTTCGCTAAAGAGAATGCTCTTCACCTTGTGTCCTTCAGGAAAGTTTGCGAAAAACCTTGCGTGATTTCCCTTTTCCCCTAGTTTCTTAGGGTATGATGGATAAACCCCCTCTATTTGAAATTGGGGTCTGGGATTTTGACTGCCGAAGGGTTCCATCTCCGTAATTGCATTTGCCAAGTCCAAGGTTATATTTTCCTCAGAGAGGGTCATTTCAAACAATTCTTTTTGTAAAAAAAGATCCGGATCTTCACTTATCTTTTCTTCCAAGTCTTCTTGAAGGCGTTTTCTTAGCTCTTCCAGATTGTCTTCCTCCAGAGAAAAACCGCAAGCACCTTTGTGACCTCCCAGCTTTTCCATTAGCTCGCCATGAGAGGACATCAATTGAATGATGTCAATGTTTTCTATACTGCGAGCAGAGCCTTTCAATAAGCCGTTTGCAACAGTAACCACCGCAACCGGTCTATTCAATTCATCTTTTACCCGTCCTGCCACAATACCGATGATTCCTTCATGGGCATCCTCTGCCTTAATGATGGGGAAATAGCTGTCGGAAAAGTGCTCTTCCACTATTTGAAGGCATCTATCCACTGTTTCTTGCTGTATTCTTTTTCTCTCGTTGTTGAGGTCAATTAGTTGATCCGCCAGTTCCTCACATTGATCTTCTTCTTGGCACATAAGAAGATCCACACCTAGATTTCCGCTTTCCATTCTGCCTGCCGCATTGATATGGGGAACGATACCATAGGCTACATCTTCCGAAGTGATAATCTCTCTGTTCCTGAAGATTTTCTCACCTAAGATGCGAAGTCCCATGCGTTTTCTTTGATTGAGAAGATTAAGTCCATATTTCACCAATGTTCTATTCTCGTCAACAAGGGGTACAATGTCGCCAATGGTGCCTAAGGCAACCAAGTCCAAACAGCGATTCATAACACCTTTATCCAAATCCGTGGATTCCACAATTCCTTGTGCAAACTTAAAAGCAACACCACAACCGGACAGCTCCTTGAAGGGGTAGTTGCACTGTGTTTGCTTCGGGTTGATCAATATGCAATCCGCAGGCTTTTCACCAAGATCGTGGTGGTCCGTCACGATGACATGTAAGCCAAGCTCCTTTGCATACTCCACTTCATCAAAGGAAGTACTGCCACAGTCAACAGTTATAATCAGGGATGTACCGCTTTCAGAAATCGTTTTCACCGCATCTCTGTTCAAGCCATAGCCTTCATCAAAACGAGAAGGAATATAATGAAGCACTTCCTTGCCCACGAGCTGTGAAAGTACCGTTTTTAAAATGCAGACAGAGGTGATGCCGTCACTGTCATAATCCCCGTATATACAAACGTCTCCACCGTCTCTTATGGTTTCCAATAGCAAATCCACTCCCTCTCTCATGTTGTGAAGAAGGAATGGATTGTAAGTTTTCTTTGGTTTGGGAGAAAGAAATTCGGATATTTCCTCATCGCCTTCAATCCCTCGATTTTTCAAAAGTAGTTGAATAATTTCAACACTGTACATTATACGTAACCGCCCTGGGGATTCACCGGACTGCCGTTGACACGTACCTCAAAGTGAAGATGGGTACCTGTAGAGGCTCCGGTACTTCCTGCACCGGCAATTGACTGACCTCTGGAAACCTTTTGCCCGGGAGAAACATAGATGGCGGAGTTATGGGCATAGAGGGTGGAAATGCCACCACCGTGGTCTACGATTACGGTATTACCATAGCCGCCCAACCAGCCTGCATAAAAAACTGTTCCGCTGTTTGCGGAAACAATAGCTGCTCCCGTTCCACAGGAGATATCAATACCGTTATGGAATTTAGTATCTCCAGAGATTGGGTGTATTCTAAAGCCAAAGGGGGAAGTAATGTTATGGCTGCTGGGGACAGGCCATGTCATAGATCCACCGGAATATGTCGGTCCTCCGGTATTCCCGGTATTTGTGGAACCGCCTCCACCGCTACTACTGGTCTGTTGTGCCTGCTGTGCTGCATAAGCAGCTTGCAACTCTCTTTCAATGGCTGCCGACTGTGCCTGTAACTCCTCCATATCCGCCTGCAAAGTGGCATTGCTTTCCTTGACTTCTGCTTTCTTGGCCTCCACAGTTGCCTTATCTGCAACAAGGGCATCTTCCTTTTCTGCCAAGGATGATTTCTTTGAATCCAGCTCCGCCTTCATGGCATTCAGCTCTTTTTGATCCTTTTCAATTTCTGCATATTCCTTTTGGAGAGACTCTACAATGTCCTGGTCACCTGCATATATTTTCTTCACCATCTCCAAATTGCTCAACAACTCAGAAACGTCTCCGGATGATAGAATTACATCTATAAATCCGATGGTGCCGCTCTTATACATGTTGCGCAGTCGATTGTTCAGGCCGTCAATGCTCTTATCCAATTCCGCTTTCTTTTTGTCCAGCTTCTTTTCAGTAGCATCAATTTTGTTCTGCGCAGCTGCAATATCCACCGACAGGTCGTCGATTTCCTCTTGGGTGTCACCGATTCTGGTTTGCAAGTTGCCGATTTCGTTGCCCAACTTCAACTCTTCCTGTTGACCCTTTGCAAGTTCCTGTTTCTTCTCCTTGATCGATTGATCGATTTCCGACTTTGTAGCACCGAAAATCGGTGTCACCCCAAGGATGAACACGAGCATCAATATCAGTCCAATTCGAAACCTTTTGTTCATTTCTTTCCTCCTACGTATCCAGGAACCTTCTCATGGAGATAATACTTCCCCAGGCTCCGATACTGATTCCCAGTGCCAAGAAAATCCAAACCAAGTTAAAGGTGAGAAATTCAATGGGCACCAAAGGTACAGACAGTACAGTTACAACATCTTTTCCGATGGCAGCAATCACCCTGCTGTATATCAAGGCGACGACACCTGCCGAAAGTAAGGCGGAAAAACCACCAATGAGGATGCCCTCCGTCAGGAAGGGGCCTCTAATAAACCAGTTCGTTGCACCTACATATTTCATGATGCTGATTTCTTCCGCCCGGTTGAGCACGGTTAGTTTAATGGTATTGGATACCACCACAACTGAAACGATAATCAGAAATCCCATGATGACAATAGCGGCAATCTGTAAAAAATTTGTGGCACTGAGGAGCTTGTCCACAGTGTCCTTATAGTACTTTACGTCTTCTATACCCTCTAATTTGCCGGCTTCTGCAGCCACCAAATCGGACTTTTCAAGGTCGGCTACAGTAATGACCAGTGAGTTGGGAAGAGGGTTATCGGCAAGACTGTCCAGCAGATAACCGCTGTTGCCCCACCTTTCCTTGAGAATTTTCAGTGCTTCATCCTTGCTTCGGTATTTTACACTTTCTACATTATCCCATCCCTTTACTGCAGCTTCCATCTCCATGGCAGTTTCCTCCGATGTTTCATCCAGAAGAAAGACTTCGATGGTGTTGTAGTCGTCTTTAATGGCTTCTGCCGCCATGTTGACGTTTATGATGATAATGAAGAAGATTCCCAAAATCAGCAGCATGGCTGTGATGGCAAAGATGGATGCCACCGTCATGGCTCTGTTTCTGCTAATCTGTCGTAAAGCCTGTCCAAATGTATATCGTAATCTACTTATCATTTCCTGTTTAGTAACCCTCCTACTCTGCTGAATATCTCACTGTCCTTGGAAAAGTTATCGAAACATTCTTCGCAGGTTTCTTCGTAGGCACCAAACTCGTCGCGAATAATTTTACCCTTGTCGATGGTAATAACTCTCTTCTTCATGCGGTCTACAATGTCCTTGGCATGGGTCACCATTAATATGGTTGTTCCACGCTGATTGATTTGCTCCAGCAGCTTCATAATTTCCCATGCCGTATCCGGGTCCAAGTTCCCTGTGGGCTCATCGGCGATGAGAACCGTCGGTCGGTTGATCAAAGCTCTGGCAATGGAGACTCTCTGTTGTTCCCCTGCGGACAACTCATCGGGGTATTTATTGGCATTGCTACTGATTCCCACCAAACTAAGTACCTGAGGTACCTGTCGTCGAATGTTTCGAACAGACTGATGGGTTATCTCCATAGCAAAAGCAACGTTCTCAAAGACTGTTTTATTTGCCAAGAGCCTAAAGTCCTGAAATACGATGCCGATGTTTCTTCTGTGATTTGGAATTTTTCTGTTAGATAAACCTGTGACTTCCGTACCTTTTACCAGGATACTTCCCTTGTCACAATCTATTTCCTTCAATATCAGTTTTATGAAGGTGGACTTGCCTGCGCCGCTGGGTCCTACAAGAAAAACGAAATCTCCCTTGTTGATTTTGACGCTCACATCATCCAAACCGATATTGGTTCTATAATTCTTGGTTACGTGATCAAATATGATCATGAATTTACCTCGCTTTTTATTTCTACCATCTAATATTGTACCTCAATAAGATTAGAATATCAACCGTTTGTGATGAGTATATAACGGTTTACGATATTTTCCATGATGGGTTTCATAATATGGCGAATCTCATTCTGTTCGTAAGGTAGTCGGCAGTTATACTCAGCCTTGTAAAACAATTCCGGATCCAACATGGGTATCCTCTCATGGCCCTTTATTTTCATATAGTCATAAAAACACTTCCTCTGGATGCCCCCGTTATCTTTGTTCAACACCCAGACAATCTTCTTCTCCCCCTTCACCAGATTATGATACATTTCTCTTGCTGCAATCAACTTGGAAGGCATGGGATCAATGATGCAGAACAATAGATCCATCTCCGCAATGCGACTCTCCCTGTAACGACACCCCATATCGCAAATAATATAGTCCCCTGACAAGTTATGTATCACTCGGGCTTCCTGAACCGTAGATAAGCCTATGTTGCGCATACTTTCTTCCGGATGGACGAGGGCCCAATTGATTCCTGCTTCAATATTCTGTCTAGCCTTGATTTCTCTGTTGTTTTCAGCTTCTCCCATAACCGATCTATATCTTTTCAGACCTAGTCGTCGATCCATGTCCATCATGTGATAGATTAGTGATTTCCCCTCTCGATGTTCCGGCAACTCCAAGAAGGCCGTGGACATGCCGCGAGATTCCAACTCCTGTGCTAAATTGAGAGCAAAGAAAGTTGCGCCGCATCCCTCTCCAAGTGAAAGCACGCCTACGAATCTTTTCTCAATATTCTTCGTAAAATCACTGTAATTATGTTCTCTGGCAAATTTTCGCTTCAAAGGCCTCTCCTTTTTCCATATATTACCATTTCTTCCCCCTTCTTGTCAAGAAAAAAGGACACCCGGTGTCCTTCTTCATTTACAGTATTTCTTTTACCTTTGCCACGATGTCAGCTGCAGTCATATGATACTTTTTCAGCAGTTCATCCGGTTTTCCCGACTCTCCAAAGGTATCCAACTGCCCAACCATACCCATTTTGCACGGATATTTACGGCTCAAGGTGTGGGAGACGGCGCTACCCAAACCTCCGATGATGGAATGTTCTTCAGCTGTAACAACCTTTCCGGTTTTCTTTGCACATTCCACAACCAAGTCTTCATCCAATGGTTTCAACGTGTGAATATCCACAACTGTCGCTTCAATGCCTGAAGCCGCCAGCTCTTCTGCAGCCTCTAAGGCGCTGTGAACTAAAATGCCTGTAGCGATAATCGTCACATCATTTCCTTCTCTGAGAAGATTCCCTTTCCCTAAGGTGATTTCATCCTCTTCTTTGTAGAAGATGGGAACTGCGGCTCTGCCCAGTCGAATATAGGCCGGACCATCCATGGCAACCAACTGCTCCAGCAATTTGCCTGCGGATACCCCATCTGCTGCGCTGACCACGGTCATCCCCGGAATCGTGCGCATCAGTGCAAAGTCCTCAAAGGTCTGATGGCTCCCACCGTCTTCTCCCGTAGTAATTCCACCGTGTGAAGCGCAAACTTTCACATTTGCCTTCGTATAGCCGATGGAGTTTCTGATGATTTCAAAGGCCCGACCGGTAGCAAACATTGCGAAGGTACTGGCACAGACGATTTTCCCCGAGTGAGCAAGTCCCGTGGCAGCACCGTAGAGATTCTGCTCTGCTATTCCCATGTTGAAAAAACGATCCGGATATTCCTTTGCAAACATTGCCGTTTTCGTGGATCCGGAAAGGTCTGCATCCATCACCACCAAGTTATCATATTGTTTTCCCAGTTTTACAAGAGTTTTGCCATAAGCATCTCTCGTCGCCATCTTTTCGGTCATATCTCTACACCTCCCAGTTCCTCCAATGCAATAGCCAGTTGTTCCTCGTCGGGAGCTTTTCCATGCCATCCAACCATGTCTTCCATATAGGAAACACCGCACCCCTTACAGGTCTTTGCCACAATTACAGTGGGCTTGCCCTCGAGGGTTTTTGCCTTTTTCAGCTTTTCCAATATATCTTCCATGTTGTTGCCCTCTGCGGAAAGCACGTGCCATCCAAAGGCGGCAAACTTTTCGCCAATGGGTTCCACCGTCATAATATCCTTGTTCCAACCGTCAATCTGCAGACCGTTCCAATCCACCACCGCAGTGAGATTGTCCAGCTTGTAGTGTCCGGCAGACATGGCGGCTTCCCATATCATCCCTTCGTCCAACTCACCGTCACCCATGAGGGTATAGATTCTACCGGGATTCTTGTCCATACGTGCAGCCAACGCCATGCCTACGCTGACAGAAAGGCCTTGTCCCAGTGAGCCGGTGGACATTTCCACCCCCGGTACCTTATGCATATCGGGATGTCCTTGAAAGGGGCTTCCCAACTTACGAAGGGTCATAGTTTCTTCTACCGGGAAGAAACCTCTGTGCCCCAATGCAGCGTATAGCACAGGTGCACAGTGGCCTTTTGACAGTACAAACCGATCTCTGTTCTTCATCTTGGGATCTTTTGGATCCAAATTCATGATTTCAAAAAAAAGTGCCGTTACAATTTCCGCTGACGAAAGAGACCCGCCCGGATGTCCGGAACCGGCCGCATGGACCATCTCCACAATCGTCTTGCGTACTTCATTGGCCGTCCTTTTTAATTCCTTGATTTCCATTACTTCCTCCGCTGTTATTCAGTACTTGCTTATATGCGCGAGGCAGATATTCTGCAATATCCCCCGCAGTCATTCCCATTTCACCGTATTCTCCGGCTCGAATATCTCCTGCCAGTCCGTGAACGAATACTACAATTTTCGCTGCATCTAAAGAATCATAGCCTTGTGCAGCCAGAGCACCGATTGCCCCTGCCAGCACATCACCGCTTCCACCCGTTGCCATACCCGGATTGCCGGTGGTGTTTTCCCATATGGTACTCCCCTCTGTTATCAAAGTACCACTGCCCTTCAAAATTGAAACACCGCCGTATTTCCGTTGGAGGGCCTTTACGGCAACCACTCGATCTGCAATTCTCTCCTCTTCCAACAATCGGGCGGCCTCTCCCGGGTGGGGTGTGAATATCAACTTGGATCTTGTTTTAGCAATATCATCCTGCAGACCAAATCGATTGATATTGTTTATTCCATCGGCATCTATCACCAAAGGTCCCCGGTATCCACGAATTATCTTCCCCATCAACTTTCCATCAGAAGGGTAATCTCCCAGTCCGGGACCCATGACAAGGGCATCATAGGAAGAAAAGTCTATACTTTCTTCTCTGTCTTTGCACATTGCTTCCGGCACTGCCGTTTGGAGAATGGGAAACAAGTCCCTGGGGACGAAAAGTGTCACCGTTCCCGCTCCGGAGCGCAAAGCGCCTCTTGCAGAAAGAACTGCAGCCCCGGCCATTCCCAAGGAACCGGCCATGATCAGCAGTTTTCCAAAATCTCCTTTATGGGCATCCTGCAATCTTGGCTGCAGAATGGTTCCTATATGTTCCTGTGTGATTCTCTCCATCAGCCAATTCCCAAAATATATGTTGCCAGTAGGAAGTAGGTCAGGACCGAAATCATATCTGTCAGGGATGCAATCATAGGGCTGGCCATGAGCGCCGGGTCGATGCCCACCTTTTTGGCAAGCATAGGCAACATGCTTCCGACGATTTTTGCAGCCATAACGATGACAATCATGGAAATGCACACAGTCAAAGCAACCCCAAGACCTTCCTTATCAAACCAATAGACCCTTGCGAAATTAAAGATACTCAGCACGACGCCGATGATAAAGCTGACCCGTGCCTCCTTCCACAACACCCGAAAAACGTCTTTTAAGGCGATGTCTCCCACGGACATCCCTCGAATGATAATGGTGGCAGACTGTGATCCGGAGTTTCCTCCCGTACCCATGAGCATGGGCATGTATGCTACCAGAGCGATGACCTGGCTAAGCTGTGCCTCAAACCCGGAGATGATTCCTCCGGTAATGATATAGGATAGCATGAGAATCAATAACCAAGGCAAACGGTTCTTGATATGCTTAAATACGCCCATATCCAAATATTCTAAAGTCGTGCTGTCAACAATACCGGCCATTCTTTCCATGTCCTCGGTGGTCTCTTCCTCGATAACATCGAAGATGTCGTCCATGGTGATGATGCCCACCAGGCGACCCTCGTTATCCACTACGGGCATAGCCAAAAATCCGTATTTCTTAAACTTTTCGTATACTTCTTCTTGGTCTTCATAGACGTTGATGGCAACGAAGTCCGTCTCCATAATTTTGGAGATGGGAATGTTCCCGTCGCTGATGACCAGATTTCTCAGAGAGAGAATGCCTTTCAGCTTCCTGCCCGCCTCTTTCACGTAGCAAGTATAAATCGTCTCACTGTCCATACCTTCCCGTCGTATATAGTTTAGGGCTTCCTTTACGGTCATGTACTCCTGAAGACTGATATAGTCAGGTGTCATCAACGTTCCGGCGCAGTTGTCCGGATAGTTGAGGAAGGTGTTGATCTGGCTTCTCTCGTGTTTCGGTGTCTTCTCCAATATCTTGTCGACAATATTGGCGGGAAGTTCTTCCAGAACGTCGATTTTATCGTCAAAGTCCAGTTCTTCAATAATGTAGTTAATTTCTCTGTCGGTGATACCGTTGATGATTTCCACTTGGTCTTCCGTGGGAAGATAGGAGAATACCTCTACGGAAATATCCTTTGGCAACATCCTGTAGACGATGATTGCCGTATCCAGCCCGATTTCATCCAGGATTTCCTCAATAATCTCACCAATATCCGCCACGTTGTGATTGAGGAGTTCTTCTCTGACGATTTTGTATTTCTTTTCTTCTAAATTCTCTAACACAAAATCCGTCAGTTCTTCAAATGTCATTCTTTCTTCCATGTTTACTCCTCCTTTCGCGACCTCAATTATACTCTAATATCAAGGTGTATTGCAAGTTATGAATTCGTCCATAATGCGTCTGGCAAACTCTTCCGCTCTTTCTTCAATCCCTTTCTGTTTCAGCAAAGATCCGGGGTCGTTGGCTGTCTCCATCATTGCAAACTTAGGAGGTAACATGAAGGTCTTATTCATATTCAATCCACCAATGAGCTGGCGGGCAACAATGTCTGAACCGCTATATCCCGATACGACTGCAGCATACAACCGCTTTTCATAAAAGCGATAAACACGGAAGATGGAAGTTAGGCGATTGATGAATGCAGTAATATATGCGCTTGCAGCATCGTTATAATTGGCACAGAGCATCATCAGACCGTCACATTGCAGTATGGCCGGATAGACTTCGTCGGTAATCACACCGCCGTAAAAGCATTTCTGCTCTTCCCCATAGTGAAGGCAGGTCTCATAGGAGCACCCTCGGCAATCTCTGATTTCTCCGTCTCGCAGGGATATTTCGTTGATTTCCAGTCCCTTCAGTTGGTCTTTGATCAAAGACCACAGGGAAAAGGTATTGGAAAGCTTGGAATTACCCACATGAATCACCAGAAAGTTGGGTTTTTTCACAGCCGGTCTTTGAAATGTCATTACTCTTTGGATTAGATTTTTTCCTACGTCCAAATAGGCGCCAAAGTTGTCGGTATCCAAGTTTTTGGCAGCGATGTTGAAGTTCCTAAGGGTCCCTGTACCCTCCACCATGGGAGCGCCGGGAAAGGTACATCCCGATGCATTGGCACTAAATACCAGGTCTCGGGCTACTGATTTTGTATATAGTTCGCTTTTTCCGTCGATGATGACGCCACCTACACTACCGAAAAAGAATTCTTTATTCCTTCGAATGAGTTTTAACATCCTATAGTATTCCAAATTGATGCCGGAAAGCCCCAAGGATATGGCAAAGATTACCTTTCTATTTCTACAGTCCACCTCTGCCAATTCCTCTGCCGTTTCAATCAGCCGGTAGCCAAGGCCGGCGAAGCCTTCTTCTATAATTATTTCCAATCTCATGGTCATTTTTTCATCGTCACAACGTGGTTTGATGAGCAAAATATCCTGCATTCTTCTCCTCTTCTATATTTCCTTCAAATGGTGATAAGCGTGTTCAATGCGCCGGAACAAGCGTGGGTCCAGCGGATGATCTTCCACCTCGTCCCCTTCCCCGGTTCTTCTGTTCTTCACCCCTAAAAAAGCACCTCCAAAGTACAATGAGCTGTAGTGCCAGTTTCCTCTGAGCAACTCCAAGACGGAGATAGCACCGGAAGAAAAAGCCGGCGCAATATAGGGTTTGAATCCCATCTCCCTTACCCTCAAGTTTGCTTCCACCGTTTTTTTCGTCAATTCCAAGGAAGCATCGTGATCATAGGATAAAATGCTGTTTGCCACAACCAAATCTTCTCCGTGGGGCCCATAGACCCTACCCTCCATGGGATATGTCTCCTTATCATAAAAGGCAGCACGAGCGTTCATAACGCCCAGTCCAAACCCATGTATCTGACCTTTCGGAAGACCGCACTCCAAAGCCGCCTTACACAGAGGGTCCACCGGATCGGAAACCACAAAAAAATCGCCTTTGAAGTTCTTTTCAACGGCTTCCCTTGCGTAGATTTCCACTAATGATTTATTGGCTTCCAACTGTGCCATACGCACATCTTCCACCTTTTGATTCAGCGGTGGTACGCCTCTGGACGCACAAAAGAGAAATACATCACAATCAAACAGGTCATCCGCTTTTTTGACTGAAGGGAATCGATCATAATCACAGGGCATGGAAATCTGATTAATCTCATGGATGTACCGCTCCATTACCTCCTGGCTCATATCCCGAATACCAATGGAGGAAATAATGTCGCCCCCTAACACGCGCAGTGCCATGAGAAGAGTGCTTCCCACATCTCCCAACGCCAATATGTTGATTCTATACTTGGGCTTTGCCCTCCGGGTTTCCATGACAACAAAGCCCTGCACCGTCTCTTTGATTTCTCTATTATCTTCCCATAACTCTCGTAGATACCTCATAACCCCAATCCTTTCAACCTGATGAGTTTTTCAATGTCGCTGTTGACGTATGCCGAAGCCGAAATGCTCCTATCGTAATCCAAACATTGTCCGATATCAGGCAGTCTTGGGAAGAGGATGGCCTCCGATAGTCGGTCTAGGGTGAGTTTTCTCTGGAAGGTGTTCTGATACTCTTCCTCTATGACAAGGAAAATATCCCTAACGTTCTCAAGGCACACCTTGGAGAAGCGGAATAGCGCTTCTTCGTCGGTATCCCATAGGAACTTGGGCTTCACATAGGGCATGATAAGGTTGATGGCAGTGAATGCATCGTCAATGGTGCCTGTATCCCTTGTAACACCGTCCCCGCCCATAAAGGGATAGAGACTGGATTCTACGAACCATGCGCGAAGGTTGGGCACGAAGTACACGCTGTCCACTTCCCGCTGTTGTACCGTCATCAGGTCCTTCCCTCTTCCCGAGAGCAAACCGACCACCAACCGCTCCACTTCGATTCCATTTTCCTTTAGAACCGGATCCAAGCTTTTCATTCTGTAACCCTTGTGAAGCAGGTCATCCACCAGTATGACCGGTCGATTAAAGGAATGAATGGTCTTGATCTGATCCGGTATGGAAGCATAGAAGGGGTATTCCTTTATCCTAAAGTCCGTAAGATCCGGTGAAAAACTCTTCTCCGTATGAAGCGTCTTTGTCACCGTATTGGGAAAGACGGTGGTCTTCATAATTCGTCCAAAGGGTACGCACATATTCGGCCCCAGTTTTCTCCGCTTGAGAGGCACGCTGGATACGCCGTTGGCTGCGGTAACCTTCTTGATGATCTTCCCATACATGATACCGGAATTGAAAGACAAAATCAGGCTGCCGGGATATAGACCGGTCAGAGCCTTCTGCAGTCTCTTATGGGTCAGTGAAATAATGCGATCCACTTTGCTGTTCTGATCAAAGGGATCCTTCAGCACCGTATCCATGTTTTGGAAGACCACAACCGGATTGCGCATATCCACAGTGTATATTCCCGTATGTCTATCTCCCAACATGACTTCCTTAAAGCCTTGCAAATCCAAGATTTCCAAGGTGCTTGGGTTTAATTCTTCCGGATTGTCCGGATGATAGATGGCATACGTAAAATCATCCTTTAGAGCATCGGAAAGTGTCTCTGTGAGTATCAGTTGTTTGGTATCTCCCGGAAAAAGACTGTCTTCTCCCATAAAGGACTTGATGACCAAAATCTTTCCAAGAGCATGCTGCCGAATATAGGCCGAAACATACTGATCCTGAAACTCGTCGTAGAGATTTGCCGTTACCACCTGTATTACGGCGGTAGTGGCCAATTCCTTGTCCCCGTCTCGCAGGGTCAACACTCTTCTCTTTCCTGCTTTCCTTGTGGTGAATTTCACGGATTTTTCGGAGAAGACGGACTTATATTGGGGAGCACGCATATACAGGCTTAAGTCATAGATGTAATTCTGCACCACCGGGTCGATTAGGCTGGAAATATCCCTGCTGTCATCGATATTTTCTCTAATTTGACTGGAGCTGATGTCTTCCAAATGCGGCGGTAGAGTGAGTTCCTTCACCTTACCCGTAAGAAGCTTCATCCTTTCTTGTAGCTTTCTGTCGTCTCCTTCAAAGCTACTCACCCTCTTAAAAATGATGTGATTTAAGCTATGAATGGAATGTTGCTCCGGTGGCTGCACATAGGAAGATGCATTGGCAACTACGTCGCTGCCCACCACAATATAGGTCTCCCTTCCCACCAAAAGTGTTTTCAACTTTCGCAAATCTTTGGGGTTGGATATGTTAATGGGCTCGTTGTCCGGGAAGATATATACGCCGTATTCGTCGGCCACAGACATGGTGACAATTTTTCGACGGATTTTTCTGGGCTGGGTACGCTTGGACCAGGAAAATTCATCCAACGCAAGATAGACCTCATAGCCCATGTCCCTGATGGACCTGACAATAGCCTTATGGCTGAGGGAAAAGGGGTCGAAGGTTCCCGGGAAGAAAGCCACCTTGCGATTATCTGCAAGTTGTATCTTCTCAATATAAAAATTATAGTCGGAGATGAATCGATAAATATGGTTTAAGGCAGCGGCATTGTTGAAGAAAGCCAGTTGTGTTTCCTTTTCTCCTTCCACCAAGGTAAGCATTTTTTTGAAGACCATTTTGAACATTTCGTATTTCTCGTTTAGGTCCAACTTTTGGGTTCCGAAAATATATTGCCCCATGACCATAAAGGCCTCCTGGTTGACTACTTCGTGATAGTTAGCCATTCCACGGAGAATCATACCCAGAATCTTCTGCTTTCGCAGGTCATAGTCTTCCTTCGATTCACCAAAGGCACCTGCATAGGAAGGATAGTTCTTCAGTATCTCACCCAATGTATTGAGTGTCACCGATGCCACTCTGTCATTTCTGCTTTCCAGCAAAACGCCCAAATCACGAATTACTTCGTTCAATTCGCTGGGATGGAGTTTTAGCACAAGAACACCCAAATATTCCGGGATATACTTGGAAAACTGATATTCTCCAATTTCCAATCCCTTTGTTAGTTCCACGACGATTTCATTTCGTTGATCCAAGTTGAGCAACTCAAAGATTTCTATGAGCCCCGCACCGGCTCGATGTCGCACCGTAACCCGTTCACTGACCTTCAACAAATTGGAAAGGTGGGTTCCGATGTAGAAGACTTCTTTGGTTGCACCCTGCTTCAGTTCATCCAACAGCAGTTCGATGTTTACAGCCTTAATAACCCAAGGTGTCCCCACCTTAAGGTTTTCTCGGAAGATATCAGAGGTCGCCTCACCCTTCACATAGAGTAACTGTCTATAGTTATCCGTAACCTCGTTTTCTACGTTAAGGGCCGTCATAATATTGTATTTCAAATAGATGATGCTTGCTCTCTCTTCCTTACCGATGGGGGTTTCAATCAACTTTAGGATTCGTTCCATATTTTCCGCAGAAAGTTCCCTATCGTCTCGCTCCGTCACAAGATGTTTTACCCATCGAAGTACTGCAACCTTTACTTCCAAATCGTCTGTCTTAAATGCATCCGATGCAAAGTTCATGATTTGCTCCACATTGTCGCAGTTGTACATAGAAACCGGAATGTTTAAGACCGTATTTAAGGCGATAAACATAGCCTCCCGGTCCCCCAATGTGGATGGTAGAGCCTGGATAAGATCAGCCAAATACTGTTCTCCGTCCTTTTCTCTGGCATTTTTCAAGAGGCTTTCCAAGGTAATCATCAAGGTGTAGCCAATCCATTTCCTCTGTTGCTCCGTTGTCTGCAACTCCGGTCGCAAAACGCTTTCCAAATGGTTCTTCCAAATCTTGGCGCTGTCTTTATTAAAGAAATCGTCATATACCCCTTCGGGCAATTCCTTTCGATAGCCCTCATCATAGCTTGCTATAATTTTGCCCATTAAAGTAGCGGCCTGCCTTCGAATATCGCCCTCTCTATGGGTGAGAAGATCAAAGAGAAAGCTCATAGCCAGTTGCTTCTGTTTTTGGGTCATATAAGTAAAGTACTCTTGGAGGGTGTTGATGTACGCGCGAATATTTTTCCACAGCTTCTCACTTCTGGCATCCTCCAAAATGGTGCCAAAGGAAACTTCGCTGTTAAAGCTGTTCATCACCTTGATATTATGCTCAATGGCGAGATACTTGAGCCTTTCCACAGCTTCACCGCTTCGTAGCAGGGAGGCGTCCTTGTGACGCCTTCTTCGCATCTGTGTCCTGTCAATATTGGTTGAAACACCCAGATGCTCCATGTATTTTTCAAAGTCATATAGCTTTTGATAAACCCTGGTATAGCGGGCTTTCTTTGCTTCATCCACATTATCCAGTTTGCCCAATATCACTTCGAAGGCATCCTTCAAAGTATAGAAGTTGACAATTTCTTCCCCTTCCGGCGACCGACTGCTCTTGACGCGAAAGTCCGCATATATAAGCACCAAGGACTCCACCGAAAGATTTTCCAATTCCAAATCCCAAGTGGAATGGTTGCTGGCAATATGGGCGATGAGGGGCATTCCTCCCTCCGTGAGCCATTGACTGGTATAGTAATAGTGAAGATAGGGAATTCTCCCACTCTCTTCTTCCCGGACCCCAAATTTCCCTATATCATGGGAAGCGGCAGAACCGGAGGCAAGGGCAAGATCAATGGGAACCTGGACTTTTTCCAGTTGTCTGGCCACATGCATTGCCACATAATGGACACCGCAAATATGTCCCCAAGTGTTATAGGGTGTAATCTCAGCAGATAACTTCATGAAAGCAAAAATGTAGTTTTCGTCGATATTATCCAAGAGTTTTTCATACTCTTCCCCGGCGGAATATCGTTCAAGACCTTCCCTTGGAAGGAGTTCCATGTCCAACACCGGCGAAAAAGGTCGTTTCTTCTTTTCAAATTCCAAAAGGATGGTAAGAATTTCATTGAAAAACAGGCGACCCTTTTCGTACTGTACATCACCCACATCTTCCCCGTTGGGAAAGAGGCTGTGAAGAGTATAATTGTAGGTGTACTTCATCCAGCCTTCTGAAGGCTCGGGACAAATACTGTCCAAAGTATCCTTTGCCAGTTGGTAAATCCAGTTGCAGTCAATGGTATCAGCCATGACGGCCTCTCCTGCCTTCTCCCTCCAATTATGGTTGGCTAAGATTGTCATCATGGTTCTCTTGGAAAGTCCAATTTTTTTGAGAAACACACGATCTGTCATTCTCTCTTCAATCTTTTTATACAATTTTCTGGTCTGTACCTTTGGCAAGCGCTCCACCTCCTATAATTCCGATAGTATATCATTTACGGAACTTGTTTCCAAGACTACACCTGGATGCCCTTCTCTTTTAACTGTGTAACAATAAAGCTGACAGATGCGGTAGCACAAAGCTTTCCCGTCTCTTCATCGTAGATTTTTCCTATGCTGCGAATCATTCTTCTGCCCACCTGTGTATATTCAGCACGAACAACATACTTGTTTCCATCCATAGCACGTAAATAACTAACCTGTAAATCTGTCGTAGAAATATATTTTCCGGCAAGAGCCGCAGCACCCAGTCCCAATCCGGTATCGAAAATACTGGAAATAATGCCACCATGCACACCGTCATATTGATTCAAACACCAATCCTTCGGAATAAATATATACTCCACGTAACTCTCATCGCTACAGCAGTCTCTCAACTGCAAGTCCAGCATGGCAATGATTCGATTGGGTTGTCTCTTACTCTTTTCCAATAATTCCTGTACTGCTTCCGCTAATCCTTTGTCTTTCATGCCTCTTCTCCTTGATATGATCATGATTATGTTAACGAAATTATTCTATCATATGAATCTAACATTTCATAGACAACATTATGCATGCCATTGGTATGTGGATACTTCTTTATCTGAATATTATAACTTCCCCCCACACGGTTGCATTTTCAAACGCTTTTTGATATATTTTTAACTAGATTAAAAACAATCCATATCGCCAATTGTATTTTTGAAAAGGAGAACAAGAAATGGCAAACTATGTTCAGAAAGTTATTGATGAATGTATCAAGAACAACCCGGGTGAAACCGAGTTTCATCAGGCAGTTGAAGAAGTACTAAATTCTCTGGCACCCGTATTCAAGCAGCATCCTGAATACGAAAAGGCAGGCATCCTTGAGAGATTGGTAGAACCTGAGAGAGGAATCACCTTTAGAGTTTGTTGGACAGACGACAAAGGAAAGGTTCATGTAAACAAGGGCTACCGTTATCAGTTCAACAGTGCTATCGGACCTTACAAGGGCGGAATCCGTTTTGCACCCAGCGTAAACCCCGGAATCATCAAGTTCCTCGGTTTTGAACAGATTTTCAAGAACAGTTTGACCGGACTCCCCATTGGCGGCGGTAAGGGCGGTGCAGACTTTGATCCCAACGGAAAGAGCGATGCAGAAATCATGAGATTCTGTCAGGCTTTCGTTACTGAACTGTACAGACACATCGGACCCGAAACCGACATCCCTGCCGGTGACCTGGGCGTAAGTGCAAAAGAAATCGGATACATGTACGGTCAGTACAAGAGAATCGTCAACAGATTCGAAGGCGTTCTCACCGGTAAAGGCCTCACATGGGGTGGACTCTACGGCAGAACAGAAGCGACCGGATATGGTATCGTATACTATGCTAACGCTATGCTGGAAGCATGCGGCGAAAAGCTTGCAGGCAAGACAGTTGCTATCTCCGGATTCGGAAACGTTTCCTGGGGAACAGCCAGAAAGCTCAATGAACTGGGTGCAAAGCTCATCACCATCTCCGGTCCTGACGGATACATTTTGGACGAAGCAGGCATCTCTGGTGAGAAGATCGATTATATGCTTGAGCTGAGAGGAAGCGGAAAGAACATCTGTGCTCCTTACGCAGACAAGTTCCCCGGATCCAAGTTCGTTCCCAACAAGAAGCCCTGGGTTGTTAAGGCTGACCTTTACATCCCCTGTGCAACACAGAACGAAATCCTCATCGATGACGCTAAGACCATCGTTTCTAACGGAACCAAGTTCGTTTGCGAAGGATCCAACATGGCATCCTCCAACGAAGCGATCGCTTACCTACAGAAGAACGGCATCACTGTTGGTCCTTCTAAGGCAGCAAACGCCGGCGGCGTAGCATGTTCCTGTATCGAAATGGGACAGAACAGCGGCAAGACCGTATTTGCAGCTGATGATGTTCACAAGCAGTTGAAGACCATCATGATTGGTATCCATGACGCTTGTGCACACGCTTCCAGACAGTACTACAACGGTGAGTATGACCTGGTGAAGGGCGCGAACATCGCAGGCTTCCTGAAGGTTGCAGAAGCTATGATGGCACAGGGTGTTGTATAAACACAAAACAAGTTGTCTATAAAAGAGGCTGTCTCACTTGAGGCAGCCTCTTCACATCTACTGAATTTTCACTTCTCGATCCTCGGAGAACAGGTACAAATAGGCTTCCTTGGGTTTCCTCCCTATCCCTTTCTCCAGTGCTTCACCGTAGAGTGCCATCTGCTCTCGATACAATTCCTCGATTCCCATGGTGGAATAGTTGGTCTTATAGTCCAGCAAAACAATGTCATCCCCTTCTTGGAAGTAGCAGTCGATGATTCCCTGCACCATGACCTCTGTCCCTTCATACTCTGTGAGAATGTTAAAGGCTCTTTCTTTATGGAGAAGAGTAGCTTCCGCGCTGCGCCTTCCGATTTCGCTCTTAAAGAAGTTTGCAATCTTTTGAGAAGATACGTGGCTCGCCTCTTCTTCCGTCAATATATCCCTGTCAACCAACAGGCTTACAAATTGAGAAACATAAGACCTACATTCTTCTTCAGACAACAACAATCGTCCATAGGCCTCTCGAAAGTCCAAATGCTCCATTACTGTATGGATGATGGTACCCTTTTCCGCCCCCGTCAGCACTGTCTTTCCGGCAGCAAAAATCGGCTGCTCCAAGGTAAGGTTTTTCTTTCCCTTCCCGTTTAGTTCACTGACTGAGAACTTGGAGCGAACCTTAAGTGCCTTCTTATGCTCGTACCGGTAGGAAAGAACCTGGTCTACATATTCTTCCAGTTCCTCATCTCGGTCCTCTGCATAGGCTCTCAACTCCGCAAGGATATCCTTCTTCTCTGCCTCTTCCAAGGAAAGGTAGGCCCCTAAGCTCTCTCTACTGTGGAATGTGGTACGAATATCACTTTCCGCTAAACAAGGTGCGAGAAGATCCAGATAGGTGCTCTTTCCCGACATGCCCAACTCCATTTTTTCTCTGAATTTCTGACCATCCTTCACCGTTCCCATGAGGACCAGTTTGTCCATGGCTCTGGTTGCAGCTACATACAATATCCGAACTTCCTCTTCCATGGCCTCTCTGCTGTTCATCTCCAAGATAGCGCTTTCCCCCAAGGTCTTCTTGTACCAATGTTTTTGAGGATCCACGAAGGTCATGGCAAAGCCCAGATCCTTATGGATGCTTCCAATTTTTTTCATCTTATCCGAAACAAAGCGCTTACCCAAGCCACATACGACAACCATGGGATACTCCAATCCTTTGCTCTTGTGTATGGTCATGATTCGCACCAAATCATCATTTTCTGATAGCAGGCTCACCTGCCCTGTCTCAATTTGTCTGTCTCCGATGATTTCTATATATCGCAGTAAACCGAATATTGTGTTATTCCCCTTGCTTCCAAATGCCAAAGTTTTATCCACGAAGGCCCGAAGATTTGCCTGTCTCTGGACACCTCCGGGCATGGCGCCCACAAAGGCATAGTAGCCTGTGCGGGTCATGAGATTCCACACAAACTCATGTATGGGTGTGTAGGAGGATTCCTTCTTCCAAGCATGCAGCTTCGCAAAAAATTCACCGATTCCTTTTCTCAGATGCTCCTCTTCACCCTCCGAAGCGTACTTTTCCAAGGCTTTGAAATAGGAGGTGCTCTTGTCTAAGAGTCGAATCTTTATCAAATCATCAATGGAAAACCCAAAGATCGGCGACCGGAGAACAGATAAAAGTGGAATGTCTTGCTGCTTATTGTCTATAACTCTAAGTAAATCGAGAAATGTGGTGATTTCTAAAGTATCAAAATAGCCACTGTTATCGTCCAGATAGGCAGGAACATCGTTTTCCGAGAGTATCTTATAAAAGATATCCGCCGTATTCCTGACACCGCGCATGAGAATCACAATATCCTTTTTTTCCAGCTTTCGTTCTATACCTTTTTTATGGTCAAATATAGGCAATCCGATAGAATCTTTGATTACCTTAGAAGCTGCCAATGCCTCCAATTCCGCGTTCTTCATATCTTGGAGTTCTTCGTCGATTTCTTCTTCCGAGGCACTGCTGTCCACCACGTGAAGGGTAACCGGATAATGGACATCTTCATCCATGGGATTTCCTTCATAAAGGGCGGCATTTTCATCATAGTCTTCCATGAGATTTGAGAAGACATGGTTAATTCCATCAATCACATCTTTCTTGCTTCGAAAGTTTTCATTCAGATCAATTTTACAACTATTTTCACTGTCCTGCTGATAGTTTCTGTAGGTTTCCTTGAAGATTCCCGGCTCCGCCAAGCGAAAACGGTATATACTCTGCTTGATATCCCCTACCATGAAGAGGTTATCTTCCCTCTTGACTCGCCATATGATGGCCTCCTGAAGATAGTTACTATCTTGATATTCATCTATGAAGATATATTTAAATTTTTCTTTGTATTCCTCAGACACAAGATCATTTTTTAGAATCTCAATGGCATAGTGTTCAATATCGTTGTAGTCCACCAGATTCTTGTCTCTCTTCTTCATCCCGTAGATTTCCTTAAATTTGAGAAGGATGTCTAGTAACATAGTTCCTCCGGGATGGGTCTGTTGCATCAACTCCACCTGATTCGCTAGAGTGTCAGTAAAATACACTGACCTTAGTTGAGAGAGTGTTGCCCCGGCACCCTTTCGCAGGAGGGAAACTTTGTCCTTTACCGGTTCATAGTCATCCTTTTCGGTTTTATTCGCCCGTATTACAACGCTTTTAAACTTCCTTATTTCTTCTCCCAAGGCGTCAAAATCCATATCTTCCCGTGTGAATGACTGCACTGCTTCCAAGTCTTCGCTGACTTTTTCAGCCAAACGATCAAGCCCCGCCCCCAATAGAATTTCCCTTGCATTTTCATAATATTCCACTGCCTCGTTCAACTTCTCGGAGATATCCTTGCGGATAAATGCCATGAAGCATCCTCCCGTAAAGGTGTCCACATCGGACTGCAGTACATCTACTTGTTCTTTCAACCAATCCAGAGTCTCCGGCATGCTTTGAATTTTTTCATAGAGGCTGAGAATGTCTTCCTTCAGCTTGTCCTCGCTCTTCGTCGTCCCATAAGAGCGAAGAAAACGGCGAAAAGCTTCGTTATCTTCAGAGAAAAAGGAGGAAAAAGTTTCATCCATGCTGTCGCTCTTCATTAGCTTTGCCTCAGTGTCATCACAAACGCTAAGATTCGGGTCTGCTCCGATAACATGAAAATAGTTGCGAATAATGTCCATGGCAAAACTGTGGAAGGTACTTATATTGGAACGATGTATCTTGTCTAATTGCTGCCTTAAGAAGGGTAAATCCTTTGTATTGCTTGAGATTTCTGTTTGAAGGGACTTGAATATCTTTTCCTTCATCTCGGAAGCTGCGGCCTTGGTAAACGTCACCACCAAAATACGATCCACCGGAACCTTCTCTTCAATAATCAATCGTTTAATTCTCTCAACCAACACCGCAGTTTTTCCCGATCCGGCTGCGGCGGATACCAGAATGTTTTTTCCCCTTAGGGTGATGGCTTCTTCTTGTCTCTTTGTCCAGTCCATTTCATTTCTCCCTTGCATTTCATATTATACCATGATTGTGATATAATTATGGAGTATAAATGGAGGGAAAGACATGAATAACTTTGGAAAACCAACAATGCTAATGATTCTGGACGGCTATGGATATAATCCTGAAACCTACGGCAATGCCATTGCCATGGCAAAAAAACCGTTTTTAGATGATATTTTCTTACATTATCCCAACAGCTTGTTGGATTGCTCCGGCTTGGATGTTGGTCTTCCCAAGGGACAGATGGGAAACTCAGAGGTAGGTCACTTGAACATCGGTTCGGGAAGAGTCATCTATCAAGATCTTACGAAAATCACAAAGTCTATTGATGATCGCTCCTTTTTCAAGAACCCTGCTCTATTGAAGGCTATGACCCATGCTAAAGAAAGGGACACTGCCCTTCACCTGTTGGGGCTGGTTTCCAATGGGGGTGTTCACAGTCACATGGATCACATCTTTGCATTGATTGATATGGCAAAGAAGAACGGTATTTCAAAGCTATATATTCACGCCTTTCTTGACGGAAGAGATGTCCCCCCCAACAGCGGGCTGGGATTCATCGAGGAATTAGAAGCCTACATGAAAAAGGTCGGACTGGGACGAATCGCTTCTGTTTCCGGCAGATATTATGCTATGGACAGGGATAAACGATGGGCTCGCCTGGAAAAGGCATACGATGCCATGACATTGGGACAAGGCCACCACAACTCTGATGCAACGGAAGCTGTGGAAGACTCCTATTTTAAGGAAGAATACGACGAGTTTATGCTGCCCACCATTATCGATCCCAGAGTAACCGTTGAAGACGGGGATGCTATGATCATGTTCAACTATCGTCCGGACAGAGCCAGAGAGATTACCAGGGCCTTTGTGGATATAGACTTTGAGGGATTTGAAAGAATGAAAGTATGCAAGGATCTTTGTTACGTCTGTATGACGCAATACGATGCCTCCATTCGAGGTGTAGAAATTGCATTTCCTCCCGAACACTATGATAACACTCTGGGACACTACATTTCCTCACTAGGGCTTACCCAATTGCGCATTGCAGAAACCGAAAAATATGCCCATGTAACGTTTTTCTTCAATGGAGGTGTAGAGGCGCCCGAACCGGGAGAAGACCGCATGCTCATCCCCTCTCCCAAGGTAGCGACATACGACTTGATGCCGGAAATGAGCGCTTACACCGTTGCGGATACCGTACTAAAAGAAATAGAATCGGATCGATATGACTTAATCATCTTAAACTTTGCCAATGCGGATATGGTGGGTCACACGGGAAATTTAGAGGCAACCATAAAAGCCATTGAAGCCCTTGATGAATGTGCCGCAAAAGTGATAAAGGCGATTCTTGCAAAAAACGGTCAAATCTTACTTACGGCAGATCATGGTAACGCTGATTGTATGCTGGATGAAAATGAAGCAGTTGTCACTTCTCATTCCTTGAATCCGGTACCTATTGTAAACATCAGCAGTGACCCACGACCCTTGAAAAAGGGAGGGAAACTATCTGATATTGCACCGACCCTACTGGAAATGATGGGATTGCAGATCCCTAAAGAGATGACAGGGAAGAGTTTGTTGAAGAAGTAATCTTTCCAATTACCGCTTCTGCGGCACGAATGCCATCCACCGCCGCGGAGACAATACCACCTGCATATCCGGCTCCTTCCCCTGCGGGAAAGAGCCCTTTTATTGTGCTCTCACCCGTTTTATCCCTGAGAATTCTCACCGGACTTGAACTACGGGTCTCAACACCGACCATGAGGGTGTCCGACTTGTCAAAGCCCTTTAACTTTCTCCCCAAATATGGCATGGCTTCCGTAATGGAATCCACAACAAAATCCGGTAACGAACGAGACACGGCGGAATCCGAGAACTCCTCATAAGTGGTTTGGGGTGGTCTTCCCCCTCCTTCCGCAAATGCAATTCTTTCATATTTACGTTGAAACTCCATTCCTACCAGAGGGTCATCCTTTTCTACAGAATAATCTTCGATTCTCACATCCACCAGCAGACCGCTGTTTGCATATCTGCCGTCTCTGGCATGAAAGCTCATTCCGTTCACCACCACCGTGTCCTTTTCCGTTGCTGCGGAAATTACTTCTCCACCCGGACACATGCAAAATGTGTAGACACCACGGCCGTTTTTACATCGATGAGAAAGCTTGTATTCGGCAGGACCCAGTACTTCTGCCAAAGTCGGATCACCGTATTGCGCCCTGTTAATGTCCTCTTGCAGATGGCGAACTCTCACCCCCATGGAAAAGGGCTTTGGCTCCATGGGAACACCCTCCGCTTCTAGGGTACGAAAAGTATCTCTGCTGCTGTGGCCAATGGCAAGAATCAAATGTTCCGTATGGAGGATTTCTCCATCTACCAGAACAACACCGGACAACGCACCCTCCCTTACCAAAAAGGATTCCACCCGTGATGCAAATCGAACCTCTCCTCCCGCATCAATGATTTCTTTCCGCAGGTTGGATACAACGGTCCGTAACACATCCGTCCCAATGTGGGGCTTCTGCTTGTAGAGGATGTCATTTCCACCTCCCGCGGTGGCGAATTCTTCCAACACCTTGCGGATTCTTGGGTCGTGGGTTCCGGTGGTTAACTTTCCATCAGAAAAGGTGCCGGCCCCTCCCTCCCCAAATTGGACGTTGGAATCCGGATCCGGTATTCCGGTTTTCCAATATCGCTTCACGTCTTCCCACCGTTCTTCCACCGGCTTACCACGCTCCAATACAATGGGGCGCAGGCCGGCTCGGGACAGTATCAGTGCCGCAAATAAACCACAAGGACCCAGACCGACGATAATCGGCCTGTTTTTAGGTTTTATTTCTACCATAGGGTTACGATAGGATACCTCGGGAGCAAGATCCAAGTCCAATGAAGTATCACAACTAAAATCCACGGAATAGACCAGCTTTATATTTTTCTTATCTCGTGCATCGATGGATTCCTTAACCACCTTCCAATGGGATATGACTAAGTCAGGCATCCGCAATTTGCGGCGTATCAACAAGGGGATGCGAGACAAATCATCACCGGGTCTCATTTTAATTTGATGAATCCGATACATCTATCTTCTACCCCTCTTTGCCATGGACCTGCCCGCTTTTAAGCCGGTTTCCCATGCATTTTGGAGATTATACCCTCCGCAAGGTCCGTCAAAGTCCAATATCTCCCCTGCAAAATACAAGCCCTCTACCAGCTTACTTTCCAAAGTTTCATTCTGTAGTTCATCAGACATAATGCCCCCTGCTGTACACTGGGCCCACTTCCATCCCTTTGCTCCGGTCACCGGAACGATGAAATCCTTCAATTGACATGCCAGGTTTTCCGTATTCTCCCCTGTGCGCATGAACCGATTGCAGAGTTTTATCGGGACCATGGAGCGAATGGGATTCACCCCCACTTTTTTTCGTGCTTCTATCGTTTTTATCAATTCAACTTGACTAATATCCGGAAGAAAATCCACATGCACCTCATAATCCGCAAAGGCGGTATCATCATCTAACTTGACAAATCTGCTCAAATTGAAAATACAAATCCCCGACAGACCGTCTTCCGTAAACTGCACTTCTCCGTCCTCAGCAGCCACGATCCTTTCCCTGCAGAAAAGTGAAACTCGTCCTTTCGCCCTCACTCCCTTTAGACCGCTAAGGTCCGAAGATTCTAAGGCCGTCAACACCGGTGCCAATGGTGTAATCTGATGCCCAAAGGACTTGGCAAGGCGATAGCCGTCCCCTGTAGTTCCGAATTGTGGTCCGGCCTTCCCTCCCGTTGCAAGAAGTATGGATTTACAACGTATTTCTTCGTTTATGATGAAGCCATCATCTTCCTTGACGATGGTATCCACAGAAAAGTTTACGATAATACTAATATTGTATCTTTCTATGGCCGACTCTAGTGCAAACACCACATCCTCCGCTTGTCGCGACATTGGATAGAGCCAACCCTCCTCCTCCGTGATAGAGACCCCAATGGTATTGAAGAAATCTATCGTTTCCTGACTTTTTTCACAACGCAAGTTGGAAATATTGCACTTACCGTTACCGGTAGCCCGTAGTTTCTTCCCAAGAGAATCCTTCTTCTCCAGAATACATACTTTCAAATTCGGTGCTTCCATAACCGCTCCGATGGCTGCTGCCATTCCGGAGGCTCCTCCACCGATGATGCAAATATCGTACATATGTTCCCTCTTCCTTCCACGGCAAGTATAACATAATAAATATTGAAATAAAAGTTGGCAGATGTTACTATACTGTTTATGAAATTCTTAAAGAGACTTATTATTTTTATATTTATTGTGACCCTGTTAATCGGTGGAACCCTCTTATATGCTTTCCAACTGGCGCCCAATCTGGTTGCCAAGGAGGAAGTGGTCATCCAAGACTCGGAGGTCGTTGAACCTATGAACATTGTTCTCATCGCGGATACCCACTTTAGTGAACACTATACCCCGGATGATTTTCAAAAAGCAGTAGATAAAATCAATGAACAGGACCCGGATTTGGTTCTCTTTCTTGGGGACCTTTTTGACGACTTACAAAACTACACCGGTGACAGTGGGGCTATATCGGAAAAATTGTCACAGATAGAATCAAAACAGGGTAAATATGCCGTCTATGGAAATCACGACTACGGTTTAGGCTCGGAATTTAAGTACAAAGACATTATGAAGGACGGCGGTTTTACGGTTCTTGTAAATGAAAGCGTCCACTTCCCGGAGAACAATGTGACTCTCACAGGCGTGGACGATTATCTCTTAGGTTATGGCGATGCATCGGTGGTAGAAAACAATCCGATCAACGCATTTAACATCGTAGCTTGTCATGAGCCGGATGTCATTGACATGATCATGTCTGAACCGGTGGACTTAATGGTATCCGGCCATACCCATGGCGGTCAAATCAAAATCCCCTTTTATAAGCACAGTTACCTGCCTCCCCTAGGGGAAAAATACAGCGCAGGAGAGTTTTTCTTTGACAATCCGGCCAAGACCACCCTCTATGTCAACAGAGGGCTGGGAACCACTAAAATCCCCGCCAGATTCCTGTCTACTCCTGAAGTGACGGTAATACAGATAACGCCGCCTTCCCATTGATCATCTTTCTAAACTGCTCCGTCATATTGGAGCTGCTCTTGGTTTCTCTTGATTCTCCCATTACCACGTGATCGATTTGGTTTTTCTCAACCAATTCCGATAGGGTTGACAATATATTGCTGGAGCGAACAACCGTAAGATTTGCACCGTATTCCAATGCCTTTTGGTAGAGGTACTCCAAAGCTTCTCCCTCTTCCGTATGTCCTAAAAACTTGTATTCATAGTGAGCGATGTGGATGATGAACAGCTCTCCGTCACCTTCCTCTAGCATTTTCTTTCCATGTCTGATTAGCCTGTCACAGCTCTTCTGCTGCGTTACGCAAACCATTACATTACCCATGCGTTTCTCCCTTCTTAATGCTCTCATCTATCTTCATCATGATGGCGCATTCCACTCTTTTTTTGTGAAGTTCGCAACCCATATCATACATCCCCGTTATTTTTCCGGTGGCATGGTAGCCGTTGGCTGCACAGCCCCCACTGCAATACAGTTTAGCAAAGCAGTCTGTACATTCACTTCTCCCATACACCGTGCATTGGTCGAATTCTTCCAATAAGTCTTCTCGCACAATTCCCTTGTCCAAGTCGCCCAATCGGTAATTTTCATCTCCGACAAACTGATGACAGGGGAAAATCTCGCCTTCAGGGGTGACAGCAATATATTCCTTGCCCACTCCGCAACCGGACACTCGCTTGGAAATACAGGGACCACCTTCCATATCTATCATATAGTGGTAGAAGGTAAAGTCCTTTCCTGCATCCCGGCGTTTGATCATTTCCTTGGCAAGATACTCATATTGCTGAAATATCTTGGGAAGATGCTCCTCTTTCAATGCGTAGCTTGCATCTTCTCCGCAAACAACCGGCTCCATGGATAGCTGTTGAAAACCCATGTCCGCCATATGAAGGACATCTTCTGCAAAGTCAAGATTATTTGCCGTAAAAGTCCCTCTCATGTAGTAGCCTTCTTGACCACGTTCCTGCGCCAGCTTCTTAAATCCATCTAGCACGAAATCATACGTTCCCTTGCCATCCTTTGTCTGGCGCATGGCATCATTGACGGCTCTCCTTCCGTCGAGAGAAATCACCACGTTGCTCATTTCCTTCGTCGTAAATCGAATCACTTCTTCATCTAACAACATCCCATTGGTCGTCAAAGTAAAGCGAAAGTTCTTGTCTTTGAAGGTTCTTCCATAGGCAACCAATTCCTTGACCACCTCCCAGTTGAGAAGGGGTTCTCCCCCAAAAAAGTCTACCTCCAGGTTTTTTCTGCCATCCGAGTGTTCCACCAAGAAATCTATGGCTTTCTTCCCGGTTTCCAGACTCATGAGTCCACGGTTTCCTTGATACTCCCCCTTACCTGCAAAGCAATATGCACAGTCCATATTGCAGGCGTGGGCAACGTGAAGACACATGGCCTTCAACACGGAGTGTCTGTTCTTAAAATCATCAGCCATCTCCTGGAAGGAATCTTCACTAAAGAGCTTGCCCTCAGCTTTCAACGCTTCGATTTCCGGCAGGACTTCCTCTACATCCTTGGGGTCCAACCCCTGAAAGTCTCCGCCCTCGTAACATGAAATAACATCATAGGTAACATCATCCACCCAATGAACGGATCCGCTGTTGCTATCTATGACGATATTATAGCCGTTGCATTTATATTGATGTACCAATTGCTCTTATTTCTTCTTCTCACACAGCTGATTGGCTACGCTGCATGATGTCTTGCTGGCTGACTGACATGAAGTCTGACATTCGCCGCAACCGCAGGTCTTCGCTGTCTCACTTAAATCTCTGGTTTTCAATGTGTTGATTTTTTTCATTTTGTATTCCTCCTAAAACACTGATAGTCTATCAAAATCTATTCCTTGTGTCAATGGACCCCCCTTGCCTAATCGACCCTTTCCATGTAGAATCCAAGTATGGACAGAACGATTTTACATTGTGATATGAACGGCTTTTTTGCTTCCGTTGAGCTTCTGGATTATCCGGAACTGAGGGATAAGCCCATGGCGGTCTGCGGAGATCCGGACGGCCGGCGGGGTATTATCTTGGCCAAAAATCAATTGGCAAAGAATTGCGGCGTCCAGACTGCGGAAACCCTTTGGCAGGCACGTAAAAAGTGCCCCGACTTGCAGTGTGTTCCTCCTCACATGGAGAAATATAAACACTACAGCAAGCTGATTAACGGGATATACCAGCGGTATACAGACATGGTGGAAGTCTTCAGCATCGATGAATCCTGGCTGGATGTGACCCGAAGCCTAAAGCTCTTTGGAGACGGAAAGACCATTGCCGACAACATCCGAAAAACCGTTCGGGAAGAATTGGGTCTGACCCTTTCTGCCGGTGTATCATTCAACAAGATCTTCGCCAAGATGGGCAGCGAATATAAGAAGCCGGACCAAACTACTTTGATTACCCGAGAGAACTTCAAAGAAATCCTTTGGCCCTTGCCGGTAGAGGAAATGTTCTTTGTGGGCAATGTGGCGGCAGAAAAGTTGCACAACATTGGAATTCACACCATTGGTGACCTGGCAAGCGCCCATCGAAATCTTCTTGTGGATCTATTGGGAAAATCCGGAGGCATGCTCCATGATTATGCCAACGGACGGGATGATGCCCCGGTTTCCAAGTCCAGCGAGCGACAAAAAATCAAGTCTGTAGGCAACGGTGTTACGTTTCACAGAAATTTAATAGGAGAAGATGATATTTCCGTAGCCGTAGTTGGCCTGTCAGATAAGGTGACGGCAAGGTTGCGAAAGCTGCAGATGAAGGCAAACGGCGTCAAAGTTGATATAAAGGACCCGGGATTCCAGGTGATTTCCCGTCAAAAACAGCTCCCCTACCCCAGCAGCAGTTCTGTAGAAATCAGCAAAGCCGCAATGGATATCATTGGCGAAAACTGGAGCTTAAACAAACCCATACGTCTCATGACCATTACGGCCATCTATCTTCAAGATGAAGAGGATTCGGAACAAATGAATCTGTTCTCCATCCTCAACGAGGATCGAGAAAAAGAAGAACGATTGGACAAAACCATAGACGATATTCGAAAAAAATACGGCGAGAAATCCCTGTCCTTCGGTCGGGTGATTCAGAGCGATATTGCCATAGATCTTGGTTATCACGCAGAAGAAAAGATTTAAGGTTTATTTAAGAGAGAAGACATATTATGTAAACAGTTGGAGAAACCA
The DNA here is from genome assembly GCA_040766105.1 of Anaerovoracaceae bacterium. Classification (GTDB taxonomy): domain Bacteria; phylum Bacillota; class Clostridia; order Peptostreptococcales; family Anaerovoracaceae; genus JAXGRD01. The sequence goes on from JAXGRD010000002.1 coordinate 210,230, forward strand.
TCTAACATCTCCAAAACAAATATCTCATCCTCTTGACAAAGGCAGCCCATCAGCTGCCTTTATCAGTTTTTGATTCTTTTATTTTGACAGAGCATCAATGAGCTCCAGCATTTCCAGATCCGCTTCCCGAGAAACGGTTATGGCTTCCTCAATGGGTATGTCAATAATCTGGTTGTGAACAATGCCCACCGCACGTCCGGTTTTGTCCTCATAAATCAAGTCTATGGCTCGACTTGCCATGAGGCTGGCAAGCATCCTGTCTTTCGCCGTAGGAGATCCGCCCCTTTGCAAGTAACCCAGTACCACCATTCGCGATTCTAAGCCCGTCTTTTCTTCAATCATCTTCGTCAGGCTTTCCGTAGAGATATCCACCCCTTCCGCCTTGAGAATAATGCTGTGGCTCTTCCCTCTCGCCTTGCCTTCCTTAATCTTTGCACAGAGCTGATCCACATTGGTTTCAATTTCAGGAATGAGGATGTATTCCGCACCGCCTGTTACACCCGCGTAACAGGCAATGTCCCCGCAGTGTCTTCCCATAACCTCTATCACCGTCGTTCTGTCATGGGCAGATGCCGTATCTCGAATCTTGCTGATGGCTTCCAATACAGTGTTAACCGCCGTATCGAAGCCGATGGTATAATCGGTGAATCCCATATCGTTGTCAATGGTGCAGGGAATTCCAATCACCGGTACGCCACTTCCGCTTAAGTCGGCTGCACCTCGAAAGGTACCATCTCCGCCTATGGTCACAACCGCATCCAAGGTATACTTTCGAATGTTTTTTATGGCCTCATCCTGACCGAAGAACGACAGAAAGCGTTCACTTCGTGCAGTCTTCAGCATGGTTCCACCGCGATGGAGAATATCTCCCACGGAGGATTTCGTCAGGGGAATAAAGTCTTCATCTATGAGACCCTCATAACCTTTTTCGATTCCTACCACTTCCATTCCTCTGTAGATGGCACTTCTCACCACAGCCCGTATGGCTGCGTTCATTCCGGGGGCGTCTCCTCCGCTGGTCAAAACACCGACTCTCTTCATCCTGATTTCCTCCTATATCTTTACGTTTTCCGACCCCAACAGCTCTTGCAGTCCGGTTAACAATGCATCGCTTTTTTCTACCCATAGATCCTCTGAAGTCTTGACGGCTTTGTTACCGTGAAGATAGATGATTACAGGGGTCTTTCCCTTGTTTTTCATCATCATTTCCTTTATTTTAGCAAGGGTTTCTCCTTGGGGCAAATCATGGGGGATTTTTATCTTTACCAACTCATCCTTGGGAAGAAGGGTCTTCACATCCGTGATGGTATCTGCCAACAACTTGGGCGCCTCATCTTCCTTGAAGTTCAAGGTTCCTTTCACAGCAATAATAGCGTCTTCCCGCAGTAAACTACCATATCGTTCGAATATATTAGGGAAGACAATGACTTCTACTTCCCCGTAGAAATCCTCCATCTGGACGAAGGCCATCTGCTTGTTGCTCTTGGTAATCAAGTTTCGCTTACCGGCAACAATGCCCGCCATAATCACCTTATCCCCGTCCTTCACTTCCTGCTGCTCTTCATCTGCCAAAAGTGCAGAGGTCGCAGTGATAAGCTTTTCTATCCTATCTTTATATGCGTTGAGAGGGTGGTCCGTCAAGTATACGCCCAACATTTCTTTTTCCATGGCGGAGAGTGCTTCTTTGGGGAACTCGCTGATTTGGGGAAGCGTACCCATGGCTTGTGGACTTTCCATCTCTGAACCGTGGGTTTGAAACAGTGACATCTGTCCTTCGATGTTTTTCTTTATTCCGCTCTGTGCAGACTCTATGAGTTTTTCATATACCGCAAGATGTTGGGCTCTGTTGCCGCTCAGATGATCCAATGCCCCCGCCTTAATGAGACTTTCTACGGCTTTTTTATTGATTTGACGAATATCCAAATTATTGAAGAAACCGTAGATATCCTTCGACTCACCCTTCGTCCTTCTGGCCTCTATAATGGCTTCTATGGCGTTTTCTCCCACATTCTTGACTCCCAGAAGGCCAAACCTTATTTTGCCGTCTACAGCGGTGAATTTCTTCTCCGATATATTTACATCGGGCGGCAAAACCTCTATCCCCATTTCCACACAGTTTCTTATATAATTGGAAATCTGTCGAGCATCTCCCATGACGCTGGACATGAGGGCAGCCATAAATTCCACCGGATAGTGAACTTTTAAATACCCGGTTTCATATCCAACGACGGCGTAGGCCGCCGCATGGGATTTGTTGAAGGCGTATTCCGCAAAGCTGACCATCTGGTTGAATATGTTCTCCGCGGTTTCTGCGGGAATTCCTTTCTTTCCGCAACCTTGAAGGAAGATCTCCTTCTCCGCCAGCATAACGTCCATCTTCTTCTTGCTCATGGCTCTTCTCAATAAATCTGAGCGACCATAGGTGTAGCCTGCCAAATCACGAACAATTTGCATTACCTGTTCTTGGTAGACCATGCATCCATAGGTAACACATAATATGGGGCGGAGGCTCTCGTGAAGATATGTAATGCTGTCGGGATCTTTTTTATTGGCAATATAAGTCGGAATACTGGCCATTGGTCCGGGTCTGTAGAGGGAAATTCCTGCCACAATATCTTCAAAGCAGTCAGGCTTAAGATTCTTCATAAACTGGGTCATCCCTGCCGATTCCAGTTGAAAGATTCCCTGGGTATTTCCCTTGGATATCATCTTATATACTTCCGGATCATCATAATCCATCTTATCAAATTGGATTTTTACATTGTGATTCCTCTCGATGAGGGCAAGGGCATCCCTGATTACCGTCAGATTTCGCAAGCCGAGAAAGTCCATCTTCAGTAAGCCAAGCTCCTCAATGGTCGTCATTGGAAACTGGGTGGAGATACCCTTATCCGCCAGATAAAGAGGCACATATTCCACGATATCCTTTTTGGAAATCACTACGCCTGCCGCGTGGGTAGAAGCATGCCTCGGTGTCCCTTCGATGGCTTTCGCCATATCCAGTACCTTTCTCGCTTCCCCGTTGTTTTCGTACATGGCAGACAGGTCCGGACTCGTTTTCAAGGCTTTTTCTATGGTCATGTTCAGCTCAAAGGGAATTGCCTTGGCAATCACATCCGTATCGGCATAGCTCACATTGAGGGATCTTCCCACATCACGAACGGCAGCCTTCGCCTTCAAGGTTCCAAAGGTGATAATCTGGACCACCTTATCTTCTCCGTATTTATCGATGACATAGTCGATGACTTCCCCTCTTCTTTCGTAACAGAAGTCAATGTCAATATCCGGCATACTCACTCGCTCCGGATTGAGGAATCTCTCAAATATCAGATTGTATTTGATGGGGTCGATGTCGGTGATTCGCAAAACATAGGCAACAATACTGCCTGCAGCGGAACCTCGACCGGGACCCACCATGATGCCGTTGGTTCTGGCATAGTTGATGAAGTCCCAAACAATGAGAAAATACTCCACATAGCCCATGCTTTCAATGACGGAAAGTTCGTACTCCAAACGTTGCTTCACTTCCGGCACTGCGTCACCATATCGTTCCTGCAAACCCTGTTGGCAAAGTTCCCTCAGATAATCCTTGTTGTCCTTGCCGTCCGGGGCAACAAAATCCGGCAGATGTAGTTTTCCAAACTCAAAGTCCACCTGACATTCCATGGCAATTTTATGTGTGTTTTCGCATGCACCGGGAATTCCTGCAAAGAGTTTTTCCATTTCCGATTCGCTCTTGAGATAGAATTGATCGTTGGGAAAACGCATCCTCTTCTCGTCGTCTACCGTGGTTGCCGTCTGTATACACAGGAGCACATCGTGGGCTTCCGCATCTTCTCGATTCACATAGTGAACATCGTTGGTGGCAACGAAGGGAATCCCCGTTTCCTCGTGGAGTTGCTTCATCAAAGGCAGGATATCTGCCTCTTCCGTTAAACCTTGATCTTGCAGTTCCAAGTAAAAATTGCCTTCTCCAAAAATCTCCAAAAACTCCAAGGCTTCCTTTTTGGCACCGGCATAATCTTTGAGAAGCATCCTTTGCTGTACATCCCCTGCCAAACAGGCGGAGAGAGCGATAATGCCTTCACTGTATTCTCGCAGGACATCCTTATCCACTCTTGGTTTGTAATAAAAACCCTTGGTATATCCCAAGGAAACGATCTTCATCAAGTTCTGATACCCTGTCTGATTTTTTGCCAACAGAACTAAGTGCCCTTGATTCTTGTCTAAGGCAGGGTCTTTATCCTGGTATCCTCTGGCAGCGGTATATATCTCACTGCCAATAACCGGATGAATTCCCTGTTTTTTGCATTCCTTATAAAAATCAATGACACCGAACATGGTCCCATGGTCGGTAATGGCAAGAGAGTCCATGCCCAGTTCCTTTGCCCTGGCAACTATTTTGTCAATGGGGGCGGCACCGTCCAATAGGCTGTATTCCGTATGTACATGTAAATGAGTAAAAGCCATTTGCTATTTCTTTCCGCTTTTTTCTAAATCTTGTTTGGACCGCTCCACTAAGATCTTCGTTTTCTTCACGATGTGGTCGTATGAATCCCTGTGATGGGGAACGATACAATTGGAGCAGTCCTTAATGCCCTTTTTGTTATCATAGCTGTAATTCCCGCCACACTCTGTTCCCAAAGCATAGAGGGGACAAAAACAAAAAAGACAATTGAAATCCTCCTCCGGGATCCCTTTATGACAGGGAAACCACTCGCATTTCTTGTGCTGGGTAAAGGCATAGTTCTTCGTCTCAGGCATTACAAATTTCTTATCTCCCATTACTTTTCTCCTCTTCTGCTCTTTCGCGCATGGCGCAAAAATGCAAATCCCCAATAAAACAATGACAGAATGATGATGAAGATGATGGTGTCCTTATCGCTCTGCGTCAGGCCGGTCAATCTCGCTATGAACATACCGCCGATGACGAAAATCCAAAAGTATATGATATTTCCTATTACGCTGTTGCCCATTTTTCCTCCTATTTTTTCAAATGCACATCCATTTGTGGGAAGGGTATACTGATTCCGGCCTCATCAAAGGCAATCTTTACGTTTTCTTCCAAGAAATACTTTACAACCCAGTAATCTTGGGTCTTGCACCAAACTCTAAAGTCCAGGTTCACCGAATTATCTTCATTGCCGGCCACTCCAATAAAGGGTTCCGGCTCTGTCATGATCAAGGGATTTGCAGCTGCTACGTTGTGCATCAATTCCTTCGCCGCGTTGATATTATCCTCATAACCAATGCCAAAGATCATGTCCACCCGTCTGGTATCACGCATGGTATAGTTCGTCACAACAGAAGTCGTAATCATACCGTTGGGGATGACGATTACCTTGTTATCAAAGGTCTCCATGGTGGTGGTGAGAAGATCGATATCATTGATGTTGCCCGTTGTTCCGTCAATGTCCACGTAGTCTCCTTGGCGAAAAGGCTTGGTGAACATAATCATCACTCCCCCTGCGATGTTGCCCAAACTGTCCTTGAGCGCCAAAGCAATGGCCGCACCGGCAACTCCCATTACGGCGACAAAAGGAGCTGTTCCAATCCCAAGAGACTCCAATACGATGATGATCAATATCAAAACCATAATTATTTTTAAGGCATTAATGATAAATTTATGCACCATAGGATCCAGAGAGGATCGCTTCATGGCTTTCTGTGCAATGACCACAGTAATGAGGATGACCAAAACCCCTACAAATATAATTGCCGCAACTCCGGCATAAGACATGAGTTTTTCTAATGTTGCATCAGACATTTCTATTCCTTCTTCTATCCAATTCCTTTAACTGTTTCTTTCGCAAGCGAATATCGTCGGGAACCACTTCAACCAGCTCATCGCTGTTAATATACTCCAAGGCCTCTTCCAAGGAAAGAATCTTGGCAGGTGGAACCCTGGTGGCGTCATCATTTCCGGCAGCTCTCATGTTGGTCTTTTGCTTTGTCTTGCAAGGATTCACGACCATATCATCGTTTCTGCTGTTTTCCCCGATGATCATGCCTTCATAGACCTTCGTCCCCGGCTCTATGAACAGTTTAACACGTTCCGCAATGGCGGACAATGCATAGGGAGTGGATATGCCTGCCTCCATGGCAACGGCGACTCCATTGGTCCTCTGAGGGATTCCACCCTTGTATTCCTGAAAAGAATCAAAGCGCCGCACCATCGTTCCTTCTCCTCTGGTGTCGTTGATAAACTCCGTTCTGTATCCCAAAAGGCCTCTGGTGGGCACCAGATATTCCATTCTCACATAGCCGTTCTCATTGGCCATCTGATTCATAATACCCTTTCGCAGATTCAGTTTCGATATGACAGACCCGGAGTACTCCTCCGGTACGGTAATAATGACTTCCTCAAAGGGCTCTACCGTCTTACCCTGTTCATCTTTTCGCAGGATAACCTCCGGCTTGCTCACCGCCAGCTCGTAGCCTTCTCTTCTCATATTTTCAATCAGGATGGATAGGTGCAGTTCCCCTCTTCCTGACACCTTAAAACTATCCGTGGAATCCGTCTCCTCCACCATGAGGCCCACATTGACCTCCAGCTCCTTTGCCAATCTCTCCTTGATGTGACGGGTGGTCACATATTTGCCTACCTGGCCTGCAAAGGGAGAGTCGTTGACCATAAAGTACATGGAGAGAGTCGGTTCTTCAATGTGAATCATCTCCATGGGTTGGGGCTCCTTCATGTCCGTAACGGTTTCCCCAATGGAAATATCGGAAATGCCCGATACCACTACAATATCACCGCACCTTGCTTCCTGCACCGCGGTTCTCTGCAAGCCCCGATATACGAAGACCTGATTGATTTTTTTCTGTCGCAGCTGACCCTCTCCCTGTGCCACACCCACGGTCTGTCCTTCTCGAAGAACACCTTTTGTGATGCGTCCGATTCCCAGCCTCCCGATGTAGTCATCGTAGGCAAGGGATGAAATCTGTAACTGTAGCGGTTCGTCATCCAAATCGGGGAAGGGGTCGCAATGCTTGATAATGGTGTCGAAGAGGGGTGTGATATCCAGTCCCTTCTCCCCTTTCACATTTTTCCGAACCTTCGTTCCCTCTTGCTCGATTTCTATCCCCAAGGCATCCATCGGGTCATAGACCACGATACCTTGGCGGGCAATTCCATATAGTATGGGGAAATCCAACTGTTCATCGTTTGCATTGAGATCCATGAAGAGTTCGTACACTTCGTCCACCACTTCATCGATTCGAGCATCCTTTTTATCGATTTTATTTATCAAAAGAATGGGATTAATGCCCTGCTCCAAGGACTTGTTCAACACGAATCTGGTCTGGGGCATTGGCCCTTCGCTACTGTCCACCAGCAAAATAACCGTATCCACCGTCTTGATGATTCGCTCCACTTCAGAACTAAAGTCCGCATGCCCCGGTGTGTCTACGATGTTGATTTTTACGTCCCCATGCATAACGGAACAGTTTTTGGAATATATGGTAATGCCGCGCTCTCGCTCAATATCATCACTATCCATGATGCAATCGACGACTTCCTCGTTTTCTCGGAAAACACCGCTTTGATTCAGGAAGGCGTCCACCAAGGTGGACTTCCCCGCATCTACGTGGGCAATCACTGCAATATTGATTATCTTTTCTTTTTCTGCCATTAATTCTTCTTTTTTCCCCGTCTTTCAAGTCTACATTCTCTCTAACATAACTGAATTATTGTATCATAAAATGTTGAATACCTCAATGTTATGGGGTAAACTAGACTCATGAGAGAGATCATAAACAATATCTTCCGAGAAGAATATCCGGACAAAATCGTATGTAGCAATGCCCGAAAAAAATCCCTTCCCTACCGGAAGGTTCTTTTCCGATTAATCCTATTGAGAGGGCAAAGAAACTATCAGGCGGAATATCATTATTCCAATAAGGTGACCCATGAAAATCTCACTCCGGAACAAGCGGTTCTCTTAATTGAAAAATTATTAAGGGAGGATTTTAAACAGCTTGACATCTTTACTTCCGAAGAAGAGATTCAGATATTGGCAGCAAAGATTGATAAACCCCGCATCCGACGAACACCGGTTTGCAGAAAGGTGCAAGATCTTGCCCACAATCGAAAAAAACAATATATCATTCCCGACGGTGTGCCCTGCGATTTCCTGATACGGCTGGGAGTCATGAACAAGGACGGTAAGGTTCATCAGAAGCACTACAGCAAATTCCGACAGATCAACCGTTTTTTAGAAATTCTCGCCGATGTCTATTTGGTCTTACCCAAGGAAAAAATCCGCATCATAGACTTTGGCTGCGGCAAGGCATATCTGACATTTGCACTCTATCACTATTTGGTCGTGCTTCAAGGCAGAGAGGCGGAAATCATCGGATTGGACCTGAAGAAAGATGTCATTGATTTCTGTAACAGAGTTGCAGATGATTTGAACTATACCGGTCTTGCTTTTCAACTGGGCGATATTGCAGACTATGACGGTCAGTCCGCCAATATGGTGGTTACCCTTCATGCCTGCGATACGGCAACGGACTATGCACTCATCAATGCAGTCAAGTGGGGATCGCAAGTCATCTTGTCCATTCCCTGTTGCCAACATGAATTATTCAAACAGATTGACAACAACACCTTAAACCCCATATTGAAGCACGGAATTTTGAAGGATCGTTTTACGGAAATTCTCACCGATGGCTTGCGTGGTCTGAAACTGGAGTCCGCCGGTTATGATGTCTCCATGATTGAGTTTATTTCATTGGAACACACTCAAAAGAACATAATGATTAAGGCGATTCGCTCTGCCGCAAGAGATAATGCAAAAAGCAAAAGAGCGGCAAATGAGTATGCCGCCCTGCTCTTCGCTTATGATGTAAAACCGACCATTGACGAATTATAATTAATTTCCCAACTGGAACAACAGTTGGTGATGGACATCCGCCGTGCCTTTTTCCACATAGTTGATGTTATGTCCCCCACCCAAAACCAATGCAGGAGCAAAGAAGTATATTTCATCCTTGCTGAGGCCCCCTAAGCGTTTTTGCGCTTCGTCAAAAAGCTCTTTCTTAAGTATTCCCTTTTGAATTTGTTCTGAGGTAATAAATGTGGTGATAAATTCTTCAAAGGTATATGTACAGACATCAATGTTACGATAGTGGATATCCAAAATGGAAATATCATAAACACCGTCATCAAGTTTCCTGTAATAGAATAAATTCCCAAAGCCTGTCATCATAATGGGTATTCTGTTAAAATCCACCTCTCCCAGCCATGTATATAGACTGTCCGTATAGTCCTCCGGATCTATGACTTTAATAATGCCATCTCCATAATTTCCAAAGCCATACACGCTCCAGAAGTCTATCAGTTCATTGGGTATTCCCACATGTTTGGCCGCCTTGATGATGTGCTTTGAGGGTTTTGTCAAATCCCCGGCAGGGGGATACATCTTGAGGAAATCGTCAAATATCTCCATGTTTTTTGGTTCATCCTGTGTATTCTTGAATTTATCAAATAGTCCCATTTATCGCTCCTTATCTTTTCCCTTGCTTCAACCAACCTCGATCGATCCAATACTGTAATTCTACGGAAGGTTTCTCTTGAGAAGAGAGTTTCTTATATGTCCCTTTTTTAAGTTGCTTACTAACTAAAAAATATAGTTTGGTTTTCATATTCCACTTCTTTGGCGAAATACGGCTCACTTCTCTTGCAAAGGCCCTCACCTTTGACTCCATTTTTTTCCTTCGCTCTAACGAAATCTCATCCCAAATGACACCTTCCATCATTCCAAAGCCTTTGGTCTTTATCTTTGAAATACCCAGCCACTCCATGCTCGTCTTTACATCCTTTTGGGCTGCGCCGTTGGGTGCTCCCACACTCTGGGTCAGAATCACGCCGATTTTATCCAACAGGACCGGCTCCGGCCGATGGACAAACCAGTGACATCCAAAGTGATCCAAAAGAGCTTTTACCTGACCCGGCGTTCTTAGAACATATACCGGATACGCAAATACAATGATATCCGCCGCTTTCATGGCTTGCCATACGGGGTTCACCTTATGGAAATGTGGACACTTTTCCTCTCCCTCCACAAAACACCTTTTACAGCCGGTACAGTAATCCGGCGCGTCCTTTGGAAGATAAAACTCCTGAACTTCCTGTGCCTTCAACTCATCGAGGAAAAATTCTTTTAAGTGATATGTACAACCCTTAATCTCCGTTCCATTTATGACAACATATCTCATATCTTTTCCTCAACTTTCCAGATTACCAGCTTCCGCCGCCACCGCCGCCAAAGCCGCCGCCGGAACTAAATCCGCCGCCACCTCCGCCGCCGAAGCTACCCACACCATCTCCCGAGCTGTGGGGGACGTGAATATTATCGGAAACGCTGGCATTGAAGCTGTTCATGGCATTCACGAACAGCCATGTATTGAATACGCCATCGGTGTCCCATCTAGTTGTTCCATGATACCAATCCGGTGTCTTCATGGTGATGTTTTCAAACTTCTTCGCCCACTTCTTGGAAAGTCCCATGACATAGGCATAGGGAAGAACATCATAGAAATAGGAAGGATTCTCTTCTACCAACAATTGAAGTCTGTCCAACTCTGCCAGTCGAATAAACTCCTTCAATCCAAGAAGCTTCCCTAGTATTTCTGCTCCTCGTTTTGTCCTCGCTCGCATAAAGCGAACGGAGAAGTAGCCGCAACAAAGCATAAGGGTGAAGATCACCGCGCCGACGATGGTCTCTGCATACTTCCATAGAACGAAAAATGTCAGCACCGCAGCAAGCAGGAGCAACAAAATGCTGAAGAAGTGACCACCCACGCGAACTCTTCCCTTGATGACATACTTCCTATCCTCGGTAGACATGGCCGTTCCCATGGATAGAATCATCAAGACCGCGATTACAGCAGCACCTATAATGGACAAAATGAAGTTGCCGTAAATTCTTCCCACAATCAAACCGCCGACCAGAAGGGCTGCAACCACAAAGGCAAAGGCAGCAATGCGTGAAATATTTGCTTTTCTGGCAAAGATTCTCTGTCCCCTCTTCTCGGTAAACTCAGATTCCACTGCCGTCACAGTAGCCAAATAATGATTGTAGAACTCATCACCCAGCTCAGAAAGTTTTACACTGTCTCCCGTTGCAAATAATCCGTTGAACAAAGTGTTCTCATAGGTCTTGGCATCGGGAGGCAATAGGGCCACATTCTTGTGGAGAATGAAATCATCCTTCTCTATTTCCTCAATGGTCATATACCCCTTCTGCGCAAAGTGGAAGAAGAGGGAAACCACATCTTCCTTATCCACCACACCGTCGAGGACATAGCCCACTTCAGCAGAAGTCATACCCTCAGGAGGGTGAAACTCTACGGTTTGCACATGATGAGGATCTCTTCCAAAACGATACCACAAGGCCATGACCAAGAGAGCCGCTACAGCACCAATGGCATACAGGAGGAGATAGCTCCATTTATGATTCAATTCATTGGCAAAATATCCTTCCGGTAGCTTGATACCCACGGCGATTCCGGAGCCCTTAGGCAGTGTATCCTTAGTGGTGATGGAAACCGTGTTTCCTTCCACCTTCCAATTGAGTTTATCTGTATCTTCTCTTCCGCCCTTCTGACCTGCTACCACTTCCACATCGGCAGCATCAAACTTCTTGGGCATGATGATGGTAATCTGGGATTCTTCTATTGGCGTCTCCCAATCGTTGGGCAAGACATTATAGAAAAAGCTGTCATACTCACTGATCTTGTCATCGTACATTCTGGCAAGATAGGAAATGTTGTAATTCTGTTCATCCCGCACATAGGTATCGGCGCTGCCGATTTTAATCAGCCGGTTGCCTCCCTCATTTGAAACTTCAAAGGGATGCTTCGATACAGAAATGTCCTCTATTTTGATTCTGTTTCTCACCTTTTTCAAGGGCTCATCGTTCTTGTCCCTGTAATCTATGGTTTGCATCAGGGGAATGTAACGATAAATTCCGTGAATGGGGTCGTTAATTTCTATGGAAATCTTTTCGGTAATGTACGCCGAATTATCGGACTTTACATTGACTTGTACGTCGTATTTGGTGGTATCATAAGAAGCGGCGCTTACCCCAAGGGTAAGAAATACCGTCATGAGCATAAATACAACTATGTATGTGTAGATTCTCTTTTTCATTAGAACTGCACCTTTACGTTTTCTCTCTCCGCTTCGTTCCCCACTTCGTACAAAGGTTTTCTCTCGAAGTGGAACATTCCCGCAATAATATTGTTTGGAAAGACTTCTCTCTTGGTGTTGTAGGTTTTCACCACTGCATTGTAGTATTTTCGAGAATTGGCAATATCTTCCTCCACACGTTTTAGTTGATCGGAAAGATCCAAGAAGTTAACGTTTGCCTTTAAGTCCGGGTATTGTTCCGATAGAGCAAAGAGGCTTCTCAATGTTCCGGAAAGCATGTTTTCATTTTCCAATCGTTCTTCCGTCGTGGAAGAGTTTTGAATCATGCTCCTGGCTTGTACAACTTTATCCAAGGTCTCCGATTCGTGTGCGGCGTAGCCTTTCACCGTTTCCACTAGGTTGGGGATGAGATCGAAACGTTTTTTCAGATATACATCCATAGTGGCAAAGGCTTCTTCCACGTTATTTTTCAGTTTTACAAAGCCATTGTACATCCCGATGAATGCCAGTACGAGAATGACAATGACTGCGACCACGACGATCACGGTAATTGCAAATACGGTCATTTTCTTTCCTCCTGTTTTTATCTACTTATCCAGTTCCCAGCGTATGGGTTCCTCTAAAAAATCATTTGTCTTGCTAAAGTACTTGCCTCCGAAAAATCCATTATGCGCCGATAACGGACTGGGGTGGACCGCTTCCAAAATAAGATGGTTCCCGCTGGTAATCAACGCCTTCTTTGACCTTGCATTTGCTCCCCATAAGATGAAAACTAATGGCTTCTCTCTTTCATTGAGCAAAGAAATCACTCGATCTGTGAATACTTCCCATCCTCTCCCCTTGTGAGAATTTGCCTTATGTGCTTCCACCGTCAGAACGGTATTGAGTAGGAGCACACCTTCCCGTGCCCATGCTTCCAAGCAACCGTGCTCCGCAACAGGAATTCCCAAATCATCTTCCAACTCTTTGAAAATATTAACCAGAGAGGGCGGCTTTCTGGTACCTCTTTTTACAGAAAAGCACAGACCATGAGCCTGTCCCGGTTCATGATAAGGATCCTGGCCCAAAATTACAGCCTTCACATCCTCGTATGATGTCCACTTTAAAGCATTGAATATGTCATACATATCCGGATAGACGGTCTTTGTCGCGTACTCATTTTTTAGGAATCTTCGCAATTCCAGATAGTAGGGTTTGTCAAACTCACCATCTAAAACCGAATCCCACTGATTGTTAAGCTTTACCATGGAAATATTATATTACACTTGCTTGTATTTTACAAACGAAAGCACTTTCATAGTTTTTAGCAAGAAAGTAAAATATTGTTGGACAATTAATCTTTTATCCTTTATAATGACAGAGAACTCAAGAAATCTACAGGTCCAGACATCTATTTGGAATCATCCATCTGGAAAGACCCCAAGAATTTTTTAGGTCAACGGTTATTTTTTTCATGATGGAGGATTAAACATGGAAGACAAGACTTTAGTATGCAGCGATTGCGGCGCAGAATTCGTATTTACAGCAGGAGAACAGGAGTTCTACAAGGAAAAAGGATTCGACAACGAGCCCAAGAGATGCAAGGCATGTAGAGACAAGAAAAAGGCAGAAAAGAGAGCTTATCAGGGTAGATAACTACCGACTGATCTTTACAAAAAAAGACGAGACCCCTCGTCTTTTTTATTTACCGAATTCCGCTTAAATACATTTCCCGTTTAAGATTGCCGATGAAACGAATGATATCACCAATGGAATAGTTGTTTCTATCAATGGCCTCCGCTGTACGCTTCAGGTACTCCTTTGTTGTTGCATCCCCATTGGCTCCCAACCTTTCAATCAACCGCAATATCTTTCTCATTATCCTTTCATCGGATTCTTCCGGTACATATGCAATCTTAATATCCCTATGCTTTAAGTGATAAAAAATAGTATCCAAATCCAGACTGACCTTGTTGATATCCAATAGGAACTCATTGATCTTTGATAGTGTGATCATGGTTTTTTCCAAGACCTCGTATATATCGCGCACATTTGATATTTTCAATTCGGAAAGAGCCGTATATCCGCTGCATTCATAGTAAATGCTTCTGACACCCTTTGATGTGCTGAATCGCATAGGTAGCGCAAAATCGCACAAACCGGAAGCCAACACCCTTTCTTCAAAAGGAAGCACTGCCTCCTCAGGAAACTCTAAGGTATAATTATTTTCTTTGATATTCATATTATCCTCCACACTTAGTGCAGGGCAAGTAGCCCTTTGTCCTTGCATCTTCCTCCTGTATCTTTACAACATATTTATCTACGGAAACACAGCTACCTCTGTGATATGCTTCTCCATATCCTTCATAGCAATATACAATGCTACCGGATTCCAGCTCTTCTGAATGACATAGCTCACAGGAATCATACTTATTTTTTAGACTTTTACTGAGCAACAATTGAGATGGGGTGTTACTCACATAGGTGCAGTTTTCCTTATGATATTTTTCTCCAGACCTTGGGAAGATCCATACTGTTCTTGCATCCTCCCTTTTCTCCATTGCATCAAACCCCAAAGGTGCCCACGTATTTGATTTCCCAATCCACCCTCTACAAAGAATCCTTTCTTCCAGGTCAAAGCCATCATATAGCTGAAGAGGAAGCCTAATATCAACCCTTGAATTGATCTGATATGAAATCAGGCCGTCCTTTCCCTTCATGGAATACAGGTACTTTAGGTTGGACACTTGTACTTGGGAGACATCTTCACTGTCCGCAAGAATTCTGTTTTCCAAAGAGGGAGCAAATCCCAGTCCGGTTTTGACAACATAGGCTTGGGCTGCAGTATTTCTGCCTTCATCTGTTGCGGCATGCATGGTTATCTCTGCCGCACCTACCACCTTTATCAAGTAAGCAATGGTCATAACGGCGATGATGAATATGGGAAGAAAGATCGCAGCCTCCACCGTGTAGTAGCCTCTTTTAGTATTTATGTTTGTAGGCATACTCCCTCCCGTCTATCTTGGCTTTAAAATCAAAGCCTAGATTATAGTCGCGGATCAAAAAGCTACCATCATAGTTGCCCTGCATGTTTATTTGAATCAAGTCCATTACTCTTGTTAACTGTGTGCTTTTATCTTGGAAGAAGAGAAAAACCTGTAGATAACCCTGGTACGTCAATCCCGTTGTACTCTTTGTGTCAATGTACTCCACCTCTTTATTATCCACAATGGATTGAAGATCCACAGCCCAAGTAATGGAAGTCTTGTAAATCGGTACCTTCTTTCCATGCTCTAGAAGTCTTACATCATTTTCCGACTCTGCCAATGCCCATGCTTCCGCAAGAATCAGCTGAGTTATGATTGCTCCGGGACCGGGCGTTATAAGTGCAGCCGCGGCAGTCAATTCAGCCTTTTTAACCGGGTCTCCATATATGAAGATGAGGTTAGGTACGTTTCTCAGTAAGAGAAGATCTCCACGGAAAGCTTTTCGATTATCTTCGTCACTCATCTTCCCCTTAAGAATATATTCTGCTTCGTTGAGGAAGAATGTTTCCTTTCCTGTATTCTGATTCTGTGCATTCTTAAAATGCATCATAATGTATTGGTTTGTAAGAAAACGGTTACTTCCTTTTTGAAAAACTTGATCCGTACTGCCTATGCCTTCGATGACATTGGTCAGGAGACTGCCGTTGTCACCAAGAGATTGTGACGGGAGAGACTGTATTACTTTCTCGTTACGCAAAACTCTGTTTCCCACTGTCGGGACCACATCTGTGCCTCCACCGGATGGATCAATCACATCCTCAATGAATCCCCTTGCCATGGCATATTTGGTATACTCGACGATTTCCCTTTCAAAAGCATTTACATTGAGAAGAGACTCTTCGCTGATATCCGCTCTTATGCTACCAAGGGTCAGGTAATCATTGTTGTCCAAGGAGTAATTGGTATAGAGCTTCATGCTGTCTTCAATATCTCTCTCCGTACCATAGAATGCAAAGATTCCGTATTCCTTCTTTAATTCCAGATTGAACTCACTTAACACGGATCTTGCAGACAAGTTGAGAAGCCCGTCACAGTAACCGACAGCCGCAACCATTACTGAGGCCTTTATATATATGAACGTTACCGATATCATTGCTGCCAATATAATCACTAAAAAAACAGATGTGCTCCCTCTCTTGTTCATTCGTACCTCCTCTTCCCCCAAATCTACTCCAAGAAAAAATCCGTGTACAAAATAAATTTCTTTTCATCCACAGTATAAACCCTGCTCTCCAACACCTTTGTAAAGGACTTGTTCAGCAATCCTTTCTTAGAAAAGTGTAATCCCCTATCGGCGTAGTAGCTTGGGAAGATACCATAAAAAGATGGATATGGCTTTATATCGTCCGGTACATTCCTATATGTCATTACAGTATCTGTTTCCTGTCCCATGGTTGCATTTAAGGCAAGATGTAATCTGGCATTGTATGTGACTTGCTGAAAAAGAAAAGTAAGAATAAAGATGACCGCCACTACTGTCAGAATCACCAAGGGGAATACAACTGCAGCCTCCACCATAGTGCTTCCCTTTTTATTAAAAGCCACCGTTTAATGCCTCAAAGGTTTTATTGATAAATGCGGTTATTTCCGTTTTAAAAATCAAGCCTAATACAATGGCTATGGCTACAAGAATTGCCACCTGCACCATTTCCATTCCCTTTTTGTTCCCCAATCTTATCTTCCTCTTAATCATTTTCTTTACCCCCTTTCATGTGTTACATTTTTTTACTATATTTCCATATATTTCCTTATATGGGCATTATAAAGCACCTGTAAAATATTTACAAGTGCTTTATGGTAAAAAATGTATTTTATTTCCAGGAGAAACTTTTCAGTTCATTGCATCGCTTGGTATCCTGTGCTAAGTCCCATGGTCCTCCGGCACAAATAGCCTCATCCATAACAATGTCCCAACCGATGTAATCACAGATACACTTGAACTGCTTGCTAATTAAGTCATATTGTTGTCCGGTGACTTCATCTTCTCCGATGGCGATGATGCCAATCTGCTTTCTGGCCTTTTGCTCCCTCAGCTGATTGCCCTTTGAATACATCCGGTCAATGATAGATTTTAACTGTGCCGTAATTCCCCACCAATATACGGGGGTAGCAAAAATGATTCTATCCGCAGAATAAATTTCTTCTATGATGTCTGCGCCTCCATCATTTAACACGCATATTCCACCATTTTCTACACAACTGTCACAGTTTATACAACCCGTTAAATTCACTTCTGCTGCATTGATTTGATGTAAATCAATGTCAGGGTTATCTCTCTTCATTCCTTCTTTTATGGCTTCTAACGCCGTTACAGTGTTCCCATTCTTTCTAGGGCTGCCGTTGAGCAACATTGCCTTCATATTATCATCTCCTTCTCTTCATAAAAGCTGCTCGCTTTCCGTAAGAATGCAAGCAGCTTCAACTGGTTATCTCAGTTCAAATTGTTATTTGGCTGGAATAAACGGAATGATAGCCTGAGCCATATTGCTGATAGGCATTGTCTGCAGTGCTACCTTGCCGGGTCCCGTTACAATTGTATTGAAGACACCTTCTCCGCCTAAGAGAATGTTCTTAGCACCCTTTACCATCTGAATATCCATGCTGCATGTGCTGCTCATGTAAGCCAGATTACCGGTATCTACAACCATTGCCTGTCCGGGTCCTAAATCATATTCTATAATTGCTCCATCAATTTCCAAGAAAGCCAAACCGCTTCCTTCCAGTTTTTGCATAACGAAACCTTCTCCACCGAAGATGCCTGCACCTAACTTCTTTTTAAAGAATACGGAAAGTTGAACTGTTTCAGCACTTGCCAAGAATGCAGACTTCTGTGCGATGATGGATTCTTGCGATACATCAACAGCAACAATGGATCCGGGGAAGCTACTTGCAAATGCAATTTCTCCGGGGCCGCCTTCTGCAGTGTATTTGTTTTGGAAGATTGAGTCGCCGGAGAACATTCTGCCTAGGGACTTTCCTACGCCACCGGTTCCCTGTGTTTCCATCTTTACGTTCAAGGACATCCAGGCCATGGCACCCTTCTCCGTAATCATAGCTTCACCGGGATCAAGCTGACAAATAACTACGGGCAGTTGCCCTCCTTCAATTCGATACTGCATATTACTCTCCTCTCAATTGATTTAATAATAACTTGTTAATATTATAATTCATTTTTTTTCTGATGTAAAGTTCTAAGGACACAAGTGGCTTACATCAAGAGGCAATGGTCTTAATGTATTCTCTAAAATCTTCTAATATTTTTTCGATAGGAACCGACTCATCGTCCAAAGCAAGACCATAAAAAGGTGGTATCTCAAGGCCTCGGTTTTCAATGGCCTTCTTTAATTCCTCAATATACACCCCTTCTCCCTCAACGATAGCTTCATTGAAATCCAAGTCAGCGGGGCTGCCTCCCCAAGAATCATTCCAGCTAGTTATGGACACACCACAGGTAGGTGACCCATCACAGCTGAGAACACCGACGGTTTTGTAACCTGCACGATGATATTCTTCCATGTAAGTGACGGTGCGTTCTGCAATCTCTCTACAATGGTCTCGAAAGCCTCTGCTATCATATAGGTTTTTTGTATGCCACCATCTTTGAATACCTAAAAAAAGCGTTTCAGGACAGTCCATCTGCTGAATTCCTAAATCATTGTCGTGAAGAACATCGAAGACTTCCTTGCACATTCCGGGATATCTTCCCAAACCTTTGACTTTATTATTCGTGTTCAACAAGCAACTGGATACAAAAATTATTTTTTTGCTCCTTGCATCTTCAAAACGGTCCATACAAAACCCCCTCCCTATTGATAACTTCGAATAAATTCCACTACAAGACGTGTCGTATTCTCAAGATCGCCCATGTGAACGGTCCCAACAGCTGTGTGCATATAGCGCTGTGGAATGCAAATTCCCCCGGCCAGATAACCTTGACCTGCCATGGATGCGGACCAAGCATCTGTTCCACCACCGAGAATCACCTCTCTCTGATAAGGAATATCCTTCTTTTCTGCCACATCCATGATGGCACGAGTTACCTTTCGAGGAACGTTATTGCCCGTTGCACCCAGTACCGGATCCCAATCATAGAACTTTATCCCCGGCCCTGCTCCCAGTCTCTGAGAGCATTGATTCTCACCGACTCCCGGAACATCTCCCGTCAAGGTTACATCTAAGGCGATCATCAATTCCGGATCAATCTTGCTCATCATGGGTACACCGGATCGCATACCCACCTCTTCCTGGACGGAACCGACCATGACCACAGTGACTTCCGGAACTTCGCCTTTCAGTCTCCTTAGGGCCTCCACCATTACCGCACAGCCGGCACGATCATCCACAGATTTTCCCGTGTAAAAGTTCCCGCCATTGAGCAGATACCCTTCTCGTGCAAAGGCCATGTAGTCACCAACATGTACACCAAGACCATGTACTTCTTCTCGACTGGTCATGCCTATATCCACATACAGGTCCTCAATTTTCTGCACTTTTTCATGGTCTTCATCCGTCATAATGTGGGCGGGTTTAGACCCGGTGACACCGTATACTTTCTTACCACTTTCCGTCATTATGACCATGTCCTGATTCACCGCATTGCGATCGTCATGATAGCCTACCGGCAGGAAGCGCAAGAGTCCGTCTTCGTCGATGTAGTTGATAATAAAGCCTATTTCATCCATGTGAGCGGAGAATAGGATCTTTCGGTCTCGATCTTTTCCATGTTTTACAAAATATTGACAGCCTAAAGGATCTGTGAATTGCTCGTCCCATAGCCCTTCCATTTCTTCTAACAATACCTTGGAAACCTCTGTCTCGTCTCCGGAAACACCATAGGCATTGTCCAAGCGCATCAATGTTTTTAACAATGTACAATCTTTCATGACTCACCCCTACATTATAAATCCGACAATCAAGTATAGGATAGCAGATCCTCCACCGGCAATAAGAGCATAAGGCAGGGTTGCCAGCATTAATTCTACTGCCTTGATTTGACATCCCTGTGAGCACAATATTATCCCGTCTCCATAGAGGCAGGTGTTGCTTCCGAAGGCAGCACCTGAGAAGACAGCTGCAGCAGTCAATATGGGATCAACGCCCATGACATTTGCCAAAGGAATTACGATGGGTATGATGATGACTGCCATGTCCCAGAAGCTTCCCGTAGCGTAGGCATAGACTCCACAAACAAGAAATACAACAACCGGTAAGAAGCCACCCTTCATAATGGGTGCAGTAACCGAAATCACATAGCCCGCCAAGTCCAAGTCACCGTTGACTGCCTGCACTGCAAAGGCTAGTACCGATAACACCATTACAAATCCCATGCTCAGGACACCGTCAAAGCAAGCTGTGAGCAACTCCTTAAAGGAAAGTTTCTTCAATACCAGATACAAGAGGAAGGATACAATCACGCCTGCAAAGGCACCCATGAGAACATCCTTATCCGTCCACAAGGTCACTCCAATCATCACGATGAGAGGAACTAGGAAACTCCACGGTTGAGGAGACTTTCCATCCTTGATCTCGTATTCTTCGTTTGTTACGAGAAGAGAAGTGTCTGTTCCAACAGGGAATACTTCTCCGGTTTCCTCGGCTCTCAATGCATCTCTCTTGATGGGGCCCATCTTTGGAATGATTCCAATAACATGTAGAATGACAACAAGCACGGCCAACCAAGCGTAGAAGGTCAAGGGTATCGCTTGAATGTAGGCGCCCATGGCCGAACCATTTGCCGTTACCCCTTCCTCTTTCAAGAGAGCAGCAAAATAGACAGCCCATGAAGATAAGGGTATCAGCACACAGACTGGTGCTGCCACACTGTTGACCACATATCCCAGTTGGGTTCTGGGTATTCGCAAGCGGTCTGTGATGCCCTTCATGGTTGTGGATACCGCCAAGTTGTTTAGGTAGTCATCGATGAATATAATGATTCCCAAGACGATAGTGCCTGCAAGGGCTTGTCTCTTTGAGCGGATGTACTTACCTGCCCAAGCACCAAATTCTCGCACTGCACCCGATCGCTCAAAAAGCATGATGAGCATACCGAACATGGCGATAACCAGCACCAGCCACTGCAGTGTTTCATTGGTCATGGAAACATATAAGTAATTAAACCATGAACCTGCAATTCCTTTTACGTTTCCGGCCAAGATAGCAGCACCAACGGTAAGACCGCACACCATAGCAAAAAGTGTTCGTTTCGTAGATACTGCGATGACCAGAATGGTCAACACCGGCAATAAACATATAATTCCGTATTCCATTTGTACCTCCTTTCGATACAATTTCATTATATCAGAAAGTTAAGGGGATATGTGCCACTATTTACATCTCCAAGAGGGCCGGAGCAATGGTAATCATGACCAACACCAACAATAAAATTAGCAAAGGCAATGTCATTTTCGTTTCCGCAAGCCGCCCTCTCTCTTCCGACTGTTTCTTTCGGGCAAACCAAAGAATCTCTCCCTCTCTTTGAAGCTTCACAGCAAGGTCCGCTCCCTTGGTTACGTTGTCAGATAGAATTCCCGCGATACGCATCAACTCCTGAACCTTACTTCTTTTGGCAAAGGAATAGAACTCACTGTGAATGGGCGCGTTGGTAGCCTTGCACTTTTCATAAATCAATTCCAACTGATTTTGGAAGTAAGTCCCCTGGTCCCTGCTCATTTTCTTACGGTCTTCAATGATTTTTTCCATAGCTGCTTGCATGACAATTCCTCCATTGAGAAGAAGAACCAATTTGTTTATGAACTCCGGTAATTCATGAATAATGGATTCCTTTGCACTTTTTTCCTCTTTTGAAATCCCGTCATAGCGACTTCGAAATATAACAAACAAAATGAACATGAACACGGACAAAAGCATAGGGGAAGAAGTTTTCTCTACTTGCTCCCAACGAAGTCTGGTTCCATCCTCCAGTTCTGTGGGAAAAACGATTTCCTTTCCTGATGTATCTTGGTTTAGACTTCGTGCCGCCGTGCCAATTCTTCTTTCCAGTTTCTCATCTTCTGATTCATCTCTTAGAATGTTTTCTTCATTTCTCACCTCATTCCGAGGTGCAATAAGAATTTCCTTTTCCTGTCCCACATGCAGGTTGCCGGAGTCCGCCCAAATTTTAGCATGGAGAAGAATCGGCTCTTCTCCCTCCAAAGGCCGTTCTACTGAGATTAATTTGCCATCGCGAATTTCTGCATTGGGTGCCGAATCATCGGCGGTAATGGCACCATAGGTCACCGTAAATAAGAACAACAAGCCAATCAACAGATATCTTCTCTTGACTTTTTTTTGATAAGAACGAATCTTTTCTTGATAATCGCCCTCCCCGTAAAGGTTGCGATATTTCTCTTCCAGCTGTTGCTCATCCCCTAGGAAACTTTGTAGGTTTATTTTCATACTACACCTCTATGGTGCTCAGCCGTTGCGTCATGTAGTAAGCAACAGCGATGCCCATTATGGCCAATGTCATAATGATTCGCCCTGAAAAGGTTTCATACATTACCGCTAAATAGTCAGGATAGAACACATTCAAACCCAGGACTACACCTATGGGCATGAGTGTAATGATTCTACCTTCCAGTTGCTTCTGTGCAATCAACGTGCGAATTTCCCTTTGTATTGCCATTTTCTCAACGATAATATCCGTTGCATTTCCAATGACCTTTTCTAAATTCCCTCCCGTTTCCCTACATGCCAAATAAACATCTACAAAGTTCTTGATGTCCTCACATCCGCTGCGCAATGCAAAACTTAGCAATAGTTTCTCTTCGCTTTCACGGTTTTCATATATTCCCTTTACAATATACTCCAACTCTTTCACCATTGGGCTTCTGTCGTCATAGAGAAGTCTCAGGTTGTCCAATCCTTCTTGCAGAGCCTGACTCATTTGTCTTCCTGTTGCTACAGATGCAGAAAGGGAATATAGGAGGTCTTTGAATTGAAGTAGCAACAATGCCCTTTGTCGATCTCCCTTATATTTTTCGTAAAATGGAATAAGAAATATAACAAGTGCGCCGGAAAAGAGAGATATCAATAGACTCATATAAAATAGCAAGCTCACCATAAAAATCATGGTGTATCCTCCTACTAGAAAAACTAGTTTCTCCGTTGATGATAGGCGATACTCATCATATTGTAGATGCATTCTCCCACCTCCTAAGCTCTAGTTTCTCTCGATGAAAGAGCACATGCTCCGTTCTTTGAAGGCCTTTTTCATTCTGATATTTGAAGAGACTTCGGGTTTCAATTCCACCATCCTTAAGACCAATGACTTCTGCAACCTCCAGAACCTTTCTACTTCGATCCGGTAGTCGTCCCAAATGAATCATTATGTCAATTCCTTCTGCAATTTGACCCCTAATGGCATCAATAGGAAAGTCTGCAGCCTGTAAAAACATGGACTCCAATCTCCGTAACATGCCGTCAATGCTGTTTCCATGGCCGGTACTCAAACTCCCGTCATGACCGGTATTCATCGCTTGCACCATATCTAAGACCTCTTTTCCTCTTACTTCTCCCACGATGATACGGTCGGGCCGCATTCGCAGGGAAGTTTTGATAAGTTTTTGCATTTCCACTTGTCCCCGTCCTTCCGAATTTGCGTTCTTGCATTCCATGCGAACTATGTTGGCAATGTTTTGTAGTTGCAATTCTGCAGAATCCTCAATTACAATGACCCTCTCGTCACCGGGTATAAAGTTGGATAAAACATTGAGAAATGTGGTCTTGCCCGTTGAGGTCCCACCGCTGACAAAGCAGTTATATCCCGATTCAACCAATATTCGCAGATAATCGGCACATTCTCGCGTTAAGGTGCCCAATTCAATTAAATCATCCATTGAAAAACCGGTCTGTGGGAATTTCCGAATAGTGAGTATGGGACCATCTAGGGCAATGTTTTTATAAACGGCATTCACCCTGGAACCGTCGGGAAGTCGGGCATCTACAATGGGATTCAACTCGTTAATTTCCCTTTGTACCTTTGCCGCTATTCTTCTGATGACTTCTTCCAAACTCTCCGTTGTTTCAAAGTAGGTATTTACCCTTTCCAATCGGCCGTCCCTTTCAATAAAAATATGATCCTTCCCATTGACCATAATCTCAGAAACTGACGGGTCTTCCCCGTATGGCTGAAGAATATCCAAGTCCTTTCTAATGGTATAAAAAATCCGATCAGCCAAGGCGGATATTTCTAGACATGGCAGCTGTGATGCTTCGGCATCTTGCAATAAATAATCATCGATGATTGCCCGCACTGCATCATCGTCAGGACCATTGTCCTTTTCACTGATAATTCTTCTAATCTCCTCTACGAGTAAACTCACATTCATACTCTCAATTTCCTTATATTTCCATTTACATTTATTTCCAATTATAAAACAGCTGCCATATTTTGGCAACTGCTTTTTGCAAAATAATTATTCTTTCTTAGCGGAAGGATATGGTGAAGATGGTTCCCTTCCCCAGTTCGCTATCCACTTTGATTTCTGCATTGAGAAGAACGGCGATGTGTTTCACAATGGAAAGACCGAGTCCGGTACCACCAACTTTTCTGGACCTGGATTTGTCCACTCTATAGAATCTTTCAAACAACCGTCCCAAGTTTTCCTTGCTGATTCCTATTCCCTCGTCCTTTACGGTAATGACCACTTTTCCATATAGGAGCCTTCCATCGATCCAAACCCTTCCCCCTTCGTTGGAGTATTTAATGGCGTTTTCAATGATGTTCACCAGCATTTGACGGAAGCGATCCTCATTTCCCCAAATGCTAAGATTGGGATCCACATCCGTAAGAATCGTCACCTTATTGCTGTAGGCGATGGGATCGATTACTGTAACAATTCCTTGTATGGTTGCTTTGACATTAATTTTGTCGTGATTGGAAATCTCTTTGCTCTCAATATCTGAGAGAACCAAGGTGTCTTCAATCAGTCTCTTTAGACGTGAAGTCTCAATTGCGATGATATCAATGAATTTATTTCTGATTTCCGGATCTTCCGCAGCACCGTCTTGCAGGGTTTCAATAAAACCGATAATAGAAGTCAGTGGCGTTTTTAACTCATGGGTTACATTAGCAACGAATTCCTTACGCAATGCTTCCAGTTGCCGATTCTCCTCCTCCATTGCCTTCAGTTTCTTTTCCATGTCTTGAATCGGCTTTAACAACCACCGATACAGCGCAATAAAACCAACCGTGGTAATGATCAACATGAGAGCGGTCACAAGATAGGTGTTTTCTATGAAATAGCTGGTCAACACATTGAGCAATGCAATCAAGGCGATGACTACTGCTAACTTGACCCTCATTTCAGCTTATATCCCTTGCCACGAATGGTTTCAATAAATTTTTCGTTTTTATCACGTAGTTTTTTTCTCAAATAACGAATATGGACATCCACCGTTCTGGTCTCTCCTACGTAATCGATACCCCATACCTTGTCCAAAAGTTCATCTCTGGTAAAGGCATGGCCTCTATTTTTTGCAAGAAATCCCAGGAGCTCAAACTCCTTAAAGGTTAAATCCACCTTCTCTCTGTCTACATATACTTCATGGCGACCAAAGTTGATGGACAAGTTTCCGATGACGATTTCATCCTCGTCCTCGTACTCCTCCTTCCCTGCTTCATATCTTCTCAGTACCGCTTTAATCCTTGCGATAAGTTCTCTGACACCAAAGGGTTTTGCAATATAGTCATCGGCCCCAAACTCCAAGCCCAAGACCTTATCGATTTCCTCCGTCTTTGCCGTCAGCATAATAATGGGAGTACTAATCCCTTCTGCTCGCAGCTCTTTGCAGATTTCATAACCGTCCTTTCCCGGGAGCATAATGTCCAAAAGGATGAGGTCGGGTTTTTCTCTATGAACCAAAGTGATTCCCAGTGTGCCGTC
The DNA here is from genome assembly GCA_040766105.1 of Anaerovoracaceae bacterium. Classification (GTDB taxonomy): domain Bacteria; phylum Bacillota; class Clostridia; order Peptostreptococcales; family Anaerovoracaceae; genus JAXGRD01. The sequence continues at coordinate 236,299 of JAXGRD010000002.1, forward strand.
TTCTGCCTCTAAAGGCTCGTATCCGTTGGCCTTAAGGTTGTAGGTCACCAGTTCTCTGATATTCGGTTCATCTTCAATAATCAATATTTTTTTCATGAAACCATTATATCACGACTCGGTCTCTTCAACAAATTCTTCCTCCAAGCGCACATCATCCAAAATGGTTTCCGCAATATTTCTACAGCTGTCTCCTATTCTCTCAATGTTGTGGATTACATCTGTATAAATTACAGTAAAGGTTGGGGAGCAAGTTTTTTCATTTAGCCTCTGCATGTGCTTCTTGCGCAGACTGGTTTCCAGTTGATTCATCTGGTCTTCCTGCACCAAGACTTCATTGGCCAGTATAAGATCCCGATTCTCAAAGGCGTTCATAGTGGTCGTCAACATCTTGTTGGCATGGTCAAAGCATTGGTAGATTTCCGCATATGCCTCATCTGAGAAGACAAACTTGTTGCTCTGCTTCTCTTGGAAGAGTTCCACGATATTCTTACAATTATCACCGATGTGCTCTATATCTCCTGCTACATGGAGAAGACCTGCAACATTATCGGCCTGTCTGTCGGTAGTTCCTTCAGCCGCCAAAATGGATGCAAGATATGCGGCGATTTTATCCTCTAACTGATTCACAGAATCTTCGATTTGCAATACTTCCTTTGCAGCGACATCATCCCCACCTATGAAGGCCTTCTTGCTCTTTATGAGCATATCATGGGTGAATCCAGCCAATCTTGACAGTTCCTTAGATGCCAAATGGATTGCAAAGATAGGTCTGTCCACAATTTTGAAATCCAGGAATACCGGCTCGGCAGGCAACCTTTCCACGTCCTTTCCGGGAAGAAGCTTCGTCACAGTTTTTGCCAACACCCAAATGAAGGGGAGCCATATAAGTGTATTGGTCAAATTAAAGAATAGATGTGCATTTGCAATCTGTCTGGCAATAACGTTGACTTCATATCCATCAGGGGATATGAATGTAATAAACTTTGCAATCCAAGGTATAAACCAGATGAACACTAAAGTACCCGATAGATTAAAAATAACATGAGCAAAAGCAGTTCTCTTAGCGTTTAACGAGGCACCTATTGATGCTAAAACCGCTGTAATCGTTGTACCAATATTGTCTCCAAAAAGAATAGGAAGTGCGCCCTCTAAGCCAATAATGCTGCTCATTCCGTCTGGACCCGCAGTAGCTGCTAGATTCTGCAGTACAGCGATTGTTGCAGAACTACTTTGGACTACTACCGTCATCAATGTTCCAATGAGAACACCTAATGCAGGTACATCTTGCACACTTAACATCCAATCTGTAAAAACTGGAGAAGATGCCAAAGGCTTCATTACGGCACTCATGGTATTAATCCCTACAAATAATATTCCAAAGGCAAAGATGACCTGCCCCAATTGGCTTATTTTTTCACGTTTTTTCAAAAAGAAATAAAGAATGAAACCGACGAAAACAAAAATCCAGGCATAGTCTCCAATTTTAAAAGCAATGAGCTGTGCCGTAACCGTCGTACCGATATTAGCACCTAAGATGACGCTTATAGCTTGAGGAAGTTTCATGAGGCCGGCACTAACAAAACCGATAATCATTACTGTTGTGGCTGAGGAGCTCTGGAGTACCGCTGTAGTTATGGTACCAGCCAATACTCCTAAAACGGGGTTTCTGGTCAAAAGTGCCAAGATGTTTTTCATCTTCTCACCGGCCACCTTTTGCAGCCCATCACTCATTAAATTCATCCCATAAATAAACACTGCAAGTCCACCAAGCAGTGTAAAAATAATACGGATAGTCTCTCCACTCATCACACTTCTCCTTTTTTACAAAAATCCTGATATTATTGATACTATTATCTGAACCTTTGCCCAAAAGCAAGAGAATGTTAAGGTAATGTTAAATCTATGTTAATTATCTTCTTAATATTTCTAACATGTTCTTAACATCCATTCCAAAGTCCGTATCCAAAGATATGGTTCTTTTCCCTGATAAAGTGTTGAAACTGTTAGTATCCAAGGCAAAACTGTATTCCGGCGGAGATACCTCAAGTAAATCGCCTTCTTCATCCTCCTGTAAATTTTCTGTTACGTCTTCATAGCGGTTTACAGCACAGATTCTCTTTTCTTCTATCTCGCTTCCTACCATACGATTGATATAATCCAAATACCCTCGATCTCGTTCTTCTCCTCCCGAAAGAAACAGCAGTTTGTCTGCTATTTTCATTCCGCAAATGGAACTCTCGAAGATATGATTGCCACAGTCTAAAACAATTGCATCATATCGGCCAAGGGAGTATACCTTAGAAAAGAAGAGTCGAAAATCTTCTTCCTTTATCTCTGTTATAGGATTCTTTCCGGGAAAAGGTCTAAACGTCTCCATGCCGTATTCATTGGAAATCAAAAACTCCTCGGGGAATGAACATTTTTCATCTTCCCCGGACAAGATGTAATATAGGTATTCTTTCATCCCCTTACTTTTTTTAAATGAGAAATAGTCACCGGTAGACACGAACTCTTCAAATGAAAGATAGAGTGTCCGCTGTCCTTGAAATCTTTGCAGTTCCTGGGCAAAAGCCAAAGCAATTGCGGTACAGCCGCTGCCACCGGTTGCAGAATGAACAGCCAGTATAAAGGTCTTATGCTTTGGCGAGAAAATAATCTTTCTTCCGGTCATGATGCTGTATGCCGAGAGGATGCTGTCGGACAATACTTTTCCACTGTCATACTTGTAGAAAATAAACCTCTCCTCATCAATCTGCGAAGGTTTATCGGCCAAATAAATACACCTTGTACTTCTGCGACGCAAGTCGTCATATATGACCAAATCGGCATCTTCTGAGGCCTGCCCCTCTTCTGTATAGATCATGAATCCGGAATAGCTTCTCTTCAGTGCCTCCCCCAGTGCCTGTCCATAGGAACCATCTCCCACCATAATATGTACTTTTATCGTCTCCATTCCTCACTCCTTAACTGTAAATAATTACCAATTAATACTATCATGATTTCCATTTATTGTCAATTCCAATTATGAAAACTTTGTGGTATGATGGAAGCATGTTTGGAGGTAATATGGACATACAAGTACTGTTAAGTATATGCATTCCCCTTTTGGGGACCACTTTGGGCGCGGCAATGGTCTTTGTGCTCAGTAAGGAAATCAAGCCTTGGGTGGAAAAATTATTGCTGGGATTTGCCGCAGGGGTCATGATTGCCGCATCGGTCTGGTCTCTTCTCATTCCTGCCATGGATATGGCGGAGGAAAACGGCACAGTTCCGTGGATTCCTGCAGCGGTGGGCTTTGCCTTGGGAATTGGTTTTTTGCTCCTGTTGGACTCCGTCGTCCCTCATCTCCACCCGGGAAGCAAGAACCCGGAGGGCCCCAAGTCACCCTTTGGCAAATCTACCATGTTGGTCTTTGCCGTTACCTTGCATAACATACCCGAAGGTATGGCCGTAGGTGTTGTATTTGCTGGTTATCTTGCAGGGGAAAGCAATATTACCTTCGCAGGAGCTTTGGCATTGGCTATCGGTATTGCCATTCAAAACTTCCCTGAAGGTGCTGTTATTTCCACGCCCTTGTTGGCCCAAGGCATCTCCAAGAAAAAATCATTTCTTTACGGCTTTCTTTCCGGAATCGTAGAACCCCTCTTTGCGCTTATAACCATTGGACTCACAGCCCTAATCGTTCCCGTTCTCCCCTATATTCTAGCCTTTTCAGCAGGCGCCATGATATATGTGGTAGTGGAAGAACTGATCCCCGAAACGCAAAAAGGAAAGCACAGCAATTTGGGTACACTGGGGGTAGCCGCCGGCTTTCTTCTCATGATGATTTTAGACGTGACGCTAGGTTAAAACATACTGATCCATACGGTAAATATGGGGAGGGTCAGGATGGAAAACAGGGTGGATAGCAAAACACCCTTTGTTGCAAATTCCACATCCCCTTTGTACAACATGGTGAAAATCGTAGTACAAGCTGCAACCGGCATGGCCATTTCCATGACGATGACTTTTGCCATGAGAGAAGTTTCTCCCATCCAATAAAAGAGTATGAGGCATGTTAAAGCAGGAACGATGAGAAGTTTGAAAAACGAAAGCCAATATATGCTTCGATCCCCAATCAGTTCCGACCATTTCATTCGACCCAACTGCAGGCCGATGATAATCATCGTCAAGGGTGTTGTGGAGTCTCCCACAATTTCCACGGATTTTCCAAGGAATCCGGGCAGTTGGATGTCAAAAAGAAATAGGAAGAATCCAATGAGCACCCCTACAAGACCGGGGCTTAAAAACTGTTTTACATCCGCACGCATGGCTGCACCGGTAGAAAACTGAATGAGCATAATGCCCAAGGTAAACAGGAAGATGTCCTGCACCATTTCCAGGATGGAAGCATAAAAGACCGCTTCCTCCCCCAAAATCGCCCGTGTCACGGGGATTCCCATAAAGCCTGTATTGGCAAAGATCAACATGAAGATGAAGAGGTAGGTCCTCTCCTTTTCCATGGATATCAACTTGGTCAGCACCTTTCCCATGAAGAATGCAAATATGAACACAACTACCAAGGCCACAAAGATAAAGCCGGAGTCCCATAGAATCTCCTTTGAAAAGGGGATTTGCATGCCGTTGATGACAAGACAAGGCCAGGTTACATTTGCAACCAGTGTATTGATTCCTTCCGTTTGATCTTTGGATATAATATTCTTTCTGCTCAGGATGATGCCCGGTATGATCATGATGAAGATCATCGCCAGAGAAGTCAAGCTTTCGATGGTTCCCATAAATCTCCTAAAAAGAGTGCCGCACTTCTGCGGCACTCTTTACCTGTTAACTGTTAGTTGCCTGATTTTACTACAGCCTGTGCTGCTGCCAGTCTCGCAATGGGAACTCGGAAAGGTGAACAGGAAACGTAGTCCAATCCAATCTTGTAGCAGTATTCTACCGTCTTGGGGTCGCCGCCGTGCTCTCCGCAAATGCCCAATTTGATGTTGGGTCTGGTTGCCTTACCTTTTGCTACCGCCATCTCTACCAACTGTCCAACACCGTTCTGATCCAATGTTTGGAACGGGTCTTCTTCGAAGATCAGTTTATCCAAGTACTCCTGAATAATTTCTCCCGTGTCGTCTCGACTGAACCCAAAGGTCATCTGTGTCAGGTCATTGGTACCGAAGGAGAAGAACTCTGCTTCTTTGGCGATTTCATCCGCCGTAAGAGCCGCTCTTGGAATCTCAATCATGGTTCCTACGATGTAGTCAACGGTAACACCTTCCCTTTCGAAGACCTTATCAATGGTAGCCACTACTGTCTTTTTCACGTTGGCAAGCTCTGTTTCCAAGCCTACCAGAGGAATCATGATTTCCGGTGTAATCTCCATGCCCTTTTCTTTTTTCAATTCGATGGCTGCCATGATAATGGCCTCCGCCTGCATTTCCGCAATTTCCGGATAGGTCACGGCCAATCGGCAACCTCTGTGTCCCAACATGGGGTTGAACTCACTGAGATCTTCAACCTTCTTCTTCAGCTTATCTCCATCCAGACCATATTCGTCTGCCAACGCTTTGATTTCTGCATCTGTATGGGGAACGAACTCGTGAAGAGGTGGATCCAATAAACGAATGGTTACCGGTCTGTCTTCCATCACTTCGTAGATACCTTTAAAGTCTCCCTTTTGATAGGGAAGAAGTGCGGACAATGCTTCCTTACGTTCTTCTACAGAATCGGCAAGAATCATTCTTCTGATAGCCGAGATTCTTCCTTCTCCGAAGAACATGTGCTCCGTACGGCATAGCCCGATTCCTTCTGCTCCGAACTCTACTGCCTGCTTCGCATCAGCAGGATTGTCGGCATTGGTCCTTACCTTCAGCGTACGAATCTCGTCTGCCCACTTCATAATGGTGCCAAAGTCGCCGGACAGTTCCGGTGCCATGGTCTTAATTTCACCTTCATATACTTCGCCCTTACCGCCGTCCAATGAGATATAGTCTCCTTCTTTCAAAACGATATCTCCAATGGTGACCGTCTTGGCGTCTTCATTTACTTTGATTTCCTGACAACCGGAAACGCAGCACTTGCCCATTCCTCTGGCCACAACTGCAGCGTGGGAGGTCATCCCGCCTCTTGCAGTAAGGATTCCCTCTGCTACAACCATGCCGGCCAAGTCTTCAGGAGAAGTTTCCAGTCTTACAAGGATAACGTTTTCTCCCTGGGTGGATGCTTCCTTGGCTTCTGCAGCCGTAAAGTAAATCTTTCCCGTTGCAGCACCCGGGGAAGCGGGAAGACCCTTCGTCAATACCTTTGCATTCTTGATGGCTGTATCGTCGAACTTGGGATGGAGCAGCTGATCGATCTGTGCAGGCTCCAACCTGGTGATAGCCGTTGCCTTGTCGATGAGTCCTTCTTTCTCCATGTCAACGGCAACTTTTACCGCTGCGGGAGCCGTTCTCTTGCCATTTCTTGTCTGAAGCATGAACAGCTTGTTTCTCTCTACGGTAAACTCCATATCCTGCATATCCTGATAGTGGTTTTCCAACAGGTCGGATATTCTGGTAAATTCCTTGTATACTTCCGGGAAGGCATCGGCCATTTTTTCAATGGGCTGGGGTGTTCTGATACCGGCCACAACGTCTTCTCCCTGTGCATTGACAAGGAACTCTCCAAAGATTTTGTGCTCTCCGTCGGAAGGACTTCTTGTAAAGGCAACTCCTGTTCCGGAGGTGTCACCCATGTTTCCAAATACCATGGACTGCACGTTGACCGCCGTTCCCAAATTGCTGGGGATGCTGTTCAGCTGTCTGTATAGAATCGCTCTCTCATTGTTCCAGGAACGGAACACAGCCATGATTGCTTCCATCAACTGATCTTTTGGATCCATGGGAAAATCTCTTCCCACTTCTTCCTTCACCAGCGCTTTGTAGGAAGCAATGATGTCCTTGAGATGCTCTGTCTTTAAGTCAACGTCGGAATCACATCCGGCCTCGTCCTTTTTGGCTTCAAAAATCTTATCGAACTTGGATTTGGAGATTTCCAATACTACATCTCCAAACATCTGGATAAATCTCCTGTAGCTATCATAGGCAAATCTCTCGTTTTCTGTCAAGGTTGCCAAGCCAACTACAGTCTCATCGTTGAGCCCCAGGTTGAGGATGGTATCCATCATGCCGGGCATGGAGAAGACAGCACCGGATCGAACGGAAACCAGAAGTGGATTGTCAACGCTTCCGAACTTCTTCTCCGTTACGTCTTCCAGTTCTTCCAACTTCTTGAAGATATCCGCTACGATATCGTCTCCGATTTTCTGTCCTTCTTCATAATACCTGTTACATGCACCGGTGGTAACGGTAAAGCCAAAGGGAACGGGAAGTCCAATCTTCGTCATTTCCGCCAGGTTTGCACCCTTTCCCCCTAGAAGATTCTTCATCTCCTTTGAACCTTCATTAAATGAATAAACAAATTTTTCCATAGCCCTATCCTCCTTAGAATACTAGTTTCTCCTTGATATAGTTTGTAACTTCCGAAATGGGAAGTCGGATTTGTTCCATAGTATCTCGATCACGAATGGTCACTGTATTGTCCACCTCCGTGTCAAAGTCCACACAGATACAGAAAGGGGTCCCGATTTCATCTTCTCGACGGTATCTCTTACCGATGGAGCCGGAAGCGTCGTAATCTACCATAAAGTGTTTCGACAATTCTTCCACAATGGGTTCCGCAAGATGTGCCAGTTTCTTGGCAAGGGGAAGTACCGCCACCTTATAGGGTGCCAGTGCAGGATGAAATCTCATCACCACCCGCTTATCTTCCTTTCCATTATCGTCTGTTAAGATTTCTTCATCATATGCTTCCACAAGGAAGGCCAAAGCAATTCGGTCTACACCAAGTGAAGGTTCTATGCAATAAGGAATATATCTTTCGTTGGTCTCGGGATCCAGATATTCCATCTTCTGTCCCGAATGATCCATGTGTTGCTTTAAGTCAAAGTCCGTTCTGTCGGCAATTCCCCACAGTTCACCCCATCCAAAGGGGAACAAGTATTCAATATCCGTGGTGGCGTTGCTGTAGTGAGAAAGTTCATCTTCCCCGTGATCACGAAGCTTCATGTTTTCTTCCTTCATTCCCAGGGACTTGAGGAACTGGACACACTGGTCTTTCCAGTAAGCGTGCCACTCCAAATCGGTTCCCGGCTTGCAGAAGAACTCCAGTTCCATCTGCTCAAATTCCCTGATTCGGAAGATAAAGTTGCCCGGCGTGATTTCATTTCGGAAAGATTTTCCGATCTGTGCAATGCCGAAGGGTATCTTTTTACGAGTGGTTCTCTGCACATTGCTGAAGTTTACGAAAATACCTTGAGCAGTTTCCGGACGCAAGAATATCTCTGATTGGGAATCCTCCGTTACGCCTTGGAAGGTTTTAAACATCAAGTTGAATTGACGAATACCGGTAAAGTTCTTCTTGCCGCATTCCGGGCACGGAACACTCTGCTCCGTCAAATACGCTTCCAACTTTTCCTTTGGCCAACCATCCACCGTTTCCACCGGTGCTCCCGATGCTGCCAGATGGTCTTCAATCAGTTTGTCTGCACGAAACCTTGCCTTACATTCCTTGCAATCCACCAAGGGATCGGAAAAACCGCCGATGTGGCCGGAGGCCTCCCATACTTTGGGATTCATCAGTATTGCCGCATCCAGTCCAACGTTATACTTGGATTCCTGGACAAACTTTTGCCACCATGCCTTCTTAAGGTTATTCTTAAATTCAACTCCTAACGGACCGTAGTCCCAAGAGTTAGCTAAGCCGCCGTAAATATCCGAGCCCGGATATACAAAACCTCTATTCTTTGCCAGTGCGACCAGCTTCTCCATTGTTACCTGACTCATACTTTAATTATTCCTCGTCTTCCTTTTTCTTCATGTCTTCAGCAAAATCTTCTGCGAAATCCTCTACATCATCTACAAAGTCTTCTACTTCATCCTCCGCCCTCTTAATCTTGCTCTTAATCGCTTCGGATGTCTTTTCGAAGGTGTCCTCAGCCTTATCCTTTACTTTTTCATAGGTTTCGCTGTTCTTTACTTTTTCGTAAGCCTCTTCGCCCTTCTGCTTTGCAGCATCGACGAACTCCGATCCCTTTTCAACAGCCTTCTCCATGGCTTCGGAGGCTCTGTCGCTCACATCAATGATGGTTCCGTCAGTCTTAATTACCTCTACATCACATTTGAAACCAAAGGATGCAATCACGCCTGCCAGCATTCCCCAAGGTGCGATGACAGTTGCAACGATTCCTGCATTGACGGGAAGATTCAAAACGGTTTCCCCTTCTTTGTTCTTCACTACAATCTTGGAAACGTTACCTTTGTTCACCAGTTCCTTCACTGCATCCACAATGGCAGTGCCCTGTTCACCCAGTGACTTCTTTCGGCTGTTATCAATGCTCTCCTCAATATTGATAATCGCATCTACAACGCTTCCATCTGTTTCTTCCAGCGCTTCCTTTGCTTCTTTATAGGTTACGCCAGTTCTGTCCTTGACCAGTTCGATTTTTTCCAATGTGATTTCCATTTGTGTACCTCCTAAAATCGTACGTTACAACTCTCACTTTTCAGCGTTTCGATATCCAAATAATATGATCTATACCCCTTCAATATTTCTCGGATCCGTTTTTCCTTTTCCTCATCCAAAGCCAAATTTTCCAAGTTCTTCAGTGGATGGTTCAAAAAGTAATTTAATACACTCACTATACCAAAGTCGGTCTGATAAATCAACGTTTCACCGGGATAAAATTCTCCCGAGGGATAGCATTTATCACACAAAACACCTCCGTCTTTTATGCTAAATGCAACAGGCTCTTCCTTTGAACCACAGGAAACACATTCCTTTAATACGGGAAGATATCCCAGTGTCTGCAGTGCTTTTAATTCATAGGCAAGCACTAGGGTTTCAAATTTTTTTTGCCTCTTCTCGATTTCCACAAGGAAGTCCGCTGTCAACTGAAACAGGCCCGGTATGGGCTGCCCCTCTTCCGTAATCTTCTCGGTCAATTCCAAAGCATAACAGGCGCTCATATACTTATCCACATCTTCTCCGATGGAGTAAAAACTTTGTATAGTTTCCGCTCCATTGATGCTGTAAAAATCCCCTTTCTTATAGATTTCATATCGTCCAAGGGTAAAGGGTCTCATGGCCAAGGCGGATTTGCTTCTGCCCTTCTCGTTGATATTGCTTCCTACACTGATTTTTCCGAATTTTTTTGAAAACAAAAGAACCATCCTTCTTCCTCTGACGGTCTTTGTCTGCTTCAAGATGATTCCTTCTGTTTCCGTGTACATGGCACGCTACCTATCTGTCCCTATAGCCAAAGTTGCCCAATGCAAAATCGCTGTCTCTCCAATTTTCTTTTACTTTTACCCATAATTCCAGGAAGACCTTACATCCCAAGAGAGCTTCAATTTCTTCTCTTGCACTCTTGCCCACACCCTTCAGCTTCCTTCCGTCTTTGCCGATGATGATGCCCTTGTGGGATTTTCGCTCACAGTAAATGACCACGGAAATCCTCGTGATGGTGGGTACTTCCTCGTATTTCTCTATTTCCACCGCTACTCCGTGGGGAATCTCATCTTCTAAATAGAGAAGAAGTTTTTCCCTGATGATTTCACTGACGATAAATCGCTCCGGATGGTCCGTTATCATGTCAGCAGGAAAGTACATGGGTCCTTCTCCTACCAGTTTTTTTACGGTATTCACCACGACATCCACATTGATGTTCTTCAAAGCGGAAACTCCAATGATTTCTTGAAACACTCCAAGTTCATCGTACGCCTCCACAATCTTTCGGTACTTATCCGGCTCCATGACATCCATTTTGTTGATTAGCAGAAGAACGGGCGTATCCAAGTTTTTCAAAAGGTCTACAATGTACTTGTCTCCCGGGCCCGCATCCAGCTCATCATCCACGATGAACAAGATCACATCCACTTCTTGGAAGATCTTTAGTGCCGTGTCCGTCATAAAGGATCCCAGCTTTGTCCGTGGCCTGTGTATCCCCGGTGTATCGATAAAAACCAGCTGCGCATCCTCATCGGTGAGTATTCCTCGAATGCTGTTTCTGGTCGTTTGGGGCTTGTTTGTCGCAATGGCAATCTTCTCCCCTAAAATAGCATTCAGCAGGGTCGATTTCCCCACATTGGGTCTTCCTACAATACCTATAAATCCACTCTTCAAAGCACAAATCCTTTCGGTAACAGTTCCGATAGCTCCAACACTTCCAAATGCTCTTCGTCCCTACCCGTGATAACTTTTAAGTCCGGGTTAAACTCATACATAAACTGCCTACAGATGCCACAGGGCCAAGCCGTCCCCTCATTGCCGCAAATTGCAATGGCATCAAAATCTCTTTTTCCTTCGCTGATGGCTTTCATAAAGGCACCCCTCTCGGCGCAAATCGTTGCCCCGTAGGACGCATTTTCCACGTTTACTCCCGTGTACATGGTTCCGTCCACCGCAAGTAAGGCTGCTCCCACCGTAAACTCAGAATAGGGTGCGTAGGCAAACTTCCTTACTGCCTGAGCCTGTAGATACAATTCTCTGTACATAACTTCACCTACTTTCGCAATCCAATCTTTTCCATGATCTTTTCTTCAACTTTTCGCATCCGCTCCTTTGCGTCATCCTCCATATGGTCATACCCCAAAAGATGAAAAATACTGTGGGTAAACAAGTAAACCAATTCTCTTTCCGGTGAATGGCCGAAGTCGTCTGCCTGGAGAAGAGCCTGCTCCGTACACAATACCACATCCCCAATGGACACCTTCCCCTGCGGTGGGATTTGTGCAATGTTCTCATACTGGGGGAAGGACAGAACATCCGTAATCTCGTCCTTATCCCGATAGATCCGGTTCAGTTCTCTGATTTCCTCCATATCAACAAAGGATACGCTCACTTCCATATCCTCCTTGCGCACCTTCTCCTGCTCCAAGGCAAGATCAGCCGCCTCTTCCATGTAACGAATCACCTTGTCGGAAGGAATTCGTTCACCGTCAAAAATCAGCTCCATTCTTCTTCCTCCGGGTTTTCCTTGTGATACCTTTCATAGGCATTGATGATGGATTTCACCAAATGGTGTCTGACCACATCCACATCGGTCAAATAGCAAAACTCTATCTCTTTTACACCCTTCAGCACTTTTACCGCTTCCACCAAACCGGAGCGCTTTCCCCTAGGCAAATCGATTTGCGTAATGTCCCCTGTAATGACCACCTGAGAATCGAAACCCATTCTGGTCAAAAACATCTTCATCTGTTCTCTTGTGGTGTTCTGCGCCTCGTCCAAGATGATAAAGGAATTGTCCAATGTTCGCCCGCGCATATAGGCAAGGGGAACAATCTCAATCACTTCCTTTTCTTTCAAACGCATGGCGCTTTCTCTTCCCAATACATCGTAAAGGGCGTCATAGAGGGGTCGCAAGTAGGGGTCCACCTTCTCCTGAAGATCTCCGGGAAGAAATCCCAATCGTTCGCCGGCCTCCACCGCCGGTCGTGCCAATATGATCTTTTGGACTTCCCTTCTCTTGTACGCGGCTACTGCCATGGCAACGGCAATATATGTCTTTCCGGTCCCCGCAGGCCCGATTCCGAAGACGATGTCCCTGTCGCGAATGGCTCTCACATACTTTTTTTGTCCCATGGTCTTTGGTCGGAGAGGCTTTCCCATGTGGGTATAGCAGATAATGTCCTTATCCATGTTGCCCTCTTTGTAGGACATCCCCTTTTCCACCAAAGCAATGACATAATTTATTTTTTGTGTATCCAGCTTGCCGCCGGAAGTGATGATGTCAATGAGTTCGTGGGTAACGGCTTCTGCTTTTTCTGCCGCCTCTCCTTTGATGATCAACTCATTGTCTCGTTGCATCACATCCACATTCAGTGCATCCTTTAGGAGCATGAGATTTTTATCCATGTTGCCGAAGAGTTCACTTCGATCCAATCCCGCCTGTAACTGCACTTTGATTATTTTATCCAAACACGTTCCTCCGCTATTACACAAATGACCAGATATCGATCTGGTCATTGTTTTTCATTATGTAAGAAACTTTTCGATGATCCCTTTAACCGTATTACCGTCGGCCAGACCCTTTACCTTGGGCATCACTGCTCCCATGAGTTTCCCCATGTTCTGCCTTCCGCCGCTTATGCCCATTTCCTTTGCTGTGGCCACAACGATGTTCTCGATTTCTTCTGTCGTCAGTTGCTTTGGCAGGTATTCCGCCAAAACCGCAATCTCCGCTTTATAGGAGTCCGACAGGTCTGTCCTTCCGGCCTTTTCAAATTCAGCCAGAGCATCTTTCCGCATCTTGACCTGTTTTGCCAGAATTGGGATGATATCATCATCTGTCAATTCTTTTCTGGTGTCCACCTCTACTTGCTTGATGGCTGCTCTGGCAAAACTCAGCGTATTCTTCCGAACGTCATCTCGGGCCTTCATGGCTTCCTTGAAGTCATTCATCAATCTTTCTTGCAGTGTCACATCACACCTCGATCTTACTTCTGATTAGTATTTCTTATTTGCCTTTTTTCTAGCCGCTTCAGACTTTTTCTTTCTCTTTACGCTGGGCTTTTCATAGTGCTCTCTTTTTCTCAGTTCACTCATAACGCCATCACGTGCGCAAGAACGCTTAAATCTCTTTAACGCGCTTTCCAAGCTTTCATTTTCTTTTACGATTACCTGTGCCATTCCTAACTCACCTCCTGACGTTACAATCCTTGCCTCACAGCTCTCCTATTATACTATCAACCGGGTGGCCATGTCAACTTCCTCTTGCCTAAAATATGAAGGTGAAGGTGTTGAACGGTCTGCATGCCGTCTTCTCCGTTGTTGATGACCACTCGATATCCGTTATGCAATTCCAGTAATTGGGCAATCTCTTTGATTTTTCCCATCATCCTGCCCATAAGAGGCTCATCTTCCTTGGAAATATCCTCCGTTGAAGGGATATGCTTCTTTGGTATGAGAAGAACATGCACCGGTGCCTGTGGCTCCAAATCATGAAAGCAAAGAAGTTCATCGTCTTCGTATACCACCTTGGATGGAATCTCCTTGGCCGCTATTTTACAAAAGATACAATCACTCATTTCAATCCTCCTTGGGTTCTGAACTTACTGTATTTTATCACACTTTTTTTCTGAATACTACATGCTCCATTAAAAAAGCGATGATCATCCCGTCTACCAAACCGTTGGAAAGCAGGTGACCGGCTGCCTCAGGCAATGCCCCGAATGCTTCCGGTGGAAGGAACATGACCCCCACTCCAATGAGCATGGAAATCCCCACAATGAAGTATTCTCGATCGGTAAACTTCACCTTTTGAAACTCCTTGAAACCCTGGCCCATAATCATGGCAAAGACAACTACCAAGGCGGCATAGCCTACACTGCCGGGAATCGTGGAAAAAAATGCACCAATGGGAGCCACCAGCCCCATAACAATCAAGGCAAAGGATGCCCACAAAAATGGTTTTCTGGCAGCCACACCGGTCATCTTGATCACACCGATGGAAGCGATATAGGGCATGAAGGCGACCGTGGGAAAAACCCCTGCCATGAAAGTGGATAAACCGTGAAGTGCCACCGTCCGCTTCATCTTCTTGGGTCCCACCTCTTCTTCCACCACTTCCGCCATGCCGTGGATACTGGCAAAGGTCATGGACAGAAGAACTAGGGCAGCGATAATACAGGTTAGGATAATCCCCCAATCCAAAGTGGGCCTTCCAAATGCAAAGGCCTCCGGCAATGTAATCACGCCCTTATGAAAATAGTCCACAGAGGTAGTTAAGCCTAGCAAGGCGGACAGTATCCAACCGGCGATGACGCCGATAAACGTGGCAATACTGCGGAAAAATCCCTTGGCGTACATATTGATAAAGAGAATCAGAAACATGGTAAACAGGAAAACGATTACGCTTTTTCCCACAATCAGATGGTTCTCCGCCGTTATACCCGTCATTCCCTTAACGATGCTGGGGCTGATTTGCAAGGACATCATCACCATGAGCACCCCGTTGATTACAGGTGTAAACAGTCGAAGCATGGGGCCCATCAAACCGATGACTACCAACAACATAATCAAAGCACCTGCCACCATCATGCCCGTTTCCAGGTCAGTTCGAAGAACCGATAAGTCCTTTCCGAAGGTGGTCATGGAAGACGCCATGAGAATCAGTAGTCCGGACCACAGTCCTGCAGGTCCGTCCATAATGGGATACCTGTGCCCGAAACAGGTCTGAAGGGCTGACATAACGCCGCAGAGAACCAAGGTTCTCTGAAGCAAGGCTCCCACGTCTTCTTGGGAAAGACCCATGGCATAGCCAACCATAATGGGCATTACTACGGCAGATGCAATAAAAAAAATGATATGTTGCCCTGCGTAGGCGATACTCTGTTTTACAGGAACTCTATCATCCGGTCCATATTTTAAGTGCATTCTCTGTTTCTCCTTCTTTGAATTCGGACTCATTGTATCATAGTTTTCTCTTCAAAGAAAAGAACCGTCTCAAATTTGATGAGACAGTCCCTTTCGCACCAATCGTAATTGCGTATTAGAAACGCTTATATTCATCTCCAAACATCTGATATTCCGTTTCTTTTGAACTCATTTTTCCGTTAGGACCAAGTTTGTTAATAACAAACAATATGATCCCTAAGACAATCCATCCGCCAGCAAGGCTCCACTCAATGGGTTGCAAGGGCGTTGGACTATACAGAGGCAGATACAGAGAGATAAAGAAAAGTGCTACAACCACTGCTAGAACGCCCACCAAAGGTCCCGCTTTAATCTTAAAGGGCCTCTCCAAATCCGGCTCCTTTTTCCTTAAAATTAAGAAGGAAAGAGATACCATAAAGTAGGCAACTACAGTACCAAATGCCGCAGCATTTACAAACCAGCTTAATGCACTCTTACCAAGAAGCGGTGAAAGAACTGTTACAATACCTACCAACAGGATAGCTGCGGTAGGAGCACCGAATTTGGGATGTACTTTTGCAAAGATTCCGGGCAACATGTGTGCTCTTGCCATGGAAAAGATAACTCTGGATGCACCAACAATAAAGCCGTTCCAAGAAGTCAAGATTCCGCACATAGCTGCGATAATCATGAGTTTTCCGAACACTGGATTTCCAAGTGCATAAGCAAAGCAGTTAGCTACTGGGACTGCATCCGGATCAGCGTTAAACCCAGCCAGTACATCTCCCGGTGTAGAAATAGCAACACCTAAGATCATGATGATATACCAAGTTGCAGCCATAACGATGGCAATAATCATAACTTTTCCAATTTTTCCAAGGGGAATGTTCATTTCCTCAGCAGCCTGGGGGATAACGTCAAATCCTACGAACATTGCGGGAACTGCCAAAACAACTGCAACAAAACCTTTTCCGTCTGTAAACAGCGGGGCCAAGTTGGATAATTCTCCTGTGACGGTTCCACTAACGAAGAATGCAATACCGCCTATGGCCATGGCGATAGTTGCTGTCGTCTGGAAAACAGCAGAAGCCTTTGCACCTCTATAGTTGATAAAGGTCATTATCAAAGCACCCAGACAACCGATGACCAGGAAGATTCCCGTAACTTCCGATCCCTGAATCTCATAGAGAACTCCTAATTCTGGCAGCAAGCCTCCAAAGAGAAAGCCTAGAGCATTGGCTAAAGCAGGGCCTTCCCAAGCAGCGACTCCTAAGTAGGCAAGGGTAATCATCCAGCCTGTAAACCAGGATGCGTTGTAACCCATTGCTCTATAGGAAAATACCAGTTCACCACCGGCCAGCGGTAATGCAGGCGTTAGCTCTGCGTAGGTCAATCCTACGAAGACAGCCATAATACCGCCCAAGGTAAAAGCTAAAACGGCACCTATGGTTCCGCCGTTGCCAACCCATGCGCCGGCCAACATAATCCAGCCCCAACCAATCATGGTTCCGAAGGCCAGAGCCAAAACATCTTTCATGTTCAGGGCTTTTTTTAGTTCTTGTCTTCCTTCTTGTTGACTCATAAAAATCACTCCTTCTCCTAAAATATAGTAAATAATTGCGGATTGGAAATAAATTTCCTATTATTTTGAGAAATATATTTCCGGTATACCCATTGAGAAATGCTGAAATGCTTGATTTTTCTGAATTCTACACATTTCCTTTCTCTAAGGTTATCTACTAATAGTACAAGAAGTGTGCCAATTATCTATTTTTCTATATCGTAGGCCTTCATCTTATTAAACAGTTGCCTTCTGGTGATGCCCAACACCTTGGAAACCAGCTCCAAGTCACCATTGTATGTCTGAATCAGATGAGAGATATAGACCGCTTCCGCCTTACTTCGGTAATCTCTTAAGGTATCCTCTTCCTTGGGAATGATAGTGTCCCGGGGCTTTTCCCTGCTCTTTCCCAAATCGCCCGGCAAATACTCCTTGCGAATGATTCCGTCTTCGGACAGTACCATCATCCGCTCTATGATATTCTTAAGTTCTCTTATGTTTCCCGGATAATCGTACTCTTGCAGCAAGATCTTCACTTCCTCTTCCACGCCGGAGATTTTCTTTTTCATTTCACGCTGATACAGCCCTAAGAAATGTTCTACGAAAAGAGGAATATCCTCCTTCCTTTTGCGAAGAGGAGGAATTTCCAGCACTATGGTGCTGATTCTGTAGAAAAGGTCGCTGCGAAACATATCTTTCTCCATGTCCTCCTTCAGGTCACGATTGGTCGCCGTTATGAGACGAAAATCCGTATCAATGGGCACCGTGCTACCCAGGCGATAGACACGCTTGTTTTCAATGGTTTTCAGCAACTTACTCTGCAGATTGGGAGAGATGCCACCGATTTCATCCAGAAACAGCGTTCCCCCTGCCGATGCCTCAAAGAGGCCGATGTGTTTTCTGTCAGCACCCGTAAAGGATCCCTTTTCATGGCCAAACAGCTCCGATTCCAATAAACTTTCAGACAGAGCCTGACAGTTGAGTTCCATGAAATTCTCCTTGCTCCTATTGCTGTGTTCATGAATATAGGCGGCAAGAACTTCCTTTCCCGATCCGCTTTCTCCGTAAATCAAAATGTTGGATTCACTCTTTGCGGCACGCTCTGCCAAGGTAAGCAGTTGCTTGTACTCCCGGTTTTGTGTATGGAGCATGGCAGGATTCTTACCAATCTTTACCTTTAGCCTTGTGTTTTCTTCTTGGATTCTCTTTATCTCCGCCAGCTTTTCCACTTCATGTAGGAGTTCCTCCGGGTCACTTCCCTTGGTCACATAACTGTAAGCCCCTAATTTCATGGCCTCTACTGCTCTTTCAATAGTACCGTATGCGGTTAACAAGATGACCTGTATTTCTTTGCCGTTGGACTTCACCTTTCTGAGAAGCTCAATTCCATCCATTTCCGGCATAGATAGGTCCGTTATGAGAAGATCAAAGTCATAATTGTTGATGATGGATAAGGCCTCTTTTCCCGAGTTGCAGGTTTGCACGTGATGGCCTTTGCTTTCCAAAATCATCTTCTGTACTTCACAGTGGTCCTGCTGGTCATCCACCACCAATATTTCCAACTTGGTCATCTTCCTTCCTCCTCCAATATGGGCAGTCGCAGGGAAAAGGTCGTACCTTCTCCAACGATGCTTTCTACCCTGATGCTTCCATTCATTTTCTCCACCTCATTATACACGATATACAGCCCCAATCCATTCCCATGGGTGCTTCCCTTCGTGGTAAAAAAGGGATTGAAGATATCGTTGAGTGCGTCTTTTTCGATGCCACTTCCGGTATCCGATACATCCATATAGAGCATTTTACCTTCCGCCCACAGTTTCACGGTAATATGGCCGCTGTCTGAGATGGCATCCACTGCATTGCTGAGAAGATTAATGAAGATCATGTCAAAGGATTCCTTCTTCACCCGCACAACATATTCTCCGTCTGATTCTATGGATAATTCGATTTTTTTCTTTTTCAACATCCCTTCGTTGATGAGGATGACCGATTCCATATGGGAAACGATATTGATTATTTCAAACTCTCCTTGGGATACTCTGGAGAAGTTCAAGAGAGCCGTGATTATTTCCCCGGAGGTCTCCACTGCCTTTTCTATCATGAGAATTGCTTGGTTCTTCTTCTCATCATCATCAATGTTCTTGAGTACATAACAGTAATTGCGAATGAGTCCCAGGGGATTTCTAATTTCATGGGCGACACCGGCAGCCAGTTGTCCCACGGCAATCATCTTGTTCTGTTGCAGCATCTGCCTTTGGGCAATCTTTACCTCAGTTACATCGGCTCCCATGAAGAGAAGTTTTTCCACATCGAGTCTCTGGTTTCTTATGGGATAAATCTGAATATCAAAGGTTTTGCTGCCTACCGTTGCAGCGTAGGTTTCCACATACTCTCCTGCAGCCACTCTGGAAATCAACTTCCTGATCATAGCACCATCGGAAGGATCGATTCCCATGACATCGCAAATATGTTTTTCCGCTGCTTCACCGGTTGTCAACTCCAAGGATTCTCGCATATATCTGTTCATGATGAGAACTCTGCCCTGGCGGTCCAGCTCCGCCATAAAGGAGGAAACCCCATTGAAGGTCGTCTGCATCTCGTTCTTGCTCTCAGTCAGCTGTTCCATTCGCACAGTCAGTTCATCGTACAAGTTCCTTGTAGATAAGTAGTAAATAAAGAAACCACCGAAGACCGTCAAAAAGATGATAACAAGCATGACTATGTTATAGGAATTTTTATTTTCCGAAACACCCACCATCGGAGAGTACCCCGTCTTCAACTTGGTGTTATCCAAATAGACTTCCTTGGGTGCCTGAATAATACACTCATTTAAGATATCAAAAAAGATTGCATGCTCTTTCGGAACGACAATGCACACATTGTTCTCAAAGACCTTATGGCCTATGTCTTCATAGCGATCTTGCAAGTCTGCCCATAGAAGGGCACTACCAATAGCATTAGTATCCCCCAGGATGAAGTCACTTTCCTCTCTTTCAGCAACTGCAACAGCTTCCTTTGGGTTCTTCACTTCTGTGATGATGATGGGATTGTCTTTGTATCGCAATCTCCGCTTTTCCGAATCCGTGAAATCGCCTTTCAGTGCAATTCCCGTGTATTCCTCCTTCTCCTGGAATCCACTGCGTTTGTACAGTCGCCCTTCTATCTGGAAAAGAGGTTTGGTAATGAGGTCACGAGTCAATTCTTCTCTGTTTGCATTGTTGACCACCACCAAGGTTCCGTAATCTTCTCCCGACAATGTAACTGACAGGTCTACATCTTCAACCAGGAGATTCAGATAGGTCTCCAGAAAACCGGATTCATTAAAGTACAATAACGAAGAGTCCACAGACAAGCGCACCGGAGAATGGTCTTTCACCCACTCCACTTCCTTTTCATTCAGTATAATCCCCTCGCCTTTCGGTTCATCGGCTTGGTACATATCATTTTTTGAGGCATACCAGAAGAGGAATATCAAGGACAGTATGATGGGTATCCCTATTAAGAATGCCAGTCGTCGTCGTTTCATCCCTTTACCTTCTCCCTGTTGAACCGAGCCAGCTCCTCGCCAAAAACCAAGATTTCTCTCTCTCTTTCCGTTATGGATTTGTTCCCTTTTTTTGAGGATCGGAACAAGATGATTCCAAAGACCATCCAAATAACGATGGCCAATGCCTCAAAGGAATAATCGCTTACTTTCACCGCTATGATGATGTACAGAGCAAAGTAGACAACCACTGCCACCAAAACTGCTATTCCAAAACCCATGCCACCCCTGATTTTAATGGGTCGATGGAGTTCCGGTTCCTTTATGCGCAATAAAATAAAAGATAGGGTCACGCAACAATAGGCAAAAAGGGAACAGATTGCACTGATATTCACAAGCCAAATCAAGGCATTGGCCCCAAACAAAGGTGCTATCATGCAAATGCTTCCCACCACCAAGATGGCCGCCCAGGGCGTTTGGTATTTTTTACCTGTTTTTCCAAAGACCTTAGGAAGCATCCGTGCTCTTCCCATAGCAAATATCAGACGGGTTGCTCCAAGGAAGAAACCGTTCCAACTGGTGAAAATCCCTAGAATCCCAACAATGATGAGAACCGTTCCAAAGGCTTCATTTCCATAGAGGTGGCTGATAACATCAGCGGTGGGTAGTTCCCCGGATAATCGTACCTCAGCAGGCGCGCCCAAGGCTACACCGATGATGACCATAAGATACCATGCTACAGAAATAATGATGCATACCACCAGCATCCTGCCAATGTTACGTGGGGAAATATTCATTTCCTCAGCTGACTGGGGAATCACGTCAAAACCGATGAGCATGGAAGGAATCACTAAGAGAACTACAAAAAAACCGGAAGGCGTGGTAAAAGAAGGCCCCGCATTGTCTATACTACCAAAGGTAATAGAGCCTAGAAGAAACATGATTCCCATGGCCATGACGGCGGCCGTTGCCATTACCTGAAAAATAACGGCAGGCCGAGTTCCAAACAGGTTGAGAACGGTCACCAGTGCAGCACCGATAATTCCTATCAGCGCCCAGGATAGATGAACGGAATAGCCTGCAATTTCCCAAAGCAACCATGCGGAAGGTAGGGGAATAATATAGTTCAGTGCTGTGGAAATGGCAATGGCTTCCCAAGCAGCAACGCCCAAATATGCCAAAGTCATGGTCCAACCTACCAGCCAACTAAAAGACCTTCCTCCCGACCGATAGGCATAGACAAACTCGCCACCGGATAGTGGCAGAGCAGCTGTCAATTCGCCGTAAGCCAAACCCACGACCAAAATCAGCAGGGCACCTACGAGGAAGGCCGTAATGGTTCCCCAAAAGCCTGCATCGGTAAGCCATGTAGTGGTCAAAACCACCCAACTCCAACCAACCATGGTCCCAAAGCCTAGGGCGATGATATCCGTTCTTCCCAAAACCTTTGTCAAACGATTGCGCTTTTCAGACATCTACAATGACCCCGTCCCCATAGAGAGATACCATGCGTACTTCCAACAATTCATTCAAACAAGAAATGCCTTTTATCAGAGGCAAATATGCTTTGATATAGTTATCCGTGTAACCGGTCAAGTAGTCCCCTTCCTCCACTTCAAAGAGCACCTGCGTTTCCTTTCCGATGTTTCTTTGAAAAAACGATTCTGCCACCCACCGACCTCTCTCCATGAGCGCTTTGCTCCGCTCCTTCTTAACGGCTGAGGGAACTTGATTTTTCATCATCGCCGCCTCGGTACCCTTTCTCTTGGAATAAGAAAAAGCGTGGACCTTGCAGAAACCCACTTCCTCCACCAGTTCTAAGCTATCTTGAAAGTCTTCCTCTGTTTCTCCCGGAAATCCAACGATAATGTCAGTGGTGATACCATAGAGGGGATCGAATTTCTTTAAGGTTTCCGTAATACCTATATATGTCTCCCTGTCGTAGTTTCGATTCATTTCTTTTAGAACTCTATTGTTCCCGCTTTGCAAGGAAAGATGAAGATGATGGCACAGTCGCTTGGACTTGAGTATCTCTTTGATAAATGCTTCATCCACCACCGTAGGCTCCAAGGAAGACAGGCGAACCCTAAAGTTCCCTTCCATCTGATCCAGTTCTTGAAGTAAGCCGGGAAGATCTTCATACAAAGCCGTATTGATTCCCGTAAGGACGATCTCCTTGTATCCGTTTTTTACCAAAGAATCGGCTTCCTGTAAGATTTCTTCTCGCCTCCTACTTCGAACAGGTCCTCTGGCGTAGGGTATAATGCAATAGGAGCAAAAGCGATCGCAGCCTTCCTGAATTTTAATGTGGGCTCTGGTTCTAAAGCTCGTAGATTCAAGGATGCCACTCCCTTCATACCGGGACAGTTCTTCATAGGGCCTGATGTAGGTTTCCGTTTCCTCGTTTTGGTATGATTCCACATACTCCAATAAGTGCTGTTTCTCATTTGTTCCCGCAACGATGTTTACATCTTCCATGGCAGCAACTTCATCAGGACTCACTTGGGCATAGCAACCAACCACAGCTACGATGCTCTGGGGATTGATTTTCTTCATGCGGCGAATATATTGCCGAGATTTTCTGTCAGCAAGACCGGTCACGGTGCAGGTGTTGATGACATATACATCCGCATACCCATCATCCCCTACAATTTGGTGGCCGGCCTTCTTGAACTGTTCTCCCAGCGCTTCACTCTCGTATTGATTGACCTTGCAGCCTAGAGTGTGAAATGCTACCTTCATTCCTTATCCTCGGTTCCTTTCTTATCTTCCTCTTCTCCGTCCTCGGAAATCTCCATAATTTCCATTTTTACCTTTGCAATTCTTCGATCCATGACCGACTGGATCGTGAACAGGATATTTCCAAGGGAAACGACCAATTCCTCCTCTTGATCCTCATCGGGTATTTCACCCAAGATTTCTATGAGAAGACCGCCAATGGTCTCACTGTTATCCGATTCCAAATGGGTTCCCAATTCATCGTTAATATCATCCAAGTCCATGAAACCATCAATGCGGTAGACATTTTCTCCCAACTGTTCGATCTGGGACTCTTCTTCATCATATTCGTCATCGATGTTGCCCATGATTTCCTCCACCATATCTTCCATGGTGACAATTCCCGAGAATCCACCGTATTCGTCAATGAGAATGGCAATATGCTGTTTCTGTTTCTGCAGTTCAAAGAAGAGGCTGTCGATATTCTTGGTCTCCGGAACAAAGAAGGGTGTCCTCAAGATGTCTCGCAATATAACCCCTTCAAAGCCGTTTTCTCTCGCCTTGATGAGGAAGTCCTTGATGTTCAAGATACCGATGATATTGTCACTGTCATCCTCATAGACAGGGATTCTGGAATAGCGCATCTCCATGAGCTGGTCCAAGTACTCTTCCGGTTCGTCGTCAATGTCAATAGAAAACACATCAGTTCGCGGTGTCATAACTTCATATGCCAATTTATCGTCAAAGGCAAAGATAGAGTCGATCATCTTCTTCCCCTCTTCCTTTAATACACCTTCCTCCTGGCCCACTTCCAACATGGACATGATTTCTTCTTCCGAGAAGAACGCGTCTCGGATTCCCGTTTCCTGTCCGGTAATCTTCAGGAACAGGTTGGTGAGTCCGCTGCATATGGCCACAAAGGGTGCACACAGTCTGGAAAAGAACTGAGCATATCCGGATAATGCCAAAGCGACACTCTCCGTGTGTTGCAAGGCAACTTGTTTGGGATAGAGAAAGCCGAAGATCAAAAAGAACGTAGAAATCACAATGGTGATGGCCAAGATTGCCAAAACGCTGCCATAGGGGAGTCCCCATTCCGTCAGTCTGTTTCCCAACAGGACACCAAAGGTCTTCGTGGTGATTCCAATGGAGAGAAAACCCAAGAATACAATGACCATGAGCGCCACGGTGAAGAACTTGTTGGGGGCATCGAAGATTTTCACCAATCGCTTCGCCCTGCTGTCCCCTTCGTCGGCAAGCACCCTGATTTGGTTCCGATTGACCATGGTCATGGCCGTATCTGCAGCCCCCAGAAGACCGCCGATAATCAGGCTGATAACAATAAATACGATTTCAATAACAAGTAGTAATCCCGTGTCGGGGTTGACTTCCATTTTAAACCTCTTTCCTCTTTCTCAATATGAACCCCGGTTCCACCGGTTCATTCATTTTTATCTGCAGAATCTGCTGTGGATGGGGTGCGCTGTCTAAATCATTGCCTTCTTCGTCCTGTAACCTCTCCAGTTTTTGCGTGAAGAAGTCCTTTCCGGGACCGAAGATTTCAATCTCCTCCCCCACCGTCATCTTGTTTCTCTGCTCCACAATGGCAATTTTGCTATCCGGATTGTATGCCTTTACGATTCCCACAAAGGAGTAGTCCCTTTGATATGCGCTGGATTTGTAGTCCTGATCTTCATGGGTGGGCTTATCAAAATAAAAACCTGTGGTAAACTCCCGATGGCTGACTTTGGAGACCTCCTCCCGCCATTCTTCACGGAATTCCTCTCCCTTGTAATATGCGTCAATGGCTCTGCGATAGGCGGCAACAACAGTAGCCACATAGAATACGCTCTTCATTCTTCCTTCTATCTTCGCAGAAGTCACTCCTGCTTCCCCCAGCTCCCGTATATGACCGATCATGGAGAGATCCCCGGAGTTCATGATGTATGTTCCTCGATCATCTTCCTCCACAGGATAGTATTCTCCCGGTCGTTTTTCCTCTACAAGGGAATACTTCCAACGGCAGGGATGGGCGCAGGCACCTCTGTTGGCATCCCGATCTACCATAAAATTGCTCAAGAGGCATCTTCCCGAATAAGAAATACACATGGCGCCGTGAACAAAGGCTTCAATTTCCATATCCTCCGGTATCTTCTCCCTCAGCTCACCAATGTCCGCAAGGCTCATTTCCCTTGCCAACACAATTCGGCGAACACCTTGATTGTACCAAAAGAGGGCCGTTCTGTAGTTGGTCACGTTAGCCTGGGTGCTGATGTGGATTTCTGCATCGGGCATGGCTTCTCGCAGGATGGCCATAGCGCCCGGATCAGAAACTATGAAGGCATCCAAGTGATAATGGGCAACTTCTTTAGCAAATTTCTCCAAGGCAGGGATATCCTCGTTGTGGGGGAAGATATTCACTGTCAGATAGCACTTCTTCCCTCTCTCGTGGGCGTAGGCAATGCCTTCCTTCATTTCCTCTGGAGAAAAATTATCGGCTCCCGCACGAAGGCTGAAGTCCTCTCCACCAAAATATACGGCATCCGCACCATAATCCACTGCAATTTTAAGTTTTTCCAAGTCACCTGCCGGTGCCAACAGTTCTATCTTATTTGACATAGCTGATACTCACTCCGTCTCCAACGGGCAACAGGGAAGTTTGTATCCCCGGATAGCCCATCATATAGTCAATAAAGCTTCTCATCTTTCTGGTGCTGGTCTTAAAATCACCTTCTTCATCGTATCGATCGTCTACGACCATGGCCTTCATGAGGACATTATCGCAGAGAATCACCGTTCCTTTTCCAGACAGAGATCTTGCACCGTCCCAAAATTCCTTGTAATGGCTCTTCCCCGCATCGATAAATACAAAGTCATAGGGATTTCCGTCGTCGGCAACTGTCTCAGGGTCAGGCTCATGAAGCAATTTTGCCGCATCTCCATGGATGACTCTGATGCGATCTGACATTCCCATTGTCTCTGCCTGTTCCCTGGTTTTCACTACACCGCGGATATCATTGTCTATGGTCACAATCTTTGCATCCGGCATAGCCGTCGCCATGACCATAGCGGAATAGCCGATGGCGGTGCCAATTTCGAGAATATTCTTCGGTTTGATCATATGGAGAAGAGACAAAATTAACATCTCTGTATCCGGTAAAATAATGGGGATCAGCCTTTTCTCTCCGTAAGCACGGATTTTCCCCAGTTCCTCGTTTAGTGGCTGGTAGTAGTTTTCTATATATTCGGTTACATCTTCATTGATAATATTCACTATTGTTTCTCCGGGTTCTCCTTAATGTATTCTTCATATGCCTTATCAAATGCGGCCTTGTCCTTTAGGAAGTCCTCGTATGTTTCCGAATATACGTTGCTTCCATCCAGTTCCGGCATCGCTACAAAATAGAGATACTTGGTGTCCTCCGGATGGAGGGCTGCTTCAATGGCCTCTACGCCCGGCGCACAGATGGGACCCGGCGGCAATCCTTTGTTTGTGTATGGATTAAAGGGTGACTCTACGGCAATATCCGAGTAAGTGGCTCTAATCTTATCCTCCTTGTGGATGTAGGAAATAATGGAATCCATCTGCAGGGGCATGTCGATCTTCAGACGATTGTAAATGACGCTTGCCACCTTAGGCTTCTCATCCTTCTTGGCCGCTTCTCTTTCAACGATGGATGCGACAATAATCACTTCGTAGATGTTCTTTCCTTGCTTCTCCGCCTCTTTATAGTATTTCTCACCTACAGCACTGTCGAAGCCGCGAAGCATCACATCTACTACCTCGTGGGCAGTAGCGTCAACGGGAACCTCATAGGTGTTGGGATATAGAAATCCTTCCAGCCTTGTGGGTCCCTTGGGAAGATACTCCATGAAGGGGTAATCAAATTCACCCTCTTCCACCTCACGATAAAAGTCCGCCTTTGTTACAATTCCTTCTGCCTCCAACTGGTCCGCCACCTTGTCAATGGTCATCCCTTCAATCACTTGGAAAGTCTTACCTGCCGTGTCGCCGTCTCGCATGGCGACCATCATTTCCTTCATGGACATGGACTTACTAAAGGCATAGGTTCCCGCTTGATATTTCCCATCAAATCCCCCTATCTTGGAATGTAACTTGAAAAAAATATCACTGCGAATCAGGTCTTCTTTCAATAGGGCAGTAGCAATTTGGCCCGTTCCGCTTCCCTGCTCTATGCGCACGAGAACCGTATTTTTATCTTCCTCGTCCACCGGTGAACCGGAGATGGAATAAGTAATAAACCCTCCTATCACAAGTCCCGCGATAATGCCGATGATCAGGATTATCATTCTTTTATTATTCATTTGCTCTCCTTTGGAAAAAATCAGGGACGCATAGCCATACGTCCCCTGGAAACTTTTATTTAGATCTGCCCAGATAATCACCGCTTCTGGTATCGATTTGAATGACTTCACCTTCTTCAATAAAGATGGGGACCTGTATGACTGCGCCTGTTTCAACGGTTGCCGCCTTTGTCACATTGGTGGCCGTGTCTCCCTTAACGCCGGGCTCTGTTTCAACCACCTTTAAGTCTACAAAGTTGGGTGCTTCCACAAGGAAGGGTGCATTGTTGTAGAACTTAATGGTCGCCTCATCGTTTTCCCTCAGGTACTTCATGGCATCCTCCACCATCTCTTGGCTGATGGGAATCTGTTCGTAGGTTTCCTCGTCCATGAAATAGAATAATTCACCGTCGGAATATAGATACTGCATGGTCTTTGTTTCAATGAGAGCCTTGGGGAACTTGTCATTGGGGTTGAATGCTTCTTCCCTGGTTGCCCCGGTCAAAATATTTCTATATTTGGTTCTGACAAATGCAGCACCCTTTCCCGGTTTCACATGCTGAAAATCCAGCACTACATGGGGCTCTCCGTTTATTTGGAAGGTTATACCTTTTCTAAAATCTCCTGCATATATCATTTGCTCTCTCCATTCGTACTATAATATTATCAATTTCTTAGTGGATTTTACGGTGCTAATTATACCAAATTTTGTTACGATTGCCAAGTCCTCTATACGGACGCCGAACTTGCCCGGTATATAAATTCCCGGCTCCACGGTTACCGCCATATTTTCATCTAAAATTTCCTCACTTTTGGCATTGAGAGTAGGTGGCTCGTGAACCAAAGTTCCTACACCGTGTCCGGTTCCGTGAATGTAGTACTCTCCGTACCCTTCCTCGCGGATAATATCCCTTGCCACCTTATCAACGTGGGCACAGGCAACACCTGCACATACCGCATTTAAGGCTGCCTCTTGGGCGCGAAGCACTACATCGTAAACCTTTTGTTGCTCCTCCGTAACCTCACCCATGGCGACGGTTCTGGTCATATCGCCGCAATATCCGTCCACCATGGTTCCGTAGTCCATGGTAACGAAATCGCCGTGGGCAATCACCTTGTCCGTAGGCTCTCCGTGGGGAAGATTGCTTCGTTCGCCGCTGACACAAATGGTGGGGAAAGATAAACCCTTTCCTCCCAGCTTTGCCAATGTCTTTTCGATTTCCTCGGCAACCTGCAACTCCGTCATTCCAACCTTCACAAAGTCCAGCATGTGCTCAAAGCAAAGGTCTCCCATGGCGGATGCCTTCATAATTTTCAATAACTCTTCCGGCTTCTTAACCATCAATTCCAATCACTTCTCCTAAAATCTTATATACATCCTGCATCATCATGGAAAACCGCATCTCGCACTGCAAGTACTCCGACGCAAGGGGATCCTTTGCAATGATGGCATACAGATTCTGTATGTTCTGCATCATGTCTTCCTGGATTTCCTCACCCATCATCTGCTTGGCCTGTACCGCCATTTGCTTGGCCTGAAAATCCTTGAGCATATCATTCAGTTCGCTTCGCTCCGCTACTTTTGCCTTTACTGCCGCATACTGTTTGTACTCCTCCGATTCACGAATGGCTCTTTCCAAATTGTGCGCTTCATCATAAACATTCATTGTAATCACCTATCCCTTTCTCATACTTCCATAAATATCGGCAAGATTACCGGATTTCTCTGGGTCTTGCTATATAAGAATCTGCGAAGATCGTCCCTAAGGGCGGCCTTCATATTGTTCCAATCAGTATTACCGTCCGCCTCACATCGCTCTAATGCACTCTCTGCAATCATGGTGGCTTGGTCCATTAAATCCTCGTTTTCTCGTACATAGACGAATCCTCGGGTAATCAAGTTGGGACCGGATACCACCTTTCGACTGACATGATCGATGGAAGCCACCACTATAATTAGTCCCGACTCGGAAAGAAGTCTTCTGTCCCTGAGAACGATATTTCCAACATCTCCCACACCCAGGCCGTCCACCATGACACCTTCCGTCTGGGTAATGCCGTGGTGGTATTTCACCGTGTTCTTTGTGAGGAAGAGTCCGTCGCCGTTTTCCAGTAGGAAGATGTTGTTCCCTTCCACTCCCATATCTCGCGCAATGTCTGCATGGGCTTTCAAATGTCTGTACTCCCCGTGAACCGGCATAAAATTCTTTGGTTTGATGAGGGAGAAGATTAGTTTTAACTCTTCTTCCGCCGCATGGCCCGACACATGGGTATCTGCAATGTCCGAGTAGATTACTTCCGCTCCCTTTTCAAAGAGCTTGTTCACCACGTTGGACACCAGCTTTTCATTTCCCGGTATCGCCGTTGAGGACAGTACGATCTGATCCCCTCGCTTGATTTGAATCGCCTTATGCTCGGAGCGGGCCATTCGGCTCAGTGCACTCATGGGCTCTCCTTGGCTCCCCGTGGTGATAATGACCAATTCCTTGTCGGGAATCTTCCTGGTGCGGTTCACGTCCAGCAGGACGCCGTCGGGAACCTTCAAGTAGCCCAGTTCCTGAGCCAGAGAAACCACATTGAGCATGCTCCGCCCGGAGACCGCTACCTTTCGCTTAAACTGTACCGCATGGTCCACGATCTTTTGGATACGATGGACGTTGGAGGAAAAGGTGGCGATGATGATTCTGGATTCCGAGTTGCGGAATATGTTTTCCAGCGCCTGTCCGACCAACTTCTCCGATTTGGTGTAGCCCTTTCGTGTGGCATTGGTGCTGTCGGACATCATGAGAAGAACGCCCTTCTTTCCAATTTCCGCCAATTTCGCCAAATCGATGGGTTCACCGTCCACTGGTGTATAGTCAATCTTAAAGTCTCCGGTATGGAAGACTCTTCCCACCGGTGTCTCAATACAGTAGCATACGGCGTCGGCAATGGAGTGGGTTACCCTTATGGCTTCCACCGTAAACTTGCCGGCTTTGATTCTGCTCCCCGGCTCAATTTTATTCAACTTTCCCTTCAACCCATGTTCTTCCAACTTGTTTTTCAGCAAGCCTAAGGGAAGGGCCGTCCCGTATATGGGAACATTCATGTGCTTTGCCAGATAAGGGATGGCACCGATATGGTCTTCGTGACCATGGGTAATAAACAAGCCCTTAATCTTGCTTGCATTTTCTTTGAGATAGGTAAAATCAGGAATAACTACATCAATCCCATACATTTCGTCCGTGGGGAAGGCGATGCCGCAATCTATGAGAATCATTTCATTCTCATACTCCAGAACTGTCAGGTTTTTTCCGATCTCCTGCAGTCCTCCCAAGGGAATCACCTTTAACGTATTTCTTCCGTCCTTACTCGATCTGCTTCTTTTGTTTGTGTTCATAAACCGTCCTTTTCAATGGAACACTATTTCACAACAATGTTGACCAGCTTGTTGGGTACGGCGATTACTTTTACTACGTTCTTATCTCCGACCAAAGCCACAACACTATCTTGTTCCATAGCTGTCCTTTCTAATTCGTCCTTGCTCAGACCGGTGGCAACATGCAACTTATCCTTGACCTTGCCGTTGATCTGCACAACAATTTCTACGGTGTCCTTCATTAGGGCACCTTCATCATATTTCGGCCATGCCTCATTGTAGACCGAAGTTTCTCTCCCAATGCTTTGCCACATTTCCTCACAGATATGAGGTGTAAAGGGAGACAAGATGAGAATCAATTTTTCAATGACGCCTCTAAAGAAGGCTTCGTTAACCTCTCCCACCTTGTATTTATACATAGCGTTGACCAATTCCATGGCGGCACTGATGGCAGTGTTGAAATTGAACCTGTCACCGATATCGCCGGTGGCCTTTTTGATGGTGGTATGAAGAACATACTGCAGCTCTTCGTCCGCCTTATTCTTCGTTTGATCTGTGGACGTGCCACTTCCGTAGGCTT
Organism: Anaerovoracaceae bacterium; assembly: GCA_040766105.1. Lineage (GTDB taxonomy): Bacteria > Bacillota > Clostridia > Peptostreptococcales > Anaerovoracaceae > JAXGRD01. The sequence continues at coordinate 267,749 of JAXGRD010000002.1, forward strand.
CCACAAAATCATAGACCATTCGATAAACTCGATTGAGGAATCGATAGCACCCTTCTACACCTTGATCCGACCAGTCCAACTCCCTGTCGGGGGGCGCCGCAAATAAGATGAAGAGACGCGCCGTATCGGCTCCATATCTTCCTATGATTTCCGCAGGGCTCACCACATTTCCCGCAGATTTGCTCATCTTGGACCCATCCTTTAGAACCATTCCCTGGGTCAACAGGTTCTTGAAGGGTTCCTCCGTGCTCACATAGCCCAAATCATACAATGCCATCTGGAAGAATCGCGCATACATCAAATGCAGGATGGCATGTTCCACACCACCGATGTACTGGTCCACGTTCATCCAATATTTCACTTTATCATATGCAAAGGCTTCCTTATCATTTTTGGCATCGCAATACCGCAGGAAGTACCAAGAGGAATCCAAGAAGGTATCCATGGTATCCAATTCTCTTTTCCCCATTTTGCCACACTTGGGGCAGGGAGCTTGGGTGAAAGTCTTGCTGGTCGCTAAGGGAGACTCTCCCTTGCCGGTAAACTCTACGTCCTTAGGGAGAAGAACGGGAAGATTCTCTTCCTTTTCGGGAACCCAGCCACAGTCCTCACAGTAAATCATGGGAATCGGTGTCCCCCAATATCGCTGTCTGGAAATGAGCCAATCTCTCAACCTATAATTGGTCGTGCGATGTCCAAATCCCTTTTCTTCCATGTATTGGATAATCTTATCCATGGCTTCCCGATTGTGCATGCCGTTAAAGGAGCCGGAGTTAATCATCTTTCCGTCGGCATCAAATGCTTCCTTCAGGTCGTTTACATCGATCTCCGGGTCGTCACTGTCCAAAACGGGAATGATGTCACAGTTGAATTTTTTTGCAAAATCAAAGTCTCTCTGATCGTGGGCCGGAACAGCCATAATTGCCCCGGTTCCGTAACCCATGAGTACATAGTCGGAAATGAATATGGGAATCTTCTTGTCGTTAAGGGGATTAACGGCATATCTGCCGATAAATACCCCTGTCTTTTCACTGGCCGTGGACGTTCTCTCAATGTCGCTCATATGCTTGACCTGATCCACATATTCCATGGCAGCGCTTTCTTCTTCTCTGCCGGCCACCAGTTCCTTCAAATAGGGGTGTTCCGGTGATAGGACCATGTAGGTGGCTCCAAACAGGGTATCGGCCCTGGTTGTGAATACATCCAATCCCTTGTCAAAGCCCTCAATCTCAAATCGAATTTCCGCACCGTAACTCTTCCCAATCCAGTTTTTCTGCATGGTCTTTACTTTGTCCGGCCAGCCGGTAAGCTGATCCAAGTTGTCCAAAAGGCGGTCCGCGTAATCGGTTATTTTAAAGTACCACTGGGACAGGTTCTTTTTGGTTACGCCCGTGTCACACCGCTCACATCCGCCGTCCACTACTTGTTCATTGGCCAGAACGGTCTGACAGCTGGGACACCAATTCACCGGGTTGTCCTTCTTGTAGGCCAGTCCCTTGTTATAGAATTGGATGAAAATCCACTGCATCCATCGGTAGTATTCAGGATCACAGGTGGCTAGATTTCTGTCCCAGTCGTAGGAAAGACCCATCTCCTTGAACTGGCGCGTCATTTCGTCCATATTGCTGTAGGTCCACTTGGCAGGCTCTACATTATTCTTAATGGCTGCATTTTCTGCCGGCAGACCAAAGGCATCGTACCCCATGGGATGGAGCACGTTGAAGCCGCTCATTTTCTTAAACCGTGCCACCACATCTCCGATGGAGTAGTTTCGTACATGTCCCATGTGTAGCTTTCCGGAAGGATAGGGAAACATCTCCAGAACATAGTATTTTTCTTTGTCCGGATTTTCATCTACCTTAAAAGCCTTGTTGTCTTCCCATATCTTCTGCCACTTGGATTCTATTTCGCTAAAGTTGTATTTTTCCTTCATTTCTTTGTTCCTTACTCTTCTTCCAAGGGCAAATTTTCACAGTCTACCCAAACTTTCTCAATGTTATATCTCTCACGCATTTCTCTGGTCAGCACGTTGACGATGATATCACCGTAGTCCATGAGGATCCACCCGGATTCCCTTGTCCCTTCAATGCTCTTGACCACAAAGCCTTCTTCCGCCAGTGCGTCTTCCACATCATCTGCCAAGGCACCGATTTGTCTTTCGCTTCCTGCGGAAGCTAAAATGAAATAATCGGCAAAGGATGATTTCTCCCCAATATCGATGATGAGGATATCTTCTCCCTTCTTGTTGTCTAGCACACCCGCTGCTCTTCTTGCCAGTTCTTTACTATTCATGTATTTTCTCCTTTTTTGCGAGCCATTCTCTCGCTTCCAACGTATCTTTATCAAGAAAGACCTTACGATCTTTTACATACGAGATTGTTCGATCCAAACTGTAAAGGATGGCCTTATCAATATCCTTCTTTGCCAGCTTTCTCAATTCTTCCACCCCTTGGTAGTCCCTTCCCGGCTCCATGCTGTCTGCAAGAAAGATGATTTTTTCCAAGAGGGACATTCCGGCTCTTCCCGTGGTGTGATACCGAACGGCATTGAGAAGATCCTCATCGGTAATCTTGTACTCTCTCATCATTAGTTCCGCTGCAATCTTACCGTGGGATAAGTTTCCGTTGTCCAGATATCTCTTGGGAAGATTGAATTTCTTTACATATTTATTTAGCTGCTTCTGGTCCATTCCCCTGCACATATCGTGGTAAAGGGCTACCATTTCAGCCTTCTTTGGATCTTCGCCGTATTTTTTGGCAAGCTTAACGGCAGTTGCTCTTACGCCTTCTATATGTTTTCTTCTTTTTTCCGAAAGATTATTTTCGATAAATTTATCGATAGAGTTCATGGTCATAGATATATCTCTCCACCCCTTCGGGAACCAGATCGCCAATTCTATCCCCTGCTGCTATTCTGTTTCTGATTTCCGTAGCGGAAATGTTCAGTCTCTTGTTGTTGATTACAATCGTCTTTGTTCCGTAGGTGTCCGCATACAGCTTCATACATTCCTGCAACTCTGCACTCTTATACCCCGGCCTCTCGCCGACGATAAAGGAATTTTCCGTAAGAAGCGCTTCCGCTTCCCTCCAAATCCCCATCTTCATATAGGTGTCCGTGCCGGATATGAAAAATATCTCATGATCCGGGCCTAGGGCCTTTTTGATTTTTCGCAAGGACAAATATGTATAGGAGAGCCCCTCCATATCCATTTCGATGGTGGACAAGGTCAGACCGTGAAGATATTCCGTCGCCAATCGTAACATGGCGATCCGATCTTCAGCCGGTGTTACTTCTTCGTGTGCTTTAAAAGGTTGCAGTTTGGCCGGCATAAAAATGACTTCGTCTAAGTTGGCCTGTTCCATGGCATCTTGAGCGAGGGAGATATGCCCCCTATGAACAGGATCAAAGGTACCCCCCAAAACTCCAATTCTTCTCATAATAATACCCCCACTATTCTTTAATAACGGTAATACCCAGTTCATCCAAGGAAGCCGCATCGGAGACAGACGGCGCTCCGGAAACCATGCATTGCGCTGCTTGGTTCTTTGGGAATGCGATGACTTCTCTGATGCTGCTCTGGCCCGAAAGAATCATGACCAATCTGTCCAATCCATAGGCCAAACCACCGTGTGGCGGTGCTCCGTACTTAAATGCTTCCACCAAAAATCCAAACTTGGCATCCACTTCTTCCTTGGACAGCCCTAGGACGGCAAACATTCTTTCTTGAAGATCTCTTTCATGGATTCTGATGGAGCCGCCGCCCAATTCAACACCGTTGAGAATGATGTCATAGGCTCTTGCTCTCACGGCACCGGGGTTGCTTTCCAGAGAGTCCAAATCCGATTCCTTCGGAGACGTGAAGGGGTGGTGCATCGCCGTATATTGGCCGGTTTCCTCATCCATCTCAAAGAGAGGGAAGTCCACCACCCAAAGAAAGTGATACTCCTCTTCCGAAACCAAACCCAATTCCTTGGCAATATGATTCCGCAAAAACCCTAGGGCATCATAGGTGACCCGCCTTCGGTCGGATACGATGAGGATTAAGTCCCCTTCCTTTCCGCCCAATTCGTCCACAACCTCTTGTAACTGTTCTTGGGAAAAGAACTTATTCACAGAGGAGGTGATTTCAGCTCCTGCCTTGATCCAAACCATTCCCTTTGCACCGTAGCTGCGAATGGCCTCCGTCAGTTTGTCGATTTTCTTTCTGGTGAAGACTTCGCTGCCTCCGTCGATGCAGATACCACGAATATCTCCTCCCGCTTCCAGGTTATCGGTAAAGACTTTAAACCCGCAGTCTTCGAAAAGATGATTCAGCTTCTTCAGTTCAAAGCCAAACCGGGTGTCCGGTTTGTCCGACCCGTATCTCTCCATAGCTTCTTCATAGGTCATTCTGGGGAAGGGCGTCTTCACATGGATTCCCTTTGCTTCCTTCATAACTCTCTTGAGGAAGCCCTCCTGCATGGCATAGATATCTTCTTCATCCACAAAGGACATTTCCAAGTCAATCTGTGTGAACTCCGGTTGTCTGTCTGCTCGCAAGTCTTCGTCTCGGAAGCACTTGACGATTTGCATATATCGATCTGTCCCGCCCACCATAAGCAGCTGCTTATATATTTGAGGGGACTGGGGAAGAGCGTAAAACTTGCCTTTCTGGATTCTGCTGGGAACCAAATAGTCCCTGGCACCTTCCGGCGTAGGCTTGATCAGCATGGGTGTTTCCACCTCTGTAAAGCCGGCTTCGTCAAAATAGTCTCTGCAAATCTTTGTAATCCTGTGTCGGAATGTGAGGTTCTCCTGCATCTTCTGCTTGCGAAGGTCCAGATACCTGTATTTCAGACGCAGATTATCATCCACCTTGTCGTCATCCTTGACATAGATGGGCGGGGTCTCTGCCTTGGCATAGATAACCAGGTCATCGGCGAACACTTCAATATCTCCCGTGGGAATATCGGGATTGACCGACTGTCGCTCTTTTACAACACCCTTGATGCCCACAACATATTCGCTGCGCAAACCGTCCGCTCTGGCGAAGAGCTCTTCCGGTATCTTATCTCCGAAGATAACTTGCACGATTCCCGTCTTATCCCTTATATCACAGAATATCAGTCCGCCCAAATTTCTCCGCTTGGCGACCCATCCGTTGAGAACCACCTTTGCCCCAATATCTCCTGCGGTCAACTTGCCGCACATATGTGTCCGACGAAACACTTCCCCCATTTATTTCTCCTTTAGAATACTTAAAATATCTTCCATTCCAACCAGAACCTGCTCCCCCGACTCCATGTCGCGGATGGCAACTTGATTGTTTTCCAGCTCCTGCTCACCAATGACGATAGCCTTAATCGCCTTGGTTCTGTCAGCATACTTAAACTGGTTCTTTACATTTCTCGCCATATCATCCATCTCCACCTTGAGACCTTCCTGGCGAAGAGTCCGCATGAGCCTAAGGCCAACTTTCTTTGCTTCAGCGCCCATTACAACGATGAAGGCATCTGCACCCTGAGGCTCAGGGATTCTCACACCATTTGCTTCCATGGTGAGAAGAAGTCTTTCAATCCCAAGACCAAAGCCTACGCCAGGAATGGGAGGCCCTCCCAACTCTTCGCTTAGGTGGTCATATCTTCCTCCACCGCAAACAGTGCCCTGGGCACCGATGTTTCTGGAAATAAACTCAAAGGCAGTCTTGGTATAGTAATCCAGCCCTCTTACGATTCCCGGATCCACCGTATATTCGATGCCATAGGCATCCAGATTTTCCTTTAAGTCATCAAAAGCCACTTGGCACTCTTCACAGATGTAGTCCAACATCACCGGTGCACCCTTCACCAACTCCTGATCTTCCGGCGCCTTACAGTCTAGGATTCGCATGGGATTTCGTTCGTACCTGTCCTTACAAGTTCCGCAAAGGGCATCATACTTGGGTGCTAGGAAATCCCGCAATATCTCCCGATAAGTCTCCCGACACTTGGGACAACCGATGCTGTTGATTCGCAGCTCCACATCCTTGATTCCCATCTCTCTGATGAAGTCGTGACCCAAGGCGATGACTTCCGCATCGGCCATCTGATTATCCGTGCCGAAAATCTCGATTCCAAACTGGTGGAAGGCTCGCAATCTGCCTGACTGGGGCTTCTCATATCGGAAGCAGGGAATATTGTAGTACATCTTGGAAGGTTGTACTTCCGCATACAACTTGTGCTCCACAAAGGCGCGCACCACGGGAGAAGTCCCCTCCGGTCGCAGGGTAAGACTCCTCTTGGCCTGCTCCCAGGTATACATCTCTTTTTGCACGATATCCGTCGTATCCCCTACGCCTCTTTGAAAGAGCTCCGTATGTTCAAAAACGGGTGTTCTGATTTCCTTAAACCCATACCTTTCACAAATATCCGCAAATGCCTTTTCGACATACTGCCATTTGTACGCATCTGCAGGTAGTAAATCCTTCGTGCCTTTTGGTGCATTGGTTAACATGTTTTTCTTCCTCCGTTCAATCCTTCCCTCTTGCGTTCCAACATTTGGGAAAGTCTCTCTTCGTATAATTGGTAATTGTTCACATTGGGTACCCGTTCCAATCGGTTTTCCTCAGGATAGTAGACCTTGCTCACACCGCCGGCACCCATGGCGATGATTGTCTGGTGCTCATCCATAATTCTCACGTTGTACAGTCCTGCTGTCCCTTCCTTGCAGTAGCCGATATTTTCCTGGGCTCCGGACATATGCTTCTGTCTGTATAGATAGTAGGGCCTGTACCCTTCTTTCCTCATGACAAGTCGTCCATGGTCCAACATCCCGGAAACGGTTTCTCCTTGTTTGTAATGGTATTCCTTATCCTCCATGGCAAGGCCGGAAGCCCTCTTTACCGCCAAGGAGTGAATGGTTATATTTTCCGGATCCATTTCTAAAATGCCTTCCAGTGTGCGAGAAAAATCTTCCGGGCTTTCTCCCGGCAATCCGGCGATCACATCGGTATTGATTGCCTTGAATCCCACCTCTCTGGCGGTCTCAAATGCTCTCTTCACTTGGAGGACATCATGATTCCTCCCGATGCGAATCAAGGTCTCTTCCTTGAGCGTCTGCGGGTTAATGCTGATGCGGTCCACCCCTGCAGCCTTGGCCAGCAAGAGTTTTTTCTCCGTAATCGTATCCGCCCTACCCGCTTCCAAGGTAAACTCCTTCGTAAATGCCCCGAAGATTCTGTCCTTCACATGGCCGAGAAAACCTCCCAGTTGATCCGCTTGCAAAGTTGTAGGAGTACCACCGCCGATATAGATGGACTCCGCTACCAACCCTCTTTCCTCCATCAAATCTCCTACAAAGTCGATTTCCCGACGAAGAGCCTTCATATAGGGAGCCATTTCCTCTTCTCCAACCTGATTGGAGGTAAAGGAGCAATAGTAGCATCTGGAAGGACAAAATGGTATTCCGATATAGATACCCACAGAGTTATTGTCCGGTTCTCCAAAGACTTCCCTTTGATAGTGGTAAATATCCATTACCAAGTCCACCTTTTCCGGAGTGATGCAATAATACTCTCTCAGTTTTCTCCTTGTGGCGTCAGAATCTTTTAGCTGACGCATCAACTCTCCGGTCATCTTCACCGGACGGATTCCCGTTACGATTCCCCAGAGAGGGTCCATTCCCGTCAGTTTTCTGAGAGCGTAGTATATCTCCCTTTTCAAGTCATTCTTGTCTTCTCTCTTCTCAAGAACCAAGTCCCCCTCTCCCTGAGGAAGAATCTCATATTGTCCCGGGCGAAGAAATATTTTTATCAGTTCTTCGTATTCATGGGTTTTTTCTACATTGGACAGAACGATTCTATACAAAGGGGTTGTTCGCTTTCTCGTATCCGATGGTGGTTGCTCCCATATGACCCGGATAGACTGCCGTTTCATCGGGGAGAACAAATAGTTTTTCGTGAACCCCCTTCTTCAGCTCCTCAAAGGAACCTCCGGGAAAATCCGTTCTCCCAATGGATCCTTGGAACAAGGTATCCCCACTGAACAGGGCATTGCCCGTATAGACGCACATGCTGCCGGGAGAGTGTCCCGGGGTGGAGAGAAACTTCAGTTCCATATTTCCAACGGTTAAAGTGTCTCCGTCGTTGACAGCCACATCGGGACGCAAGGAAACCGCTTGTCCCATGGTCATGGTGGACATGTTCACATTAGGGTCTGAAAGCAGGTCCATCTCCAAAGCGGATGCAACCAGCTTTGCATCGGGAAAGTCCTTCATATACCCTTCCACGCCACCGATATGGTCTCCGTGGCCATGGGTCAAAATGATGTATACGATGGAAACCTGATCTTTTTCCACTTCCTGTGTTAGCCTGGGGTCATAGCCGCCGGGATCCACGATGAATCCTTTTTGGGATGCTTCATCCAGCACATAGTAGGTGTTGACCGATAAAGTACCTGTTGGCAGTTGTTTGATTTTCATAATTAATCCTCTGTTTTTTACGATTTACTTCTATATACCGAGGACACCCCCGGCACGTTCTTTAATCCTCGCAGCAGCTTTTCCATCTGCGCGGTATTGGCTATGGACAAGGTGAGAATAATGGTGATAGTATCATCCTTGCTGCTCTTGGCGTTGACGCCCGCTATATGGACATCCATGGTTTCACAGGCCTTGGAAAGGTCTGAGAAGAGACCCTTTCTGTCGTCAGCCACCACGGTGATGTCTGCATCGTAGCTGGTGTTCTTGCTGGTATCCCAGGAAACCTCGATGAATCTCTGCTTTTCCGAAGGGGGAAGAGAGAGAATGTTGGCACAATCCTTTCGATGGACGGATATTCCCCTGCCTTTCGTAATAAAGCCGACGATTTCATCTCCCGGAACCGGGTTACAGCATTTGGATACTCTAATGAGAAGATTATCCATGCCCTTGACAATGACGCCGGGACCTTCCTTCTCTCTGTGTCTCGGTCTCTTTGGCTTTTCTTTTTCGCTTTCCAGAGCCTCTTTGACCGTTTCCTGCTTCTTCTTTTCCTCTGCCTTTTCATCGTTATAGTAACCGAAGAGCACGTTGGCCACCTTGCTCACCAAGGTACCGCCGTTGGATACTTGGGTAAACAACTCGTCGGTGTTGGAGAACTTCATCTCTTTGGTGGCCTTCAAAATGGATTGATTCTTTAGGATGTCTCTTGGGTTATAGCCCTTTTTCCGAACATATTTGTCCAGAACATCCTTGCCCTTATCCACATTGTCCGACTTGTTTTCCTTCTTCAGCCACTGACGAATCTTGGTTCGGGCCGTAGAACTCTTAGCAATTTTCAGCCAGTCAATGGAAGGACCGCTGGCATTGGGCGATGTCATGATTTGGATGATATCCCCATTCTCCAGTGTGTGGTCAATGGGCACCATCTTGCCGTTAATCTTGGCACCGATACACTTCGCCCCTACATCCGTGTGAATCTTAAAAGCAAAGTCCAAAGGAGTGGCTCCCGCCGGCAATTCTATAACATCTCCTGCCGGTGTAAATACAAACACCTGAGAGGAGAAGAGATCGATTCTCAATGTCTCCATAAACTCGGAAGCATCGTTGGTGTCCTGCTGCCATTCCAGAGCCTGTCTCAGCCAGGACAGCTTCACTTCTTCTTTGTCCTTGGCCACACCTTCCTTGTACTTCCAGTGGGCCGCAATACCGTACTCGGCAATGTGATGCATTTCGTAGGTACGAATCTGAATTTCAAAGGGGTTCCCGGTGTCTCCTATTACCGTCGTGTGGAGAGACTGATACAAGTTGGGCTTCGGCATGGCGATATAGTCCTTGAATCGTCCCGGTATCGGTGTCCACATGGTGTGAACGATTCCCAGGACGGCATAGCAATCCTTGATGCTGTCCACAATGATTCGAACCGCCATTAAGTCAAAAATTTCGTCAATATCCTTCTTCTGATACTTCATCTTCTTAAAGATGCTGTAGAAGTGCTTGGATCGACCGTATATATCATACTTCATCCCCATATCATCCAGGGATTCCTTGATTTCTCCCACCACGTTGTCAATGGCTGCTTGTCTTTCTTCCTTCTTGGCGCTGACCTTCTTTGCGATATCCACATATTCGTCGTGGTAAAGATACTTCATAGCTGTATCTTCCAGCTCGAACTTCATGCTGTAGATTCCCAGTCGGCTGGCAAGGGGTGCGTATATTTCCAACGTCTCCGTGCATTTATCGTGAATCTGCTTTTCACTCATGTAGTTGATGGTCCGCAGATTGTGGAGTCTGTCGGACAACTTAATAATAAGCACACGAATATCACGGCTCATTGCCAGGAACATCTTTCTGAAGTTCTCTGCCTGCCGCTCTTCCTTGTTTTCAAACACCAGAGAACCCAGCTTGGTAACGCCGTCCACCAGTAACTCAACTTCTTCTCCGAAGTCTTCCCGCAACTGCTCCTTGCTATAATCCGTATCTTCGACTACATCATGAAGCAGGCCTGCTACCAGGGTACTCTCATCCATTCCCAGCTCGGCCAGTATCTTCGTAACCGCCACCGGATGGATCAAATATTTTTCTCCTGACTTCCGGAACTGTCCCTCGTGCATCGTCGCAGCTACATCATATGCCTTGCCCAAGATGTCCATGTCGTAGTTTTCGTTGATGCTCCGGATGCTGTCCAGAAATTCCTGCTTATTCTTCATTGCTTTTTCCTATATATTTCATTTGGTTTTTCGTCGTGCCTTCCTTGGTTGCTTCTTATGTCCTTTTGCTACGCTGACCGGTTTTTCTTCTTCCGTCTTTTCCGGCTTCTTTTCTTCACCCTCTGTCAATGCCTTCTTCTTGCTCTGGGCAACCTGCTTCTCATATTTGGTCGCACTCCCCCGTCTGGTAAAATCATAGTATAGAGGACTGCAAACGAATATGGAGGACAGACAGCCTGTCGCCACACCAATCATCAATGGAACCACAAATTCCCGAATGGCATCTCCCGCCATGATATACAGAGGAACCATGACAATCAAAGTGGTAAAGGATGTCATTATAGACCTGGACAGAGTTTGATTGATGCTCTGATCGATAATCTCTTCCGTTCCCCCTCGCCGCATGAATTTGAGATTCTCTCGAATTCTGTCAAAGATGACGATGGTATCGTTAATTGAGTACCCCACTACCGTCAAGATGGCCGCAATAAAGGGGTTGTTCACCGTGATGCCAAATACTGCGTAGAAGGTTACTACAATCAATACGTCGTGGAGGGTTCCGATCAATGCCGCAGCACCGAACTTCCACTGTCTAAATCGCAGTCTAATATAAATCAGCATGCCCACGGCTGCCAAAAGCACCGCTTTGATAGCATTTTCCTTCAATTCCTTCCCAACGGACGCACCAAAGTGTTCGCTGGCAAGGATATCCTCTTCGGCAATGCCGAATTGATTCATAAAGTCATCGGTAATGGCAGTTCTCTCCGGACCGTCCAAAGATTCATTGGTCTTAATGATGACCTCTTGATTTCCGCTTCCGGAGTACACAATTTCCGCCTGATCCGTATTGATATCGTGAGATTTCAAAATATCCTTAACTTCAGAAGTTGACACCTGCTTTCCCATATCTAAATGGAGCATGGTCCCTCCGGTAAAGTCGATTCCGTAATTAAACCCTCTGATACCACCGGTCAACAATCCAATGGCGATGATGACGATGCTGACGATATAGAAAATCTTTCGATGGCGAACAAAGTGGAATTGTCGCTTAATGCGGAAGGTTTGCAAGCCGTCTGTGCCGATGCCGAAGTAACTGTTCTTGGCAAAGGTTTTACTTCCGGCAATCAAACTGAGATACAGCTGGGTTACCACCACTGCCGTAAAAATGCTGATGATAATACCAATCATCAAGGTCCAGGCAAATCCCTTTACTGCACTGGTACCCATTTGATAGAGAATCACCGCGGCAATGAGAGTGGTTACCTGTGAGTCAATGACAGTGCTCATGGCCAATTTATAGCCGCTTCGGGTGGCAACGCGGATGCTCTTTCCGTTGACGATTTCCTCTTTGATTCTTGTGAAGATAACCACGTTGGCATCCACTGCCATACCTATGGACAATATGATACCCGCAATTCCCGGCAAGGTCAAAACGCTACCCATCAGCGACATAATCATGATGATAAGAACGATATAGAGACTCAGTGCAACATTGGCAGCAACTCCCATGATTCGGTACCCTACAAACATGATGATGAAGATGATGATGACGCCGATGATGCCGGCGTAGATGCTCTGATTCAGGGCATCGATTCCGATTTTTGCCGTCTGAGAAGACGAGGTAACTTCTTGTAAATCTACGGGAAGAGATCCACCCCGGATAAGTGCAGCCAAATTGGTTGCAGACTCTTGGGTGAACTGTCCCGAAATCTCACACTTACCGCCGCTGATGACAGTTTCGGCTGTAGGTGCTGATATGACTTCATTATCCAACATGATGACAATAGCATTGTCGGGAATCTGTTGCCCCTGGCTGTCCAACATGGTAGAGGGAACGCCTCCTGCAGCCGTCGTTGCAGTTGCCTGCTCAAAGGCCTTAGCCCCTTCTCCATCAAACTCCAGGTTGACTACGTAGCCACCCCTCTGGGTATCCTGCCCGACCGTTGCATCTTTTACTGAGCCACCATCCAAGACGAAGGACTGATCAGCCAAGGTGAACTTAAGCTGGGCAGTCTTACCGATTTGGCTAATGGCTTCCTCTGCATCCTCCGCTCCGGGAAGCTCAATTCGTATTCTATTGCCCCCTTCAATGGCTACATTAGGGTTGGTCAGACCCATGGCATCCACACGCTTTTCAATTACAGCCTGTGTACGATCCATGAGATCCTTGCGCTCCGTCTCAGAAAGCTTTTCCGTGTCCTGGGCTTCCAAGACCACATAAACGCCCCCTTTAATATCAAGACCCAATTGGATTTTGTCCTTCACCGGATCCATCACCCCCGGGATTCCCTTTAAGGTAATGAACCAACTGAACGCGATTATGATCAAGATCAAAACGGCAACAACTTTTTTAACACTATCATTCATACTCTATAAATCTTCCTTTTCAAATTGCATACACTTACTTATTGTACCTTTTTTCGTGTGCATTAACAAGTGTTTGCCCTTAATATTTCAAGGAACTCCACCGTCTGGGTGAAGAAAAACATCGAGCTTCTCACTCGATGTTTTGTATCTTATTTTTCTTCTGTTTCCGTTCCGGTAACTTCTCCGGTTACTTCCGGTTCAACCTCTGTCTCAACCGGCTCTGTTTCTACAACAGGTTCTTCTACCGGCTTTGGCTCAGGTCTCTTCATTCTTCTTGGAAGTGCCTTTTTTGGAGCCTCTTCTGCTTCTTCCGGCTCTTCGGCTCTGGGTGCAGGTCTGTCAGATGCAACGGTGACTTTGGAAATAGCCCATCTCATTACCTCAAACTTCACCTTGTCAGCACCTACCTGGATAACCAAGGATTCTTCTTTTGTCTTAACAATCTTACCGCAGATACCGCCGATTGTTATTACTTCATCCCCTACTTTCAGGTTGGAACGCATTGTGTTGACTTCTTTTTCTCTCTTCTTCTGTGGTCTGATCAACAGAAAATACATTATTACCACCAACAGAATCAGGGGTGCAAATGTCATCAGGCTTTTCATATCCATAAACTTTATCCTCCTCGGTTTTAACCTATTACTTGCCTATCTGGTGCCGGCGATGGGGGTCGAACCCATACGGTGTTACCACCACAGGATTTTGAATCCTGCACGTCTGCCAATTCCATCACGCCGGCGCAATGCGGATATTATATCACTAAGCCTCATTCATCGTCAACTCCTCTTCTGAAATAAAGTTGATTTTTTTCCGATGAAAAAGGTCGTAGAGCACAGGTATCACCACTAAGGTCATGAGGGTGGCATAGAGCAGGCCGCCGATACATACAATGGCCACCGGTTGCATCATTTCTGCGCCGCTTCCCATGCCAAAGGCCAAGGGCAGCAGGCCCAATACCGTGGTCAGCGCCGTCATGAGAACCGGCCTGGTTCTGGTGGCACTCCCTAAAATTATTGCCTCTCTCTTCTCCATGCCCTCTCGCACCAACTGATTGATATAGTCAATGAGAACGATGGCATTGTTTACAATGACACCCATGAGGACGATAAAGCCAATCATGGAAACAACACTGATTTCGAATCCCGTAATCAGCAGTGCCAGTAGGCCTCCCGTAAAGGCCAATGGAACGGTGAACATCACAATGAATGGAGATAGAAGAGACTGGAACTGGGCAACCATGACCAAATAAATCATGAGCATGCCCAATAAAAGCATCTGTAACAACTGCATCATGGCATCCATAATCTGTTCGCTTTCGCCGTCAAACTCTACATCTACACCCGGAGGAAGATCCATCTTCCCGATGGTTTCTTCTACATCCTTATTCACCAAAGTCGTATTGTATTCTTCTTCAATTCCTGCCCGGACAGGTATGCTCCTTCGCTGATCCTTGTGCTGGATGGACGCTAAGCTGGTATCCTCGGAAATGGTGGCAATATCGCCTAATCGGACCTCCGATCTTTGTCCGGTGGCCATATCCTGAGAAGAGATTTTCAAGTCTGCCAAGCTCTCCTTGGTGATGGTCTTGGTCTTGGTGTTGGATACCACAACATCCCTGTCCCCTCCATCGTACATCATGGATGTGGCGGCACTTCCCTGATCCAATGCTGCAGAGACTTCTCCGTAAACTTGTGCTACGGTTAAGCCCGATTCCATGGCTTTATTTTTGTCCAAAGAAATCTTGATTTCCGGTATAGTCCCCTTGCTGCTGTCAGAAATATCCTTCACCCCTTCTACCGTAGCCAGTTCCTCTTCAATATTTCTCGTCCATGTTCGAAGCTCATCCAGATCATCGGAGTAGACGTTGACCACGATACCCGTAGCACCCATGGCATTGGCGGCATCGGTACTGCCGGAAACCATCATCTCCATACCCGCATCCTTACCTAATTTCTCAATCCTGTTGGACACCTTTTCACTGTTCTTGATTTCCGATTCCTTCAAGCGCACAAAGATATCCAGACTGCCCCAGTCCTTCCCGCTCACATCAAAGCCCATGATGGAATTGGTGTCGCTGGTTAGCATGATTCCTACCGTCTCCACCTCTTTCATGTCCCCGATTTCCTCCATGAGGGCATCTCCGGCTTTGATCGTGTCCGCCTTGGTATAATCTTGAGGCATGGTCGCCGTAGCAGTGATTTCCGCCAGAGCCATGGAAGGCATAAAGGTAAATCCCTTGACTAAGGTTAGTCCCAAAGATCCGCCGAATAACACCAGCACCACAATCAGCACTAAGGCTCTGTGGCTCAAGACAAAGGCCATCCCCTTCTTATATCGGTCGATTGTCTTGCTTTCCGGACCCATGACCGTCAACTTGTTGGTCTTGGACAACAGTGCTCTTCCCAAAGCAGGCACCATGGTCAAGGCAATAAACAAGCTGGCAAGCAAGGAATAGGTCACCGTCAAGGCCATATCCACAAAGAGTTCCCTTGTGATGCCGTCAACAAATACGATGGGGAAGAACACACAAATAGTAGTCAATGTGGATGCGGTGATGGCACCGCTCACCTGAGACGCGCCCTTTATTGCCGCTTGTATCTTGCTATATCCTAAATTTCGCAGCCTATAGATGTTCTCAATAACCACAATGGAGTTATCCACCAACATTCCTACACCCACGGCCAATCCGGAGAGAGAAATAACGTTGAGGGTTACCCCGGTAAAATACATAAGTGCCAAGGCAAAGGTCACACTGATGGGAATACTCAGGGCCGTAATGAGCGTTGGCTTCAAGTCTCTTAGGAAGAAGAGAAGGATGATAAAGGCCAGAATAGCTCCCATGAGAAGATTGCTCAGCACCGAGTCAATGACAATGTTTATATACTCACCCTGATTTGTCAGGGTGGTAAACTTCAATCCCTTGTATTCCTTCTCCAAGCTTCTGAACTCATCCTGTACATTGGATGCCATGAGGGAAGTGGAATAATCGGACTGCTTGTGAATGCTGAGAAGAACCCCATCCTTGCCATTGATCTTGCCGTAGGTATCTTCCCCGTTGTTCATATAGTTCACCGTGGCAACATCCTTAACCCGAATGGGATCGATGCCCGGCACATTGGGGTCCAAAATGACCAAGTTTTTCAGTTCTTCCGGATCTTTGATTTCATCTCCCACGGAAACTAAAACGGAATTTCCGTCTTCCGAAATACTTCCTGCGGGCATGGAAAAATTCTGTGCCGCCAAAATCTTGGACAGATTTTGGGCAGTGATGATGCTGTCCACGTTGGCGGCATTCACAGAGGTGGCAGCAGCGGCGTCAATCTGCTGAAGGGAAGATTCCAACTGTAGCTTCATTCCCTTTAAGTAGGCATCCGTAGCCGACAACTCCGACATCTGATTGGACAGCTGAGAAGATGACACGGACATGGAAATGTTGAAGTTGCTCATGGCCAGATTCACTGAATTGTAATCTGTAGCCACCGTGTTCAGGTCTACACCTAAGGCGGATAATTCTCCGCTGTAAGGTCGCAGACCATCCAACAGCAAATCGATATTTCCTTGCACTCGTTGTGCCCCTTCCGCATCTCCAATCTGGGCGAGTGCATCTCGTTGCAACACCAAAAGCATGAGGTTTTCCAAGGTGGAAGTGACCATCTCTTCTTGGACCGCCATGGCCTGCTGGGCGGCTTGGATTTGAGATTTTCCCTGCTGAATCTGCGCAGATCCCTGCTCAGCCTGAGCAATCCCGCTGTTTACCGCGGACCTAGCTTCATCGGTTTGCGCCTGCAAAGCATTCTTTACATCCAGATTCAGCGCTTCCACTTTTTCTTGGTCCAGCTCAATGTGTATGGTGTTGGTCACCAGCCCCGCACCGTTGACACTGGCAACACCATCCACACCTTCCAACTTTCGCATCAAGTCATCTTCCACAAAGGCTGAAACTTCAGCCGTAGACTTTCCATCCATATCCACCGCCGCAATGGTTGTGGGAATGATATTGGGGTTTAGCTTGAAAATGATGGGCTTCTGAATATCTTCACCAAAAGAACCGGAAACAAGGTCGATCTTGTCCCGAATATCTACAGACACCACGGACAAGTCCGCGTCGCTGTTAAACTCCAGCATAATCATGGAATAGTTTTCCCCTGATGTGGAAGTGATATTATCCAAGCCTTCTAAGGTAGACATCTGCTGTTCCATGGGGAGGGTCACCCGCTTCTCCACCTCTTCCGGTGTCGCACCCGGCGCGGCTGTGATGACAGCCACATAGGGAAGGTCAATGTTGGGATAGAGGTCCGGAACCATCTTATTGAAAGAAACGAAACCAAATACCAGAATCAAGATAACAGCCACAAAGACGGTCAAAGGTTTCTTTACGCTAAATTTTGACAACATAGATGGATACCTCTATTTCCTTTCACAAAGTCAAGCAATTATACCATAAAAAAAGAAATGAAAAAACCATGTACAAAGAACTCATCCTGTACATGGCCAATGTGGTGCGCCCGACCAGACTTGAACTGGTACGATGTTACTCACACGCCCCTCAAACGTGCGCGTCTGCCGATTCCGCCACGGGCGCCTGTCACAATTAGTTATTATAGCGGTTTTTAGCAGTCATTTCAATAACAACTTTTATTTTTAGTAAAATAGCATTATCCGGGGAAGATGTAAGCCAACGCACCTCTGCTTCTTTCGTTGCAAAGGTAATCTTGTTAACTTGTCCGTCTTCGGCATAGTAAACCAGCATCCCTGTTTCCGGTGGCGGATATTCCTCAAATCCCATAATAGGTTCTTCCAGTTCCAGTTCTTCTCGATTCCTGTATTTCTCTCCTGTAGGCTCTCCACCCTTTAGGATTTCATACTGTTCATTATCAAGATACTGAATCACGCTTCCCGGTTGCATATAATCGGGAATCACCGCCCCTTCCTGTATTTGCCCATCAGAAGCATATACCGTCTGTGATACTAAGATGGCAAGGATAATGCCAATAATTGTAACTCGCACTCCGACTCCTTTCCGTTTCTAATTATCTCAACCTATCCCCTCAGCAAAAACCGAGGCAGTGTCTTTTCCCTATCCTTGTAGGGATGGTGTCGCATAGGGATATCCAATAGAAGAGATTTATGAAGAACGCTCTTCTTGTGGGAAAAGGTGTCAAAGGATGCCTTTCCGTGATATCTCCCTATGCCGCTTGCCCCTACGCCACCGAAGGGCATGAAGGGAGAAATCATATGGAGAAGGGTGTCATTGATGCAACCACCTCCAAAGGGAATTTCCCTCAGAATTCTTCTTTCCATCCTCTTATCCTTGGTGAACAAGTAGAGGGCCAAGGGTTTCGCTCTGTCATTTACAAAATCTATTACCTCGTCCACAGAATCCCATGCCAGTATGGGTAGTACAGGTCCGAAGATTTCCGTAGTCATGAGAGGCGAATCCTTGTCCGGCTCATCTACCAAGGTTAACTTCATCTGTCTGCTTTCTTCCAGAACCTCACCGCCGAAAATCACACCTTGTCCCTCCATCAGGTCACAAATTCTCTGAAAATGTCCCTGGGTAATAATGGCAGGCGCCGTCTCTCGGAAGTAGTCATCGTCGGGAAACATTAATTCATATCTTCTTTTCAGTTCTTCCACCAATTCATCCTTCACGGAAGCTTCCACCAAAATATAGTCGGGTGCCACACAGGTCTGACCGCTGTTCATCATCTTCCCAAAGAGGATTCGCTTTGCAGCCTCCTGCATATCTGCCGACCTGTCCACAATACAGGGGGACTTACCACCCAGTTCCAGGGTAACAGGCGTCAGACGTTTTGCTGCGGCTTCCATGACCGTCTTGCCCACCGTTGGACTTCCCGTAAAGAAAATATAATCGAACTCCAAGTCCAAAAGTGCCTGATTTTCCTTTCTTCCCCCTTCCACAACCTTGATGTAGTCACTGCTGAAGGCTTCTTCCAAGAGGACTTTCAATATGTGAGAAGATGCACCGCTGTAAGCAGATGGCTTTACAAAAGCGCAATTTCCGGCGCAGATCGCACCGATGAGGGGCGCCAAGGTCAGTTGGATGGGATAGTTCCAAGGAGACATGATGAGAACCACACCGTAGGGGTCGGAATAGATCCTCCCTCGTCCGGGGAACTGGGGAAGAGATATCCTCGCTCCTTTGGGACGCATCCAACTTCGGAGTTTGCTCTTTGCATGAGCAAGCTCGGCATAAATGATACCTAATTCACTCATGAAGCCTTCATAAGGTGCTTTATTCAAATCCTTTTCTAGGGCACCAAGGATTTCCTCTTCATGCCTTTCCAGAGAGGCCTGCAGTTTCTCAAGCTGTGCCAGTCTGTATTCGTAAGGCAGCGTCTTCTTGCTGCGGAAAAATGCCCTGCTTTTCTCTAGGTTTTCATGCAAGTTCATCGAAAACTCCTCTCCACCAATTGGCGCAATCCGTTGCAAATCCGTTCTTCATCTTCCATGGCATCTTCTCCCAAATAATTGGCAAGGCGCGCCTTGTAGTAGGTGGATGCATAGGAAAGTTGCAGAGAAATAACTAGGTTGTCAAGATAATAGGCAGCTAGGGGAACATCCAGGTCCTTTCGCACCTCCCCCTTCTCCTTTGCCCTTTCAAAGATTTCCGTATACACGTGAATAAAGCTTACTTCCATTTTTTCCGACAGCCTCTTGGCCATGGGCGCCAGCTGTTCCGTACTCAAATTTAAGTAGAGCTTGCAAAGATCCGGATGCTTCTTTGCATAGACCACCGTCATGTGAAACAAACGGTCAATCACTTCAAAGACCGTATCTTCCTTATAGCGAATATCCTCCAACACCTGGTTGAGGACCGCCATTCCCTTTTCCACCATGGCAAGAAACATGTCTTCCTTGGAATCAAAATAGGAATACAAGGACCCTACACTAATTCCTGCCTTTTGCGCGATTACGTTGATATTGGCAGCACCGTAGCCCAGTTCCGCAAATTCGGAAACGGCAATATCAAAGATGCGCTTCTTTTTGTCCTCTGATATTCTATCGAAGGTTTCCTTGTGAAAATTCTTCTTCTCGTCCATTCTTCCTCCTATATCGTAAAGCCATTATATCATTGAACATATTTTCCTACCAGCATCATATAATCTCCGATCTTTGCACCGAACTCGGGAGCCCCCTCCATAATCAGCTTGTGTTCCGCCGTCATGGTGAGAAGATCCCCTGTCTGGAGAAGAATCGCCAAGGCGCTGTCGATATCGGCAAAACGCATGTTGAAGAAGGGCTTGGACCTGGTGTACTTTCCTCTCGCCGCCTTGCTCTTGCCCGCTTTGATGCGAAGATAGGCGGAGACATCTTCCTGACCGTCCACACTCCATCCATAGACTCTGTCGGGGCTGACTGCCGTCCATCGGCTCACTTCCGGATGACCGCACTTGTTTAATACACTGATGCCACCGGAAAGGAGATAAAAGTACAACCTGGTAGTCAAAATCTTGACCTCTTCCTCTTTTGGCGCTTCCTTGGCGCCTAGGAGGGAAGACATCTTGAGAAGAGTCTTGAAGGTTGCAATAAGGAGCCCCGGCTTTGTGAAGCCATGAATCTTTGGCAGACTCTTGGTGCTTCCCTTGAAAAAGGCGATAAACTTTTCCAAGGAAGAAAAGGATAGCTCCACATCGGGGCTGATTTCCGAGAGACCCAGCTGTGTCTTGATTTCACCATTCTCCACCACGAAGTGGGTTCCCCATTTCTCCTCTCCGGCACGTGTGCTGATTTGAATGATTCCGCTCTTTCCTTCAAAGCTCTTTTTCAAGGGCGTGCGAAGAGCAACCTCCTTCATGAGAGGAATGACCGCATTGAGAAACAGTTTTCCGCTATACATATTATCCATATCACACCTCGTCGTCCCAGTCATCGTTTTCTTCAAAGTCCATGTTGAGAAGCTCACCGGCACAGGTCATGATGCCGTTGGTGTCGATTCCATGGAAGCTCATGAGATCCTCATGATATCCAATGGGAGAAAATTGGTCCTGGAGACCAAGTCGCCGAAAGGCACACCCCATGCCCCCTTCCGCGATGACCTCCGCTACTGCACCGCCCAATCCGCCGATGACCGTGTGATCTTCCGCCGTAATAATTCTGCGAGTATCGTGAACCGCTTCCATAATCGCTTCCTTGTCAATAGGTTTGATGGAATGCATGTCCAAGACTCTTGCTTTGATACCCTGACCTTCGTCCAGTTCTTTCGCTGCTTGCACTGCCTGAAATACCGCCGACCCGCAGGCTATGATGGTCAAGTCCGTTCCTTCTGCCAACTTTACCGCCTTGCCGATTTCAAAACCGTATTCCGTGTCTTCATAGACTTTCTGGTCGAAGCCTCTGTTGATTCTAATATAAACCGGTCCGTCTTTTTCCACTGCCGCCCTTACCGCTGCAGCCGTTTCCATCCCATCCGCCGGTACTAAGACAGTTAAATTGGCCAAAGAACGCATGATGGCAATGTCCTCCGTGGAGTGGTGGGTGGTTCCTGCCTGGCCGAAGGATGTTCCTGCGTGGGAACCAATCATCTTTACATTGAGATTCTGGTAGCAAATGTCCGTGTGGACCTGATCTAAGCCACGACAGGAGTTGAAGATGGCAAATGCAGAGGTGAAGGGTATGAGCCCACTCTTTGCCATGCCGGCGGAAATCCCGTACATGTTTTGCTCTGCAATGCCCACGTTGTAGAATCGTTCCGGAAACTCCTTTTCAAAACCGCCAATCTTGGTGGACTTTGCCAAGTCGGAAGTAAGCACAACAATGCGCTCATCTTCCCGCGCCAGGTCACAGAGCATCTTTGCATAGACTTCTGCAGTGGATAGTTTCGTCGTATCTAGGCTGGTATATGTGATTCCCATGTTACACTCCTTTCACTGCTGCCAGTCGCTTTTCATAATAGAGGTCCAAACTTTCATGAGCCTGCTTTGCCAATGCTTCGTCAATGGCTCCGTAGTGCCATCGATAATCACCGGCCGCAAAGTCTACGCCCTGTCCTTTTACCGTATCTAAGATGATGCAGGTAGGTGTTTCTCTGTTCTTTGCTCCGGATATGGCCTCCTCAATGGCAACAAAATCATGACCGTCGATTACTTCCGTATGGAAACCAAAGGCCGTCCACTTGTCAGCAAAGGGTTCCAGCTTCATAATGTCTTCCGTGTTTCCGTCAATCATGGCATGATTTCGATCCACAAAGGTAATCAAGTTATGGGCATTGAAGTGAGATACGGCCATGGCCGCTTCCCACACCGCCCCTTCGTCGCACTCTCCGTCTCCCAACATACAGTAGACAGTGTAGTCCTTCTGTTTCAAGGTCGCCGTCAATGCCATACCCAAGGCGATGGACAAACCGTGACCCAAAGATCCGGTGGAAGCTTCCACCCCCGGTACCTTGGTAGAGTCCAAGTGAATTCCCAACTTGGATCCGGTGAGATTAAAGGTCTTCAAATCCTCCTTCTCGATGTACCCCAAATCTGCCAAGATGGCCACAAAGCCAATGCCCGCATGGCCTTTGGAAAGAACAAACCTATCCCGATCTTCCCACTGGGGATCATCCCTTTTGAGACTCATTTCATGGTAATAGAGAAGCGTCGCCGCATCGATCATACTCAGGGCACCACCTAGGTGGCCGCTTCCTGCGTGATACACCGTATCCACTATGGTATGACGAAGTTCATGAGCCTTTGCTTCCAGCTCCAATCTTTTTTCTTCGGTCAGCGCCATATTATTCTCCTTTCTTTCCCAATTCATAAAATGCCTCATCGGCAATATCCAATGTATGGTGAATGTCTTCATCGCTCACGGCACAGTTCATAAATAAATTGTGGTGATTTGTGAAGAAGGCACCTCTGCGGACACATTGTCCGATGAACTCCTGGTGAAGCATTCCCGAATCGTCATCTTCCAGCCTCATGAACCACATGGACGGCTCGCCGGTAACCTTCAGTTCGTAGCCGTGTCGCTTTCCAACGGCTTTTAGTCCTTGGCACAGTTTTAAGCCCTTGTCCAACATTATCTTGGCACCGTTCATTTCCCGTAGAAGGGTGATGGTTTTGATCGCCGCTGCCATGGGAACGGCGGAAAGCCAATAGCTTCCCGTATAGAAGACGGAGCTGACTGCGCTCTTCAAAGACTCCTTTCCACACAGTGCGGAAATATTATATCCGTTGGCCAATGCCTTGCAGAAACAGATCATATCCGCTTCAAAACCGTAGTAATAGTCAGAGCCCTTGGTATCCAAGCGGAAACCGCAGCGTACATCATCTACAATGAGAACGATTCCTTTCTCCGTGCAAATCTGCCTGATTTCTTGCCAGAAACCCTCCTTAGGCTTCTCGCTGTCGCCCATTGCCGGATGACTATAGGGTGTCGCGATGAGAGCTGCAATTTCTCCCTGGTTTTCGGAAACCACCCTGCGAAAGGCTTCTTCATCGTTAAATGGAATGGTCAATATGTTATCCACATCTTCGGGAATGATTCCGGGATAACCAAGGGGCTGGGTCCATTGCGCGACACCGTGATATCCTCCCTTGAACTTGACGATTTTCTTTCTTCCCGTTTCCGCCCGCGCACTCATAATTGCCAGGTTGGTAACATCGCCTCCGTTCTTTGCAAAAAATGCCCAGTCTGCAGACTCCACTGTATCCACCAGTAATTCTGCCAGCTCTACCATCAATCTCGATGGCAACAGGGTGCAATTCCCTTTCTTCAACTGTTCCAAGGCAGCTGCATCCACCTCCGGATGGTTGTAGCCCAAAACCACCGGTCCATAGGCGCACATGTAATCGATAAATCGGTTGCCGTCTATATCCCAAATATATGGTCCTTCCGCCCTTTCACTATAAAAGGGATAATCTTCTACGGGAATGAAGCAACCTTCCGCCGGACCTAAGTGTCCATAGATTCCCGCAGGAATCACCTTGGTTGCCTGAGCAAACAATTCTTTGCTCTTAGGGTATTCATATGTATTCATAGCCCCTCCTCATTGTAAATAGGTTGAAACCAAACTCAGCAGTTTATTGAGATTGTCCAACATGGGGATTCTTCCCTTTAGTTTCAGTTTGCCGCTCCCAATACATGCGTAACTGTCCAATTCTCCTCGCAAAATCCCTCCGGCCGTTTGTATGCTGTCAAAACACATAACCGCCTTTGGATGAGGATGACTTCCCTTCACTGTGGTTAAATGCCCATCCTTTGCGATGATGTGAACGGAAACCGAGTCCTTCACCTCTATGGATATCACCCCATCTTCTATACGACCCCCATTGAGTTTGCCAATGGGATCAAAATTACCAATCTCAGACAGGGCAAAAAAAGCAGTGTACGCAGTCAAAATCGTCGACTTATCGCGAAAATCACTGTCACTGTTTAACATCTTCTCGTCAGGTCGCAAGTATGCCGTCAGGATATCTGCCAACCCCGTAAAGTTGTTCTTCAAAAAACCGATATGACCAAAGCCCTTTGTTGGAAGAGGATTCTTCTTCCCGTCCATCATTAAGTTTAAATTCTCGGCACTTGAGAAATGTAAATTCATATCATATTTCTCTCCGTTTCGCAGTGCCGTACATTTGCCATCCGCAAATCTTAATACCAGCTTATCCATATGGGGTACCGAGAATCGAATGGAAACATCTTTACCCTGTACCAACTTGGAAGCATCCTCATCCATTTGACAGAGATCTTCCATGTTGCGCAGTATTCCCTGCAGGTTAATTGCCGCCAACACGCTATCCTTTGTCACCAAAAGCCACCTCTCTTTCCGTATTGAGTGAGTACTCATTCATTTTCTACAGTATACCACGTACTGCCCCCGGGTCAATGTTTTTTCTTGTATAAAAAAACAGCCTCTTTCCCAAAAGGCTGTCTTCCTTCGCATTATTTCTTCTCTTCTTTTGGCTCTTCCGGCGGCAATTCAAACTTGGATTTCCAAGAGCCGCATCCATTATAGTAATTGTTCCAAATGGGATTTACTTCTCCCTCAAGGGTCTTGGACTTAATGCCCCCGTAAGTCTTGTAGAGAACGCAGTAGTATGGCAACTCATCGGTGAGAATGGGATCCAGTTCTGAGAAGATACGCTTCATGTCCTGTATGGATGCTCCCGAATGCATGTCGTAGAGCATGTCGTAGACCTTATCGTTGGAATACCCCGTATAGTTTTCTCCTGCGTTGGTCAGGAGAAGGCGCATATCCATCTGCTCATCAAATTGATAGCCACCCAAATAGATATCGAAGTCACCTCGTGACAGTGCTGATTGATAGGAAGTACCCTTGAGCTGCGACAATGTCACATTGATGCCCAACTTCTTCAAATCATCTGCTATAATCTCTGCAGAGGCGTTCCGCGGTTTGTTTTCCGCATTTACAAGGATGCGGATATTTAGGGGATTGCCCTCTTTGTCTTTCAAAACACCATCTTCCGCCATCTTGTAGCCTCCCTCTTCTAGGTAATCTGCAGCCTTATCCAGGCTAAAGGGATATGTCTCCTCGCTGTTGTCTACCCCCAAGTATTGTGGGAAGAAGATACTGTCATTGACCATTCCACTGTTAAAGTAGCACTCCTCAATGATTCGCTTGCTGTCAACAGCAGATGCGATGGCTTTGCGCACATCTTTATCATCCATTGGTATGGTATCGAAGTTATAACCGATATACTCCACTTGATTGGAAGGGAAATCCACAATGTCTATCCCCTTCTTTGTTATAGTGGTCTTCCTGGCAGGATCTCTGGAAACTAAGAGGGATACGCTTCCCGCCTCTAGAAGGCTGTACATGGTCGCCCGTTGGGGAATGATTTCAAAAGTCACATTGTTTTTTGCCTTTTTCCCGAAATATTCTTCATTTGCAACCAGGGACAGTTTGTCCGTCTTGCTGTAGCTCTTACAGGAATATTGGCCGGTTCCTATGGGAATAAAGTCTGCATCCGGTGCCAAGGCATCGCTTACACTGTCAAATACATGTTCCGGAACTATGGGAAATGTCAGGCTGTTCATGGACATCCTGGTGTTGCTGTCAAAGTCAATGACAATGCGACTGTCACTTTCCACCTCCACATCATCGATGCGGTCAATCAACGAGGAATACTGAGAGTTGGAACCCATGCTTTGATAGGCTCTTACGGTAAACTCCACATCGTGGCCGGTAAAAGGTTTTCCGTCATGCCAGTTTGTCGTAACCAAGTCGATGGTCATAGTTCCGTCTTTTTGATTGATTTCATAATCCTTTACAAGAGAATTCTGAGGAACCATCTCTCCGTCCAAAACAAACAAACTGTCGTAGACCAGTTTGGATATGAAATAAGTGTCTTCATCGGTGCTGGCAATGGGATTCAATGTCTTCACATTTCCCATGGGTAGCGTGACGGCTTCTTCCGTTTTATACTTTTTTTCGTCAATGCTTCCCGTCAGCGGATTGTCACTGCATCCTGTAATCCCGGCAAGCAGTCCAACTGTGAGGATCATAGCAACCAACTTTTTTGTCATTGATTCAACAGCTCATCGATTTTCCGATAAAGCTCCTCCTTTGTTCCCGTGTTTTGTATCACTATGTCAGCTCTCCTTATCTTTTCCTCTTCCCCCATTTGGCTGTTGATTCTGGACTTCACATGATCCGGAGAAACATTATCGCGGAGAGCAACTCTCTCCACCCGCAATGCAGGGTCCGCAACGATGAGCCAAACTTGATCCACATCCTCATTGAGACCCACTTCAAAGAGTAAGGGTGCGTCTACAAAGACCGTCCGCTCCCCCGCGTCCACTAATTCCCTGCGAATTCGATCACATATCTCCCCATGGGTTATTTCATCCAGTTTTTTCCTCTCTTGCTCTCCACTAAAAGCCCGCTCTCCCAGAAGTTTTCTATCCAAAGAGCCGTCGGTCAGAATAATATCTTTGCCGAAAAATTCGCCCAGTCTTTCCAAGGTTGGGCTGCCGGGAAGAGTAATGTCCCTGGCAATCTTGTCGGCGTCGATGACCAAATATCCTTTTTTTCGTAAATAGTTGGTAACGGTGGACTTGCCACTGCCAATGCCCCCCGTCAAACCTATCTTCATATAAACTCCTACTTCAATTCAAACCAGTTGCTTCCCATGTTTACATCTACAACCAGCTTTACCTTTAAGTCCATGGCGCTTTCCATGGATTCTATCAACAGTTTCTCCACCTGATCCACTTCCTCCAAATGGGTTTCCACAATGAGTTCATCGTGAACCTGGAGGATGAGCCTGGAACGAAGGGGCTCCAATGCTTTATGGATATTTACCATGGCAACCTTGATGATGTCGGCGGCACTACCCTGAATGGGACTGTTCATTGCCAGCCGCTCTCCCAACTGTCTTACCATATAGTTGGAGGCTGAAATTTCGCTGATAATTCGCTTTCTTCCCATGATGGTGCGCACATAACCGTTAGCCTTGCAGAAGGCCACCTGCTCATCCATGAATTCCTTTACCTTCACATGTTTTGAAAAGTAGCTCTTGATATATTCATCGGCTTCCTGTCTGGTGATGTTCAGGTTCGAACTTAAACCAAAGGCACTCATTCCATAGATGACACCGAAATTGACCGCCTTTGCTCTGCTTCTCTCATCAATAGTAATCTCTTCGTCGGGAACACCTAAGACCCTCGCCGCCGTCGCTCTGTGAATATCTTCTCCCGTATTAAATGCTTCTATGAGAAGAGGATCCTCACTGAGATGGGCCAATACCCGCAGTTCAATTTGAGAATAGTCGGCACTGAGAAGAATATAGTCTTTGGAAGAAGGTACAAATGCCTTCCTTATTTTTCTACCTTCCTCCTGACGGATGGGAATGTTCTGTAAGTTGGGATCCGAACTGCTGATTCTGCCCGTAGCGGCAATGGTTTGATTGAAGTGGGCGTGTATTTTCCCGTCCTCGTGAATAAGGGGAATCAAACCCTCTACGTAAGTGCCGCTGAGCTTGGTCAAGGTTCGGTATTCTAGAATCAATGGGATAATCGGATGTTTATCCTTAATTCTCTCCAGAATGTCTGCCCCTGTGGAATACCCTCTCTTCGTCTTCTTCCCGGCAGGAAGTCCTAATTTCTCAAAGAGGATGGGACCCAGTTGTGTGGGGGATTTTATATTGAACTCTTCTCCGGCAAGTTCATGGATTTGGGATGTGAGCTTTTCCACTCTTCCATCAATATCCTTTCCGATATCCGTAAGAACCCCTTTGTCCACTCGAAATCCGATGTATTCCATATAGGCCATCACCTGAATCAATGGTAATTCCACCTTG
This sequence comes from Anaerovoracaceae bacterium, assembly GCA_040766105.1. Taxonomy (GTDB): domain Bacteria; phylum Bacillota; class Clostridia; order Peptostreptococcales; family Anaerovoracaceae; genus JAXGRD01. The sequence continues at coordinate 296,028 of JAXGRD010000002.1, forward strand.
TGATAGACCTCTTCCAGGGCTTCGCTTCGGATGGTCTCTCCTTGTGGAATTGCTAATTGCGCCACCAATGCGCACCATTTCAGGCCATACTCGCTGTACCTTTCAACAGTGTCATCAAAGAGGCTCATTTGACCGCTTTCAGACATAAATTCCTTCTCATCTTGGATGTTTGTCCGGAAGTACTCTTGGGCCAGAGTGGTTAAGGCATAGTTACTCCTACCGGAATCGATGACATACTGAGCTATGGCAGTATCAAAACCCGTCTGCATATCTTTTACACCTAAGTTCATGAGAAGATAATAGTCCTTCTTTAAGTCATGTCCCATGAAGTTGGGCTTTTTCTTATTAAGAATCGTTACAAATTCGGACTTTATGTCTTCCTTGGATAAGTCTACATAAAAATATTTATTGCCAATCAAAAGTGATGCGCCAAAAACTATGGGAGAACTCTTATGATGGTCGTTTCCAAAGACTTTGAGAACAACGTAGGTCTCGTCTTTGATCTCCGAGGAGAAGGATTTCAGTTCAGCGGCATTGGTAATTACAACAGGTTTCGTAGGTAGTTCCTTATATGTGTTGGCTTCCTCCTGTTCTTTCCCTTTCAAGCCGGTTCCCATCTTTTTCAAGAAGCTGTTAAACTCAAGCTTGGTATAGAGGCTGACCAGCTTATCATGATCCGCTTCTTCCAAGATGTATTCTTGAAAGTCCACATCCATTGGGATTTCTGTATTAATTGTTGCAAGTCGCTTACTCATCAAGGCGAGGGAAGCATTGTCCTCCACCGTTGTCTTTAACTTTCCTTTTAATTCATCTGTATGCTCCAACAGGTTTTCCACTGTTCCATATTCCACAACTAATTTTTGGGCCGTTTTCTCCCCCACGCCGGGAAGTCCCGGGATATTATCGGATTGATCACCCATCAGCCCTTTGTAGTCAATAAACAGCTCCGGTGGGAAACCGTATCGTTCCACCATGGCAGCCCTGTCGTAGATTTCAAACTGAGAAATCCCCTTCTTTGTAATCATGACCTTCGTCACGTCTGTAGCCAACTGAAGCTCATCCTTGTCGCCGGTAATAATCAAGGGTTCAAGCCCCTCTTCCTCTGCCCTCTTGGAAATGGTTCCAATGATATCGTCTGCCTCAAAGCCTTCCAACTCCAGCCTTTTCACCTTCATAGCATCAAGAACATCCTTGAGAAGAGGAATCTGCATGGCCAGCTCCGGCGGCATCTTCTTTCTACCCGCTTTATATTCCGTATATTCTTCATGTCTAAAGGTGGGCCCCTTCATATCAAAGGTTACCACAAGATAGCCGGAGGGGTGCTCCGTCTTCATCTTCTCCAACATGCTGAGAAAGCCGTAAATGCCTTGGGTATAGATGCCTTCCTTGGTCATCATGGGATTTTGTATGGCGTAGTATGCCCGGTTGATTAAGCTGTTTCCGTCTATAATAATGATTCTTTTTTCCATCTTTCACCTCGCCGGTTCATTTTATCAGAAACAGCAATATAACTCAATTCAAAACTGACGAGAAGCGGATTGCCTCTCGTCAGTTTTATGATTGGAATTAATAAATATCTTCGTAATCGTCGTATGTATCGTCATACCAGTCGTCAATCTCATTCCACTCTTGGATAGAATAGCCGTTGGGGATGGTGAACATGCTTTCATCTGCGCCCTTTTTAAAGGAATGTACTTTGATTTTCTGTGGATCTGTCAACTCGTCTTCGGACTCCACAATGATGTAGCGCAGCTGATCTTCCCCGTCATAGCAGAACTTTGTTGCCGTTCCGTCCACCTTGTACTCTTCAAACTCGTATTCTTCTCCGTCGACGTTTGCCTTTCCGGCAGTGTAGTCCTTCCCTTCCAGTGAAGGCCCCATGGATTCGAGAATGTTCATATCGGCGGAATCATTGAACATTTCTTCGTTGATCTTGTATCCGATTAACAGATCCGGTTGCAAGATGAAGTAACCATCCTTGTTTTTGATCATCTCCACCATGTAGCCGTCAGTATTTACGTCTGCATAAAGGGAATCCCCTTTTACATGCATTTTCAGGCGCATGTTTTGGCTCTCAACGGTGGTCTCCATGTCCAGATAGTAGCCATTCTTTTCAGTTTCGTCATCAAAAAGCGCCGCCGTCCTCTTCTTCTCGCTCCCACAAGCAGTCAACACCAAGGTCGCAACCAGTAAAAGGGTAATAAAAAGTGTTCTCCCCTTCATCTCATCCTCACTTTCGCTGCTTCTACTCAATCTTTATCCCGTTGACAATTTCTTCGATTCCCGCCTCTGCAATCATGTCTTCCAGAACTCCGGAACCCATGGGATGTGTAAAGGAAAGAGCCAGTGTTTTCTCATCGCTGTAAGGTATTAAGTAGAGAATCTCTGCACCCATGGACTCTGAGACAGAGTAAATCCGTACTCCGGTTTTCCCGTCCACTTCTACGTCTTGATGGGAAAATCCCGGCAGTCCACGTAGATCGTTAATCCACTTTGCGGAAACTGTCTCAAAATCTCCATCCCACAGTTGCGGAACCACCGAAAATGCATCGTTATTGTCCACCAACTCTTCTTCGCCAACGGAATTGGTTTTCTGTGTTACCGTATCGGGATATTCAATGGTAAATCCTTCTCCTTGATACACAGATCCTGTTGTTTCTTCTACAGCTTCGTCATCACCCTCGTCAGAAGTGTCTCCACCGCAACCGACCATAGCAAGGGCTAAAACCCCCACAACTAAAAATAGAAGCCATCTTTTTCTTTGTTTGATCATTGTAACTCACCTCATTTCTCTCTAATTCATTAGTGCTTTACTGTTACATGTATTTTACCATGCTCTACCCCCCTGTCAACACAGTCCTAAAATTTGTATAGGAGCGCCCCTTCATGTTATACTGTCATTTCTACAGAAAGGACGGAAAAATGTACGACTATCACTCACACACCGATTACTCCGACGATTCCAATACACCCATGGAGGCCATGGTTCAGGCAGCAATTGCAAAGGGCATCAAAGAACTGGCGATTACCGACCACTATGACCCAGACTATCCGGATAAGGAGTTTCCCTTTGATATTGACTTTAACGCTTATTGGGAAGACTTGAACACCTACAGCGAGCAATATGGGGACAGCATTAAAATTGTTCAAGGTATAGAAATAGGCATCCAAAAGGGAGATACCTTAGAAAAGTGCAGGGAGGCAGCCAATGCCTATTCCTACGATTTTATCATTGGATCCTTCCACTGTTTCAAAGGATTGGACCTATATACAACCGACTATACCAAGTTGGAGGAGAAGAGAGTTCTTCCCGACTTTTATGAGGAAATGTATCATTGTCTCAATCAGTATACGGATTACGATGTCATCGGCCACTTTAACGTCATCGATCGTTATCTTCCCTTTGCCATCGATTACACCACATCCATGGACATTATCGAAGCCATTTTAAAGCTAATTATTGATCAGGGAAAAGGCTTGGAAATCAATACGTCCAGTTACCGTTACAAGATGGGAGATCGGACCACACCTTCCCATGACATTCTTAAAATGTATAAGGATTTAGGTGGGGAAATCCTAACTCTCGGTTCCGATGCCCACAAGGTGGAGGATATGGGAAGGGATTTAGATAAGGCTCATGCTTTAGCTGAAAAACACGGCTTCCGATATTTCACTACATACGAAAAAAGAGCCGCAACCATGCGACCCTTAAAAGACTTCTTCTAACCTTCCTTTTTCATCCGGATTTCGGCGGCTTTCGCGTGTCCTTCCAAGCCCTCACCATGGGCAAGGTCTGCCACCAAAGGCGCCAGTTTTTTCATTGGCTTCTCTGTAAACCTTTGATAGGTGCAGGTTTTGAGGAAGGTTCCCACCCATACGCCACCGGTATACCCGGCTGCACCCAAGGTAGGAAGCGTATGATTCGTCCCGGAAGCATAGTCACCGAAGACTTCCGCCGTATTCTGACCGATGAATAGCGAACCGTAATTTCGCAGAGAAGATACGATGCTTTCATCTCTCACATTTATTTCCAGGTGCTCCGGTGCATATTCGTTGACATAGTCCACACCTTCCTCCATGGTGTCCACCAGCAAAACTTCACCGTAATCCTGCCAAGACTTTCTTGCAATTTTTGCAGTAGACAGTTCTTCCAACTGCTTCTCCACTTCTTTTATTACAGCAACGCCCAAAGTCTCTGATGTAGTCACAAGGATGCCCTTTGCCACCAAATCGTGCTCCGACTGTGCTAAAATATCGGCGGCAATGAAGCGAGGGTCCGCACTGTCATCAGCTATAATCAACACCTCACTGGGCCCCGCCACAAAATCAATGCCCACCTTACCGTAGCACTGTCTCTTCGCCTCTGTCACGTAGGAATTGCCCGGTCCGACGATGAGCTTCACAGGATCGATTTCTTCCGTCCCGTAGGCAAACGCAGCCACACCGTGGGCGCCACCTACCGCGTAGATTTCATCCACTCCGGCGATATCCATGGCAACCAAAGTCTTGGGATGAATCCGATCTGTGCCCTTTACTATGGGGGAGCATGCCACCACTCTTCCCACGCCTGCAACCTTAGCGGGGATGCCCAACATCAAAGCTGTACTGTAGAGGGGATATCCGCCCCCGGGTACATAGCAAAGACAAGAATCCACGGGAATCACCTTATGACCCAGTACCATTCCTTCCATGGGAGAAAATCCGGTCAAGTCGTCCACCGTTTCTCGCTGTGCTTCGGCAAATGCCCTAATGTTATCAGCTGCTTGTCGAATGTTTTCTATGCTTTTTTCATCTACTTTTTCGTAGGCTTCTGCGATTTCTTCCGCAGAAACCCGCAGTTTTTCTCTGGTGGAACCATCAAACTGCTGATTATATTCACGAAGGGCAACATCCCCTTCTTTGATTACCTTATCAATAATGGTCGAGACTGCCTGCTGCAACTCTCGCCGATCTTCCAATGTCCGTTCCTTTGCCGGCTTCAAAACCTTCATCCGTTTCCCTCCTTGTTATTCTTACCGGAACATCATACCATTTTTTTATCGGAATGAAAACAGGGAGTCAAGACTCCCTGCTGTTTACAGTATCTCTCGACTGATTAACTCCTCATAGGATTGACCCCGAACAATCAACCGACTTTTTCCTTCCTTGGTCATGACCACGGGAAGAGAAGGTATTTTGTTGTAATTGCCCGACATGGACCAACAGTATGCCCCAGTTCCAAAGATTGCCAGGTGGTCACCCCTCTCCGGCTTGTTGATTGTCACATCCGTCAAGAGAATATCCCCCGATTCACAGCACTTGCCGCAAACCGTTACGGTCTCCTTCTCTCGTTGAGAGGAGGACCAACACTCATATTTCGAGTCATAGAGTGCAGGCCTTATGTTATCGGTCATCCCCCCATCCACGGAAACATATTTACGAACCCCAGGGATTTCCTTCGTGGTTCCCACGGTATAGAGGGTTACCCCTGCACCCCCTACGATGCTTCGTCCCGGCTCGGTGACTACCGTAGGTCGCGGTTCTCCCAATTCCTGAAATCCCGCTTCTATCTTGTTCATGATGGGTTCAAAGAAATACGCGTAGGGCTTCGCATCGTCTTCTCCCGTATAGTAAATACCGAAGCCGCCGCCGATGTTGATTTCCTTCGTTTGAAAACCATATTTTTCTTTCAATCTACCGATTAACTCCATCAACACATCTAAGGCCAAAAGATAGGAGGTGTTGTCGTGAAGTTGGGAACCTACGTGGAAGTGAAATCCGAGAAGATTCACATGGGGGCAGCCTTCTAAATTATGGAAGATTTCTTCCACGCGTTCCATGGGGATTCCAAACTTGGAGTCCAGACCGCCGGTGGTGATGAAACGATGGGTATGACTGTCCACCCCCGGTGTGATGCGCATGAGGACGTCCACCTCTTTATCAAGACTGCTGCAGACTTCCTCTATTAATTCCGGCTCATCTACACCGTCTACGATGATTCTCCCCACACCGTAGTCAACGGCCATTTCCAGCTCTCCCCGGGACTTATTGTTCCCGTTAAACTCAATGCGTTCCGCCGGAAAACCGGCTTTGATAGCCGTATATAGTTCCCCTCCGGAAACCACATCCAAGCAGAGACCCTGTTCTTCCACGAACTTGCACATTGCCATGGGTAGAAAGGCCTTTCCCGCGTAGGCAGCGCGAACATTTTCATATTTGTTCAAGAAACTCTCTCTCAGTTCTCGACATCGCTCCTCCATATATCCTTCGCTAACAACGAAGAGAGGTGTTCCATATTGACGTGCCAGATCTTCACTGTCACAACCATCAATTAGCAGTCGTCCGTTTTTCCTTTCAATCACTTTTGCCACCCTAGCCCCTTACAATGTCTTCCATGGAATACAAACCCGGTTCACGTCCAGCAATATATCTCGCTGCCTTTAGAGCACCTCTGGCAAAGATATCTCGGGACAAAGCACTGTGGTTCAACGCAATGACTTCGTCCGGACCCGCGAAGAGCACCGTGTGTTCCCCGGGAATCGTTCCTCCTCGCACGGCATGAATCCCCATTTGAGATAGTTTGCATTCATCTTCCTTCCCGTGACGACCAAAGATGAGTTCTTTCTCTTCCTCCAAGGAACTATTGACGGCATCCGCCAACAATAGGGCTGTTCCGCTGGGTGAATCCTTCTTCATGGCATGGTGTTTTTCAATGATTTCCATGTGAAAATCTTCTTCCAGGAAGGGAGCGATATCCTTTATTGCCTTGACCAGAAGGTTGATGCCCAAGGACATGTTTGCCGATCGAAATACAGGGATTTTTTGAGATGCATCTCCGATGGCGGCTTGCTCCTCTTCTCCTATTCCTGTTGTGGCAATCACCACGGGAAGATTCTTCGCCATGCAGGATTTCAACAATCCACCCACGGCACTAAAGTGTGAGAAGTCGATGACCACATCACCTGCCACATCCTGCGCGTCCAAGGATGGATATACAGGGAAGCCTTCTTCTCCTGTTTCTGCGGAGTCTATCCCGGCGGAAACCCTAAGACCTTCCGTCTCTCCAATAATATGGGCCAATACTCTTCCCATGCGACCGTTACAGCCGTGCAAAATGATATCCATGTGCTTCTCCTAAATCAGACCGTATGCGGACATTTCTCTGCGAATTCTCTCTGTTACCGCCTCGCTCGGTGGACAAAGGGGCAGTCTGTATTCCAGCTCCATCTTGCCCATCATGTGCATCGCCGCCTTTACGGGGATGGGGTTCACATCAGCAAAGAGGCTGTCAATGAGGGGCTTCATCTCCAGCTGCAATTCCCTAGCTCTGTCCCAATTGCCCGAAAGAGCTGCGGAAGACATATCTACCGAATCCCTGGGTGCCACGTTGGCAAGAACGGAAATATATCCAATACCGCCCAAGGACATGAGGGGTACGACCATGTCATCGTTTCCTGAATACACGGCAAAGTCATCGGGCACCAATCTACAGATTTCAGCCACCTGAGTGATGGATCCGCTGGCTTCCTTAATCCCAACGATATTTGGGTGTTCCGACAAGGTCAAAACCGTCTCCGGTGCAATGTTTACGCCGGTTCTTCCCGGTACGGAATACAGTAGACATGGTATGTTCACTGCATCTGCAGTTGCCACATAATGTTCAATGAGCCCTTGCTGGGAACACTTATTGTAATAAGGTGTTACCAGTAAAAGCCCATCTACTCCTGTTTCCTCTATTCTCTTTGCCAAGTTGATACCATGTCTCGTGTCGTTGCTGCCTGCGCCGCCAATGACCGGCACTCTTCCTGCTGTCACTTCCACGCAAAAGCGAATGGCTTCCACGTGTTCATCGTCATCCAAGGTGGATGCTTCTCCTGTGGTTCCGCAAACAATGATGGCATCAATGCCTTCGTCAATCTGCCAGTTAATGATTTCAGCGAATCTGTCTTCATCCACTCTTCCGTCCGCCAAAAATGGAGTTACGATTGCGACCCCACACCCTGTAAAAATTGCCATTTGTTTTTCCTCCTGTTTTCTCCTACAATTTGTTATGGCTATAAAAAAAGTTGCATCAACCATTGATGCAACCGAAAAACTTTACAGTAGTGGTGTCATCAATAGCGCCTCTGCCACTATAGCGGCAGGAGTATGAAAAGTATTTCCCTTCATACCAGAAGCTCCCCGTACCCGGTTTGCCCTTCGGCGATATCTCCTTTCGGCAGGTTCACAGGCTGTCGCCTCCGCTGCTTACTCATATCTATCGCACCTCTATCAACTTTATGTTTTTTATTGTATTTGGTTCTTTGTCGTTTGTCAACAAAAATAACAAAGTTTTTTAATTTTTTTGGTGATTATTCACAATTTCTTTATTTCGACAGAGAAGAGAAGTACTTCATGGTCCGAACCAACTGGCTGACATAGCTCATTTCGTTGTCATACCAAGCCACTACTCTCACCTCATAAATCTTGGTTCCACATCGCTGTGCTAAGGTCTGGGTTGCATCGAAAAGGGATCCGTAACTCATGCCAATGGTATCTGTGGACACAAGCTCCTCTTCCGTATATCCGAAAGATTCATTGGCTGCCGCCTTCATGGCCGCATTGATTCCCTCCACAGAAACGGTTTCCGTATTGTCCTTCAGGGTGGCATCCAGAATGGTGATGGAACCCGATGGTACGGGAACTCTCTGAGCAGAACCGATTAGCTTTCCGTGTAGTTCGGGAATAACCAGGCCGATAGCCTTGGCTGCTCCTGTGCTGTTGGGCACGATGTTGATGGCGCCAGCTCGCGCTCTTCTAAAGTCGTTCTTCCTGTGGGGACCGTCCAAAATCATCTGGTCTCCCGTATATGCGTGAATCGTCGTCATAAATCCCGTTCTCAGTTCTCGGTATTCATTGAGGACCTTCGCCATTGGTGCCAGACAGTTGGTAGTACAAGAGGCCCCGGAAATAACCAGGTCATCCTTGGAAAGGGTCTCGTGGTTCACGCCATAGACAATGGTCTTGATATCATCCCCTGCCGGAGCTGAGATGATAACCTTCTTCGCACCCGACCGAATATGCACCATGCTCTTCTCTTTGGAAGCAAAGAAGCCGGTACACTCCAGTACAATATCCACATCCAAATCTCCCCAAGGAAGATTCGCAGGATCCGCTTCCTTGAAAATTGGAATCTTCTTCCCGTCCACAGTAATGGAAGTTTCGTCGCTCTCTACAGTATGTCCGCTAAATGCACCCTGCACCGAATCATACTTGAGAAGATGGGCCAACATCTCCGGCTGAGCCAAATCATTAATCGCTACCACATCCACATCTTTATCATCAAACACCTTTCGGAAGGTCAACCTTCCGATTCTTCCAAATCCGTTTATTGCAATCTTCATATCATTTTCTCCTTCTGCTTCGAACTCAATTTCGATACTTTTACTATAATAACAAAAAACATCGATTATATCAAAATTCCTGTAAACAAATGTGGGATTTATGTTATAATGTTGTTCGTTGGTTACGGGACGTGGCGCAGCTTGGTAGCGCGATTGCTTCGGGAGTAATAGGCCGCAGGTTCGAATCCTGTCGTCCCGACCAAAAAGACAGAGGTGATGGGCAGGTTACCCCCACTATCCGTAGTGGGCGCACTGCCGTTGGTAGCCTCTGTTTTTTCGTTGGGATATGATATGGCCTCTTAGCTTGTCTATGGAGAAAGAAATTTTAGTTTATGAACAAAATATGTGCCGAAAGCTATGATTTCAATAATCACAATAGTATGTTATACTTTATGTCAAATAAGTACATCCCTTGCTGCCGAGGAATTGGACCTCGGACCCCTGGGTAATCGTGCTTATTTATTTTATGAAGTTTTTATGTGTCGAGTTTGATAAATCCATCACTACTACAGATTGTTTTTTACAGAGTGAGTAGCTGCGAAACCACATAGCCCAAAGCGAACCCTGCCAGGAGTACCATCGTGCCAATCACGATAAAGAAAGATATCTGCTTTTTCGTGTATATTTCCTTATGAGTTGAGACTTGCTGTGATTCTCGCTGCCTCCATTCCACATCCGGTGATTGACTGACTTCATCAAATCGACGCATGAGCTTTTGCTTATCCTTCAGTAGCCGAGAAATATTCGGAAACATTATTGCCGCTCCCAGCAATACAGGCAGGGCAAAAATCAGGAAGGACTGAATCAAGGTCACCATACCGGACATAAGAAAAGCGATGAACAAGGGTGCAATCCCAATTCCAGACATCACTTTTAATTGGTGGTTTACTTCATCATCTAATGTCTTGATATAATAGGGTAGGTCTTCTGCGTCCTGAGCTGTCATTTCTCCTATAGAAGCCTCTTCCGCTTTCTTCCTCCGGAAATAAAAACGATTATCTCGTCGCAACACGTATTCCCAGCCATAATCTTCATATAAGGTGATAAACTGTTCATCCATTCCGCCGTCGCGGTTGATTGCAATCTGATACTGCATCTCTTCTTGAGGAACTTTCTCAAAAATATATCTTCTCCATTGATAGTCACTGAAGGCAAGACCATTGCTATGGCGCATTTCCAAATAATCGGTTTCTTCTTTGTAATCCGCAATGCCGAAATATCGTCGCTCTTTCAAGACATTCATATCTCTCCCTCCTTGCTGTTGTGGTACAACCGAGCAATTCTCTTTTTTTCAATCTCCAAAAGTTCTCTTCCCAAGGCAGTTAATGTATAGATTTTCCTTCGATTCTCTTCTCGAACAAGTTTCACCAAGCCATCTTTTTCCATCTTAGATAGACTCCCGTACATTGTGCCGGCACTGATTTTCACCTCTTGATTGGTAAGTTCTTCCGTAGTACGCGAAATTTCGTACCCATGCCTCTCTTTTTGCAAAGCGAAAAGAATGTAGAATGCTGTTTCACTCATGGGAATATAAATCCGCTCTATTTGTTTATCCATATGTACGCCTTCTTCCGATTACATTTCACTTCTATATATCGTACTTCTATGTATAGAGATTACATCTATTTTATCTGTTTGTCAAGTATACATTGCTTTTCTTGAGAAGAATGTCAAACGCAAGTGATAATGTCATAGCTGAAACGCAAGTGATTTTGTCACCCCTTCATCAATAACTGTTATCATAGAACCATCTTTGATTTAGACGGAAAGGTGGTACAAAGAGGTGGAACTAAATATGAATGAACAAAACGAATATAATCTGATTCATAATTATGTAAAGAACGGCGGTAACATTAATGCACTATGTATCAAGTTGAAGTACAGCAAGAGAACGATACAACGAAAGGTGGCAGGCTACCGAGCAGAAGGAGAGGCCTTTTTCATTCACGGGAATCGAGGGACTCCTTCCCCTTTTGCCATCCCCAATCATGTGAAAGAGCGGATTCTCGACATTTATCATCTTCCGGTTTATGAAGGGGCAAACTTCACGCATTTCCATGAGCTACTCGGGAGGCTACACCCTGAGATCCCTGCAATAAGTTTGAGCTCCTTACGGAACATCTTCAAGGAGGCAGAGATCATTTCCCCCAAAGCAACCAGGGACACAAAGAAAAAGCATCGCAAGCAGCAGAAGGAAAAAGAAAAGCAAGCGCAGGCGACTGCACCTTCACCCCTGCGTCCTCAGCAGCTTATCCCCTTGGAAAAAGAACCACATCCTACTAGAGAGAAGTCCCGGTACGCAGGTGAACTTGTTTTTATGGATGCTTCTCCTCATGCTTGGTTTGGCAGACATTTCCCGGTTTCCAGTCTTCATGCGGGAATTGACGATGCCACAGGGGATGTGATTGGGGCCTACATGGAAGAACAAGAAACCTTGAACGGATATTATCAAGTCTCTGCACAAATGCTAACGGATTATGGCATCCCTTGCCGAATCCAAACGGATAAAAGAAGTATCTTCGAATATACAACTCTTAAAAAACCAAAGACAGAGAAGGACGCAGCCACCCAGTTCGGTTATGCATGTAAGACCTTAGGCATCGATCTTCGAACAACATCCTGTGCACAACACCAAGGCAAGATTGAACGACTGTTTCACACCTTTCAATCTAGACTTGTTGTGGAGTTGCAAGTTGCAGGGATCAAAACAATAGAAGGGGCGAACAAATTTTTAAGATCCTACCTACCACAGTACAATCAGCAATTTGCCGTCCCTTTAGACGAGTATACCCTAAGTGCTTGGGAAAAGAAACCCTCCCCTGATGAAATCAATCTAACCTTAGCCGTCCTGTCCTCTCGAGTGGTAGATCCGGGAAGCTGCATACGCTATATGAACCATACCTATCGATTCTTAGATGACGAAAGCAGACTCATCCCATTGAAACGAAAATCACCTGTTACTGTCATCAAAGCACTCGACGGGAAACTATACGCAGTTTGCAAGGAAAGTATTTTTGCCTTGCAGGAAGTTCTCCCCAACCAGCTCCATTCTAAGGAGCTAGACCCGATTTCACAGGCGCCCACGCAAGCAGTAAAACTGTATATCCCTCCCATGAGTCATCCTTGGAATGCGGGAGTATTTAGAGCATATGAAAAGCAGCGATGGAAAGAAATCTATTCTTTTGAGGAACTCTGTTACACAACAGAGCATGTCTATGAGAGTAGCATGTACGATCTCTGATATTAATTCTTAGGGGTGACAAAATCACTTGCGCTTGACAGTATACATTGCTTTTCTTGAGAAGAACGATTACACTATGATTGTACTGATTTTAGTACAATTCAAGCATCATAATATAAAGGAGCAAAAATGAAAGAATACACCATCTCCCACTTGGTAAAATCCGAGGACTTGAATCACCACGGGACCTTGTTTGCAGGTCGTTCGGCGGAATGGCTGGTTGAGGCAGGCTTTATCGCTGCGGCGGCTGAACATCGCAGACCGCAGGATGTAGTATGTGTCAATATACATGGTTTTATATTTAAGACACCCGTTGGAAAAGGCACTGTCCTCACTTTATACTCACGGATTGTTAAGGTTGGCAAGAGCAGCATTACTGTATACGTTCGAGCCTTCGACGAAATTGAACATACACAAAATGTAGATGGCTTCTTAACCTTTGTATGCGTGGAACCCGACACCAATAAGCCGAAGCCTCATGACATTGTTTTGGATGAACCTCAGTCTCCTGAAGAAGAAAGGGTTCGAGAAAGGGCAGCGGACCTGCTTAAGGAAATATAGACAAAATCCTCCTCCGGATGGGCTCCGGGGGAGGATTTTTAACTGTTCTCAAGAACAGAAAACCGTTGGCAATTTAATTATGCGTTGGCTTTTTCGTTGTCTGCTTTATACTTTCTTACCGCATCCAGGAGTTTAGGTACGATGACCTTAACGTCCCCAACAACACCCAGGTCGGCTACATCAAAGACTGCTGCGGTATCGTTCTTGTTGATGGCGATAACATAGTCAGATCCTTCCATACCGGCAACGTGCTGGATGGCACCGGAAATACCGCAGGCAAGGTACAGCTCGGGACGTACGGTCTTACCGGTCTGTCCAACCTGTCGTTCTCTCTCGATCCAGCCGGCATCCACGTTTGCTCTGGAGGAGGAGATTTCGCCGTCGATTTCGTCAGCCAGTTCCTTCAAAACAGCATAGAACTCAGGGCTTCCGATTCCTCTTCCGCCGGAAACCAATCTCTTGGCTTCTGTGATGTCCACCTTCTTGTGGGTCTCCTTCACAACCTGACGAACCACGATGTTCATATCTTCCGGTTTGAAGTCTACTTTAATCTCACGAATTTCTCCCGTTCTGGAGTGGTCCGGAGCCAGTCTTTTCATAACGCCGGGACGTACCGTTGCCATCTGTGGACGATGGGTCTTACAAAGAATCGTCGCCATGATGTTTCCGCCAAAGGCAGGTCTGGTCATGAAGAGAAGCTTCTTTCCGGGATCTTCTTCATTGGCCTTCCATACGTCGATGTCCAGCTTGGTGCAGTCCGCAGTCAATCCGGTGTGGATTCTGGACGCAACTCTGGGAGCCAGGTCTCGACCGATGGCCGTAGCACCGAAGAGCAGGATCTCAGGATCGCATTCCTTGATCACCTGGGTCAATGCCTTGGCATAGGGCTCTGTCACATACTCATGGAGCATGGGATCTTCTACTACTACCACCTCATCGGCACCTGCGTCAATGAGGGATTGGGCTTTATCTTTGATATCGTCCCCGATCAGGATGCCTACCACCTTCTGATCCAGGTCCTTGGCCAACTTTGTGGCCTCACCAAGCAGTTCAAAGGCGACTTTGACGACATGTCCATCTCTTTGTTCCGCCACTACATAGATATCTTTACTCATCTTAAAGATTCCTCCTTTTCACCTGCTATATGATATGTCTTTCTTCCAGCTTCTCCATAATGGCGCTGACAGCTTCGTCCGGACTGAGATCCGTCAGAAGTGTACCTGCACCCTTCGCCTCCTTGGTAAAGGATTTGTATACGTTGGTGGGAGAACCTTTCAGGCCGATATCTTCTATATTCAATTTATCTTTCAAGTTTTCATAGGTGATAACCTTGATTTCCTTGTTGTATGCGTCTACGATTCCGCCGGCATGCATGTATCTGGGCTCAGCCAGTTCTGTCAGTGCCGTGAGAAGACAGGGCATCTTCACTTCCAGTACGTGATAACGATCTTCGTACTGTCTCTTGACGATGACGTTGCCGTCTTCGATTTCGTAGATTTCTTCCGCGTAGGAAACCTGCGGAATTCCCAATGTCTCGGCAATCTGCGGACCTACCTGTGCGGTATCTCCGTCGATGGCCTGTCTGCCGGTGATGACCAAATCGTATCCGATTTCATCCAGAGCAGTGGCTATGATCTTTGCGGTGGCCCATGTGTCGGATCCTCCAAACTCACGGGAAGACAGCAGGATGGCTTCATCGCATCCCATTGCCAGGGCTTCTCTCAGGGCTACGTCAGCCTGGGGTGGTCCCATGCAGACAACCGTTACGGTTGCGTCATATTTTTCCTTCAATACCAAAGCCGCCTCTATGCCGGACTTGTCATCGTGGTTGATGATGCTGGGCACGCCTTCACGGATCAAGGTATTGGTAACCGGGTCAAGCTTTACTTCGTTGGTATCCGGTACTTGCTTTATGCAAACGACTATTTTCATCGATATTCTCCTTTCGTCTCGCTACCTTGCGTTAAAATATTTTCATTCCGCCGGCGATAACCATTCTCATGACCTCTGAAGTTCCTTCATAGATCTCGGTAATCTTGGCATCTCTCAGAGCTCTTTCTACCGGATATTCTCTACAGTATCCGTAGCCACCCATGAGCTGTACGCAATCTCTGCAAACATCATTGGCCATCTTGGAAGCAAACAGCTTTGCCATTGCAGCATCGCTACCGTAGTTTTCCTTGTTGTCCTTGGTCTTTGCAGCTCTCCATGTCATCAATCTTGCCGCATCGATATATGTCTGCAGGTCAGCAATCTTAAACTGGGTGTTTTGGAATTGAGAGATTCTCTTTCCAAACTGCTTTCTTTCCTTCACATATTTGATGGCTTCGTTCAAGGCACCCTGTGCGATACCCACGGACTGAGCCGCAATACCGATTCTTCCGCCGTCCAAAGCTGCCATGGCAATCTTAAAGCCTCTGCCTTCCTTGCCGATCAACTGATCCTTGGGAATGCGCACGTTATCGTAGCTCACTTCACAGTTGGAAGCGGCACGGATACCCATTCTCTTGATGTTGGGACCCACGGTCAAGCCGGGAGTGTTCCTGTCGATGACGAAGCAGGAGATGCCTCTGGTTCCCTGGGATTTATCTGTCATTGCAAAGATTACAAAGGTATCTGCAAAACCGGAGTTGGTGGTAAAGATCTTGGTTCCGTTGATTACATACTCGTCTCCATCCAGTACCGCCTTCGTCTGCTGTCCGGCAGCATCACTTCCTGCGTTGGGCTCGGTCAGACCGAAGCATCCTGTCTTGGATCCGTCCACCAAAGGTCTCAGCCACTTTTGTTTCTGCTCTTCCGTAGCAAAGCTATCGATACAGGAACAAGCAAGGGAAGTATGCACCGAAATGGTGATTCCCGTACTTGCGTCGTGCTTTGATATCTCTTCCATCGCAAGGGAATATGCCAGATAGTCCCCGCCTACTCCACCGTAGTCTTTGCTGTATGGTATTCCCATGATTCCGTAGCGATGCATTTTCGCCAGCAGATCCATGTTGAACACTTCCGTTTCATCCATCTCTTCCGCCAATGGTTTTACTTCATTTTCAGCAAACCGGCGAAACATTTCCTGTTGAAGCAGGTGGGTTTTTGAAAGCTTGAAATCCATAATTGTCTCTCCTCCTTTTACTTTTCTTCAAATTTTGGTTCTTCTTTTGCTAGGAATGCTTCCATTCCACTAATTCTGTCTTCAGAACAGAAGGTATTGACCGCAACTTCGGCTTCATAGGAAACCCCGTTCCTTCTGTCCATGTCCATTCCTTTGTTGACCGCATTTATAGCCATTCTAACACCAATGGGCGATTTCGTCATGATTTTCTTTGCAAAATCGATGGCTGCATCCACCAATTCGTCCGGACCGAACACTCTCTCTACCAAACCGATTCGAAGGGCTTCTTCTGCATCGATCATCTCTGCGCTGCAGATGAGATACTTAGCCATGCCCTTACCGACGATTCTGGGAAGACGCTGGGTACCACCAAAGAAGGGCAGAATCCCCAAGTTTACCTCAGGCTGACCGAACTTTGCCTTTTCGGATGCAAATCGGAAATCACATGCCATGGCAAGTTCGTTTCCGCCACCTAAGGCAAATCCGTTGACAGCCGCAATGACCACCTTATCGATATCCTCGATCAAGTTCATCACTTCTTGCCCGCGAAGAGCCATCTTGCGGATATCCGGCGTGGACAGCTTTACCATTTCGGCAATGTCCGCTCCCGCCACGAAGGCACGACCTTCTCCTGTCAAAACAACAGCCTTGACCTCGTTATCATCTTTTATCTCAGTAAATACTGCAAATAGCTCATCCAGCAACTCAGAGTTCAACGCGTTGAGAGACTTAGGCCTTGTGATTGTAACAATCCCTACACCATCTCTCTTCTCCATCGTTAAATTCTCATAAGACATTTCATACTCCTTTCTACAAAACAGTTAATCGGCCAAGGATCTCTGTGTGAGTCCTTCCAGCCATAATTCCTTATATAGATGCTCAATATCGTCTTGGTTGGGTGTCCTTCTGGTATTTCCGGGACTTCCGCTGGCCAAAGCATCCTGCGCCATCTTCGGAATGTGCTTGAAATATTCTTTCTCTGTAACGCCGCTGTCCTGAATGGTCTTTACCTTTAAGGTTCTGAGAAGAGCCATGGTTGCTGTTACAAATGCATCTGCCGCTTCATCGCGGGTCATTCCCTGCCTAAATACACCGATGGTCTTGGCAAGCTCAGCCAATCTGGCAACCGCTCCCGACTTCAGATAGTTCAAGCATACGGAAAGCAAAATGGCGTTGGACTGGCCATGGGGTACGTGGAAGAGCGCCCCAATGGGTCTGCTCATACCGTGTACGATGGTTACGGATGCGTTACTGAAGGCAATTCCTGCCTCCAAAGCAGCGGTAGCCATTTCTCTTCTGGCGTTCATGTTGCTTCCGTTGGTGTATACTTCATAGATGTTGTCAAAGATTTTCTTCACGGCAGACTTTGCAAATAAATCTGTCATGGGAAAAGCTTTAATGGATGTGTATGCCTCAATGGCATGGGTCAAGGCGTCCACACCTGTGGCAACCGTCACTTCCGGTGGAACTGTAAGGGTAAATACTGGGTCAATGACTGCCAAATCCGCCATGAGTTTGGCATCGTTGAGGAGCATCTTTACATCTGTGTCTGTGTTGGTGATAATAGAAACTTTTGTAGCCTCGGAGCCGGTTCCTGCTGTAGTAGGAATTGCAACCGTAGGGGGAAGATTTTTTTCAATCACTTTGCCCATATATTCGGTGATGCTTCCACCGTTGGTCACAACTGCACCGATAGCCTTCATGGCATCCAGCGGGCTTCCGCCACCGATACCGATGAGAAAATCACATTCTTCCTCTCCATAGATCTTAACACCTTCATCAATCATGGAATGGGTGGGCTCCGTGTTGATTCCCGGGAAGATGATATACTTCTTGCCAACCCTGTCCAGTTCATCTGTCAGTTTCTTAACATTTCCGAATTTAACCATGGCCTCATCGGTAACGATCAGAGCTTTTTCTCCGTATGCATCGATGTAGTCCATACTCATCTGTATAGCGTTTTCGCCGGTGATGATGTTTTGGGGAATGAAAAATAAGTTTGCCATTTTATCCTTTACCTCCATAAGTAAAACAATAATAATTTAAACCAATAGCTACGTATAAATAACCCTTTATTCCCCTCCTTTCAAATTCATCACTTCATCTTTGAAAATTCTTTCATCCATGATCTTGAGATTTTTATCTATCATTGGCTTGAAATCCATTTGTCCCAATACTTCTGTCTCCAGGTCGATGCCGGGAGCGATTTCAATGAGGTATAGTCCATCTTTTCGCAGTTCAAATACAGCACGTTCCGTGATGTACATAACCTTCTGACCTGTCTTCTGTGCATATTCTCCACTGAAGGTAATCTGTTCCACGACTTCCTTGAACTTGCCTTCTCTTCCCTCATTGGTAATTTTCAACTTGCCGTCGCCCGTAGCAATCTTCAGTCCCCCTGCGGTAAATGTCCCACAGAAGAAAACTTCCTTGGCGTTCTGCGTAATGTTGATAAAGCCGCCACAACCGGAAAGTCTGGGACCAAACTTGCTCACGTTGATGTTACCGATGGCATCCATCTGTGCAAGACCTAAGAATGCCAAGTCGATGCCGCCGCCGTCGTAAAAGTCGAACTGTTCGTGATGGGCCAGAATACACTCCGGGTTGACTGCCGCACCAAACCGAATGCCCCCTGCCGGAACACCGCCGATGGGGCCTGCTTCTACGGTCAAAGTCATATAGTCTCCGATGCCTTCTTCATTGGCAACAGCGGAGATGAACTCGGGAATTCCAATGCCCAAATTCACAACTGTATTCTCCCGAAGCTCCATGGCCGCTCTTCTTCCGATAATCTTTTTTGCTGAAAGTGGAGGCGGTACAATGCTGCTGAGAGGGATGCGTACTTCTCCGGTCAAAGAGGGATCAAATTCGCAGTCGTATGTCTGCTGATGATCCTTTTCCTCAGAAATAACCAGTGCATCTACATAGATTCTGGGAATCTTCACCATTCTGGGGTCCAATGACCCACCTTCCACAATCTTCTCCACTTGAACAATGACCTTACCGCCGCTGTTCTTGGCAGCCTGTGCCAAAGCAGTGACTTCTCCCTCTGCAACTTCCCTGTGCATGGTTACATTTCCGCACTCGTCTGCATAGGATCCTCTGATGAATGCTACATCAATGGGAAATGATTTATATAGAAGCTTCTCTTCTCCCATTACGTCAATTAACGCAACAATATCCTCCGTCGTGATATCATTGAGCTTTCCGCCACCGTTTCTCGGGTCTACAAAAGTGTTCAGTCCTACATGCGTGATGGTTCCCGGTCTGCCTGCAGCAATGTCTCTGCAGAGCTGTGATAAGGTTCCTTGGGGAAGATTGTAGCCTTCAATCTCATTGTTTAAGATACATTCTCCCAATGTGGCCGCCGTATTATAGTGGCCCGCTATCACTCTCTTTGTCATTCCTTTGTGTGCAACATGATCGCCACCTCGTCCGTCTCTGTTCCCCTGAGACCCTGCGTAAAAATATGTGATATTCGCCGGATGTCCCGTGTCCAAAAACCGCTTTTCCATGGCTCCGATGAGACTCTCAGGAATCGCACTACTGACAAAACCGCTGGATGCAACGGTCATCCCGTCTTGCACAATCTCAGCGGCTTCCTGCGGAGTAATAACTTTTGCTTTTCTCATATCTACTTCTCCTAACATAAATTTGGTTATAATTATGCTACTTTCGAAAAGTGTAACATTTTGTTAAGCTTTTGACAAGTAGAGTTTGTTAAAAAAGTGCTTTTTATTTTATTGTATTTTTTTTAGAACTTATTTTTTATTGCTTTACCGTTGAAAATTGAATAATTCCCAGTTTTTCAACGTTCATCATGTATACAATACACATTATTTTGTCGGGTGTAAAATTTAGATATTTTTTTAACAGTCTACCCTTTCTTGACTTTTCAGGCAAATATTGAAGAAAACCCCTTCAATTCTTTTCCTGTATTATCTTGAACAGAATGGCTGAATATGTTATCTTTATCTGCAAATGCATCTGACAAGACAGATAAAAGGAGTGAAATGGATTACAAGAAAGAAATCGCCCGTTTACGGGAAGGAAAAAATATACTAATTTTGGCTCACTACTATGTAGATGGCGAACTACAGGATCTGGCGGATATTGTGGGAGATTCCTACCAACTGGCAAAGGAAGCGCAGGAAACGGATCAGGACATTATCTGCTTCCTCGGTGTCCACTTCATGGGCGAAAGTGCAAAGATACTCAGTCCGGATAAGAAGGTAATCATGCCGGACCTAAAAGCGGACTGCCCCATGGCTCACATGGTCACTGTAGAAAAGATTCAAGACATGCGTCGTAAATATGATGACCTTGCAGTGGTTGCCTATGTAAACACCACCGCTGAAATCAAAACGGCAGCCGATGTTTGTGTTACATCCTCCAATGCAGAGAAGATTGTAAAGGCGCTTCCCAACAAGAATATATTCTTTGTACCGGACAGAAATCTTGGTGGATATATTGCAGGCAAGGTGCCGGACAAAAATATCATTTCCAACGACGGCTATTGCCCCATCCACGATCAAATCAAGGAAGAAGATATCCTAAAGCAACGAAAGCTTCATCCGGAAGCAAAGGTCTGCATTCATCCGGAGAGTGCTCCGGAAACATTGAAGCACGGTGACTGCATCGGTTCCACTGCCGCCCTACTCCGGGATGTGAAAGAGTCGCCGGCAAAGGAATTTATCATCGTCACAGAAGAAGGTATTTTACATCAAATGAAGAAGTTCCGCCCCGATGCAAGTTTCTATCTTCCCGGCAACAATCAAATCTGTGAAGACATGAAGTTCAACACCGTAGAAAAACTTTACCACTGTCTCAGGGACGAAACAGGAGAAATCATCTTAGATCAAGAAACCATAGAAAAAGCTTCCGCTTCTTTGGAGAAGATGATGGAGTTGAGCAAGTGAAGGAATATTATGATGTGCTGATTGTAGGCACAGGCCTGGCAGGACTTTCCTGCGCCATCCATTTGGACGAGGATACATCCGTTGCCATCCTTTCCAAGGAAGATGTCTTCGCCTGCGATTCCTATTTGGCACAGGGTGGAATATCTGCCCTCCGCAAGGATGAAGCGCCTGCAGACTATATAGAGGATACACTGAAAGCAGGCCACTTTGAAGGAAATGAGGATGTGGTTCGTGAAATCGTTTTGCAATCTCCCCAAGTCATTGAAGAGCTGATAAAACTGGGCGTCCTTTTCAACAAAAAGAAGGACGGCAGTTACCATCTTCACAGAGAAGGTGGTCATCGACGAGAGCGCATCTATCATTCGGAGGACTTCACCGGAAAAGCCATCATCGAGACCCTTTACCGACATGTGGAAGCAAGGTCCAACGTGGATATTCTTCCCCATTGCACCTGTTATGATTTAGTGGTAGCAGACCAACAGTGCAGTGGTGTTCGAGTATTTAGGAACGGTGAGAATAGAGTCATTCGCTCTCAATCCCTGATATTGGCCACCGGCGGCATTGGAGGAATCTTCCCCTCCTCCACAAACTTTGCATCCCTCACCGGTGACGGCTTGGCCATGGCATTAAACTATGGCATTCCCGTCAACCACATCCACTGGATCCAAATGCACCCCACTGTCTTTTACGAGGATGCGCCCGGGAGAAAGCTCCTGATTACAGAGGCAATACGTGGAGAAGGCGGCATCATACTCAACCACAAGGGGAAACGCTTCGTAGATGAGCTGCAACCAAGGGACATTGTTACGGAAGCTATTTTAAAGGAACAACAAAAGGAAGGAACGAGCCACGTCTACCTTTCTTTAGAAAACATCTCGGGAAATATCATCAGAGAAAAATATCCAACGATATACAACGGTTGTCTCCGCTTAGGAGTGGATATTACCAGGGAACCCATTCCCATCTCTCCCGGTCAACACTACCACATGGGCGGGATTGCGGTGGATATCTATGGAAAAACTTCCATGCCTGGGCTATATGCCATTGGAGAAGTGGCATCATCGGGTTTCCACGGGAAGAATCGCCTTGCCTCCAATTCATTGCTGGAAGCTTACTTCTATGGGAAATCATCCGCAGAAGCCATTAACCGGCAACCGGACCAAAAACTACCTCCGGCAAGTGCCAATTCCAAAGAGAATCCGGAGGATATTCTACAGAAATATGATAAACTATTGAGAGAAGAAATAAAAAGAAAGGATGAACGTTTCTATGAACAATGGCTTGCTCCTAACCATGAATAAGGCTATCGAAAATGCATTGCTGGAAGATATGAACTATGGAGATGTCTCCTCCGCCGGAATATTTGATGAAAATCAGCGGGCGGAAGTAGAGCTTCTGGCAAAGGAAGACGGTATTTTGTGCGGCATCCGAGTGTTTGCAGAAACTTTTCGCATCTTGGATCCTGAAACAGAAATTGAAACCTTCTTCTCCGATGGGGATGAAATAAAAAAGGGAGATTTGATCGGGAAGATTACAGGAACCGTTCCCACCCTTCTCTCTGCGGAACGAACTGCTCTCAATTTTCTTGGTAGAATGAGCGGCATCGCTACGGCTACCCACAAAATGGCCCAACACCTAAAGGGCACCAAGACGCGCATTGCCGACACTCGAAAGACGGCACCCGGTCTTCGCCTCTTCGATAAGTACGCCGTAACTGTAGGTGGTGGTGTAAATCACCGCTACAATCTTTCCGCCGGTGTCATGCTGAAGGATAACCATATTGCCGCAGCCGGCGGTATTGAAGCAGCGGTAAAAAAAGTTCGCGATGAAATATCCTTTATGACGAAGGTTGAAGTGGAAACAGAAAACTTGGATATGGTTCGAGATGCCATCGATTCCGGTTGCGATGTCATCATGTTGGACAACATGGACATTCCCACCATGAAGGAGGCCATCGCCATGATTGGCGACAAGGCCATTGTGGAAATCTCGGGTAATGTAACAGAAGAAAGCTTGACAACCTATGCCGACCTAGGCGTAGACATTATCTCTTCCGGCGCCCTCACCCACTCCGTAAAAATATTGGATTTGTCTATGAAGAACATGAAACTACTCTAAGAGGATTATTGATGGAGAGTGAAAAGAGACGAAAAAAAATACTGAACACCATTCAGTCAAGTCAGGCGCCCATCAGCGGCACGCAACTTGCCAAGTTTTGTGGTGTCAGCAGACAGGTCATCGTTCAGGACATCGCCCTCTTAAAGGCCTCCGGAGAGGAAATCATATCCACGGTGCGAGGCTATCATTGTCTAAAGGAAAAAGACATTCAGAAGTACATCCATGTAGAGCATGGCAGGGAACAAATGGAAGAAGAATTGAATACCATTGTTGACAACGGCGGCTATATCGTCAACACAGGGATTGACCACCCCACCTACGGCAAGATTCATGTGGACATGAACATCTCTTCTCGAAAGGACGTTAAGGCATTCATCCAAAAGTCCTACGAAAATGATTTCTCCCCCCTCTCAGCACTCACCTCCGGGAAGCACTTCCATTTGGTGGAAACACAGTGCATGGAAGATATGCTGGCAATCGAAGGTGCCTTGGCGGAATTGGGGATTCTCCGAAAGTAGGTTTTAGCTACGAGGGGTTTCTGTGGAGACCAATGTCCAAATAAAAGCACGCTTTTTTAGTCATCAGATACCCATCACAAGCACATAGCTAAAATGTTTCTGACATAAACCTAAAAAAGCGCCATATTCTTCATGTTTTTTAGTCATTACCACGATATTCTCGACGCTATGACTAAATCACCGGATTGGACAGTCGCATCAATCCTTTTTCTTCTTTTTATCCTTTCCCACTTCCTGCTCTTCCATAAATTTCTTCACCTTCTTCTTACAGTCGCCACACTTGGAGCCGGCACCGGTCGCCTTTTTCACTTCCTTAAAAGAGGTCGCGCCTTTTTCCATGGCAGCTACAACATCACCGTAGGTTACTTTCTTGCATTTGCAAATCTTTTTGTCCATATCCATTTTCTTCACCTCCATTATGTCATAATATACCACAGAGAAAAAACAATCAATCTTCCCATACAAAAGGACGGTGTCAAGTTGTTGTGGAGTTTTTGATTGACATCAACTCCAAAGTATATTTTTAGTAGTACCTATTCCATGCAGAAGAGTTTGCGTTCCGCTGGCTCTGTCAAATACGAATGGCTCCCCATCAAATATTGTCCAGTTCGTTGCGCCCGATATGGCTTCTTTGAGTATTTCATCTGCATATTCGTTGTACGTGTCATCCTGTTTCCTCTTGAAATCTGACGCCTTTATCTCTCCGCCATTCTTAATATACACTCGTAGTTTCGTTAACTTTCCAAGGCCTTCTTTGCTCCATCCAAGAGGGTCTCTGCTAAATCTCTGTGATAAAACGTGGCTGACCTGTGCCTCTGTGCAGCTTCCGGGTATGTTAAGCGTTTTTCGGTTTACTATTCTTTCCCAGTTCCCCATCAGGTATGTACCAAAATCGGTGATGCTTTTTCTTTCACGTTCGTTTTCTGCTACTCCGTATAGCCCATGCAGTATTTCGTCCGCACGCTTCCGGTCTTTGCTTTTAATGGCCTTTGTGAGTCGAAATGCCACATTTCTCCCGGGGAATTTCGTTGCGATTCCTCTTAGTCTTTTTTCTAGATGATACCCATCCATTACGTGGACAGCTTGAGGGAAATTTTCAAGACCCTTTTGAATCCATTTCGCACCATCTCCATGTACGAATATCTTTTCTACTTTCCTCAGATCATAGGTTTGCGCAAGATAGCCTTCTGTACTCTTCCATAGATTCTTTGTATCGAACTTTTCATCTACAAAATACATGGTTCCAATGGTTCTGTTACGGCCTAGGCCCTCCTTGCTTATCCCCTCCGTTACAGTAATTAGTGGCACGATTTTACTGCTTTTCCCCTTCTGTTTTCCGGGTTTTTGCATGTGAACATGGTCTTCGTCTGCATAGATATGTAGCTCGGTTACTTCTTTTTTAGTCTCGGTTTTGGGCACCATTTCAAGGGTGTCTATCTTTTGAATTTGGTTCTTCACTGCCTGCCTACTTACCAGTCCGCCACCGGCTATCTCGGCACTTTTTGCATAGGAAATCTCCGTTGCTAGCCCAACCATCTTCGCACTCAGTTCATCTCCTATTCGCTCATATGGACGGATTCCAATGGCTTCATCCAGAAGGGAAACATACCTGGCATTACGTTTGTCATAGTAGTAGTCGCGTGCTAGATCTAGCCGCCCCAGCTCTGTCAAGAGCTCTCTTGGGCGTTCTTTTTCTTTTAAAACCAAACCTCGTTCTTTTCGTCCTGCTTTATCCTCTCGCATCTGTCGATTCATATCCGTGCAGATTGCTTCAATGGTGGCTGTTGCAGCATGTTTACAGTCATTCAAAATATCTGAAGCAAGGCTGTCAACATCATTGATTCCACCCGAGTATGCTTTTTCCAAAATATTTTTTACCAGGTTGTTCACGATTTGTTGTATACTTATTTCCATAGAGATCATCCTTTCGTGTATTTGTTTGTTGGTTAAACTATTTTATCACGTTGGAATCGATCTCTATTTTATTTTTTAAAACTCCACAACTATTTTACACTATCATACAAAAGAGAGACAGCATTTTGCCGCCTCCCTTTTATTATCATGTTTTACTTTTCTTCCCCGTTTACTGAATCTATCAACGCTTCTACCAAGCTGTCCATCTGCGGCAGGCTGTTTTCATCCAGTGCCGACAGCAGGGAGGGCTGTTCGTTGAGAACGGTGATTTCCTTCATCTGCTCATCCAGGAATTCCGCCATAAGGCTGCCTGACTTAGGTGCCCAGGAGCCGTTTTCAATGACGGCAAAGGTCCTCTTCTGTAAGTTCAACGCCTTCATGTCCATCAAGTAGTTGTGCATTAGTGGGTACATCCCTAAATTGTAGGTCACCGATGCTAAAACCACATGGGATAGACGGAAGGTTTCTGCAATAAGGGTGGATACGTGGGTATTGGACACGTCGTACATGACCACGTTTTTCACACCGCCTTCTACTAACTTGCTAGCAAGCACCGTTGCCGCACTTTCCGTATTGCCGTACATGGAAGCGTAAACAATCATGACACCCTTCTCTTCCGGCTCGTATCGGCTCCACTTGTCGTACTTCTCAATGAGGTATCCCAGGTCCTGCCTCCATACGGGTCCGTGGAGGGGGCAGAGCATCTTGATGTCGATGGTTCCTGCCTTCTTGAGAAGAGCCTGCACGTGCGGTCCGTACTTTCCAACGATGTTGGTGTAATATCTTCTGGCGTCATCAATCCAGTCTCTGTCAAAGTCCACTTCATCGGCAAACAGTTTTCCGTTGAGTGCTCCAAAGGATCCAAAGGCATCTGCTGCAAAGAGTACACCGTTGGTGGTATCGAAGGAAACCATGGCTTCCGGCCAGTGGACCATGGGAGCATATACAAACAGCACTTCATGTTTTCCAAAGGACTGGGTATCCCCTTCCACCACTTCTCTCATTTCATGTCCGTCGATTTTGAAACCGAACTGGCGCATCATCATGAACGCTTTTTCCGTGCTGATAATGGTTACCTCCGGATATCGAATGAGGATTTCCTCTATGGATGCCCCGTGATCCGGTTCCATATGGTTGATTACCAAGTAATCCAAAGGTCTTCCGTCCAGCACATGTTCGATATTTTCAAAGAATTGTCTTCCCGCCGTCCAATCAACGGTATCAAAGAGCGCCGTCTTCTCGTCCATGAGCAGGTAGGCATTGTAGGACACACCTCTGGGAATGGGATGAATGTTCTCAAACAGATGCAAGCGTCTGTCGTTGCCTCCCACCCAGTATAGATCATCCGTAACTTTTCTTACACAATACATATTGTAAACCTCCTCTATACTTCAATAAACATATCTTTTTCTTCACCGCAGTCCGGACAGATCCATTCTTCGGGAAGCTTGTCAAAGAGCGTTCCGGGAGCAACTTCTCCTTCGGGATCGCCCAGATCCGCATCGTACTCGTAGCCGCAACCGCTGCAGACGTAGAGCTTGTAGCTCTTTGGCTCCTTCTTGGGCGTGGGTCTCTTCATCTTCACAGCCGGTGGTGCAACCTTCTTGGGTTCCCCGTTGTCCAGTGCCTTTATGAGAAGAGGAAGGATTTCCATCAAATCACCAACGATGCCGTAGTCTGCGTTCTTGAAGATGGCAGCATTCTTGTTCTTGTTGATGGCTACAATTGTAGAAGCATCCTTAATCCCCTTTAAGTGCTGTCCGGCTCCGGAGATACCGCAAGCGATGTACAGGTTGCCGTTGAACTTCTGTCCCGACATTCCCACATATCTGTTGAGAGGCAGGTACTTGAGCGTTTCCGCTACCGGTCTGGATGATCCGACGGCTGCTCCTGCCTGTACGGCCAAGTCTTCAATGAGCTTCATGTTTGCCTTATCGCCGATACCCTTTCCGGCACTGACCACCCTGTCTGCCTGTGCAATGGGTGTATTCACATCGATACCCACAGTGAAGTCGTATCCGTCCTTCTTGAGGGCTGCAACCAGGGCATCCACCTTCTCCTTGGGGGAACCGGATGCATAGATTTCTTTCTTTCTGTATCCGGTAGCAGGTCCCTTGCCCTTCTTCTTGCGGAAGGTTTCCTTTGGTTCCTTGCCTAGGATGCTTGCAGCGATGACCACTCTTTGGATTTCACTGGTTCCTTCGTAAATCGTACAGATTTTGGCGTCTCTGTAGAATCGCTCCACTTCCATACCCTTGAGATAACCGTTTCCGCCATGGATTTGCAATGCTTCATTGACGACTTCCAAGCAAATCTCAGAAGCGTAACCCTTTGCCATTGCTGATTCAATGCCATAGGGCTCGTGATTTTCCTTTAGATCCGCTGCACTGTAGATCATCATTCTTGCCGCTCTGATCTTCGTCGCCATGTCTGCAATCTTGAAGGAGTTGATCTGTTGGAAGGCGATGGGTTTTCCAAACTGTTCTCTCTCCTTGGCGTATTCCACAGACACCTCGAAGGCACCCTGTGCAATTCCCAAAGCTTGGGAAGCGATGCCGATTCTCCCCCCGTCAAGAGTCTGCATGGCTATTTTGAAGCCTTGACCCTCTTTACCCAAGAGGTTTTCCACGGGTACCTTCACATCGTTGAAGATTAACTCTGCAGTGGAGGAAGAGCGGATACCCATCTTGTCGTAGTGGTCTCCAAACTCAAAGCCTTCCCAACCCTTCTCAACAATGAAGGCACTGATTCCCTTCACACCGATATCCGGTGTCGTCACTGCAAAGACGATATAGGTGTCAGCAATGGGTGCATTGGTGATGAATATCTTACCGCCGTTGAGAAGATAGTGGTCTCCTCGGTATTCTGCGGTTGTTTCCGTTCCGCCCGCATCACTTCCCGCATTTGGTTCCGTCAGTCCAAAAGCACCCAGCTTTTCGCCCTTTGCCAAGGCTACCAGATACTTTGCCTTTTGTTCCTCCGTACCGAAGGCGTATATGGGCCAGGAACCTAAGGAAACATGAGCCGAAAGAATAACGCCTGTTCCGCCGTCTACCCTAGCCAACTCTTCTACTGCGACGGCATAGGATATGGTGTCCAGGCCTGCACCGCCGTATTTCTTGGGAAAGGGAATCCCCATCAGACCCATCTCTCCCAATTTGTTTACAGCATCTTGGGGAAATTCGTTATTCTGATCCATCATAAATGCTATAGGTTTTACTTCTTCCTCAGCAAATTTTCTGATTTTTTTCCGAATCTCCTCGTGCTGTTCTGTCGTTTTAAATAGCATACAGCATACCTCCTTTGGATTTGTTTTTCTATTCTACTTGAACCCACTATACCCCCTCTTTTTGATAAATGTTGTGGCAAATGCCACATTTATATGATATATTGTAAATTAATATAGGAGGTATTACATGAATATCGCATTGGACAGAAATATATCCAAGGAATCCCTCAATAAGATGATTGCCTGTTTCAAACCGGAGTTTAAAGACTACAAGGCGGGAGAGACAATTATACAGTTTTCCTATGAAATCAAAAACATCGGCATCATCATCAAGGGCAAAGCCCGTCTGGTGGGTATCAATGCCGACGGGGAGTACATCATCACCGAAAACTACACTTCTCGCGATGTTTTTGGCGAACTCTTCTCCTTCCCTCTGGAGGGATATGAATATTATGTAGAAGCGGTGGAAGACTGTCAGATCATCTACTTGGACTACAACCACACTATTTCGCCATGCGATAATGTATGTCCTCATCATTCCCAACTGATTAGCAATCTCTTCTATCTTACGGCACAGAAGTCTCAGGCTTTGACCCTCCACCTGAATATCCTCAACCAGCATACCATTCGAAAGAAGCTGCTCACCTATCTGCAGTATATTCAGGGGAAGACGGGAGAAGATACCTTCGAGATTCCCATGTCGCTGGTTTCTCTCGCCGAGTATCTTTGCGTAGACCGAAGCGCCCTCATGCGGGAAATCAGGCTGTTAAAAAAAGAAGGCATCTTAGAATCCAACCGAAGGACCTTTACCTTCTTATAAAAAAATAGACTTACCCTTGCAGAACGCAAAGGTAAGTCTAATTTTTTATACATTATTCCAGATTCAATCTGTTCTTCAACAGGTAGTTGGTGACCAAGTAATATATCACAGACAGGGCGGCCAACAGGATGGCCATGGTCAGAACAACGAAGTGACCTGTAGCCTCTTCTCCAAAGGCAAGGACCATATCTCTCGTGCTTTTGATCAAGACTGCCTGCACCCCCATGCTGCCTAGGAGCGATACCACTAAAGTTTCCGCGATGCCCAGCCCCAGGAAAGCAAGGATGGCTCCAAGAACTCTGTGGTTCCCCCACTGGTGACCAATGGAGATGGCAGTGTAGATTCGCAATATGGAATGGGCTGCTGCCAAGAAAATGAGTAGTACCACCTCTATCAGATATACGATTGCCATGGCGCCAAATTTTCCCCACATGATTCCAAAGAGTGGTTCCATTTCAAGAAGGTTTACTTCTCCCGTAGAGCTAACGATAATCAGTGCGGAAAGAATACCAATCATGAGACCAAAGCTCATCCATATACCCGCTGCAATCACCTTGTTCCAGACATGCTTTCCGATGGAAACCGGCAGTGTAAACATCAGGTAGCCTTCATTTCCCAGCAAGTTCTTGTAGAAACGCTGGACGATGATGATGACGGTCATGACCGCAGAGCCAACGGCTACCGCAACATAGAGAAAGACCACAATACCGCTAAAGATAGGTAAAACATCCAGAACATTGACGACGATGCCCATGATCAAAGACATGAATATCAATGCACCGTATAGGGGAAGCAATATTCTACCCATTGCGCTCAATTCATATTTTAGTAATTTTCTTAGCATTTGAACACCTCCCGAAACAGTACGTCTACGCTCTTTCCTTCTTCTTCTCTTATGACATCTGCCTGCTTATTTAATACCACCTGTCCATTTTTGAGGAAAACCACGCCATCCAAAACGGATTCGATATCGGATATTAAATGGGTGGAAATAATCACCAGGGAATCTTCACAATAGTTGGTTATAATCGTCCTTAGGATATAGTCTCTGGCCGCAGGGTCAACACCGGCAATTGGCTCATCGAGAAAGTAAATCTTTGCATTGCGACTCATGGTCAGAACCAGTTGAATCTTTTCCCTATTTCCTTTAGATAACTTCTTCATGGGGATATCTTCCGAGAGTCCCAGATTGCGAAGCATTTCTTTCGCCTTTCCTTCATCAAAGTCCGCAAAGAAATCTTTGTACATTTTCAACAGCTTTTCGATGGGAAGGTAGAGGGGAAGATACTCCCGATCCGGCAAATAGGCGACCATCGCTTTTGTTTCCGGTCCCGGTTCCATGCCGTCTATGAGGATACTGCCACCATCCGGTCGCAGAAGACCGTTGGCCAGTTTAATCATGGTAGTCTTTCCTGACCCGTTAGGACCAAGGAGACCCACAATCTGTCCGGCTTCCAGTTGGAGATCCACATTGGACAGCGCCGGATTCCCGCTGTATTTCTTTGTCAGGTTCTTACATTCAAACAAACTCATTTCTTCACCTCCTTTGCCCAGTGGGCCACAGCATCTACAATCTCCTCTTTGTCCATCCCCATTTTTTCCAAGTTTTCAAAGAGCTCTCTTATGAAATCTTCTCCCAGCTCTCTCCTCATCTTGTCCAATGTCTCCTCCTCCTTCGTCACAAATCTTCCGTTGGTTCTTTCCGTGTATAGCAAACCGTCTCGCTCCAATTCCGTCAATGCACGCTGCATGGTATTGGGATTCACTGCTGCTTCCAGAGCAAAGTCCCTTACCGCAGGTATTTTGTCTCCCGGCTGAAAGACGCCCTTTGCAATGCTCAGCTTCATCTGTTCCACAATCTGCGTGTAAATCGGCTGTCCCGGCTTAAAACTCCATTCCATTTGTTCCTCCTTTCCGGTCCTTTGTTGTATTGTTGTATTAACTACTTAGTACAATAATACATATCCGGAACTTTGTCAACACTTAAATGAAAAATAATTTCAAGCCCCTCTCAACCTTTCTATTTTCTCTTTATCACGAGTATTAAATATGGTACAATCACCTTGTGTGTATGCATATCACGAAAGGAAAGAAAACAATGGCGGAAACGCGAACCAAGTCAAAGAATAAAGGAAAGAGAAGAGTAAAAAGTACATTTAAGTTTCTGTTTACCCTCTTTGCTGTAATGGTCGTCTTTCTGATCTTCTACAGTGTTACGGTCATTGCCAATGCACCTAAGATCAACACCGATGACATCTATTCCTATCTTCCCGAGAGCTCTGTTCTCTACGATGATCAGGGAAAACAGATTGATACGGTCTTTGTAGACGGCGGAAATCGAATCAACATTACCTACGATGCATTGCCAAAGGACTTAGTCAATGCGGTGGTGGCTATTGAAGATAAGACATTTTGGACCCATCACGGTTTCAACTTTGTCAGAATTATGGGTGCCATCAAGGAAAGTGTCTTCTCCGGAGACAGCATCGGCGGAACCAGCACCATCAGCCAACAGCTGGCTCGAAACGTGTACTTGTCGGAAACCAAGAGCGTTCGTTCTCTCAACCGAAAAGTGACGGAAGCTTGGTACACGGTGCTGTTGGAGCGCAGCCTGACCAAAGAGCAAATCATGGAAGCCTACTTAAATACCATCTATCTAGGAAACAATTCCTATGGTGTGGAGGCCGCGGCAAGATCCTATTTTGATAAACCGGCAGCGGAGATGGATTTGTTGGAGTGTGCATCCGTTGCTGCCATTCCTAAGTCCCCCGATGCCTTTGCTCTGGTAAAGACTTACGACAACAATAATCTTGCAGACAACGCAACGGAACTGCAGGACAAGACCGTTCTGGAAAAAACCGCAGGGTTTACTACCGTATACAACGGTGATGCTTCCAAGGACAGAAGAGACACCACCTTGAAGTTCATGAAGGAACAGAAGTATATTACCGCAGAAACGCTGGAGAAAGTACAAGCGGATGATCTTTCCAAGCACATTAAGATCGGCGGTAGTTCCTTCACCGGCTCTTCCGTATACTTTTCCGATTTTGTCGTGGAAAACGTAGTGAAAGATTTGGAGGCGGAAGGCTATTCTGCAGAAGATGCCAGACGGCTGCTGTATACCGGTGGTCTTCAGATATATACGACCCAAAATACCCAGGCACAGAAAGCCATTGAAGATGCCTTTAAGGACAGCAGTAACTTCCCCTCTGTGGACTATGGGGACACTCGCTTTGACGGTCAGGGAAATATCATTAGTGCGGAAGGAGCGCTGTTGCTCTATTCCTATGAAACCTATCTTCCCGGCGGCGTCTTCACATTGAAGAGCGACGAGTTCACTACGGACGAAGAAGGCAATCTCATTCTATTGAAGGATAAACGCCTGAACTTCTATAAAACCCTTGTCAACGGGGAAACCGATTACTCCGTCGAATTCAAGCCCATGTACGTACGAGAAGATGGCTATTTCTACAGTATAGAAAGCGGCACCCTCATCGTGCCCAGACAATATAAGTCACTGGACGACAAGGGTAACTTGGTAATCAAGGCCCAGTTCTTTAAGGACTCTCCCGATGTTCTCGTTCCAAAGGACGGTGTATACACGGTAGGATCCGACGGATACACTTTGAAACAAAAGGTACGTCAACCCCAGGGGGCCATGGTCATCTGTGACAATAAGACCGGCGCAGTAGTTGCCATGGTGGGAGGAAGAGATGTCACCGGCAAAATGATCTATAACAGAGCCATCAAACCGAGACAACCCGGGTCTGCCATTAAACCCCTTTCCGTCTATTCGGCAGCCTTGGAGCAAGGGGCGGAAGCAGCCACATCGGGAAAGGCCATGTCCTTCCAGGAATATGATAAGAATCAAAAGACCGCAGGCTACGGAAGTTTCTGGACAGCTGCCAGCCGTATCAACGATGCGGAGTTGGTGGTAAACGGCAAAGTTTGGCCGAGAAACGCCTATAACGGATATAAGGGAATGCTGACACTGCGTACTTCTGTGGAGCAGTCGGTCAACGTCAACGCCGTCCGTGTTTTCCAACAGGTCGGACCGGAATACTCTGCAGAATTAATGAAGAAGTTCGGTATTACCACCGTTGTGGAAAAGGGTGATGTCAGCGACATGAACGCTGCGGCCCTAGCCCTAGGCGGTATGACCAACGGTATTTCTCCTTTGGAAATGAGTTCCGCTTACACCACCTTCCCCAATTTAGGAGAGCATAAGGAATACTCGGTCTACACCGAGGTGAAGAATAACAAGGGCGAGGTCATTCTCACCCGAAAGGAGAATTCCACCAAGGTCTTAGACCCCGGTGTAGCCTATATTATGGCAGATATTCTTCGCACCACCGTTAGCAACGGTATTGCAGGATCTGCGGCCACAGGGAACCAAATCACTGCCGGTAAGACCGGTACCACATCCAATAACTATGACGCATGGTTCTGCGGTTTCACCCCTCAGTACTCAGCGGCACTTTGGTTGGGTAATGACTTGAATATCGAACTGACCGAAGGATCGGCCGCTGCAGCCAGACTGTGGGGCAAGATCATGACCAATGCCACAGCAGGTCTCTCCGGCTCCTTCCCGGCCAGACCTGCCAACGTCATCACCGTCAACGGAGAGATGTTTGTCAAGGGAACAGAAAAGGGATTGCCTAAGGTAGAAAAAGAAAAAGCAAGGGTTGAAGTGGAAACATGTGCCGACTCCGGCTTCATCGCTTCCCCTTGGTGTACCAACAGGAAGAAGGTAGAAATGGATGAGGATGATCCTCGCGCCAAATACTACTGCCCCATCCACAATAAGGACGCCGCCAAATATCCGGTAGCACCGGGAGAGGAAACCAATCTTCCCGCACCGGAACCGGCTGTTCCGCCGAGAGAAGAGGAAGAAGAGGTAGTGGTTCCTCAGCCGAACCCCGATCCACCCCCGGACCCACAACCGGACCCGGATCCCGAGCCACCCCAAGATCCTCCACGGGAACGAACTTAGTGAGCGTTGCCATGGAAATTATTCTTGCCAGTGGTTCACCGAGAAGAATAGAAATGTTTCAGACCTGCGGTTTTACAACCCGGGTCTGTCCTTCTAATGTGGAAGAAACCATCCCACTTCCACTGAGCCACGAAGAAACCGTCATGTATCTCGCCTTAAAGAAGGCATTGTCCGTTAAGGAAGCACTATCATCAAGGCAAATTATTGTGGGTGCGGATACCGTTGTCATCTCCAAGGAGGGAAAACTCCTTGGGAAGCCTGAAAATGAAGAAGAGGCATGGAGCAGTTTGCAATCTATGCGAAACACCTATCATTACGTCATGACAGGTGTCTCCATTGTTACCGAGAAAGCTTCCCTTTGCTTTTACGAAACGACCCGGGTTTTCTTCTCCCACTATACCGATGAAGAACTGCTTGCCTATGTTCAAACGAAGGAACCCTATGACAAGGCAGGGGGATATGCCATTCAGGAGACTTTTGGAAAATACGTTTCCCACATAGAAGGAGACAAAAATAACGTCATAGGCTTCCCTATGACGCGATTCCAACAGGAATTAAACCCCTTTTTAGCCCTTGACAGTTAGCCGTTTCACCATATAGTCGTGGGCATTGTTTTCAAAAGTATCATCCAACTGGTCCAGCACAATTTCTCCGTACTTCCGGCACAGCGCCTTCTTCAAAAGCAAATCACAGAACATGGGGTTCTTGGGAAGAATCGGACCGTGGCTGTAGGTGGCAAAGACATTTTTGTACCTCGCCCCTTCTGTCCCATCTTCTCCGTTGTTACCATAACCGGAGATCACTCTGCCCAAGGGCTCTACCCCATCACCCAGATATGTCTTTCCGGAATGATTTTCAAAACCTACCACCGCGCCGGCCTCCGTGTCTTGGCAGTCAAACATGAAGTTGCCAATCATCCTTTCCTTATGCCCTAAGGTATGAAGATTGAGACACCCCATAAAGGCATATTCCTTGCCTTCCCAAGTTCGATAATAGTTCCCGAGAATCTGATAACCTCCACAGATGGCAAGGAGTACTTTTTCCTCATCGATGGCAGTTTGAATCTCGGATTTTTTGTACTCTTCGGCATCCTTCAGCAGCACTTCCTGCTCGAAGTCCTGGCCACCGCCCATAAAGAAGATATCGAAGTCCGACGAATGCAATCTCTCTCCCACGCCCAACATGGTCACATTGCATGCAATGCCCCGCCATCGCAAGCGATTGGCCATGCAGAGAATATTGCCCGTATCGCCGTATAGATTCAACACATCCGGATACAGGTGACAAATATTGATTTGATATTGATTTTGATCCATAGTCTTGCCCCCTATTCCCAAAAGTTCTTGTAGCCGTATTTTTGGCTGATGATACCGCGTAAGTCCATCATGGCCGTATATGTGGGCATGATATATACAGGATGTTCCTGATTTGTGATTTCTTCCAACAGCCGTTCCTCTTCCCTGATGAGACGAATTTTATCCAAGGGAACACCTGCATGCTTCAATCGAAGAGCCATATCATCACCGCGAACACCGGACACCAAAATGGCGGACATTTTTTCTTCTATACGGTTAAGGATTTCAAAATCCACGTCCCAGATCCAAGAAATATCCGTGCCGTCGGCATATTTATCGTTGAGACAAATGACGAAGAGGGCTTCCTCCTGAAGGTTGGAAAGGAAGTTGAGCACCTGATTGCAACCGGCGGGATTTTTAATGAGAATCATCCGCACCGGAGTCTCCTTCAACATGAACTTTTCCATCCTGCCAAAACCGCACTCAAAGTCTGACAGTGCCTCTACCGCCACCTTCTTGGAAAAGCCCATTACATGAGCAACCGCCAAGGCTGCCACGCCGTTATAGATATTATATCCTCCCGGTAGATTGATGATGGCCGGGTAGATTTCACCCATGGCATTGATTTCGATTTCACTGTGATCCCCGTCGCTGACCAGGACCTTGCTGACAGCAATCTTAGGCTCCGGTCTTTCATATCCGCAGTTGGGACAGCGATATTTTCCCAAGTGTCCAAAGGTAATGTATTCATATTCATACTCTGTCTTGCAGTAGATGCAATAGGGTGCATCGGAAGACTCCCGAACTCTCTCTTTGTATATGGGGGTGTTGACACCGAAATAGATGACCTCATTGGGAATGTCCTTGCCCAAAGATGTGGTCATGGAACAGTCCGCATTAAGACAGACCACCGCATTGGGTGATTTGGCGATGCCGATTTTGATGTTTTCCAAGGTGTGGGTAATTTCTCCAAAGCGATCCAACTGATCCCGGAACAGATTTGTTACCAAAACACATTCTGCGTTCACATATCCGCCCACGGTCTTAAAGGCAGCTTCATCGCTTTCGATTAAGGCGTAGTCCCGTTTGTTCTTCCCCCCAAGGGTGGAATTGACCACATATTCTGTGGTGATTCCCTCGATGAGGTTTGCGCCGGATCTGTTTGCGAAATAGGACAGGTTGCTGTCCTTTAACGCTTGTTCAATCATACGAGATGTGGTGGTCTTCCCATTTGTCCCGGTGACAATGATGGTTCGCACATTGCGAGACAAATCTCCCAACAGGCCGGGATGGATTTTTAATGCGATCCTTCCGGGGAAACTGGTTGCCCCCCTTCCCATGGCGCGCATGATGCTGCGGGTGAATTTGCAGGCCGCAACTGCCAAAAATACTCTAAATTTCATAAGGAGATTTTATCATAATCCCTTGGGTATCGCAACGTGGGATTTCTGCAGGTTATAGCTCTGCCAGTTTCGCCCATAGTTGTTTTCATATCTTTCCAAGGTGTACCGGATATTTTCTTTTAATATGTCATCATCGGTGAATCCATAGGCTTCCACCAAATAAGGGGCTGCTCCTGCGGACAGATTCACCATGGCACCCATGTCCATTTCCTTTAGTGTCCCCTCTTTATATCGTTCCACATTGTACTTTGCAATCTGTCCGTCCACATTTCCATAGATTAAAACCATGAAGCAAAGTACAAAGGCAATCGCTGCAATCTTGGTTCCGTTGAAGGTAATAAACTGTCGCATAAGTACGACGGCAAATATGAGGAAGACCACCACCATAAACCAAAAGGTGTACACGCGCAACTGCGTCAGGCCATAAGATTCAATGTACATGGCCATCTTACTCATGGCGGTAATACAAAGTAACATGGTGAAAGAGGCCATCATTGCCATTAAGACCCGAAACATCTTTGCCTGTCTTTCTCGGATGAAGGCGTAAGAGA
Source organism: Anaerovoracaceae bacterium (assembly GCA_040766105.1). Classification (GTDB taxonomy): domain Bacteria; phylum Bacillota; class Clostridia; order Peptostreptococcales; family Anaerovoracaceae; genus JAXGRD01. Next base: position 334,058 of record JAXGRD010000002.1, read on the forward strand.
TTCCGCAGAGAATGCCATTGATGATGACCACCTGACACAGCTGGAAAAATCCACCCCTGGCATATTCCGCATAGGTAAGGCCCTCCGGCAACCGATGAAAGAAGGCGCCGAAAAGACTTGCTGCCTGCACCGAGAAGAATAGAAGGTAGATGACACTGAGAGAGATCAATACAGTGTACACAATGCCGCCCGGAATAACTGCTATTTGTGTGGCTGCTAAATCCATGGATTCCCTTTTGATCAGGGCGTATCTACTCCGAGTTTCCCCCAACAGATAACCGTAGAGATAGAAGGCAACGGGGATACCTAGGATAAACTGTATGATGTAGGTTACCAACTCTCCGGAAAGTCGCATGGGGAGAAGAATCATCATTCGGGCAAAAGCCGCATCCGCTGAAACCAGCAAGCCGGTCACTCCAATGACGAGAGGGATAGCCAGCAGCAGACCCAATAATATCATGAGTGCCCTCTTCCCGGTGCCCTTCTCTCTTCCCCCATACAGAAAGGTGGCAGGAAGGCCTCCAAAGTTTCCAAAGGGAACGATAACGATTTTTCGCACCATTTCCAATAAGGTGTACAATGACAACTTATTTTCCACAGTCTTTCCTGTAGTAACGGCAATCCAATAAAAGTACACCATCTGCGCAAAGAGAAATGCCAAGGTTCTTTCCACGAAATTGTCAAAGAGGAAGAGGTTCAATCCACAAAGAAGGATGATGGTAAGAGCAATGAAGCTCCTTTTGTTCTGCTTGTAACCCTTGAGATGGGTATAGATCCATCCAAATGCCACCATGACCAGAACCAACAAGGTCCCACCAATACCGGGTCCGTGGTTACCGGGCAACTCCCAGTATAGAAATCCGCACACTACGGCGAACAGGGCAAATAAACGGTCTCCCGCAGAGAAAGAAAGGTCTCTAAGTCTATTAGTCATTTTTACTCCTTGTATTCCAGGATGTCTCCCGGCTGACATTCTAAGACTCGACAGATTTCTTCCAAGGTGGAAAAACGAATGGCTTTGGCTTTGTTATTTTTTAGGATGGATAGGTTGGCCGGCGTAATGCCCACTTCTTTGGCAAGATCTCCCGCGGAGATTTTTCTCTTGGCCATGACCACATCCAGGTTAACAATGATTCCCATGGATGCCCTCCTATATGGTGAAGTCATTTTCCGTCTTAATGACGATGGCTTCTTCAATAACATTTTTAACAACGCGCAAGATCAGGCCGATGAAGGCTGCTATGACCGCCACTGCTAAGAAGAGAAGATAGTATCTTCCCGCGACGGCCAGTAGGACCGCCGCCCCGAAGCAGCACCAAGAGATGGTTCGCAGATAGAAGACATTCTTCGGTACGAATACATCTCCCCGATGGATTGCCGACAGCAACCGGTCCAAGCAGACCAGCGTCACGCCGCCGGGTATACAGCAAGCATAGAGAACCACCATGAGGGTGATAAACGCTACCTGATCCAGTCCCACTCCCGAGTGTTCCGAATAGAAACGCATCAACTTGGGGAGAAGGACGGCACAAATAACCATGAGCACCATTACAATCCTTGTACATACCAGTGAAAGAATTGTTGATTTCTTAGAATTCCACATACGATAACTTCCTTTCATGCATGAGTTCTATTTCACTATAATCCCATCATTGTCGTTTGTCAATATTTATTTATCGTTTTTCGATAAATAACTTTCAAATTTTAGTTTAGCGCACTTTATTGATTGGAATAATAAAATATTTACCACTCCAAGCGTCGTAATGCGACTTATTCGGCATATTACCAATTTTGTCCAAGAATATATTCAAGGAAACAGGTGAAAAACGCCCTTTTTTCCAGTCTTTTCATCAAAAAATGTTCTCAAAACTAAAAACCCGGCAGAGCGCCGGGCTTAACTTCTATTTAGACATACTGCGTAAAAGCTGTATTTCCTTGGCATAGCCATCCAAATCGTTGGGTGTCTCCAGTATCATGGGAAGATCCTTCAGTGCCGCATGGTTGACGATGCTGCGGAAGGTCTCCAATCCTAAGTAGCCTTCGCCGATTTTGGCGTGTCTATCCTTATGCGCCCCTGCAGGGTTCTGGCTGTCGTTCAGATGCAGTGCTTTCAGGTAGGAAAGTCCTACCACTTTGTCAAACTCCTCCAAGACACCGTCTAAGTCGTTGATGATATCGTAGCCACCGTCGCTTACGTGACAGGAGTCCATGCATACGCCAATCTTTGATTTTAATTCTATGCCGTCGATGATGGCAGCCAATTCTTCAAAGGTGCCGCCAACTTCACTGCCCTTACCTGCCATGGTCTCCAAGAGGACGACCGTGTTTTGCTCAGGCGTCATAATCTCATTGAGCAGCTGACAAATCAGCTGAATCCCCACTTCTACCCCCTGTCCCGTATGACTGCCGGGATGGAAGTTGTAATAGTTTCCAGGAAGCATCTCCAGCGCTTCCAAATCTTCCGACACGGCGATGCGGGCAAAGTCCCTCACCTTTTTCGTGGCGGAACATGGGTTGAGTGTATAGGGTGCATGGGCAACCAGCTTACCGAATTGGTTTTCTTCTGCCATGGCAAGAAACGTCTTCACATCCTCCGGGTCCGCAACCTTTTTCTTCCCACCTCTGGGATTTCTCGTAAAGAAGGCCAGTGTGTTGGCACCGATGGAAAGAGCATCTCTGCCCATTTGTGCGTAGCCGCCGGCTACGGATATGTGACTGCCGATAAACATAATGCTCCTATTTCTTTAGACAGACCGTGGTAATATTGTTTTTCTTGTGAAGCTCTAAGCTGGAAAAGTCTCCGATTAAATCGGACAAGGACCTCTTCTTATAATTGCTCACGTCAAAATCAGCCCACCGGTTTTGTAGCTTACTGCCGATTTCCGCCAAGTCCGTCGTTTTGTTCCTGTCGTCATTGGCGATGATGATGTCTCTGATTCTCTTCTCAATGGTCTTCTTGTTAATGATGTTTCTTGTACGAGTGGGCGCCGGCTCTTCCTTGGGCATGCTGCTCAGGTTGATAAACTTGTTGCATGCTTCCTTGAGGGCTGTGGGTGTCTTCTCTTCCCCCATGCCGATGACCATCATGTTCTCTTCTCGCAGTCGGCTTGCCAATCTGGTAAAGTCGCTGTCGCTGGAGACGATGCAAAAACCGTCCACCTTTCCGGTGTACAGAATGTCCATGGCATCGATAATCAAAGCCGAGTCGGTAGAGTTTTTTCCAAAGGTGTTACTGAACTGCTGTATGGGCGTCAAGGAGTTTTCCAGAAGGATTTTCTTCCAACTTGCTGCCTGAGACTGAGTCCAGTCACCGTATATTCGCTTATATGTCGTTACGCCTTCTTCATTGACCTTATCCAAAATATAATCCAGATATTTTGCGGAGATGTTATCCGAGTCAATGAGCAAGGCTATTCTTTTTTCATCCATTTTTATCCCTTCTTTGCGAGATCTTCAATTCGCTTCATTCTATGATTTACGCCGGATTTTTTGAGAGGCGGATCCAACATCTCTCCCAACTCCGTCAAGGACACATCCGGATTTTCCAGACGGAGAACTGCGATTTCCTGCAGTCTTTTGGGAAGATTATCCACTCCTATTTTTTCAATGTTTTCAATCTGTCTTCCCGCCGCGGATAGGGCTTTATCAATGTTGGCCTGGTCGCAGTTGCTGAGACGATTGGCTTCGTTGCGAAGCTCTTTCTTAAAGCGCACATCCTCGAATATAAAGTATTGAGAATGGGCACCCATGATGGCAAGCAGGTCGAGAATCTGTCCCGACTCCTTCACATAGACGACGTATTCTTTCTTTCGAATCACCTTTTTGGCGTGCAAGTCCACAAAGGTGTTGATTAATCTTCTCGTGTCTGTGGCGAGGATATCCGTCCCACACACAATTTCAAACTGGTATCCCTTTTCGGGATGGGTCATGGTTCCGGCAGCCAAAAAAGCCCCTCTCAAGTATGATTTTCGACAGCACTTGGTCCTGATCAAACCGTCGTAGATGCCGTCAGTCAAGTAGTTCATCCCCTCTCGGATCATGAGGATACCCGTCTCTCTGAGGATCTGTTCACTCAGTTCCTCAGGTCCGATGGTGATGCTGTAGTACTTTCTCTTTTTCAGTGTGTTTCCCTGTCCCACTTCAATGGCAGTTTCCACATTGAAGTAGTTCTTGATGAGGGTGTTAAAGCGCCGGGCTACGGCGGGGATTTCGGTGGTAAGTACAATTGTGAACTTACCACCCCCTGCCAACCGCAGTTTTCCGCAAAAGCGTATAAACGCGGCAATTTCCGCCAATATGCAGCACTTTTTATCGGGAGTCAGCCTAGCCAACTCGTTTTTCGTGTCGCTGGAAAATGACATTCTATTTCTTCTTGATGCTCAATATCTCTCTTGCTTCATCGGGTGTTGCAATTTCTCTTCCGAGAATATTGGCGATTTTTACCACCTTCTCAACCAACTCACCGTTGCTCTTCGCCAAAACACCTCTTTCAATGTACAAGGTGTCCTCAAAGCCTACACGGACGTTTCCACCCATGATAATGGAAGCCGTTGCCATATCAAAGGCAGCTCTTCCGATACCGCATCCTGTCCAGGTGCTTCCGGGAGGAATAGAGTCCACGCAGAAGGCCAAGTCTCTCACCGTTGCGGTCATCTGCACGCCCAGTACAAAGTCAAAGTGCAAGGGAGCGTCCAGCAAACCTTTCTTTTGGACTTTGAGAGCGATATCGATCATACCCTTGTCGAAGCACTCCAGTTCCGGTTTAATGCCTCTTTCCTGCATGATCTTTGCAAAGTTCATGATGGTGTTGTCTGTGTTCACAAAGATTTCGTCGCCACCAAAGTTTACCGTACCGCAGTCCAGTGTTGCAAACTCCGGTGTAGGTGTAATTTCCGTTGACTGGAGTCTCTCCAAGTCAGTCATTCCTACGGCACCCCCCGTTGAAGGTTGTATGATTGCATCGGGGCATTCCTTCAGAATCGCGTCTACGCATACCTGAAACCGTTCCTTGCTCTGGGTCGGTGTTCCGTCATCTTCTCTTACGTGAAGATGAATCACTGAAGCGCCCGCATCATATGCGGACTTCGCCTCCCGAACGATTTCTTCCACAGTATAGGGAACGGCAGGATTGTTTTCTTTTGTAACCTCTGCTCCACAAATAGCTGCGGCAATGATCAGTTTTTCCATTGATTGTACTCCTTTCACTTTTTAACGTCTCTATGCTCAAGGGTAACATGCTTACCCTGTCGCTCAAATCTTTGGGCGAACTCGTTGGCCAAAACCACAGAACGATGATGTCCGCCGGTACATCCGAAGGCAACGTTGAGATGCCACTTTCCTTCCCGCATAAAAGAGGGAATGATATTGTTCAACAACCTGTCGGTATTTTTAATGAAGGTCATGGTTTCCTGGTATTTCATCACGTATTCCCGAACCTTCTTGCTGTTTCCCGTAGCCCTCTTCAAGCTGGGAACATAGTAAGGATTGGGGATAAAACGAAGGTCGAAGACCATGTCAGAAGCCATGGGAAGACCATATTTGAAGCCGAAGGATGTAATGTTTACCACAAAGGTTTCTTCCTTGCTTTCGTCGGAGAAGATATCCATCAGCTCTTCTTTCAGCTTGGCCGCCTTCATATTGGAGGTATCTACAATATAGTCGGCGGTTTCCCGAATCACCGACAGGGCATCCCGCTCTCTTTGTATATCCTCTAAGGTGGGCGCTCGCCTTGTCATGGGATGGACTCTTCGGGTCTCATTGAATCGTCTCGCCAAGGCTGCATCCGATGCTTCCAAAAAGAGTATCTTGTAGGGGATATTGTTGAGTTTCAGGTCTTCCAGATTTTCCTTTAGATCGCCGAAAATCTCTTCGCCACGGATGTCCACCACAAAGGCAGCTTTTTCTATCCCTTTCCCGCCGGTGGTGACCAAGGCGATAAAGTTTTTAATGAGGGAAGGTGGCATATTGTCGATGCAAAAGTAGCCTTGGTCCTCCAGGCACGCGATCGCCTGCGTCTTGCCCGCTCCGCTCATTCCCGTAACAATAATCAGTTCCATGTTTATTCCTCACACCTCTCTAAGTTTACGACTCTGGATAAATCAATCCCGGCCTTAATTGCCCGAGCCAGACCGCCTTTATAGTCTCCCACAACGGAGGGATGATGGGCATCGCTACTGATGACAAAATCCGCACCTTCCATGGCAGAAATCCTGATTTCCTCCACTGTGAGGTGGGAATGGTGGGTGCTGATTTCCATCCAAACACCGTGTTTTGCACATGCCGCCGCAATCCTCTTAATATCAAAAGGTCCCTTGCTTCCCGGATGGGTCAATATCTTTATCTTATTGTTTTCAATTGCCTTGACAACCATATCCGTGTTCTTTTCTCTCAACTCTTCTCCCCTAAAGAGGAAGCCGTTTTGATAGAGATAGTTCCTGATACAGTAACCCTTTGTGGTTCCATAGTGGTAGCCCGCAATGACGAAGTCGTATATTTTTGCCTCTTCCTCGGTGATGTCCACATAGTTTCCCACGTAGCGGATATTGGCCTCTACACCAAAGTAGAGGTCTATTTGAGGATAGCGTTCTCTAAGTCGCGCAATCTCTTCCTTCATCTCGGGAAATTTATCTCGCTTGACCCCGTAGAAAAGGTGTCCCGGCCCATGATCCGTAATGGCAAGTGCCTTGAGTCCTCTTTCCACGGCAGCCTTTACACTTTCCTCCATGGTCCCCTTTCCGTCGGAATAGGTGGTATGGGTGTGATAGTCGAATGTTAGTTTATACATGAATTTCTCCCGATGGGTCCTCTCCAATGATGCGCACTTCCGGTTCCATCTTCACACCAAACTTCTCCATGACCGTAGCTTGGACAATGTGCATCAACTGGATGATATCCGTCGCCGTCGCTCCCCCTTTATTAATTACAAATCCCGAGTGAAGGGTGGAAACCTGTGCACCTCCCACAGTAAAGCCGGATAGACCGGCATCTTGTATCAGCTTTCCCGCAAAGTATCCCGTAGGACGCTTAAAAAAGCTTCCGCCACTGGGATAGTTCACCGGTTGCTTGGTGTTCCTCTTATCCATGAGTTCTTTCATAGTTTTTCCAATTTCATCTTTGTTGCCCTTTTCCAGTCGAAGCCTCACTTCAATGGCGACTTCTCCGGAGCTTTGCAGGAGGCTGGTTCGATATCCCAGCTCTAAATCCGTTCCACTTCTGGTAATTTCTTCCCTACCGTCGCGGGAAAGAAGGGTTACAGATGCAATGATGTCCTTCATCTCACCACCGTAAGCGCCGGCGTTCATGAAAACGGCACCTCCTAAGCTACCCGGGATGCCACAGGCAAACTCCATTCCCGTCAATTGGCTGCTATGGGCCTCTCTGGACACGGCAGACAACAAAGCGCCGCAGCCGGCTGTAATCTCTTCCTCTTTTGTCTCTATGGAGGAAAAAGGCTCGCCCAACTTCACAATGGCACCGGGATATCCCCCGTCCTTTACAAGGATATTGGAGCCGTTGCCCATAATCATATAGGGAGTGTGGCTCTCGCTGAGAACCTGCAATGCGTTTTTCAGTTCTTCCTTATTTTCCGGCAAGATGAGGGCTTCTGCCCTTCCACCGGCTTTGAAGGATGTATATTCCGCCATTGGGGCGTCCAAAATAACGTTATTGATCTTGTTGTATATCGTCTTCATGAGATGGTCTTCTTCCTTTTTTTACATATATGAGTTTCTTATAGTCGTTTAGGTCCGTAGACAGACCCTTCTTCATCAATTTCTTATTCACCGCGTAGCACATATAGGCATAGAATACGGCGAATAGGGGGATTCCCAGAACCATTCCAAGAAATCCGAATAGTCCACCTCCCACCAAGATTGCAAACATTACCCAGAAGCTGGCAAGTCCGGTACTATCTCCCAGTATGGTGGGACCGATGATGTTGCCGTCCACCTGCTGCAAAACCAAGATGAAGATGGAGAAATACAGGCAGAGCCATGGGTCTTCCATGAGCAACAACAAGGCGGAGGGTATGGCACCGATAAATGGTCCGAAGAAAGGAATGATGTTTGTCACTCCAACGATGACGCTGATTAGCAGCGTGTAGGGCCATCCAAAGAGACTCATGCAGACGAAGCAAATGATTCCAATAATCAGTGAATCCAAGAGTTTTCCGTTGATAAATCCACCAAATGTCTTATGGGTGAAGGCAGCTCCTCGCAGGAAGCCGTCGGCATTCTCTTCACTTAAGGTCGCAAAGGCGAGCTTCTTAATCTGTGCCGCAAAGATTTCCTTGCGGTTGATGAAGAAGACACAGATAATGACGCCGATGAAGAAGTTCTTGAAAAGATTTACCACTCCAATGAGCCCGCCGGAAATACCGGTAATGACGGAGTCCGTTTCCGGCACCAATATCCTTTCCGCCCAACCGACAAACTTTTCGTACAGGCTGTTCACCCAGCGCTCCATGAATCCACTCAATTGTGGTAGGGAATTGAAACGGTTCTGAATCCAAATGATTAGATTTTCAATGACATCCGGCAGCTGTTTAGCGATGGAGCCGATACTCTCTATGAGCTGCGGAATAATCATCCATAGGAGGGCCGTAATGATGGCAAGCATGACCAAGATGGAAAGAAATGTACTCAAGGCCTTTGAGAAGGTAAGGCTTTTATCCTTTCCCCTGATGGTTGGCCATTTAATCTTTCCAAAGGTCTTCACGCCCCAGTTATACAAGGGGCAAAGGAGATAAGCCATGACCAGTCCGTAGACGAAGGGCATCAGAATGCCGTTCATAATCTGAATCCCTTTCATCACGGTTTCTGCTCGATATACGGCAAAGAAAACGAGTATACACAAAGAAACAACGATAAACACCGTTATTCCCCATTTGATATAAGTGTTTTCAAACTTAAGCTTCATAATGCACCTTTTGGAATGCCGGATACAACTATACATCTTTATTCTACACTAAAAACATCGTAAAGTCTTTATGTTTTTATAGGGATTCAACTGTATTGCCCGCAATCACAAAACCCTTGACCGGTAGGAAATTATTACTCTTCTGTAACAAATATTGAAAATAACTTCTCCCATAGTATACTGAGTCCATTATCCCCCTTTGAAGAGCCTGTGGTCGTCATGGATACATCCATGCGACAAATGATTTTTTATAACCAAAGTTTTCTTCACATGCTGAAAAACTATGGCGTTTCCTTACACCAATGGAAAGAAGAATACGAGTTTCTGTTGGACATCATCTTAGACCGTCTCAAAGATGACCGGGAGACTGGATTTGACTACGCCCTTTCCGTAGAAAGGGACATATTGTTGCACCTATCTTTTCAGTGCGCCTATTTGGACGATGACAAAACCAAGCTCTGTATCATTACTCGTTTAAAAGGCGAAAAGTCCTATGTAAAGGACCAACGACTGCGTTCCCTTCAGACGATTTCTGAAAACATTCTCTTCCGCTACACCATTCATGATGAAAGGATCCGATTTTCCGGTGACCTTCTCCACACACTCTTTTCCAAGTCGGAGATGGACCTTTCCCTAGAGGAATTGATACAAAATGGAAACCCCCTCAACGTCCCCTCGCAGTACATCGACAAGATTCGCAACAACATCTGCCAAGAAATTGTTGCACCTGTCACTGTCAAACTGAAGAACGACCAAGGAGAGTCTCGATGGGTCAAAATTTTTTATGAATTGATTTACCGAAAGGACGGTGTTCTCTCTGAGGTCATGGGGAAGATTTCCGACATTACCCAATCCATGCTGGCGACAAAGTACTACGACGATGCCATTGCTCTTTGGCATACGGACAAGCTGGATCAGGAAGCGGCGGTCTGTTTAAACATCCACAAAAACAAGGTGGTGGGCGGTTTCAGTACTTTGTTTTGTCAAGATGACTTGCATCAGATTTCTGCCGATGACTATTTTTCTCGCCTCTACGAAAACGTCTTATCTTCTCATGACGACAGAAATATTGAAGCCATCCTAAACAGAAAGTCTCTTCTGCGCCGCTATAAAACCGGCGACAGACACGAAAATCTGGATGTACAGATAAAAACCCCTGCGGGCGTTCAATGGCTGAAAATACTGGTTACCTTGGTAGAAAACCCCAACACCGGTCATGTGATGGCCCTTCTCATCTTCCATGACATCAATGAGACGAAGCTGATGATGTCTGTATATGAGAAGATTGCCCTTTCCAACTTCGACTTCATCGCATGTATCTTCGCCAAGACAGACAGCTATCAGATTATGAAGAATAACGAGAAGAACAACCTTCGTCCCCTCTCTGCGGCGGAGGGCTACCACGCATTGATATGCCGACTTTCCCATTGTTTCTCGGAAGAAAAAGAGCGGAAGTATCTTCGTCAGTCCTTTAGTCTTCCCAACCTTAAATCAAAATTATCCGGTGCGGATAACTATTCCTTTATCGGTCGCGGTTACTACCCCGATGGCACACCGACCAAAAAACTTCATCGCTTTTCCTACTTGGATGCAAAGAACGAAATCATCCTCTACACCAGAGAGGACATTACCAATGAGACCCCCTACCTCACAGTCAGAGGCAGTTCTTCCGTACACAACGTTTCTTTGGAGGATCTTTTGTACGTGGAGAGTGCCGGCAAGAAAGCCATCCTAGTCACCGCCTATGAGCGATTGGAAGTTCGGGAGAGCATCTCCTCCATTCAGACACGACTATCCGGCAGGGATTTCATGCGATGCCATCGCTGTTATATCGTTCAGTGCAAACACATTCACAAGGTTGCGGGAAATACCGTTTCCATGCTCAACGGAGATACCATTTCCGTAAGCCGGCGAAACTTGGATGCCCTCGTTTCCAAGCTATAATGGCCGATTTCCCCGCTATTGGTGGACGTATTTCGTTCATTCGTTCCCAACCGTTGATTTGAAATAATCATTCCTTATACTATATGACAGTCATGCTAAATGTAGAAAGGAATGTATCACATGAAAAAGAAACGAACACTAATTATTATAATGGTAGCGCTGCTCCTCACCGGCTTGCCGGCGGGAATCCTTGGAACCAAGGCGTACGGTGCCACAGAGTTTTTCAGGGTCTTCTCCCAAACAGACGAAGGAGGACAAATTTCCGGCTACCGTCTCTTCCCCGAAGAAGATGAAAACAAGACCTCTGTGGTCTACTGCTACAACCACGATTTATCTCAACCGCCCGTATATGGTTCCCAGCGCCCCTACCCCTATTACACGAAGGAAGGCTACTTAAATAATTCTGCCGACTATCTCCACACAGAGGGTGGAAAGAACAGAATCGCTGCCGTCCTATTTGCAGGATACGATGTAGACGGATGCGGCTTTCAGAGCAAGTACAAGGTATCTCCTGAAAAGGCTGAAAAAGATACACAAGAAGCCGTTTGGGCCCTCCAAAAGGGAGATACCTTTGACTATTTACAACCGGAGAACTACGGTGATGCCCTCCTCCACTATGCCGATACCAGCGGGTACTTTGGCAGTGATGTGGCCATGACGGTAGAAGGAGATTTGCAATTGGTCCAAAGAGACGGTCAATGGACGACTGCCCCATTAAAGATTGCCTCTACCTACGGTGGCTTGATTCAATTCCCTGCCCTGCCGGCGGGATATCAGGCTGTTGACACGGAGGGGGATCCAATTACAGGCATACATGCCAATGAAAGCTTTTCTATCCGATACACCGGCTCCGGTACGCCATCATCGGAGACAATACTGAACCTGACATACAAGACAGGAGACGTGGAGTTTTACAAGCAGATTCTCCCGGAAACCTACGCCGGTGAGAGAGGTGAAACCAGCTCTGTTCTTCGTCCTGAGAGCCAACAGATCTATCAGGATTTCATTCGCATGAATGTTTCCCACAAACAGCTACAGATGAAGATTACCGCAGAGCCTACCCAGCCGGAGACACCCGCCGAGGATGTAAGCCCCAGCGAACCAACCCCAAAAGCACCCATAAAGACCCTCGACCCGCAAGACCCGGCAGCCACCACCACAACGGACACTCCAAAGGAAGGAACTGTCCACCCCGTCCATACACCTAAAACAGGAGATCACAGTGAAACTACTGCCCTAGCATGTCTACTGTTTGCATTGGCGTGTGTAACGATGATAAAACTATCTCTCGGACAGGTGAAATCAAAACATTAGAGATTTTAAGCGGAATTTGTTTGAATGAATTAGATGAAAGGCGGATGTTGTGAGAAAATCATTACATCCGCTTCTTCTCTTAGAATAAGTATTTCTAAATAGTACTTGCATTCCCCTCACCAAAAATGTATAATATTCATTAGAAATTTATAATTATACACAAAGGAGAATATATATGGTACCCAATGAGAAAGTAGTATTGGCTTATTCCGGCGGTTTGGACACATCCGTCATCATCCCTTGGCTGAAGGAACACTATCAGTGCGATGTTATCGCCGTCTGTTGCAACGCAGGGCAAAAGGAAGATTTTGATGCTATTAAGGAAAAAGCACTGACCACCGGTGCAAGCAAATCCATCGTTTTAGACATTCAGGAAGAATTCATCAGCGATTTCATCTGGCCGACTTTGAAGGCTGGCGCTGTTTATGAAAATGCATATCTTCTGGGTACGTCTATGGCGAGACCTCTCATGGCACAGAAACTGGTAGAAGTAGCTCAAAAAGAAGGAGCCTTCTATATCTGCCACGGCTGTACCGGCAAGGGCAACGACCAAGTGAGATTCGAAACAACCATCAAAGCTTTGGATCCCGCCATCAAGATTATCGCACCTTGGAGAGATGACAAATGGACCTTCACTTCCCGTGAAGACCTCATTGAATACTCCAAGGAACATAATATTCCTATTGCTCAAACCACAGAAAAAATATATAGTAGAGATGAGAACATTTGGCATATCAGCCACGAGGGCGGAAACCTGGAGAACCCGTGGAACGAACACCTTCCCGATATCCATGTTCTGTCCATGCCGCCGGAAGAAGCACCTGACGAAGCTACTTTTGTTGAAATAGGTTTCGAGAAAGGTATCCCCGTGAGCGTAGACGGAAAGGAATTGGGTCCCATCCAGTTACTGACCGTTCTCAACGATTTGGCTGCTGCCAACGCCGTGGGAACCATTGATATCATCGAGAATCGATTGGTTGGCATGAAGTCCCGTGGTGTCTATGAAACACCGGGTGGTACGGTCCTCTACGAAGCACACCTCGCTTTGGAACGACTGATTTTGGATCGTGACACCATGCAGTATAAGAATATTGTGGCACAGAAGTTTTCACAGCTTTGCTACGACGGCCTATGGTTTACACCTTTGATGGATGCCATCAACGCCTTTGTAGATAAGACCCAGGAAGAAGTCACCGGCAAAGTTCGAATGAAGCTCTACAAGGGATGCGCAACGGCCGTTGCCAGCCAGTCCCCCAACTCGCTCTACAGCGAAGAGTTTGCCACCTTCAGTAAGGACGATGTTTACACCCAGTCCGATGCGACCGGCTTCATCAACCTGTTCTCATTACCGCTAAAAATCCGAGCTATCCAAAAGCAGAACGAAGAGGGAGGACGAAATCTTGAAACTCTGGAAAGGAAGGTTTACAAAAGCGTCGACTTCATCGAGTGATGAATTTAACGCATCCATAACCTTTGACAAACGATTATACAAAGAAGATATCGCGGGCAGCATCGCACATGCAAAGATGCTGTCCCGTCAAGGAATACTCACCAAGGAAGAAGAGTCGCAAATCGTGTCGGCTCTCCTTTTGATTGAACAGGACATCGATGAGGGTAAAGTGGAGTTTACCATAGAGGGAGAAGATATTCATATGAACATAGAGACCCTTCTGACCAATCGCATCGGTGCCACAGGAAAGAAACTCCACACGGCACGTAGCCGAAATGACCAAGTAGCCGTGGATTTCAAGCTCCACATCAAGAAAGAAATTTTAGAAATCGACCACCTCCTAGATGCACTTCTGGGCACCTTGAAGGAATTGGCCGAAAAGCATACAGAGACGGCCATGCCCGGCTACACCCATCTCCAGCGAGCTCAACCGGTCACATTTGCCTTCCATCTCTTGGCATACTATCAGATGTTCCTGCGAGACAAGGACCGCTTTGCAGACTGCTACAAGCGAACGGACTACTTGCCTCTGGGAAGTGGCGCACTGGCCGGCACCAGCTACGTGACGGACAGAGAATTCTTGGCTGAGGAATTGGGCTTTGCATACATTGCCCCCAATGCCATGGATGCAGTCAGCGACAGGGACTTTGCCATTGAATTTATCAGTTGCTGTTCCGTCTGCATGATGCACCTCTCTCGTTTTTGCGAGGAATTAATTCAGTGGAGCTCCAAGGAGTTCGGCTTCGTGGAAATCGACGATGCCTATGCCACCGGTAGCAGCATCATGCCCCAAAAGAAAAATCCAGACATGGCAGAACTCATCCGAGGAAAGACGGGACGGGTCTATGGAGATCTCATTACCCTTCTCACCATCATGAAGGGCCTGCCCCTTGCCTACAACAAGGATATGCAAGAAGATAAATTGCCGGCATTTGATGCAGGGGATACGTTGAAGGATTCCTTGAATATCTTCCGTGAAATGATAGACACCATGAAGGTGGAAGAAGAAAACATGGCCATGGCAGCCAAGTTGGGCTATATGAATGCCACCGACGCTGCGGACTATCTGGTTGGAAAGGGCATCCCCTTCCGCGACTGCCATGAAATCATCGGTTCTTTGGTCCTTCACTGCATCGAAAAAGGCTGCGCCATTGAAGATCTTTCACTGGCGGAACTCCGGGAGTTTTCTCCAAAGTTTCAGGAAGATATCTACGACAAGATCAATGTAAGAGCTTGTATTGAAGCAAAAAAATCCAAAGGATCCACATCCTTTGAAAGTGTACGGGAGCAGCTTAAAAATCTGTAATCAAAAACCGTCGCTATAGTTCATCAACGACCGCAGGTAACCGCCCTGCGGTTTTTTCTTCGGTCCGCCGGGTGTGTCGTAGAGGATGGATGCCCTAAGGCCTTTTTCATCGGTGGTGACGATGGCATAGGAGCCTTGGTTTCCTTCTCTGGGCTGGGAGATGCTCCCCGGATTGAGCAGCGTAATGCCCTCTATTTCATTGAGATAGGGCACGTGGGTATGACCAAAGAAGGCTGCCATACACTCCTCTTCTCGGCAAGCCGCAAGCAGACCTTCCATTCCTCTCTTTACGCCATCTCCGTGACCATGGGTCAGCAGTATCTTCCCGCACTCCACATAGAGGAACTCGTAATCTCTTCCCACGGATCCGTCCATGTTGCCCTTGATGCAGAAACAGTCCACGCCCAGCTCTTCAGCCAGTCGCTGCCCGTCCTTTTTATAGTCCCCTAGGTGAACCAAAACATCAATGTCCTTCAACTTCTTGTATATTTCCGATACCCGCTTTGTCTTCCCGTGGGTGTCGCTGATTACCAATAACCTCATATTTCCTCTATCAATTCTATTCCATCCAGTGCGATGAGTTCTTCCATGATCTTTTTTTCGTCCATGTGCTTGGGGATTCGCAAGCTAACCGTGAGGATAATGCCTCCCGGTGTAAGCGGATTAGGCTGACGGTCTCCCGACTCTAAAACCGGCACCTCCATGTCCTTTAGTTTTTTTAGGAAAACTTTGTATTGTGCCCGATGATTCATTTCCACATACAGGCTCAATACATTGGAGTGGTGCATAAAAAAGTTTTCAATCTTGGGAAGAAGAGCAAGGCTGACGAAAATCAGCACGGCACCGATGATGGCGCCCTCGTAAAATCCGATACCGATGGCAAGACCTAAGCACGCCGATGCCCACAGTCCTGCGGCGGTGGTCAAGCCGCGAATCTGATTCCTGTTGGTCACCAGAATCGTTCCCACACCTAAGAAGCCCACACCGGTGATGACCTGTGCACCCATTCTGGCCGGATCCGTTCCGGCGCCCCAAACATCTGTAATATATTGGTTGGTAAGCATGGCAAGAGCCGACCCCACACAAACCAGCACGTGGGTACGGAAGCCTGCAGTGTGCTTGTTGATTCCCCTCTCCAAGCCGATGATTCCGCCGATGACCAAGGCCATCAACAATCGCAGAACAATGGAAAAGGTGGTGATATCATGGAAGTATGCAGGTAGTTGAAACATATCTCCCCTTCTTTCTACAAATAGAATACGATGCCGATAAAGTGGCAAATGGTTCCCACCATGATGAAAACATGGAACAACTCGTGAAAGCCAAATTTCTTAGAGAAATTAGGTTTCTTTAAGATGTAAAAAACAGCACCCACCGTGTAGGAAATACCCCCTGCAATGAGATAGGTGAGGAAGGTCCCGGGCAAAGAAACCAGGGCATTAAAGTCAAATACAATGGACCAACCCATGACAATATAAATCAAGGTGTACAGCCACCTAGGTGCCTTCATTCGGAACATCTTCAGAACAATGCCCGCTACAGCAAGTCCCCATATAACACCCAGAAAAATATAGTTCTTCGGTGCGGAAACCCCGTTATACAAAATCGGTGTATAGGTGCCGGCGATGAGGACGAAAATCATGGCATGATCCAGTTTTCGCAGCCTCTTGATATGTTCCTTGCTACCTTTCGAGTAATGGTATACAGAACTACAGGTGTATAGAGCTATCATGGATAGACCAAAGACAAACAAAGTAATCCATCTTCCGGCGCCTCCCCCTACCTGGGTGACTGCCATATAGATAGTTCCCAAAGATGCCAGGATCATACCAATTAAATGGGTTTGAAAGCTCCACTCATCCCGTGCCTTATTGATCACCGGATTCTTCCTTTCCGCCGGAGGCTTCCCTCCTGCTGGTATCCACGTTGAGAAATACCGATGCCGCCGTTGCCAGTAACTTTCCGGTCTTCTCATCCCGCGCTTCAGCGGTAAACTGAGAGATTCTTCGTCCAGTAGCGATAGCCTTGGCCGTGACTAAAATTCTATCTCCCATGGCTGCCGGCCGCAGGTACTTTACGTCCAAACTTACCGTCGGTGCAAATTCCGTCCCGGCAAAAAATCTCGCCAATGCCGCAATGACAATGTCAAACATGATGCAGACCGTTCCACCGTGGAAGCCGCCTACTCTGTTGGCTTGCCAAGGCAGAACCGGGAAGCGCATGGTGATTGTCTTATCCCCGTAAGAACACGCCACATATTCCGACTGCATCAAGCCGTTAACCGTTTCCGCCTGCTGCACATTGTTTTCTTCCATGGTTTTCGCCATGTGTGCTTCCAGCTGTTTTTGCTTATCCATAGAAAACCTCTCTATCGCAGATCCTTTTGACAATAGAGTTTGATTCCCGCTTCCTTGAGCACCTTGCCTGCTTCGTCAGGTCTTGCCACCTTGATGACGATGACGGCGTGACCTTCTCTGGAGCGGATGATGGAGTACACATAATCCACACCGATACCCTTGGCGCTGAGCACTTCCAGCACGCTGTGCAGTCCGCCCGGAATATCCTTCATCTCCACCGCCAATACTTCCGTAATGCTGGCAGTAAAACCGTTCTCGTTCAGTATTTTCGTCGCCTTTTCCGGATCGTCCACGATGCACCTGAGAATCCCGAAATCCACCGTATCGGCAATGCACAGAGCCTTCATATCCACGTTGTTGTCTGCCAACACCTTCGTAAAGTTGGACAATCTACCTGTGGAGTTCTCCACGAATACAGAAATTTGTTTAATATACATTTCCTACCTCCTTACACTCGAATGGAGAGATGTCTTCGATCTTCCACCCTAACTGCCTTGCCTTCGCTTCTGGGAAGAGACCCTGCGTTGAGGAATCTCACCTTACATCCAATGCCCAGCATGGAGCGAAGCTCGTGATCCATTCTCTTTCTGAGGTTTTCAATAAACCCAATATTGTCAATTGCTATGCCTTCTGTCAGTTCTACCTGCACTTCGAAGGTATCCGTATTGCCCACCCTGTCCACAATAATCTTGTAGTTCATGGTCAGCTCTTCAAAGGCACCGATAACCGCCTCAATCTGTGATGGGAAGACATTGACTCCCCTGATAATCAACATATCGTCAGAACGTCCCAATACCTTGCTCATGCGCACGGTGGTCCTGCCGCAGCCGCATTTTTCTCGCATAAGATAGCAAATATCTCTGGTTCTGTACCGAATCAGAGGAATCCCTTCTTTTCCAATGGTGGTGAATACCAATTCTCCCTTTTCTCCGTCTCCCAAGGTTTTTTCTGTCTTGGGATCGATGATTTCCGGAATGAAGTAGTCCTCTTGAATGTGCATTCCGCTGTTTTCTTCACAGCTACAGGAAACGCCCGGTCCCATGACCTCGGAAAGTCCGTAGATATCGTAGGCTTTAATGCCCAATCCTTTTTCTATCTCCTGGCGCATTTCATCTGTCCACGGCTCTGCCCCGAAAACGCCTGCCTTCAAATGGAGGTCCTCCGGCGTAATGCCTTCCTTCTTCATAGCCTCGGCAATGGTCAACGCATAGGAAGGTGTGCAACACAAAATCGTACTTCTGAAGTCCTTCATCAGATATATTTGTTTCATGGTATTTCCGCTGCTCATGGGGATGACCGAGGCACCGATGTATTCCGCTCCCGCATGGGCCCCCAAGCCCCCGGTAAACAATCCGTAGCCGTATGCCACCTGGACAACGGAGGTCTTTCCGCCTCCTGTCATCACCAAAGCTCTGGCCACGCATTCCGCCCAGTTATCCAAGTCGTTCCTGGTGTACCCCACCACCGTGGGTTTTCCCGTCGTTCCACTGGAAGCGTGGATTCGCACGATTTCACTGAGGGGGGAGCTAAACATTCCGTAGGGGTAGTTATCCCTCAGGTCGGCCTTGGTGCAAAAGGGGAGATGTTTCAAATCATCCAAGGACTGAATATCTCCCGGCTTGATTCCCACTTCCTGCATGCGGTCTCGATAGGAGTCCACATTTTGATATATTCGCTTTACGGTGCTCTGCAGTTTATGAAGCTGCAGTTGGTTCATGGCCTCCCGCTCGGCACATTCCATCGCTTTATTCCAAATCATCTTCAACTTCCTCTCTATTTCTCTTCTCGCAAGTCATGGACTCTCTTGCCCTTCCCTTCAAATCGGGGCAAAGATCCTGCGGACACCAAGCTTACCTTGGCATCGATATTCAAGGTGGTACGAAGATCGTGTTTAATGCGCTTTCTCAGGTCTTCCAGGCGTCTAAAGTCGTCCAAATAACTGGCATCCTTTAATTCCACCTTTACCTCAATGCGGTCCATGTAGTTTTCTCTGGTCACTACGATTTCGTAGAATGGCTCGATTTCCTTCACGGACATGACCACTTCTTCAATTTGAGAAGGATACACATTGACGCCACGAATGACCAACATGTCGTCGGTTCTTCCCTGTACCTTGGCCATCCTCATGGATGTACGGCCACAGCTGCAAGGAGAATCATCCAGCCATGTGATGTCTCTGGTTCTGTACCTTAAAACAGGAAAGGCCTGTCTGGTGAGGGATGTTGCAATCAGCTCTCCCTTTTCTCCCATGGGAAGAGGCTCCAGAGTATCCGGATCCACGATTTCCGAGAAGAAGTGATCTTCGGCGATGTGCATCCCCTCTTGCTTATAGCATTCTCCCGAGTATCCCGGACCGCCTACCTCGGAAAGACCGTAGTTCTCCGTAGCCAAGATTCCCAGCTGCCCTTCAATCTTCTTTCTCATGGCTTCCGTATGACCTTCGCCCCCAAAGAGTGCGATTCTCAGTTTGATCTTGCTCTTGTCGATGTTTCTCTTTTCGATTTCATCGGCTAAGTACAGACCGTAGGAAGGTGTGGAAATGAGAATAGTGGATTCAAAGTCCTGCATGAGCATCAGTTGACGCTCCGTATTTCCGCTGGAAAGAGGTACAACCATGACACCCAGATTTTCCATTCCGTAATGAAGGCCAAAACCGCCGGTAAACAGGCCGTACCCAAAGGCGATCTGGGCCACGTCATCCGGTGTTCCCCCTGCCGCACAGATAACTCTCGTTACCACTTCCGTCCAAACATCCAAATCGTGCTTGGTATATCCCACAATTTTAGGCTTTCCTGTGGTTCCGGAAGATCCGTGAAGACGAACCACATCCTTCTTGGGAACGGCAAACATCCCAAAGGGATAGCTGTCTCTCAAGTCCTGCGCCGTGGTGTAGGGGATTTCCTTCACATCGGCCAAGGTCTTAATATGCTCCGGCTTTAAGCCGATGGCATCGAATTTATTCTTATATAGGGGAACCTTTTCATAGCAGGTACGAACCGTTTCCTGCAGTCTTCGGAGCTGTAATTCCTTCAGCTCTCCTCTGTCCATACATTCCGCTTCTTTGTTCCAAATAATGTGTTCCATTTTCTCTTCTCCAATATCTTTGCATTTACAATTAGACTCTATTTTATAGTAAATTCGTCAAAACATCAATAAGTTTAACGAAAGAAGACCCCGCCGGAATGGCGGGGTGTACAACTTCTCCTATTTCTTGTTTCTCTTCTCAATTTCTGACTTCCATCCCTCTCCCACTTCTCCTTCCTTGGTGCACATCTCCATGACAAAGGCACCTGCCGCTTCAAAGTTCATTCTGGTACCCACATTGTCGCTTTGGTAGGTTACCGCTCGCTTGGATGAGATTCCGTAGTGGCTCGCTTCTGCCACCGCATCCATGTTTGCCCCCATGAAGAGAAACTCCCATCCGTACTGATCTTGTTGGCAAGAAATCATCTCTTTGATTTGACCACGGGTGTACTTCACGCTGGCATTTTCCATGCCGTCGGTGATAATGACAAAGACCACCTTATCTGCCCGATAATCGGGAGAGGTGTTCTTCTGCACCCCAATGATCTTTTGAATGGTCTTCCCCACAGCGTCCAGCAGTGCCGTGGTGCCTCTCACATAGTATTGTTGGGCATCCATCTTCTCCAGGCCTTCAATCTGCAGCCTGTCGTGAAGCAGTTCATATTGATTGTCGAAGAGTACCGTGGTAACATTGATTTTACGCTTTTCTTTCTTTTGCTTTTCCAACATGGCGTTGAATCCACCAATGGTATCCTCCTCCAAACCGCTCATGGATCCGCTTCTGTCCAGTATAAATACCAATTCCATTCTATCCTTTTTCATGACTTCCTCCTCTCGGTGTTCCCTTTATGAGAAGAGTATATCCTGAGAAAGAAGGGCTTAGGTCGCCCGACAGGAGACATTTATGCCCCTAAAGGATTCTGCTCATAGTAGAAGAGAGCTTCGTTGATGAGGAAAATATTGTATCCCTCCGATTGAATGAAATACTTAATGATGATATCCCCTTTATTTGCCCCGGAAAAGGCATAGCCCGCAGACTCCAAAAGATCCTCGGTCTCTTCCAAGGACAGGCGAAGGGCGATGGCCAAGGCCAAGACCGTCTGCTTCTTCGGTTGATAGTCTTTCCGGGATCGAATCTTGGAAAAATGCTTCCGATCCAAGTTGGCTCTTTTGTACACCTCTACGTCGGAAAGTCCCTTCTCAGTGATGAGTCGCAGCAACATTTCGCTAAAACTCTCTCCTTGCTCTTTCATGAGATCTTCCAGGCTTCGTGGCGCTTCTGCACAGGAGGTTTCTTGCACCAAAAACATCATCCTGCCCACATGCTCGTCAGAGTGGAACGACAGCAGTTCCTCCAAATCCCGGCTGACTTCCTCTTCCAGGACCATATCCTTTCTGTTGAAGATTACCAGATTAACCAGCATTTCGCTATCTTGCAGGAAGTCCTCAATGGTATGCCTTGCCACGGCAAGAGCCCGGTCCTTGGGGTATCCGTATATGCCGGAGGAGATCAAAGGAAAAGATATGGATGACAGACCGTTTTCTTCCGCCAATCGCAAGGAGTTCAAATATGCCGACCGCAGATGTTTCTCTTCATCCTGATTTCCACCCTTCCAAATGGGTCCTACCGCGTGGATGATGTGCTTCGCCTTCAGATTGTATCCGCCGGTGATGACCGCCTCCCCCACGGGGCAGGGTGCCTTCTCGTCACACTCCCTCTGAAGTGCACTTCCCCCCGCTGCCGCAAAGATGGCTCCACACACACCGCCGCCTCTCTGCAAGCCGGAATTAGCCGCATTGACAATGGCATCCGTTTCCATCTTTGTAATATCGCCTTGTACTATTTGAAATGGCATCCTTTCCTCCTCTCTCCCTGATTTTATCGTAAAAAAAGAGGGCAAGAATCTCTTCTCGCACCTCTCCGTTTTTATGCCTCTTCGAACTCGTCCTTGCCTACGAAACATTCGGGACAAGTCCAATCATCAGGAACATCTTCCCATGCTGTTCCGGGAGCCACGTTGTTTTCCGGATCTCCGTCAGCAGGATCATAGATATAGCCGCATACCGTGCATACATATTTCTTCATAGTGTTTCCTCCTATCAAAGCAATAATCTGATATTTTGATTGTATCAGTAAACCCTATACCCGTCCATAATTTTTTTAATCCGGATTTTTAGGTTTTTCATTAAGTTCACATAATATTTCCGTCTGATTTTGGATAACCCAGTTTCATAGTGGCACCACTTCGCAGACCGTCAAGAGCCCGTCCTTCACAAAAAACCGTACATCATGTCCGGCAAAGGCGATGCCATAGACACGCTCCGGATCCTCTTGATAGGAAGGTCGCGGGTCCTCTGCCAACACCTTGAGCAATGCCTTCCCCTTTTCTTCCGGAAAGAACTGGAGGAACTCCTCCGGGCAGGAAACTTGAACCCGCCTGTCTATGACCTTTTTCCCCAGCCGCCCCGTGGCTTCCGGATGACTCTCCGTGTCGGAAAGATAGGGCTTGATATCGTATATAGGGGTGCCGTTCATCAGATCCGCACCGGATATGTGAAGAATATGGCCTAAAGTTTTATGTGCCTCTATTCCCTCCAGTCGAACGCAAGAGAGACCGATGGGGTTGGGTCGGAAGGGAGAACGGGTGGCAAATACACCCTTGCGAATGTTTCCCCCCAGCCTCGGCGGTCTCACCATGGGCACCCACTCATCCTTGGGAGATTCGGAAAATTCCCAGATCAGCCAAATGTGGGAGTATTCCTCCAAGCCTCGCAAGGCATCCGGGTTTCGAAACTCCGGCTCAAAGACCACCGTAGATTTCAATTCGGGAACGATGCCGCTCTGCCTGGGAATCCCGAACTTGGTTTCAAAATCGGATCGTATCCGTGCAACTACTTTCATTTTTTCTCTCCCTCCATATATTTCAGAACAACCGCACCCATTACCTTGGCTGCGATCATCATGGAACCTTCATTGATCTCAAACTTGGGATGATGATGTGGATAGGATTTTCCCTCTTCCCCGGCACCGATATAAAAGAAGCAACAGGGAAGCTTTTGGCAATAGAAGGAAAAATCTTCCGAAGGCGGGAGTGGCCCACAGTCAATGACATTTTTTACTTCCTCTATGGGGGCATTTCTGACCGCATCCACCACCAAATCCGTCATCGCTTCGTCGTTCATCAGAACGGGATAATCATTTTTGTAGTCCACCTCTATCCCACACTGAAAGGCATCACCAATCCCCCTGCTGATGGTTCGTACCTGCTCTTCTATGAGGGCCCTATCTTCCCGGGACATATACCTTACATCACCTCCCAAGATGACGCTGTCCTTGATAATGTTAAACTCCCCCTCTCCTCCAAAGGAGCCGATGGTCACCACACCGGAGTCAAAGGGGTTGAGCCTGCGACTGACAATCGTCTGCAGGGCAACTACCAAATGAGAAGCTGCAACGATGGCGTCATTGGCCTCGTGGGGTGAAGAGCCGTGGCCGCCTTTCCCTTGAACCTTTATCGTAAACTTTGCACGCCCTTGTTGGGTTGCACCCTTGTGGTAGTACACATTTCCGTATTCCATTTGGCTCATTACGTGGCAGCCAAATACATTATCTACACCCTCCAGCACTCCGTCTGCAATCATAAGGGAGGCGCCTCCCGGAGGTGCTTCTTCGCCTGTTTGATGAATGATGACAACCCTTCCTACCAGGTCTGCCTTCATCTCAATGAGACAATCCGCCAAGGATAGGAGATAAGCCGTGTGGGCATCGTGGCCGCAGGCATGCATCACACCCTCCGTGGAAGATGCGTAGGGAAGATTTGTTTCTTCCTGTATGGGAAGAGCATCCATGTCCCCCCGTAAGGCAATGGTCTTGCCGGGTTTTCCCGAATCGATGACCACCTTTATGCCGTAGCCACCCAGGCCTGTGGTCAAGTCAACATCCTTTTCTCGATAAAAGTCCTCTATGAATGCAGCGGTGTTTTTCTCTTGAAAGGAAAGCTCCGGATGGCTGTGAAACCATCTCCGGTTTTTCACCATTTCTTCTCGTCGCTTCTCCAGTTTTTCATAAAGTTGATCTATGAGCATCTGTCCATCCCTTTCTCTTGAATTTTTCCATATTCTCTTCTCACTCTATCACAATCCATCCAATTTATGATATAATTTTTTTAATTTCACTAGCGTAGAGGGAGAAGCATGGAACTGACTTTATTTATTTTGGAAATCATCGGCACCGTTGCCTTTGCGGTTTCCGGCCTTATTGCCGGCGTCAATCGAAATATGGATATCTTGGGCATCACCATCATGGCCGTGGTCACGGCGACGGGGGGTGGAGCCATACGGGATATCACCTTGGGAATCACGCCCCCTACCATGTTCGTGAAGCCCATCTATTTGATTATCGCCCTTCTCACCTGCCTGATCTTCTTCATCGGTGCAGAGATTTGGAGAAGACACGCAAAGATTAACGGAAAAATTCCTAAAACCATCGTAACCAATGCCATTAATATTTCCGATGCCATCGGACTGGGCGTCTTCACCGTCAGCGGTGCTTCTGTGGCCATGGCCATGGGTTATGAAGATAATTTAGGTCTCATTCTCTTTGTGGGACCCATCACCGGCGTAGGCGGCGGCATTATGCGAGACATCTTCTCGGGACAGGTTCCCTCTGTCTTTGTGCGCCATATCTATGCCTTGGCTTCCCTCATTGGTGCGGCGGCTCTCTTCGGTCTCCAATTCTTCATAGACCAAAAGCTTGCCATGCTTCTGTGTACGGCCTTGATTGTCATTATTCGCATCCTCTCTTCCAGACTCCAATTGAGCCTTCCAAAAATCAAAGTATAAAATTTCTTTTTCCCCTTGCATCGCGAACATATGTTCTTTATAATGAAATCAGGAGGCAGGTACGATGCTTGTATTTCATGTTGATGCAAACAGTGCATATCTCAGTTGGACGGCAGCGTCCCTTTTGGAGAAGGGATATCCTACGGATATTAGGACCCTTCCTTCTGCTATTGCCGGCGATCCCCAAAATCGTCACGGCATCATCTTGGCTAAATCCATTCCTGCCAAGAAGTGCGGCGTTCAAACAGCGGAAAGCATCCTGGAAGCGAAGCAAAAATGTCCGGATTTACAGATTTTTCCTCCGGACTACGACCTCTTCCTTCTCTGCAGCGATGCCATGCACGAGATACTATCCCAATACACACCCTTGATTCAGCGATACAGCGTGGATGAATCCTTCATGGACTGCAGCCGATGCCCTGAGATTCGTCGTGCTCCCGTGGAGACCGCCTTTGCCATAAAGGAGAAGATTAAAGAAACCTTGGGATTTACGGTGAACATCGGTGTAGGGAACAACAAGGCCATGGCAAAGATGGCCGGAGAACTGAAAAAGCCGGATATGGTCCACACCCTTTGGCCCGAGGAAATTCCAAAGAAACTGTGGCCCCTTCCTGTCAGCGAGCTGTTCATGGTGGGAAGAGCCACCACCCGAAAATTGTGCCAATGCAACATCACCACAATCGGCGATTTGGCTCGGGCGGACGTGAATTTCCTGCGAAGTATTTTGAAGAGTCACGGCCAACTGGTTCACGACTATGCCAACGGTATCGATCCTTCTCCCGTCATCATCAACGGAGAAGTGGAGCAGAAGGGCTTGGGAAACAGCCTGACCCTGCCCTATGATGCCACCACCAAGAAAGAACTGTTTTTGGAGGCCCTCGCCCTTTGTGAACGAGTGGGGATGCGCCTTCGGAGGCTGAACCGCAGGGCGTCTCTGGTTTCCGTGTACCTGAAGAACAGTTCCTTTGCCGGCTGTGGTCATCAGGTGCAGCTACCGATTTTTATCAACAGCACTTCGGAAATCTATGGAATTTCCAAACAGCTCATTGAGGAATGTTGGAACGGCCAGCCCGTGCGACAACTGGGCATCTCCGTCTCCCGACTGTCCAGAGGAGAAGAACTGCAGCTGAGCCTTTGGGACGCTTCTTTCCGTGAAAAGCAAGAGCGTCTGGATCAAGCCGTGGATCGCATTCGCAGTGCCTACGGCGAGCGGAGCATCACCCGAGGGACCTTTGCCAACTCTTCCGCTGCACCCATACAGGGAGGTGTCAACGACGGAAATTATCTGATGATGGGAGGATTCCAGTCATGAAAATCTTAGCCAAACCCATATATATGATTGCCGTCTTCTCCCCGGAGGAAAAGCCTATTCCCTACAAGTTCAAGATGCGAGAGAGGGAAACCGACGAAGACTATGTGGTCGTCACCATTGACAAGATCTTTCATTCCTATGCCTCCAAGGTGGCGGGAATCGAGACGGTCATCTACTCCTGCCAGAGCATCATCGCCGGTATGGAGAGAAGATACGAGCTGAAATATACCCTCCCCACCTGTCAGTGGGAATTGTATAAAATGTAAAAGGGAGATGCGGTGCATCTCCCTCTTTCATACTTTTATTTTCCACGCTTTTCTATAAACTCCAGGAAGGCTTCCGCCTGGCTTTCTATGCGCTCCATGCTGTCGCTTAAATCCAGTTGTCCCTCCTCGTCGGCAATATCCATGGCATTGGGAATGGTCAGCCTTGGTGCGTTCATCACTTCCATGCCCAAGAAGCTAATCAGGGTCACCAGGTGATCCTGGGCAATCCCCGTTCCTGACATCCCGGGAGTGATGCCGCTGATGGCCGCCGGTTTGCCCTTAATGACACGAGGTTCCGAGTCGCTGACCGGTCTGGACAACCAGTCCAAAAGATTCTTCATCACGCCGGAGAAGAAATGGTTATATTCCGGGGTGAAAAACCAGATGCCGTCTGCATCCTTGACCTTATCTCTGACCCGCTTCACCGCCTCCGGTGCCGGATATTCAATATCTTGATTCATAAAGGGAATATCGCTGTAATCCAACAGTTCGAAATCCGCTCTGTCCCCTACCACTTCCTGCGCCGCAAAGGCCAGTTGACGGTTAAAGGACTCCTTTCGCAGGGAACCTACAATTGCCAGTATCTTCTTTTCTTCCATTTTGTGCCTCCTCTTCTCAGTACGAAATCTCATCTTGGAGGAAAGTCCCCCTCTGCAGGTCATCAAATGCCTTCTGCAACTCTTCTCTGCTGTTCATCACGATGGGGCCGCCCCAAACCACGGGCTCATCCAAGGGAAGGGAACTCATAAACAATACCTGGACATCTTCATCCCCTGCCTTAATTTCCACTTGATCTCCGGCTGTCAACTTCACCGCGGTCTTTTCCTTCACCGGCTCACCGGCGATATAGGCATCCCCCAACAAGGTAAAGGCCATAACGGAACGATTTTCATCCGTGGGAATTGTCAGGGAAGCGCCAGGCTCCAAATGTACATCGTAGTAGTTGAGAGGCAAGTACTTGCTCTCATATCCTTTATTTCCCTCGTATTCACCGGCCAGCAGTCTGACTTTGCCCCCTTCTACGGGAATCTCTTGAATCTCGTCGTTCTTAATGCTGTGATATGCCGGAGGGACCATCTTGTCCTTGGCGGGAAGATTCAGCCACAACTGTACGCCCAGCATTCTCTCTGAAGCCGGAAGTTTTTCTTCGTGCATGATGCCCGATCCGGCAGTCATCCACTGGACTTCTCCGTCTCCGATGGTATCTTCATTTCCAAGGCTGTCCTTGTGGGTCATTTGACCTCGATACACATAGCTAATGGTCTCTATTCCTCTGTGGGGGTGCATGGGAAATCCGGCAGTATAATCATCCGGGTTGGTACTGTCAAAGGAATCCAACATCAAAATAGGGTCGTACTCCTTTACCGTTCCATTGCCCAAAACTCTTACCAAGCTTACGCCGGCACCATCCTGGGTTCTAAAACCCGTTACTTGTTCACTAATTTTTCTCTCCATTGTGTCCTCCTATTCTATACATAAGTATAGTATTCCCTTTTTCCTTCTTCTAAAACAATTATCTATGGTAAAATACTAACATGAAAAACGGTAACTTACAAAAAACCATCTTTCTCCTCTTCCTCCTGTCCCTTCTTCTGTGGGGCTGCGGAACCTCTTCTGATGCCAAAAACCCCCAACCCTATGGTGTCTTTATCGGCTTGGACAAGGCGACAGATC
This sequence comes from Anaerovoracaceae bacterium, assembly GCA_040766105.1. GTDB lineage: Bacteria > Bacillota > Clostridia > Peptostreptococcales > Anaerovoracaceae > JAXGRD01. The sequence continues at coordinate 362,463 of JAXGRD010000002.1, forward strand.
TGGAGAAGATTCACAACTACGACACAGTAGTCATTGACGCCGCCTTCTTCACAAAAGAAGACATCCAAGCCTTGCGGAATCGGGGAAACACCAATATCTATTCCTATTTAAACATCGGCTCCGTGGAAAACTTTCGACCCTATTACGAGGACTTCCTCTCCATCACCTTGGGACCTTATGAATCCTGGCCGGAAGAGCGGTGGGTGGACGTCTCCCGCAAAACCTGGCAAGACCACGTTGCCCAAGAGGCGGAAGCACTGTCCGCCAAGGGCATCGACGGCTTCTTCTTGGACAACGCCAGCATCTACTACTATTACAATAACCCTGAGATTTATCAAGGATTGCTGGACATCATTCTTAGGCTAAAGGAAACGGAAAAGCCGTTGATTATCAACGGTGGAGATGTCTTTGTAACCCAAGGGATGAAAACCGGAGATTTGGTGGGGAAGATTGCGGGTGTCAGTCAGGAAACCGTATTTACCGCCATCAATTTTGAAGAGGAAACTTTTCATGCCCAAAGCGAAGAGGAACAGGAATATTTTATGGACTACCTGTCCCTGTGCAAAGAATATCATCTTCAAGTCTATCTCTTAGAATACGGGGAAGATAAAAACCTGGAAAAACAAATTCAAGAATACTGTAAAGAAAACGGCTTTACCTACTATTTGTCCCCTTCCTTACAACTGGACAAATCACCTCCTCAGTGACTGTGAGAAAACAGCTCTAAGATGAGGGCGATGACCCCAATCCCTGCAAACAGAAGGAGAACACTTCTTCCTACGGTGAGATATTTGGTCTCCCCTTGAAAGAGGGTCGGGATAATCTTCCCGGCGGCAATGTAAGTGAAGAAGCCACCGGCCAAGGCAGGAACGGTGTAGAGGCCTTCCGCCATATTCTCTCCTGCAAGATAAGCAATGAGAGCTGTGGGAATTAACAAGAGGGTGATGGCAAACTGAATAATCACAACCCTCTTTTTTTCGATTCCACCAAGAAGGAGGATGGCAAAATCACCTATTTCCTGTGGAATCTCATGGGATAGGATGGCAATGGTGGCAACCAATCCCGTTACCGGGCTGACCAAAAAAGAAACACCAATGACGATACCGTCTAACAAGGTATGGACCGAATCACCTACAATCATCAACTTTGCCGTGCTCCTCCGCCGGCAAGCTTCTCCGTCTTCTCCCCTGCCGCTATCCAAAGCGAAGAAAAAACAATCTAACAGAAAAAATACCAGAAACCCGCACAAGGCCCAAAGCATGGCTGCACCCATGTCTCCCGCTTCTTCCATGGCTTCCGGAAGCAAGTCAAAGAACGCGCTGGCCAGAAGCGTTCCGGCAGCAAAGGGCATGGCCATGGCCTGTGCCTTTCGAGCAATGGAATCCTTCAGGTAGAAGATGATTCCGCCCACCAAGGATAAAACAGCGCAGGATATGGTGCATACCAACAGTAGAATCATACCTTCGCCCTCATGGCTCTCATACGCTTTCCCAGCTCCTCTTTATCCAAGGGATGGGTGAAGTTTTCAATGCAGATTTCATAGGCATATGCGCTTATTTTCTTCAAGTCGTCCAGGTTGCTTTTCGTACTGACCTCCGTAGCCCCTTCCAAGGCATCCATTACAGCAATCATGACGTTAATATCCTTTTGGGCATAGGTGACAATCTGACTGTACACCGCAAAGATGTCATCCAAAAATACATGATTTTTCAAATAGATCTCACCACATTCCATGGTAACCACATCATAGGAACCGTCAATTTTAGCAAGACTGCCCGTAAGCAGTCCTAGGGAATGAATCCCACTGATTGCCGTGTTGGGGTCATTGATTCCCGGCGACAGGGCTCTGACAGTAATGTCCACCAGCTTTTGCATCCCGTAGCGATAATCCAGAGCAGGATAACGTTTTTTCTCCAGAGGAAAGTACTTTTCCCAGCCGTCATCTTCTCCGGGCTGCAAGACCTCGCTCCCATAAAAACGAGCCACCCTATCTCCCTTTCGAATGAAGTCTCCCACTTTCTTCTCCACGACCAACCTATATTTTGTATCTTGCAGAGCATCTTTCACTTCATCTGTTGTCACTGCCGCCAAATATCCGCTCCCAGTCGCAACAATCTCTTCACAGGGAGAATAAGGCCCGGCATCTACGCCGTCCACTCTCTCTTTTAGATCCTTATCGATATATTGATCGATGTTCTCCTCTGTCTCGTCGTAGAGGGCAGCAATGAGATTTTGCGCCTGAATGGCATTTGCTACAGAGAAGATGAAGATGACAAACTGAATGATGCACCAAAAGGCATAGAGAATCCCCACCGTGGGGGAAAGCACCTGGTCCGATGCAAAGGATTTATTCAGCAAGAAGAGCATGGAAACGTTATAGATAAACCCGCCGATAAAGGTTCCCAGCACTCGCATGGTTGACCTTTTTTGCAGGAAGTTCTCCACAATTCTGGGAGAATAGTTGGAAGAATAGGTTGTTAACACCACCATGGTGATGGAAAACGTGAATGTGGTCACCGATAGCCAAGCGCCTGCCAAGCTGCTGAGTATGGTCTCCGCCAGAGAAGGGTTGGTGAGTAGGAAGTCAGGCAGGGAATCCTTGATGGGAATGACACCTCGGTTAATCAAAAGTACAAGAACTGCCAATAAAACCCCCACGAGAACATTGACCACCAGATAAAACCACGGCTTGTGATTGCTGATAAACATCAGTATTTTTTCTTTCATTCCATCTCCTGTCTACACGGTCTTTTCCATACATCGGAAAAAGTATTCTCTTCGTTCCTCCAATTGCTCATCTTCCTGGGGCTTGATGTCCCCGAGAAGATACCTTCTCCCCAACTTTCCATAGGTGGAAACCCCCAATCGGTGATAGGGCAACAGCTCCACTTCCCATGTCCCATCCAAGCTACCACAAAACGCCGCCATAGCTTCCAACTCGCCATCGTCATCATTGATTCCGGGAATCAAAGGGATGCGGATAATCCTTTTTATGGGAAGATTCTTCCTTGCAATCTGTCGGAAATTATCCAAGATAAGGACGTTATCACGGCCACAATACTCCCTATGCTTCTCTCTGTCAAAGAACTTCAAGTCCCCATAAAGGGTATCCAAGTTGGGAAGAACCTTTTCCACCTCTTCCAAAGGCGCAAAAAGACTGGTTTCCATGGCGGTGTGAATCCCCACTTCTCGGCACGCCTGAAGCAGTGCCGCAGAAAAATCGACCTGAAGCAACGGCTCTCCTCCGGAAAGGGTCATACCACCTTCCGAATGGAAGAAGAAGACGCTATCCTTCTCCACCTCCTTCATGACTTCTTTTACGGACATTTGCTCTCCGTATATTTTGTCCTCCGTCTCTTCCCTCTCCGGAGATTGACTCTCCGGGGTAGAGCACCATTGACAGGTCAGTGGGCAGCCCTTTAGAAAGACCACCGTGCGAAGACCGTCCCCATCGTGGATGGAAGACCTCTCTATGCGCAGAACCATTCCTTTCTGTCCCTCTTGCGTCACATTGCCAATCCTTTCTGTGTGGTTCGATTGATAATATCGTCCTGAACCTCTTTGTCCAATTCTACAAAGTAGGCGGTATATCCTGCCACACGAATGAGAAGACCTTTGTGTTCCTCGGGATGCTTCTGTGCATGAAGAAGCTTTTCTCTGCTGACCACGTTAAACTGCATATGATGTATGCCCAAGGTGCACATGCTCTTGAGGAGCGCCATCATCTGCGTCTTTCCCTTTTCCGTTTCCACCAGGTCCGGCTCCACCTTCATGTTGAGAAGGGTTCCCTGGACAAAGCGAGAGTGGGGAATCTTGGAGACGGACTTCATCACCGCAGTAGGTCCTTCCGTATCGGTTCCCGCACTGGGGCTTAGGCCGTCTGCCAAAGGCGACCATGCCAATCTTCCCGAAGGTAGTGCTCCCACCTCTTTTCCAAAGGCGATATTCCCTGTGACGGGAAGAATCCCCGGTGTCATGTTGCCAAACTTGCTCTTGTACTGTTCAATCTCATCTGCCAGATAGGTGAACATCTCACCTGCCACGGCATCCACATGTTCACTGTCGTTGCCGTACTTATCCGCATTGAGACAGAGTCTTCTTATCTCCTCATGTCCTTCAAAGTTGTCTGCCATGGCCTTGGTCAGTTCTTCCATGGTCAACTTCTTTTCTTCAAATACCAGCTGGCGCACTGCCGCCATGCTGTTGATCATATCGGCCACACCGATGAGGATGGTTCCGTTTCCCGTATTGTACTTTGCACCTCCCGTGGAGTAGTCCTTGCAGTTTTCGATGCAATCCTTAAAGGTCAGGGACAGTACGGGTACCGGCCTGTGAAGACAGCAAATATCGTCGATGATATGACTGCTGGTCACGCAGCGGCGAATCAAATATGCCGCCTGCTTCTTCACAGCCTCCTCAAACGCTTCGTAGGTAGCAAAGTCCTTTGGATCTCCCGTATGCTCCGAGATGAACTCTCCGCTCTTTCTGCAGTAGCCGTCGCTCATGGCCAGTTCGATGATGCTCCCAAGGTTGATTTCCGTCATGTCCGTCACACCTTTGAGTCTGCCTTCCAAGTTGGTTTCCACACAGCCGCAAGGATTCCAGTCCAAGGCCTCTCTGAGAGGGATGCCCTTGTTCTGAATCATTTGGATTCCCGTTTCATCATTGAAGAATGCAGGGAAGCCCGTACCCAACTTGATTAACTCCACCACCTTGCGCAGAAAGCGGTCCGGGTTCTTGGCAATGCTGTATCGAACGGATAAGGATGGCTGGTACAGCTGTACATCCATGGTGGCTTGCAAGATCATGTAGGATAGCTCATTGACTGCATCTTCTCCTCTGGTTGTCACACCCCCTACACTGATGTTCTGGAACATGGGATAGCCGGCACTGAACTCCGCCGTACCTGCATCGGTAAAGAAGCAGGGTTCGCTCAACTTAATCCAAAGGCAGTCCAAGAGTTCTTGGGCCTCTTCTTGGGTAATCCGCCCCTCTTCTATATCTTTCTTGTAATAGGGCCACAGATACTGGTCCATGCGCCCCGGGTTATAGGATGCGGCATTCTGCTCCATAATGAGGCAGTTTTGATAGAAGCAAACGGCCTGTAAGGCTTCCCAAAATGTGCTTGCGGGGTTTTCCGGCACATTGCGACAGATTGTCGCCATGGTTTCCAGTTCCTTCTTGCGCTTGGGGTCTTTTTCCACGGCAGCCTGTTTTTCCGCTTCCTCTGCGTGGCGGTTTGCCAAGATCACCAAGCCCTCAGCCGCCTTTTCCAGTCCGCTTAAATAGACTTCCTTCTCATAGTCTCCGGGAATGGCAATGTCCAACTTGGCCTTTCGTTCCCGAATCTTCTCCAGGATGCCCTTCACGCCCACTTCCAAGAGCCACTTGTAGCCGGCAGTCACTTCACCGAAGCCTCTGCTGCCCTTGCTGTCCACCAAGATGGCGCCGTTGTCCTGCAGGATCTTCACATCGTCGGGAATCTGCCGATTCCACATCTCTCTGGTAGACCTTCCCTTCCAATAGGGTTGAATCACTTCCAAGAAGGTGTTCCGATCCTCTTCCCGCAAAATAAACGGGTCACAAGGTCTCGTACTGATGGTGTCCAACTCTTCCGCAAGGACCGCCCAACTGCCGTCGGCACTGATGATGCCGCATCTGGTCTTGCTGCCACTGCTTCCGATGATGAGTTCACCTTCATTGATAAATATTGTTTTCTCTGCACACTGCTTTCGAAAAGCATGTGCCTTACAGAGAACCACCGGAAGTCCTGCCGCCTCTTGAAATCCTTCCGTCAGAATTTTTGCCGGCTCCAGATCTACCTCCGGTTTGAAGGAGAGCATTCTTTCCTTCAACATCTTTACTCGTTTCGTGACCATTTCACGTACCTCTTTTCTGAGTACATATTATCAAAATCGAAAGGAAAAGAAAAGTGGCAATACGTCTCTTCTCATAGTATACTCGAGGAAAGGATCGAGGACCTCCATGAAGAAGAATTTAACCAAGCTCATCATAGCCATTGCAGCCTTTTCCCTAACCATCGCAGCGGTAGTGGGCAGCATTACTTTTTCCAGAAGTTCGGAATATCTTCAAAAGGAAATCGAATTCAACGTTCAAAACACCACTGAAAAATATGCCAACCGCTTCAGTGCCATCTTTAACCATACGGAGGGATCCGTGGACTCCCTCACCGCCTTCGTCTCTGTCTCATTTGACCCGGAAATGTTGGAACAAGACCCCGGCTACATGGAGGAATACAAGGAGTCTTTGAAAGGCATCATTGCCGAAACCGTCTCTTCTTCCTCTATTTCTCTGGGCCTATATGTGACCTTTGAACCGACCCTCACACCCAACGACGATGAGGTGTGGTACGCTTACAAGGACGGAAAAGCCACCTATATTGAAGCGGACTTTGAAAGCAATAACCGCATGTTTGAAGAACCCATCCCCGATGACATGGCGTATTTTTTCGAACCCATCAAAGCCGGAAAGGCTGCATGGACAGGGCCCTATTTCGACAAGGATATTCAGGTCCATGTCCTCTCCTATTCCAAAGCCATCTATGCGGGAGATTTTTTTGTGGGGGTTGCCGGTGCCGATGTTACCACAGAGGATACAACCGACCTAATACAGAACATGCACCCCTATGAAGAGGGCTTCGCCTTCCTCCTCAATGAAAACATGGACTTTGTCATTGCACCGGATTTTGTAAAGGGGTCCCATCTCAAGGATATGATTCCCTATTCCTATGATGTCGCTTCAAGCAAAATACAACAACAGCCCTCCGGCAATCTCAGACTGGATATCAATGGCAAAAGATATATCACCGGCTTCGCTCGACTGGACAACGGATGGATATTGGGGATTTCCCAGCCGCTGGATCAGGCATTCACACCCTTCTACAATCTGAATCGGGTCATGCTGTCCCTGGGCGTCATCATCACCTTGCTGGTTATCATCTTCTCCATCTTCTTCTCCATCTACTATTCTCGACCCATCGACAGGCGTCAGACAACCTTGGAGCAACAGAACCGGGAAAAGGATATTCTTTTGATCTACCAATCTCGCCAAGCAAAGATCGGAGAAATGATGGGAAATGTGGCCCATCAGTGGAAGCAGCCCTTAAACACCATCAATCTGGTGTTGGCAAACATCATGGATGCCTATCAATATGGGGATATGGATAAAGAGTCCCTGAAGAAGAGCATTGAAAAGGTGAACGCAATCATCGCCAATATGTCGGGAACCATCAACGATTTTACCGGCTTCCTCAAGCCGCCCAAAGATAAAGAAGCCTTTGACGTCCACGACAGCATGGCAATGGCCCTCTCCCTTATGGAGGAAAGCCTTCACAAGGAAAGAATAGAGGTGAACTATCCTCGGGAATATCCGGGTACGGCCTACGGCTACGCCAATGAGTTTTCCCACGTGTTGTTCAACATTATCGGCAACGCAAGAGATGCTATTTTGGCGGAAGACCCCCCACGCAGACGGATCGATATCCGGGTGAATAAGGAAGATGATTTTTTAATCATCCGTGTCATCAACTTTGACTGTCACATCGATGAAGCCATAATATCCCAACTCTTTGATCCCTACTTCACCACGAAGGAGGAGAGCGGCGGAACAGGTATCGGCCTCTACATCTCCAAGGCCATCATCGAACAACGAATGGATGGGAAGATTATGCTGGAAAACACCGACGAAGGGGTCAGCTGCCAACTGTCAATCCCCGCTTCACCCCCTACGGACTAATTGGAGGACGAAATGGAACATCAAGACGATTTACTAAAAGAAATAAAAATTCTCTATGTGGAAGACGACCCCACTACCGCAGAGGAGTTGAGCCGTTTCCTAAAGCGCAGGGCCGGCCGTGTCCACGTTGCAAACGACGGAGAAGAAGCCCTGAAAATCTTTGCCCAGGACCCTCCCGACATCATCATCGCCGATCTCTTCCTACCCAAGCTTGGGGGGGTGGAAATGGTCCGAAGAATCAGAGAAGACGGCCACCAAACACCGGTCATCATCATTTCCGCCGTGGACGACTCCAACGTAATCCTCAGCGCCGTGGATACGGGAATCTTGAAGTACCACCTGAAGCCCATCGATACGGAAGAACTGCTTCGAGAATTAAACGAGCTGGCGGAGAAAATAATAGATGTGGATAAAGTACCTGCCGAAGCACGCTTTCCCAACAAAAAAGAACTGGAAAACCAAATCAAAAAAGAATTTTCTGCGCTGGTAAAGAATCATACGGGAAAAGGTCCTCGGGACGTCTCCGTGTTTATCACCGGCGGTGTGGTGGAAATCACCTGTTGGGAAGTCCTGACAGTCTATGAGAAGACCCTCCTTGACAATTATCAAAATATTGTTATAATTGAACAAAATAGACGTTTGTTCTATAGAATCATGGACCCAAGGATTTCTCAGATGATGGAAGACATCCTCCATGTACCCATATCCTTGATGGAAACACAAGTGTCCCCCAAGGAAGATCGGGACAAGTTAATATTTAGAATCGGAACCTGATACAATCAAGCGAACACCAACTGCTTGCAGCGGGTGCACGAAGTACCGGGTACAGCGATTCGCCTTCTCTGTTGGAAGGTTAGGTTGAACCTACATTCAGTCAATTTAAACCCAACACAATAATTTCGTTGTGTTGGGTTTTTATTTATTGCAAAAGCACCAAAAAGAAAGGAGAATCAGCACATGTCGAAACTGAGCGAATTAACGAAAGGCGATGTTAGAAGGAAACACATCCTCTTCTACACGATCATGATTATCGCCTTCATCCTCGTTGCCTTGCTAGTTCCCGAAGACGTGAACGATTTCGGACCCATCTCAGCCCTACCCGCCGCATTCCTCATCATCTATATTTTTGCCACGAAAAGAATCATAGAAGCCTTGGCTCTCGCAACCATTCTAACCACGATTATGGGATTCAAGGGGGATTTCTTCGGTGTGTTCAATGAAATTATTATTGTTACCCTCATGAGCGAAGATATGTCCTGGCTCATCGTCGTCTGTGGCCTTATGGGAGGCATTGTGGCCGTCATTGAAACCAGCGGAGGGGGCTATGCCTTTGGAAACTGGGTGACGAAAAAAGCAAAGACCTCAAAGTCTACCATGCTATGGACGGCCGTTTGCTCTCTTCTTCTATCCATCGACGATTATCTCAGTGCATTGACGACAGGCTCTGCTATGACACCGGTCAATGACCGCTATCGCACTCCAAGGGAGATGACTGCCTACATTGTTGACTCCACTGCTGCACCTGCCTGTGTTATCAACCCCATCTCCACCTGGGCCATCTTTATCGGAGGCCTCATGGTGGCCAACGGATTGGGCGATCCGGGCAAGCAAGTTTTGACCTATGTTCAGACAATTCCCTATAACTTTTATGCCATCGGCGCTCTCCTGGTGCTCTTCCTGGTCATCATCGGCGTAATTCCCAAGTTCGGTCCCATGAAGGGTGCTTACAAGCGAGTGGAAGAAGGCGGACCTTTGGCCCCTCCGGGATCGGAACGTATTGATATTCGTGCAGGACAGGAAATGGAAGTGCCGGAAAATCCAAAACTGCGTAACTTCTTCGCACCCATGCTTGTCTTGATTGGCGCTACCATCTACTTTGATTTTGATATGCAGAAAGGCGTCATCACTGCCATCGGCTTTAACTTCATCTTCTTCGTCCTTCAAGGTATGGATCCGCTCAAGTATGTAGATGAGGTTCTCCGCGGACTGAAAAATATGCTTATGCCTCTTCTCATGATGGTCCTAGCCTTTAGCTTTGCAGACGGTTGTCAGCGCATCGGCTTTATGGATTTCGTTGTGGAATCAGCCACCAAGCACATCAGCCTGCAAATGCTGCCCTTCACCATCTTCCTCGTATTTGCACTCACCGAGTTTATCATGGGCATCAACTGGGGCATGTACATCATAGCCCTTCCCATGGTCGTACCCGTTACCATCGCGCTGGGCGGAGACCCCATCGTCATGGTTGGTGTCGTTGCCGCTGCGGGCGTTTGGGGAAGCCACTGCTGCTTCTACTCCGATGCCACCATCCTCACCTCTGCCGCTACCGGATGTGACAACTTCCGTCATGCCATTACACAGATTCCCTTTGGCTTCATCGCCGGTATCGTTGCAGCCATCGGCTATTTGATTATGGGTCACGTGCTCTATTAAAAACTTTGCAACCGATTCTTGCTGGCTGTATAATGATGTCTATGAATAGAGAAATTGAGAACATTCGCAAGGAAATCAGCGAACATGAAAGCAACCGAGCCTTTCGGGAGAAGGGCTACCCACCGGTATTTGTGGCGGATGAACGTGCCAAGATACTCGTGGTAGGCCATGCTCCCGGTATAAAGGCCCAAGAGCGGGAACTGGCATGGGGCGACGCCAGTGGCGAGCGCCTCATAAAGTGGATGGGAATCGATGAAAAAACCTTTCGCGATTCATCCAAGATTGCACTGGTTCCCATGGACTTTTATTACCAGGGTAAGGGAAAAAGCGGTGACAATCCGCCGCGAAAGGATTTCGCACCCCTTTGGCACCCCCGGTTGCTGGATTGCATGCCCCATTTGAAACTGATTATTCTTGCCGGGCAATATGCTCAGAAGTATTATCTGGGAAAAGATGCCAAGAAAAACCTGACGGAAACGGTTCGCACCTTCCAAGATTATTTGCCTCGATTCTTCCCCATCGTCCATCCCTCACCTCTCAACTTCAGATGGCTGGGGAAGAACCCTTGGTTTGAAGAAGATGTGGTGCCCGTCCTACGAAAAACCGTAAACAACATTTTGAAGTAATTCCTATGGAAATAATAGTGTCCTTCGTCTATAATGAAGTAACTGTAGATACTATCACTGTAAAAAGGAGAAAAAAATGGGACACAATAAAGTTATCTGTACTACCAACAACGTGGAATACTTGGATATCCGCAAGGCAATGATCAAGGGTGCGCGCACTGTAGATGAGGTAAAGGAAATTGCCGGTGTTTGCGGAGAATGTGAAGGCTGCAAGGCGGAGCTGGATGGAATTCTCTCCTCCGTATGTGGCTGTGCAGGCGCTTCTCTTCAAGAGGTTTTAGATGCCATCAAGGGTGGCGCTGACACCGTAGAAAAAGTAGGCGAAGTTACCAAGGCAGGAACAGACTGCGGCAAATGTAAGCCTCTCATCCAGAATATTATCGATCTGGGAAGATAAAAACTATCGGCTAATTTGGAGTTCAATTCCAAATTAGCCGATTTTTTTAGTTCATCGCCTCAGGACAGGCATTCTTTCGATGTATGTTTACGATGATGAAGTCTTCATAGGGCATGCCGGAGGCTTCCATTTTGTCCAGTAAAGCCCCTGCATCCGTATTTAGTTTGTAGTCAATTTCTTCTCGGTAAAGAGGCACCACCTGATAGAATTGGACATTTTCACCGTTTTCCAAGGTGACATAGTTGTCCTCCGGGCTCAAAATCGCCGGTTCCACCAGCATGATTCCTCCAAAGAGATCTTCCTCTGCGAAGGACCCTTCATTCTCAATGGTGTGACCAGAGCCCAGCCATGTGTCTTCATCAATGGGAAGGTGAGCCAAGATCTTCAGCCAGCGAATGGGCCAGTAGTCCTTTTCTTCTTCAGACTCCAAATTCCAATCGGGGGGAAGAAGAATCATCAACTCGGCTCTTCCAATGTTATACTCCTTCAACTCTTCCGGTACATTCATGGGAACAGCGCCCATGCCCTGCGTAACCAGTATCCAGAAGGGCAGCTCATCCGAGGGTTGGATTCGGTGAATGTCCACGTGGATATCTTCAGAAACCAGCTCGTGAAACACATGATTGGAAGGACCAATCTTGTCCTCAATGAACTTCTCCACCGTTTCAAAATCCTTTGGACTATAATAGGTGACATTGCCCATAGGGCTTTCGTGGATGGGTTCTTCTTCTACTTCTTCCTCGTCGTCAAACATGGTGTAGGAATTCTCACCGTAACGGAAAACTTGAATATAGCCCCCTTTTACGCCCCACTCCTGAAGCGGATTGATGAACAGCTCGTCAAGAAGATTCTCTCTGAAATGTTCAATATCGAATATGACTAAATCCATATATGCATAGAACTCTCCCATTGCAGAGCCGATGATGCGGAAGGTATCCCCTTGGTTCTCCGTGAGCAGAGTCTCCAATCTGTCTCTGACTTCGAAGGCTTTTTCATCTTCCACTTCTTCTCGATCCACAATCAGTTGTAAAAACGTTACCCCTTGATCAAAGGCTTCGTCAAAAGATGTAGTTTCATGCTTGAAATATTCTTCCATCAAAGGCGGAATGCATGTAGAACCAACCATTATATCTTCTCGGAATACCTCAACATCCTCCTTTGGATTCATTTGATATGACATGTAATTGTCATAGGGGAAATCCTCCTGCTCTGTTGGCTCAAATAGATCCAGCAGTTCATCTATGCACTCATGAAAGGGACGAAACTCTTCTTCCACACCGCTTTCGTCGGCAATTATTACACTATCCACATTTCTCATGCAGTACACCTCCCCCAAGTAGGTGTCCGTCAGCAGATATCCAAATGCCATAGCACTCTCTTCATCTTCCCTTTGTATGGCGAGAAGGTCTTTATTTTTCAGATATATGGTTACGTAATTATCGTTTTTTACATAGGCAACAGAGGTGTTTTCCCCGTCAAGACTGATGTCGTCGATTTCCAAGGCATTTTGGTCCTTGTCTCGCTGCTTGCAAAACACCAAATCATACTTCTCTGTGACTTCCTTGGGCGCCAACTGAAGCAATTGCCTAATGACCATTGCTCTTCCCAATATGCCCTCGGGTGAAAAGGTCAGCTCCGGTTTTTCTATCCCCTCTTCCCACTGTAATTCAATGGCGGCACCGATGCCGTTTTTATCGAGAAGATAGTAAATCACCTCCAAGGCTGCAGCATATTCATTGTTGCCATCCCGGGAAGAAAACATCTCCTGGAGAATCTCATCGTAATGGATTACTTCTTCCCAAAAAACACGCGCTCTATTGTTGAAAGGGTTCAACTGGGTTCCCGTTCTGATGATTTTCTTACATTCATCAATGAGGATTTTCACGCCCGAACTGTTGGCATCCTCGGGATTCTTTTCCAATTCATCCTGGAAATACATGAGTGCGGTAACTATCTGATCGCAGTGATAATAGTTGTAGCCCACGAGAAAGTTCCAGCCGGGAAGATCCTCTTCACCGCACTCCCACAGCAACTGCCTCGCTTCCATCCAATCGGGGGTATCGGAACCCATCAATGCCCGTGCCAATAATCCCTTTAATTTATAGTCCATATCTTCTCTGGGAACTTCTTCCAAAGAAGTAATCATTTCATCATATTTTTCTTCTTCATGTAGTGCTTCGACCTTTGAAATCAATGCTTCCTTTGCTTTGCTTTCCATATTGCCTCCTTGTGTTCTTTCAACATTTCGTCAAGTATAACACAGGATTCTCCCCATATAAAGAACCGACTTCTCGAGGAAGTCGGCTCTAAGTCTCTTTATTTTGCTTGTGCCTTTAGTACATCGTACCCCACCTTGGTGATTGCCTTTTCTACATCGCCCAAGGTAGTTTTCTCATCGTCGATATCCATCTTTACCTTGCTGGAATTGAAAGATACCTTTACACTGTCCTTGTCTACACCGGGAAGAGATTTGGCTGCGCCTTCGATTTTTTGTGCACAAGAGGGGCAAGTTAGTGTTTCTAATTGTAATGTTACCTTTTTCATTTTTTTCTCCTTCTACTTCTTTAGTTTATACCGAAGCAGTCGCATTCCGTTGAGGATGACGACCAATATACTTGCTTCATGAACGAACATTCCGATGGACATGTTCATCCATTCGCTGAGAATCAAGCTTGCCAGCAGAGCGATGACCACACCTACGGCAATGACGATATTCTGTACCATATTACGTGCCGTGGCTTTTGTCAAACCCAGAGCATGGGGTAGCCGGCTAAAGTCTGAATTCATCAAGACCACATCTGAAGTTTCAATGGCAACATCTGTACCGCTGCCCATGGCAATCCCTATGTGTGCCAAGGCGAGAGACGGGCTATCGTTTACGCCATCGCCGACGAAGGCGACAATATGACCTTTTTCAATTAAGTCTTTGATATAGGCTGACTTATCTTCCGGGAGCATATGCCCGTGTGCTTCCGTTAATCCCAGGTCACCGGCTACTCGGTCAACGGTTCCTTGATTATCCCCGGAAAGAACGACTAGGTTCTTCACGCCCAAATTTTTGAGCCTCTGAAGATCCTCTTTAACACCGGGACGAATCTGATCCCGAATCCCCATGAGAACCTTTAATTCTCCATCTATGGCAGTTAATACAAGAGAACTGCCGTTGTTTTCAAATTGTCCAATCTCTTCTCGAACTTCATCTGTGAGAAGAACCCCTTCCTGCTCCATAAGGGCAACATTGCCTACGGCTACGCGACGGCCGGAAACTTGGGCAACAATGCCTCCGCCCTTTACCACATCCGTTTTATCAACGGGCAATAGGGTCACTTCTCCAATATAGTCCACCACTGCTTTGGCGAGAGGATGGTCCGATTCCCCTTCCACGCTGGCCAGGAGTGACATAACAGCATTATCTTCCTCCACATAACGGCGAACTTCTGCCACTTTGGGATTTCCTATGGTTAAGGTTCCCGTCTTGTCAAATACAATGGTATCTGCCCTGCTAAAGTCTCCAATTACTTCGCTTCCCTTCAACAGCACACCGTGACGGGCGCCGTTTCCAATTCCCGCCACATTGGATACCGGTACGCCGATAACCAAGGCTCCGGGGCATCCTAATACTAGAATGGTAATGGCCAGTTCCACATCTCTGGAAATGAGCCAGACCACAAAGGCAATGACCAACACCGCCGGCGTATAGTACTTGGAGAATCGGTCGATGAACCGCTCCGCCTCCGATTTTGAGTCCTGGGCTTCCTCAACCAGTTCGATGATTCTTCCAAAGGTAGTATCTTCTCCCACACGGTCGGCTCGAATCTGCAAAGTTCCGTTTTCCAATATGGTTCCTGCGTAGACACCTGCATCCTTCTTCTTTCCAACCGGAACCGCTTCTCCTGTGATGCTGGCTTCGTTAATGTGGCCTTCGCCGGATAGAACTGTACCATCCACAGGAACCTTGGCACCGGTCTTCACCAGTAGCACGTCTCCTTCGTCTACATCGTCCACATCCACTTCTTCAAACTCGCCGTTTTCCATCTGCTTCCATGCACTCTCCGGTGCCATCTCCGTCAATTCCTTAATCGCCGACCTAGTCTTGTTTAAGGTTCGCTGCTCCAAATATGCACCGAATAAAAACAGAAAGGTTACAATCGCGGATTCTTCAAAGTTTCGGATGACAAATGCGCCCACCACAGCGACGGTAACCAGCACATCTATGCTGACAACCTTCACTCGCAGCGCCTGAAAAGCCTGAATGGCAATGGGAATCAAGCCCAAAATCGAAGCCGTGGCTAATGCGACAATGGCAACCAATTCATTCTTAAACCCCAACTCACTCACGAAGCCAATTACGATTAGAATGATGCTCACCAAAGCAATGAGATTCTTTTTTCCTAGAATAAACTTCTGTACTCGCATTTTATTCTCCGTAAGCCTCGTCCATTTCAGCTAACATATTGTACACAGCCTCATAGCTTTCACAGGTATCCTCAGGGATTCTGTAGTTCTGCGTAATCTGACGAAGCTGAGAAAACTCCTCATGGAGGTCTGCCTCACCATCTCCCGCCTCTTTTATCTTTTTTATCAATGCATCGTACACCTTGCGTACTTCAAGGAACTCCGGGTGGGTACCACCATGAACCTTCGCAACAACCGGCACATACATCTCTAGCGTATCAAAGTTTTTTTCCTTTATCTCCATGAATGTTTTATTGTTAGACATTGTTCTTCCTCCTTCGCATTGGGTTATACTTCTCTTGTTCTGCTTACAGTATGCACCAAAGGGAAAAACTTGTACGTTGTTTTTACAACGAAAACGGGAAGCCTCGAAACTCTTTTCTGATCATGTACATAATCTTCTCATTTAATCCGGCTTCTTCTGCAAACAACTCCCAATCTTTCATGCCAAGGGAAACCTCTTCCAAGATTTCCATAACTTCTCTCTTGCGAAGAGACATATTTCTGCCGCACTGCAGAAGATCCTCCCTTGTGAAATGATTTCGCTTTCCGTTTACCGTCATTTGGTGTTGGCCGGTCCATATGCCACCGGGATTATAGGCATAGGTCACATCATATGCAGGCGACAGCTGCCAATCTCCCCTCTTGTCCATGAGAAAGGATAGGTTCTTTACGTGATCATCCTGATTTCTCGCCATAATATTGAAGGTCATACGGCGAAACAATTCCCGCACCTCTCTTTGTGTGATGCCAAGCTTTCTCATCACAAAAGCCGCCTGTTCATAACTGTTTGCACCGGCAGTATTGTAGTCATAGTGAGCAATGGCGCCCAAAGTCTGCATGTGCAGCTTCTCGTTTTTCGCCCCGACTCGATCAAAGCGCTTCGTCATAAAGTGATGGCGTCCGCTATCTTCATAGAGAAGACAAGGATTCATGTCTATTCCCACCTTCCTTGCCATAAGGTAGTAAGCATATTCAATTTGGCAGTAGGAAGATCCGTCCTCCTGCTCTTTGTCCTTGTTCCCTTCCACGCCATCAAACTTGATAAGCCAGTAAGTGAAGCCTTCCCCCACATCTACTTGTCCCGAACGAATTTCTCCCGTCTCTTGGTTCCATGCAATGACGGCCTTCGCCCGCGCACCACCAGCCGACGTCCCCACCTGCAAGATTTGGCTCATGGCATCCTCTTCCTCCCGAAGTTGGAATTCTTCTCGCTTCGTGAGAATCTGAGAGGCCAGTCTTACCATTGCCTCCAGCTCCACCGGATTGCTACTTTGCTTTCTATCAAAGGAAGGCTGAAATTCCAGTGCACCCATGCCTCTCGTTCCCGTGTAACACAGTCTTTCCACCGCGTTGAAAGAACCCGGGTCTCTTCCCTGGCTTGCAAGCCATGCATCAATCATTGCATTACCAAACTTATCCGGGAGAGAATCAGCAAGAAGGCCGGGAAGACCGCGAAATGATATTTCCGAAAGTCCGGGGAAGGAATATATTTGCTCCGATAAGGGCATGACAATGGGCGAGACTTGAATCCCGCTTTGCAAAAAATCTCTGTCATACTCGAAACGAGCGATTTGCGATTCTTCTGTAATGGAAACGGTACCTATGGTTGTGCCCCATAAGTTTACCTTGGCCGCGGAAATCATTTATCTTCCCCCCACGTCCAATTCTCGCTAGGCTTCTTCTGTATGCGATGCTTGGGTGACAGGGCCCGCTGCCTTTTCTTCCCCATGGAAAACAGGTCCGAAGGTCGGGCTTCTTCGGCAGGAATCAAGCTTTCCATATTGGCAAGAATGCCCATTGTCCGCAGAACCCGAATCAGGCTTTCCGTTTGGACCGACTCCCCTTTTTCCATCCGCTGTATGGTGCGCAAAGAGAGATCGGATTCGTGGGCAAGCTCCTCTTGCGTCATGGGAAGATTAATGCGAAAGGTTCGAAGTCGCTTTCCCATCTCCTTCATCACCGTATTGCTGTTCTCCGTTCCAATGATTTTCATATCATCACCTCATTAACATGACTTATATTGCATGTATTATATCATTTTATCGCTTTATATGCAATACTTGTCATGTTAAATCAGAAATCATAGTTTTCCGTGATTTTTTGAAAAAAATCTGAGCTCCACAATTCTATCGCTTGTGGGTTGCGAATAAAAGGAATCACATCTTCCTTCGCCTGAGAGTAATCAATGGTTTCAAACCGCTTACAGAGTATTTCTTTTATTTCCACTACAGAAAATGCATCTTTGCGAGTAATGTGTTCCGATTGTATCAGTCTTTCTTGCAGGTGTCTTTTGTTTAACTTAGCACCTTTGCTTAAGTAAAACACATAATCATATAAGTCTCGTCCTTTTACTCTGTTTCGCCAAGACCTACCTATTACAGCATGGAGCTTTCCGGCAAACAGGGATGGCAAATCATATAGATTCACCTCATAGGGTATAGGATGCAGTCGATAGTTGTGTTCAAAACTAGCAAATTCTGGCGGATCTGTATCCACTTCAAATTTCACTTTTATTTGTTCATTCCCTTGTACGTTGGAAAAGGTGGCTTCTCCGGGATAAAACAGTAACAAATGGGTTTTCGTATTTCCTTTTAAGAAAGCTGATTTCACAGCTGAATCCTCGGTTTTCTTCTTTTCTTCAATATTCAATTTTAAGCCGTACGATCTCATTTCTTTTTCTAGAACAGGAAAAAAATCAGTAATACTGAAGTTCTTGTCACTTTCTTTCAAGGAAAAATCAAGGTCTTCAGAAAACCTGTCTAACCCATAAAAAATACGAAGTGCAGTGCCACCATAGAAAGCAGCATTTTTAAAAAATCCGGCTCTACTCAGTCCGCACAAAGTAAGCTCTTGTATCACTTCTTTGATAGCATTTTTTTGTTCAAAAATCGTCTTTGCCTCATAGGACCGAACCATTTGTTCTACTACAGTAACCATCTCACATCTTCCCCATCATTCCTCTTAATTTCTTTAGATTCGTACTTTGATATTTTTCGGATAAAAAAACTATGTTTCCTTTATCTAGTTTCGAAAATTCCTCTTCTTCTATACGCAAATCCTCAAAAAGAAGTTGAGAAAGTTCCTTATAGTTGGATACCGGCCTGGTTTTATAAAGTTGATCACAGATAGCCTTTTCAGGTGTTGCTATTGAAAACGAATAATTACCTTCCTTTCCAAGCACAATTCCGTAGGGATATGCGGAAGAAGGAATATCGCGATAGGTAAACGTACCAAAGGGTGTTTCAAAACTCTTTGCTTTTCTCTTTTCAAAGGTAGCGGACGTAAATGTATGAGATATCTCCGGTATTAACCCATGATAGTTTAAGGCAAATTCAAAAGATAAATAAGAAGGACCGTAAATACTCCCCGCCAATAAATATCCCGGGGTGGAAGCCTCCGTTTCGTATAATCCCCTTACTATGGGGATATATTCTCCATTACGAACTAGCCGTGATAGTTTGTCTGCAGGACTCCTATAGTTCCCAAGCTCCTCTAATATCATACCAGTGGTTTTTATCATATTTTCACCTCTTAATCGTATTATATTAGATTTTATGGAGAAAATCAATCATTACTCCACTGACACTTCTTTATGTCCACATGAAAACCATCCTTCATAGGCACTCCCTCTGAAAGAAGATACTCTCTTTGCTCCGGCCAATGAGGAACCAGCCTGCCTGCATGGTTGACTACCCGATGACAAGGATATTCGCCGTAGTATTCCGCCCTACTTAAGACGGTCCCTACCAATCTGGCGTTCTTTGGCCTTCCGATTAGGCGAGCAATCTGCCCGTAAGTAGCAACACATCCCTCCGGGATTTCTTCCACCACAGACAAAATTTCATAAATCAGCTCATCTGTTTTCATCAAACTCGTCAATGCACTTTTTCGTCACTAAATATCCGATGGTCATGTCTATGGCAAAGAGGCCGAGATAGACGGCTGTAACGAACTTCGCGTGCTTTTTGTAATTCCAATCCGTGAAAAAATCCTTCATATTCATTCCTCCTACTCTTAGCATTTCCAGTTTATTTTTGCGGGCTTTTCTTCATTGGCTTTTGCAACTGCCCGTAAGGCATCTTCCATTTTTCCACATTCTTCTGCTGCAATCTCCAGTATCTCTTCCCAAGGTTTATCAACACCAATTCGGTTATAAGCAAGTGCTAAAGCTCCATAGAATGCCAGCCCGATGCAATGTTGCGCCGAGTGGATTGTAGATGCACTTTGCCCAATTGCTCTGGCGACACCTTGGGATATCGGTTTTCCCTCAGCCTCCCGTGCTGCATCATGACACTGAAGAATCTCCTTTTTGGCTTGCGGTAATTTAATCTCCCCGGCTAGCCACGCTTTGGCAGCGTTTATAGCATTTTGAGGACGCGAATCCGCTGCAAAATCCTTATCCCACAATGGTAATAGGTTCTTTTCAGAATAATCGATTGCCCAGTTAGCAAGTGTTTCTTTGCTTTGGGTCTCAATAAGCTTCATAAGGGATTGAATGTACGGTGCTTCCCAGTCGCTGAGCATTTTTCTCGGCTTAGCCATTTCTCTCCGATCCGTGGTGATTCCCTGTTTCGTAACACCACTGCGTTATCTCCGCAATCAGATCCAAAGGAATGGGCTTATTGTACGGAAATTGCACTGCCCCTTTGCTGGTCTTGTATTCTGTCAAGCGATTGGCAAAATGCTCCATGGCAATGACGCCGGGATAGAGCCCCATATGATTCTTGTGGGCAGCAAAGTGCATGATATTTTTCTTTTCCCAATATGTGGGCATACCCCAAGAAATCCGTTCCTCAGCATTGGGAAGAACCTTTCGTATGGTTTCCCGTACTTGATTTAGAAACGGCTGTACCTTCTCCGGCTGTGCCGCGATGTATTCATCAACATTTTTTGGTTTATCCATAGGGCTACCTCCTATTAAATGCGTTTGTTGTTTTTAGAAAATGTTTGAATCATCTTCCCAATTCCCAAACCAGAAAGGGATATCACCCCTCCTACAAGGAGTAGGGTGAAGTCAGGAAGATTCACCTTATGAAAGGATATCATATTGGCAGTGCTGAATGTTGCATATTCCATCATCATAAACATAAATCCGAAAAAAAGGAAGAACAACCAACGCAATTTCCCCCATGTAATATCCTTTCCAATTAAAATTGAAATGACAAAAGTGGTAATCGGCAAAACAATGTAAAGGACAATGATGGCGTATCCCATGGCATCCTCCGGTGCGGAGAACAGCCAAAACACCAAGACAGCAATGGCCCATATAACCACAAAAGATAAAATCTCCAATAACTTTGTTAGTTTCTGCCTGCTCTTAACAACGTTGGTACTCTCTTCTAAGAACCGATAATAGTTGGACATGGGACTTTCCTCCTTCAATAAAGTGTCTAAACTTACGGAGTAAAGATCGCTCATTTTGATAACACTGACAATGTCCGGATAGAACCTGTTGTTCTCCCAGTTGGAAACGGATTGTCTGCTGACAGCCAAAGCCTCTGCCACCTGTTCCTGGGTAAGGTTCGCCCTGTTTCTCGCTTCTTTTAACTTGTTGCCAATTTCCATCTCGAGATCTCCTTCCGTATCTTTTCGGAAAGTCTATCGGTTCATTACAAATCCGTCTATCAAAATGCTTTTACATTGCGAAAAATACCATGTCTAAATGGTTTTACATGCTGATTATTTGATAGCCTTCATGGATATAGCGCTTCATACCGGCATGACCGCTCATATCGTCTAACATCGGTAGGCCTGACTTCTCATTTTCTTCGAACACTTCCATGACCTTTGAACAAGCAAGGCAGATCCCTGCAATCAACCCAGCTTCCTTCGCCTTGTTGTACAGCGGATTCTTCTCCTCTTCAAAGACGGACACCAACTTCACCGAAGCCCCTTCGAAGATGACCTTAACCTCATCTCCCGCTGCTGCCAAGTCCAACGCATTGAGCAAAATATGCTGAAAGCACATCTTCTCCCCTGTCATTCCGTAGAACAAAACCTTATTCATTGGGCACCTCACCTTCTTTCTATTCCAATAGCTCTCTCAAATTATAACACTAATGCGCACACAGGGCTATTCTGCAAACAAAAGAGGCTGCGAAAATCCAATCACAGCCCCAAGAAGTATCGTCCATCAAATGCAGATTATTATTTAGGAACACCTTTAATGTTTTTTATCGCCCTAGAAATCTGTGGAGCGGTCTTTCTCAAAGTAGCTATCAATCCGGCAACAGCTATGATAATAGAAATGCTGTTTTTAGCCACTTCACTGGCCTTAACCTTCCCTTGCGCATTTCGTTCAACAAGGTTCTCCTGGCATTTGTTGCATATCTTATCTTCAGAATTCTCCAATTTAGCATGACATTTCTTGCACACCGACTCCAGAAGCTGCCCACATTGTTTACAATACTTATCTGCCACCCGGTAAATCTTTTTCTGCTTAAATGCATCACAATTTTCGTTTATACAACCCTTTATCACTCCCATTGTACCTTTCCTCCATACTCTCGAATATCTACTACATTCTTACTCTTTTGTCTATTTTTGTCTTGTGTAAAAATAGACCATCAGGGTATGATGGAAGTCAATGATTATCGAAACCACATTGAAAAGTATGGTAATCGGTTTTCTTTGCCCACATTTTTAGGACATCTTCTATTTCTATATGTTTATTTGAGCATAGCATCTCTTCTTTGTTTCACTAAGATAAGTATTGATACAATTATAACTGTCACCATTGTTATGCAAATAGGCCTCATCATATAGTGCGGAATATTACTAAGGCTCACTTGACTATGTGGTTCTCCTGGTTCGAAAAGCATGACAACATTAGCAATTAGAACGGACAATATTGAAAGCAAACAAATTCTAGAGTTGAATTTATT